>NZ_QAJK01000013.1 GCF_003852515.1 Variovorax sp. KBW07 | reverse complement strand
AGTACCCGGTGTCAGTCGCACGCGCCCCGAATGACCCCATGCCCCCGCATTGAACGACAGCGCAAGAAAACAAGAGAACACCACGAAAGGACAAAGCGATGAACACCCCAGTCACTCACTACGACCTGCTCATCCAGGGCGGCACAGTCATCGACGGCACCAAGGCGCCACGATTCAACGCCGACGTCGGCATCGTCAACGGCCGGATCGTTGCCATCGGGCAGCTTGCCGGCCACACCGCCGACAACACCCTCGACGCCACCGGCCGCATCGTCGCACCCGGCTTCATCGACTCGCACACCCACGACGACCAGGCCGTCCTGTCGCAAGCGCAAATGCCCTTCAAGGTCTCGCAAGGCGTCACCACCGTCGTCGCCGGCAACTGCGGCATCAGCGCCGCGCCGCTTCGCGTCGACATGGACCTGCCCATGCCGCTGAGCCTGCTCGAAACGCCAGCCGAAGGCCGCTTCACCACCTTCGCCGCCTACCTCGATGCCCTGCGCGCCACGCCCTCGTCCGTCAACGTGGCGGCGATGGTCGGCCACTCCACCTTGCGCGCCGTCGTCATGTCCGACCTCGACCGGCCCGCCACCGACGCCGAAATTTCCGCCATGCAGGCCCTGGTCGAAGAAGCCATGCAGGCCGGCGCGATCGGCCTGTCGACTGGCACCTTCTATCCGCCGGCCGTGAAGGCCACGACCGAGGAAATCATCGAGGTCGGGCGTCCGCTCACTTCGCGCAAGGCGCTGTATGTGACGCACATGCGCGATGAAAGCGATCGCGTCATGGAATCGCTCGAAGAAACTTTCCAGATCGGCCGCGCGCTCGACATTCCGGTGGTGGTGTCGCACCACAAGGTGCAGAACACACGGAACTTCGGCAAGACCAAGGTCACGCTGCCGTTCATCAAGGAAGCCATGCAGCACCAGTGCATCGGGCTCGACTGCTACCCCTACACCGCCGGCTCGACCATGATCCGCACCGACCGCGGAATGATGGAAGGCCGCGTGCTCATCGCGTCGAGCGTGCCGCACCCCGAATGCGCGGGGCGCGACCTGAAGGACATCGCGGCCGAATGGGGCGTGTCGGGCGAAGAGGCGGCGCAGCGGCTGCAGCCGGGCAGCGCGATCTATTTCATGATGGACGAAGACGACGTGCAGCGCATCCTGGCATTCGACGACACCATGATCGGCTCCGACGGCATTCCGGTCGGCGAGAAGCCACACCCCCGGCTGTGGGGCACCTTTCCGCGCGTGCTGGGCCACTACAGCCGCGACGTCGGGCTGTTCCCGCTGGAAACGGCGGTGTGGAAGATGACGGGGCTGACGGCACGCAACTTCGGCCTGCACGAGCGCGGCGCGCTGAAGCCGGGCTATCACGCCGACGTGGTGATCTTCAATGCCGCGACGGTGCGCGACACCGCGAACTACGAGACGCCCACGCAGCCGGCCGAAGGCATCGATGCGGTGATCGTGAATGGCGCCGTCACATGGCAGAACGGCGTGCACAGCGGCGTGCAGAACGGGCAAGTAATCTTGCGCAAGGACGCGGCGGCCACCGTCTGATTGATGCCGCGGGCCTGGCCGGTCTGGCAGTCGTCAGTGCCAGCCGGCGGCGTTGCGAAGGCGGATGCCGCTGGCGTGCACCGTCGAGTTCCACACGGGCTTGAAGGGCAACAGGGACTCGACGAAGCGAAGCTCGGTGCGGCAGGCGCTCAACGCATCGGGCAGGTCCGTGATGCGAGCGACGGCATCGGGCACGACCGTTTCAGGCGAGACCCACATGCCGACATCGTGGATGTCGACGAAGGACTCGGTGGGAAATTCGTAGCGCGCCAGCGCCGCATGCCCCAGGCGCTCGGCCCAGCTTTGCTCGACGTAGGCGACGGCCTCCATGCCCGGGGCCATGTCGCCGAGCCATGCCTTGCGGTCAACGTCGGCCGTTTCGCCGGTGGCCCACATCACGATGCGGGGGCACTCTCTCGGAAAAAGATACAGGCGCTGGTGCGCCTGAGCAATGGCCCAGACCAGCGGGCCATTGAGCCAGGCCATGCCCGCGGGGCGCTGTGCGGGCGTTCGTACCGGCCTGGGCACGAACCGGTCGATGTCGGCGTTTTCGCTGAAGTGAAACAGGCGCATGGCGGGGAGCGTAACCGCCCCGCCGGCATGGCTCGATCAGTCGGGAGCGTTCATCACGCGGTCGAACTCTTCGTCGGCCGGCACGTTGTCGGCATCGAGTTCGCTCGCATCGGTGAGATCGATGCCCGTTTCATCCGACAGGTCGTCGGAGGCTTCGCTGTCGGGCTCTTCGAAATCGTCGGCAGGCGTGTTGTCCTCGTCGTCTTCGAGTGGCGAAGCGGAGCGCGCGGTGGCGTCGACGTTGTTCATGATCGGTTCCTCGGCTGATGACTGAACGGCCCCCTATGGTGCGCCTGTTTCGGCCGCAGCGGTTCATCCGAACGGCAGCGTCGGTGTCGGAAAGTTTCCCGCCCCACCACCGCCGTCGACGTCATTGCCGTCATTGCCGATTCACGGTCAGTCTTTATGCACGTGGCCGTGTTCGCCGTGCCTAGGGTCGTCGTGACCATGGTCGTGCCCGTGCTCGCCGTGCGCCAGCCGGCTCACAAGCGTGACCAGCACGATGCCGGCGACCAGCCAGAGGACCTGCGCGGCGGTCTGGCGCGCGGGCAGGCGTTTTTGCAGCTGCGGAATCAGGTCGGCCAGCGCCACGTAGACAAAGCTGCTGCCGGCCAGCACCAGGAAGTACGGCAGCCAGCCGTGCAGCTGGTCGACCAGCCACCAGCCCGCGATGCCGCCGAGCATGGTCATGGTGCCCGCGAGCGACACCTTCACCAGCGCCACGCGCTGGTTGGCGGAGCTCTGGCGCAGCACCACCAGGTCGCCGATGTGGTGCGGCACCTCGTGCGCGAGCACGGCAATGGCGGCCACCAGACCCAGGCGCATGTCGGCGATGAAGGCGGAGGCGATGAGGATGCCGTCGCCGAAGCAGTGCACGCTGTCGCCGGTCAAGACAGCCCAGCTGCCGCCGCCGGTGGGCTTGTGGCTGTGCGCGTGTCCGTGGGCATGCGGGTGGTCGTGGTCGTGACCGTGGTCGTGCCCGTGGCCGGCATGCGCGTCGCCGGCCTTGGCTTCGGCGTCGCCGTGGTGGTGTTCATGGCCGTGGTGCCACAGCTCGGCCTTGTCGAGCAGGAAGAAGAACACCAGCCCGAACAGCAGCACGGCGAACAGCAGCGCGGGTTCGATGCGGCTTTCGAAGGCCTCGGGCAGCAGGTGCATGAAGGCGGTGGCGAGCAGCGCGCCGGCCGCCAGGCTGAGCAGGTGCTGGGGGTTCACGCCGCCGGAGCCGCTGCGCACGCCCACGCGCAACAAAAGGGCGGCCAGCCAGACGCTGCCGATGCCGGCAACCAGGGTCGCCAGGATGATGACTATCAAATTCATAGCTGCTTGCGCAAGAGAGACGGCCATTGAAACAGTTCCAGGGCCGTTGTCCGTTCATAAAAAGAGAAAAGGCCGTCATGGGACGGCCTTCGGCGGGGAGTGCGGCTACAGGGCGCCGGGGTCAGGCGACGCCATTGGCTTTGAACCAGGCCGTGGCACGCTGCCATCCGTCGTCAGCTGCGCTCTTCACGTAGCTGGGGCGGTAGTCCGCGTGGAATGCATGGCCTGCTTCGGGGTACACGACGAAGCTCGACGCCTTGGCCGCCGGAGTCCCATTGGCCAGAGCAGCTTTCATCTTATCAACCGTGTCAAGGGGGATGCCCTGGTCTTTTCCGCCGTAGAGGCCGAGCACCGGCGCCTGCAGGCTGGCGGCGATGT
This sequence comes from Variovorax sp. KBW07, assembly GCF_003852515.1. Lineage (GTDB taxonomy): Bacteria > Pseudomonadota > Gammaproteobacteria > Burkholderiales > Burkholderiaceae_C > Variovorax. The sequence goes on along the minus strand of NZ_QAJK01000013.1, from coordinate 54,993 downwards.
CGATGGGGTGTTTCGGCTGCAAATCGCTGGCCTGGCCGACCAGCCGGCCGTACCAGGCCACGCCGGCCTTGACCTTGCCGGTGGCGGCGTAGAGCCAGACGATGCGCCCGCCCCAGCAGAACCCGGTGATGCCGGCCTTGGCGGTGTCGCCGCCGTTGGCCTTGGCATAGGCCAGCGCGCCGTCGAGGTCGGCGATGACCTGCGCGTCGGGCACCTTGCTCACGATGTCGGCCTGCAGCTTGGGAATGTCGGTATAGCCGCGCGGATCGCCCTGGCGTGCGTAGAGCTCGGGCGCGATGGCCAGGTAGCCGAGCTTGGCGAAGCGGCGGCAGGTGTCGGCGATGTATTCGTGCACGCCGAAGATCTCCTGGATCACAAGGATGACGGGCAGGCCGGTCTTGCCGGCAGGCGCGGCGGCATAGGCCGGCACTTCGAAGCCGTTGACGGTGTACTTGATGGGGCCGGCCTTCAGGCCATCGGCCGAGGTGGCAATGGCCGTCTGCGCCACCACCGGCATGACGGCGGCTGCATAGCCGACGCCGATGGCGGCCTTGAGCGCGGTGCGGCGCGTGGCGCCCTGCTCGGTGCTCTCGCCGGGGCGAAGCGAATCGAAGTCGGAACGGCTGTCGTCGAGTGCGGACATGGGAAGGGCTCCAGTTGAATCGTCGGACAAGGGGCGCTGCGCGAAAAAACGCACGCCGCAATGTAGGCGAAATCGGCCCGGGGCCTCGATGACCGGAAATTCAGTGGGGTTGGCGCGACGTGCCCGCGCGCCCGCTCTTTACGTGCCTGACCCGCTCCGTGCGCCGTATGCGCGACGCGCCAGCGCGGCGGCCAGCACCTGCGCCGGGTCGACCAGGTCCAGCCCGGCCACCGCGGCCGAGCCCTGCAGGCCCAGCGGCACTTCGGTGCAGCCCATGATGATGGTCACGGGGCCATGGCGCTCGGCCAGCCGCAGCGCCACCTCTGAAAAGCACTGCTCAGCCAGCGACATGTTGCCGGCTTTCACGCCGTCGAAGATGCCGCGCATGATGGTCTGGCGCTCGTCGGCCAGCGGCACGTGGCAGCCCAACCCGGCTTCGGCCAGTGCCTGTTCGTAGAGCCGCACGCGGTAGGTGCCTTCGGTGGCCATCAGCGCGACGCTGGTCGCGCCCTGCCCGGCCAGCTGCTGCGCGGTTTCGCGTGCCATGTGCAGCAGCTCGACCTGCGGAAAGCGCTCCTGCAGGCTGGCGTGCCAGGCATGCGCGGTGTTGCAGGCAATGGCCACGGCCCGGCTGCCGAGCGCGGCCAGCCGGCCCAGTGCCTGCAGCATCGGCTCCAGTGGCTGGTGCGCGCCGTTGCGGTCGGCCGAAGCCAGCGCATCGGTGCGGTCGGGCACCGGCACCTGCGCCAGCCAGTGCTCGGGAAAGGACTGGTCGCGCACCAGCTCGCCGCGCGCGCGCATCTGCTGCGCGCAGGCCTGCACGAAGAGCCGGACGAAGTCGGCGCCCGCCGCGGGGCCCATGCCCCCGAGGATGCCGACGACCTGAGTGCCTGCGACCATGTCTTTTCTCTCTCTTTCCTTGTTGTTGTCGGGATCAGGTCGCTGGCTTGTCGCTGAAGGCTTTCAGGTTGTCCTTCAGCTGCGGGCTCATCGGCAGGTTCAGCGGCACGCCCTTCGGCGGAATCGGCTGCATGAACCACTTGGTGTAGAGCTTCTCGAACTCGCCGCTCTTCATCATGCCGATGAAGGTGTCGTCGACCAGCTTCTTGAAGGCCGGATCGTCCTTGGGCAGCATGCAGGCATAGGGCTCGACCTGCAGCGACTCGCCCACCACCTCGTAGTCGGCCGGCGTCTTGGCGTTGCCGATCAGGCCGAACAACAGGATGTCGTCCATCGCGAAGGCCACGGCACGGTCGCTCTCGACCAGCAGGAACGCATCGGCGTGGTCCTTGCCGAGCACGATGTTCATGTCGAGGTTTTTCTCGGTGTTGTACTTGCGCATGACCAGCGCGTTGGTGGTGCCGGTGGTGCTGGCCACGGTCTTCTTGGCAAGGTCGGCGTAGTCCTTGATCTTCGAAGTCTTCTTCACCAGCAGGCGCGTGCCGGTATAGAAGTGATTGACCGCAAAGGCCACGTCCTTGCCGCGCGCGGTGTTGTTGGTGGTGGAGCCGCACTCCAGGTCGATGGTGCCATTGGTGATCAGCGGAATGCGGTTCTGCGAAGTGACCGGCATCAGCGCGACCTGCAGGTTGGGCTTGTTCAGTTTCTTCTTCACCGCCTCGACGACGGCGTTGGAAAGCTCCACCGAGAACCCGATCGGCTTGTTGGGGCCGTCCAGGTAGCTGAAGGGCACCGACGACTCGCGGTAGGCGAGCGTGATCTTGCCGGACTCTGCGATCTTGGCGAGCGTGTCGGCGGCCTGGGCGCCGGTGGCGGTAAGGAGCACCGCGGCAGCCATGGATGCCATCAAGACGGAAAGTTTCATTCGAGCCTTCATTCGGTTGGATTGAACAGAAGGCCAGTGTAGGAAGGAGTGACTCATTGCGACAATTCCAATAGCACGCTGGGCCATACCCAAAGGTTATGGGTGAACCCCTTCGGCGCCGTGAGGCATGCGCTTTGGCTATGGGGCACGGCGCTTTTGGCATTTCCGGGGGCCGGGGCACGCCCCTACAGTCAGGGTTATCTCTCATCACTCCGGGAAAGTTGCTGCCATGCATGTGTGTGTGCTCGGCGCCGGCATCGTGGGCCTGGCCACCGCCTGGCAGCTCGAACGCCAGGGCCACCAGGTCACCGTGATCGACCGCGCCGCACCCGGCGCGGGCGCGAGCGGCGGCAATGGCGCGCAGCTGAGCTACTCGTACGTGCAGCCGCTGGCCGATCCGTCGATCTGGAAGCAACTGCCCAAGCTGCTGCTCTCGCCCACCTCGCCGCTCAAGCTGCGCCCGCAGCTCGACCCGCTGCAGTGGCGCTGGGGGCTGGCCTTCCTGGGCGCTTGCAATGCGCAGACTTCGCGCGACACCACCGCGCAACTGCTCGCGCTGGCGGCATCGAGCCGCACCGAGTTCGAGGCCATGCAGGCCGACATCGCGCCCGACTGCGACTTCTCGGCCACCGGCAAGCTGGTGCTGTACGCCGGTGCCGCGTCGCTCGAAGGCGCGCGCGCGCAACTCGAGCTGCAGCGCACCATGGGCAGCGAGCAGCGCATCGTCACGCCCGACGAGTGCATTGCCATCGAGCCCGCGCTGGCGGACTATCGCGGCCAGATGGCGGGCGCGGTGTACACGCCGAGCGAGTGCGCGGCCGATTGCCTGAAGGTGTGCGCCGAGCTGATGCGGGCCCTGAGCGCGCGCGGCGTGCGCTTCATGCTCGGCACCGACGTGCACGGCTTTGCGCGCAGCGAAGGCCGCGTAGCCGCCGTGCAAACGAACGAAGGCGACGTGCGGGCCGATGCCTTCGTGATGGCGCTGGGCTCGGCCTCGCACAAGCTGGGGCGCGCACTGGGCGCCTACCTGCCGGTGTACCCGCTCAAGGGCTACAGCATCACGGTCGAGGTCGACCCCACGCCGGGCGCGGCACCGCGCGTGAACGTGACGGACAGCGCGCGCAAGGTTGTCTTTGCGCGCATCGGCTCGCGGCTGCGCGTGGCCGGCATGGCCGAGCTGGTGGGGCACGACGCGAGCATTCCGGCCACGCGCATCGAAACGCTGGCCGCCGCCACGCGCGCCGTGTTCCCGCATGCGAGCCGCCTGGAAGAACTGCACCCATGGACCGGCATGCGGCCGGCCACGCCGAAAGGCCTGCCGATCATCGGGCGGCTGCCAGGCGCGCCGTCGAACATGCTGTTCAACACCGGCCACGGTGCGCTGGGTTTCACGCTGGCCTTCGGCTCGGCGCGGCAGATTGCGCTGGCGCTGGCGCCTTCCGCAGCGACACCGTCCTGAGCTTGCGGCCCAGGCGCCGCCAGCCGATGACCACGCCGGTCAGGCTCAGCAGCGTGCCGCCGAGGCTCAACACGATCAGCACCACGTCCCACAGCGGACGGTGATCAAGCAGCGGCAGCCAGTCCCAGCTGTGCAGCATCGCGAACAGCCAGCGGCTCAGGCGGCGCGTGCTGTCGGAGCGGCCGAGCACCGCGCCGGTTCGCGGGTCGACGTGCACCCAGGTGGCGTGCGCATCGGCGAACACCACGCGCCAGACGGGCAAGGGCTTGTCGGTGCCGCCGGTCATGGTGTGGGGCTCGCGCGTGTAGTAGTGGCTGTCGTAGGCGGTCGGCACGTCGATGCGTTGCACTGCGTCGGGCAGCAGGCGCGCGACCGCGGCTCGCAGTGCGTCGGCATCGAAGGTGTAGGGCTGCGCATCGGCTGCGCCACGCACCAGCGGCTGGCCGTTGCCGGTGCTTACCAGCACCAGCGTCTGCCCGGCCGCGCGCACCCAGCGCAGTTCGCGCACATTGCCACCGGTCGCGGCCAGCAGAGTCGCGGGTGCCGCGTCTTCCGCCGCAATGGCGAGCGCACCGCCATTCATCGCCTCGATGCGCAGCGCGGGTGCGCCGCTGTCGAACACGCGCCAGGGGTTCATCGACATCAGGCCGCTGAAGATCCACGTCAGCGTGACCAGCGCGAACAGCAGCCCGGTGATGTGATGCCAGCGCATCATGAAGCCCTGGTACGGCGAGTGCGAGCCGCTCTTGTAGGTGCGGCCGAAACGCCAGCGCATCACGCCCACCACCGTTCCCGTCAGCGTGACGGCGATGCCGACGATGGACAGCCAGTTGACGATGTCCGTCCAGTAGCGGTCGAGCCCCGTGCCGCGCAGCGGGTACAGCCAGTGGATCCAGGCGCCGGCGTAGTTCCAGAGCCGCTCGGTGCGTGGCGCATCGCGCACCACCTCGCCGGTCTTGCCCGACACGTAGAGCCGGGTGGCGTCGGCATCGGCCAACTCGACCACGTGCAGCGGGCGGTGCGCGTCGAGTCCGCGCGAATGGGTAAACGCGTCTTCGCCGATGGTGCCGCGGTAGTCGAGCGGCACGCCTGCGCCGGCGTAGGCCTGCGCACTGGCGAGCGCGCGGGCCCTATCGACTTCGCGCAGCACGGCGCCCGTCGCGGCATCGATGACGACCGCGCCGCTGCCCGGAGGCGGCCGCCGCTTGCCCGGCTGGGCTTCGCGCACCGGCGTCGCAAGGTACACCGCGCGCCCGCCGCTGGCGGCGGCCAGCCGCAGTTCCTGCAACGGCCCCGCGATGCCGGCCGCATCGAGCGCCTGCCTCGGCCCCAGCAGCGGTGCCGATGCATCGAGCCGCGGCAGGTGTTGCAGGCGCTCTGCTTCCGTGAGCTTGGGGTAGCCCACGTACATCATCACCACGCCCGAGACGAACCACATCGCGAAGAAGACGCAGACGACCACGCCCAGCCAGCGATGGACCAAAAACAACCAGCGTTTGGCATGCATGGCGATGCTCCCTTTGCTAGAAGGCCACGCGCAGCGACACGTCGGCCGTGCGCGGCGCGCCGAGGTAGGCAAAGGTGCTGCCCACGTTCGCCGCGTAGACGCGGTCGGTGGCATTGCGGATGCGGCCGACCAGCGTGACCGAGCGGTTCACCTTCCAGCTCAGCCCCAGGTCGAGCAGCGTGTAGCCGGGCCAATTGATGGTGTTGGCGGCATCGGCATACACCTTGCCCACGTGCCGCACGCCCACCGTGGCCTGCAGGCGCGGCGTGAAGGCATACGACACCCACAGGTTGGCCACCACCGCCGGCGTGTTGGTCGGCGTGCGGCCCGCGAGCGACACGCCGCCCTGCGTGAAGCGCTCGTAGCGCGCATCCACATACGTGAGGTTGCCCTGCAGCGACCACTGCGGCGTGGGCTGCAGGCCGAGCGCCAGCTCCACGCCCTTGGACGACTGCTCGCCCACCAATACAGTGAGCGCGCTGTTGTTCGGGTCTTGCGTGGCGATGTTCTTGCGGCGGATGCTGTAGGCCGCGAGCGTGGCCGTGCCCTTGCCCTGCCAGAAATCAAGCTTGGTGCCGACCTCCGCCTGCCGGCCGGTGGTCAGCTCGCTGTTGTTGCGCACGTCGGCGAACGAGGCGGTCGACAGCACGCCCGATGGCGGGTCGGCCGCCGTTGCGTACTGCGCATACAGGTTGGCGCCAGGCGCGAAGTCCCACACCAGCCCGATGCGGCCGGTGGTCGGCTTGTAGCCGCGATGGAAGGTGGCCGGGTTCGCCGCATCGACGGTGCGCCGGTTGACCAGGTCGAGGTCGATGCGCTCGTGGCGCAGCGCCGTCACGAGGTTCAGCGCCGGCATCAGCGCCGTGCGGTTTTCCAAATACAGCGCGGTGGTCGTGACCTTGTTGTCGCGGTCGGGCCGGAAGCCCGGCGTCATGCCCCGCACCGCGAAGAAACGCTCGGTGGCAAACACGTAAGGGTTGACGGTGCTCACCGTGGCCGGCAGGCTGTTGGGGAAACGCGTCTGCCGGTTCACGCTGTAGTCCAGCCCGAAAGACCAGTCGCTTTTCAGCCCGCCGAGCTGTCCCTTGTAAATGCCCTCGATGCGGTTGCCCCACACGTCCTGGTCGTGCCGCTGCAGCAAGGCGCCGGAACGGATGACGGCCGTGTTGGCCGGGTTGTAGCGGTAGCTTTCGACGTTGCGGTAGTCGCGCAGCGCGTCGTAGGCATAGAAGGTGTTCTTGAACTGCAGCGCGTCGGTGGCCTGCCATTCGGTGACCGAGCGCAGCCACTGCACGCGCTGCGCATACAGGCCGTCGCTGCTGTTGTAGTTCTTGAAGCGGATGCCGCGGTCGATGCGCATGGTGCCGGCCACGGGGTTGAGCACGGGTGTGCCCCAGTAGGGCCGGTCAACGTTTTCTTCCTGGTACTCGTAGGCCAGCGTGTGCTTCAGCCCGCCACCCAGATCGGACAGCAGCGAGGCCGCCAGCTGCGTCGACTTGTTCTTCGTGCCGTCGGTCCAGCCATTGGCATCGCGGTGGTTCACGTCGATGCGCGCGTAGTGGCTGCCCGCGCCGCCGTCGCCCGCGATGCGGCGGTTCAGCCCGAACGAGGCTTCCTTGAGGTTCTGCGTGCCCAGCCGCAGTTGGGCTTCGGCAAAGTCGCCGCGCTCCGCCGTCTTCGTGATGTAGTTGATCGAGCCGCCCAGCGCGCCCGAGCCGAACAGAAAGCTCGACGGCCCGCCGATGGCTTCGACGCGGTCGTAAATCCAGCTGTCCACGGGCCGCGCCGCAATGGCGTATTGCACGTTGATGCCGTTGAACATCTGGCCGATGGAGCCGCTGCCGAAGCCACGGTAGCTCACGCCGATGTTGCCGGGCGCGTCGTGCGCGGTCACGCCCGGAACGGCGCGCAATATTTCCTGCGTGTTCTGCGCGCCGCGCGCGTCGATCACCGAGCGGTTCACCACGGTGACCGAAGCCGGCGTCTCGCGCGGCGTGAGGCCCAGGCGGCTGGCGGTGTCCGAAGGGGTGTCGAGGTCGAGCCGGCCGTTGGCGCTGGGCGCGTCGTCGGCCACCTCGATCTGCGGCAGCGAGGGAGCGCCGGCGTGGTGCTGCTGTTGTTGCTGTTGTTGTTGCGCGATGGCGGGAACACAGGGGCTGCCGAGCAAGGCCAGGAGCCCCAGCGTGGGGGCGGAAGAAGTACGACGGGACATGGAATCTCTCTTGCGGCGGCGCGTGCAAAAGGAAAAAGCAGCGCCGGCCGCGGAACGACCGGAAACCCACCGCGCGGCCGTGTCAGGCCGCGTGCGGTGGAAGAAGAACGGGGTTCAGGAGAGCGTGGGTGGCCCGCGCGCCGGCAGCGGCGAGGCCGTGGCTGCCGCGATGCGGGCAGCGGGAATCGGTTGCAGCGCGCGGCCCAGCGGCAGCGGCGTGGGCAGCGTGACCTGCGCGGCGGCAGGTGGTGGCCCGGAGACCATGCACAGCGGGCAGTCCATGGCGGCCACGCCCAGCTCGGTCGGGCCGTCGTCGCCCTGCACGATCACCTTGATGGAGCCGCTGGCGGAACACACCAGCTCCATCGCCTGCGGGTTCACCAAGGGCGATGCGCCCGCAACCAGCAACGACGCCATGAACCACGCCAGCACCAGGCGGTGCAGGAAGCGGAAGGTTCGCGGGAAGTGCATGGCCGCGAATTATGGCGCGCGGCGAAAGCCCATTGCTTTCAAGCGTTCAAGCGGCCTGCTCTATCGCTTCGCGCATGCAGCGCGTGATGCCGCGCACGGCCACCGAATCGGGCCGGCCCGCGAAACGCAGCGCACGAATGGGCACCGGAATGTGTGGCTCCAGTGTGAGCACGTCGACCTTGTCGCGGTCGGCCGAGCGTGCGGTGCAGCCATCGACCAGCGCCACGCCGAGGCCGTGGTGCGCCATGGCCAGCGCCGCGTGGTAGGTCTGCACCGTGACCACGGCCTGCTGGAAACCCACGCCGGCCTGCCGGCAGGCCTGGCTCAGGCTGGTGCCCACGGGGTCGCGGCTGTCCAGCCCGATCACCGGCCGGTCGACCAGGTCGTGCAGCGCCACCGAGCCGTTGCGCACCAGTGCGCGCGGCAGCATGCCCTTGGGCGCGATGCACACCATGCGGCTGTCGGCCAGCGTCTCCTGCGTGAGCGAGGGATGCACTGCGGGGCTGAAGGCAAAGCCCACGTCGGCCTCTTGCAGCAGCAGCGCCGACATGATCTGCGGCGAATGCAGCGACTCGACCGTGATCGAGTAGCCCGGATGCCGTTCGCGAAAGGCCTTGAGCGCGCGCGGCAGCACGTCGTAGCTGAGCGCCAGCACGCTGAGGATGCGCAGCTCGCCGGTGTCGCCCGCCGTGCGCAGGTTGGCGGCCAGCCGCTGCACCTCGTCGAGCTGCGCGAACAGCCGCTCGATGTGCGGGTACAGCGTGAGGGCCTCGGTGGTCGGCGTGAGCCGGCCCTTGGCGCGCTGGAACAGCGGAAAGCCAAGCTGCAGCTCGGCATGCTGCAGCGTGCGGCTGACCGCCGGCTGCGTGATGTTGATGAGCCGCGCCGCCGCGCTCACGCTGCCCGTGAGCATGATCGCGTTGAAGACCTCGATGTGGCGCAGGCGCATGGGCGGCTCGGACGGATCAGTTCCCGCCGGTCGTCTTGCCGCGTGCGATGTCCATCACCATGCGTGTCGCCAGATACAGGCGCGGCTCGATGGAGTCGAGCAGCACGTACTCCGCATCGGCCGAGTGCGCGCCAAAGCCCTGCAGGCCGAAGCGCTCGACAACGGGTGCCTTGGTCTTGAGCGAGGCGAAGGCGGCATCGGTGCCGCCGCCGGCGGCCTTGTCGTCGGCGCCCAGCGGACGGCCGAGTTCGTCCTTGTAGATCTGCTGCGCATGCTTGGCGAACGCGATCGACGCCGGGGTGGCTTCGAGCGGCGGACGGCGGCGTTCGAACTTCAGCTCGACCTTGGCCTCGGGAATCAGCTGCTTCTTCACGCGTTCGTTGACCTGCTGCTCGATGCGGTCGTAGTCGGCGACCTTGAGCACGCGCACGTCGGCGCCCGCCGTGGCGGCCGCCGGAATCACGTTGCGGTTGCTGCCCGACTTGGAAATGGTCCAGTTCATCTTCAGGCCGGTGGCCGGATCGGACAGGTCGCGCATCTGCAGGATCTGGTGCGACAGCTCGTAGAGCGCGTTCACGCCCAGTTCGGGCGCCGAGCCCGCGTGCGAAGCCTTGCCGGAAACGTTCAGCGTGACCGAGGCGATGCCCGCGGTGGCCAGCGAGAGCTTGTCGTCCTTGATGGAGGCGCCCTCGAAGGACATCACCGCATCGTGTTCGCCGCCCAGGCGCGTGAGCAGCGCGCGCGAACCCGGCGAGCTGATTTCTTCGTCGCCGTTGATCAGCACGGTGAGCGTGCCGTATTCGTTGAACTTCAGCGCCTGCAGCATCGCCACCGTGTGCGCGATGACCGCGATGCCCTGCTTGTCGTCGGAAATGCCCAGGCCGTAGGCCTTGTCGCCTTCGATGCGGAACGGCTGCTTGTTGAGCATGCCGACCGTGTAGACCGTGTCCATGTGCGCGATGAGCATGATCTTCTTCGTGCCCGTGCCCTTGAAGGTCGCGCGCATGACGCGGCCGATTTTTTCGGGCGTGTCTTCCATGCGGTAGGCCTCGGCGCTCGGGTCGATCAGCTCGACCTGGCCGCCCAGTGCCTTGAACTTGGCAGCGATGAGGTCGGAGATTTTTTCCAGGCCCTCGAGGTCGCGGCTGCCCGACTCGATGGAGACCAGTTCTTTCAGCGTGTCGAGCAGCGCCGGCTTTTCCTTGGCGGCGAGTGATGCGACGCGGGCATCGGGAGCGGCGAAGGCAGTGCCGAGGTACGCGGCGCAAACGGCGGCAAGCAGGAACTGGCGGTGCGGGAATTTCATGGGCATTGGTTCTTCTCGGGATTTTTCTCGGGGTTTTTCTTCGGGTCGATTCGCGGGATCAGTGCGCCTTGTCCCAATTGGGACCGACGCCGATTTCGGCGAGCAGCGGCACCTTGAGGTCGGCCACGCCGGCCATGAGGCGCGGGATTTCGGTGCGCACCCATTCGACCTCGGCCTCGGGCACTTCGAACACCAGTTCGTCGTGCACCTGCATGATCATCCTGGTGCCACGCTTTTCTTCGTCAAGCACGTTCTGTACCTTGACCATGCTGAGCTTGATGAGGTCGGCCGCGGTGCCCTGCATGGGCGCGTTGATGGCCGCACGCTCGGCACCACCACGGCGCGGGCCGTTGGGCGAGTTGATCTCGGGCAGGTACAGGCGCCGGCCGAACACCGTCTCGACGTAGCCGGTTTCCTTGGCGCTGGCCTTGGTCTCGTCCATGTAGGCCTTCACGCCCGGGTAGCGCGCGAAGTAGCGCTCGATGTACGAGGCCGCAGCCTTGTTCTCGATGCCCAGGTTCTTCGCCAGGCCGAAGCTGCTCATGCCGTAGATCAGCCCGAAGTTGATGACCTTGGCATAGCGGCGCTGCTCGCTCGACACTTGGTCGGGCGTGGAGCCGAACACTTCGGCGGCGGTGGCGCGGTGCACGTCGATGCCGTCCCTGAAGGCGCGCAACAGCGATTCGTCGCCGCTGATGTGGGCCATGATGCGCAGCTCGATCTGCGAGTAGTCGGCGCTGGCGATCACGCTGCCGGCCGGCGCCACGAAGGCCTCGCGCACGCGGCGGCCTTCAGGGGTGCGGATCGGGATGTTCTGCAGGTTGGGGTCGTTGCTGCTCAGGCGCCCGGTCACGGCCACCGCCTGCGCATAGTGCGTGTGCACGCGGCCGGAGCGCGGGTTGGCCAGCTGGCCCAGCTTGTCGGTGTAGGTGCCCTTGAGCTTCGAGAGGCCGCGGTGCTCCAGGATCTTGGCGGGCAGCGGGTAGTCTTCGGCGAGTTTTTCGAGCACTTCTTCATCAGTGCTGGGCGCGCCGCTCGGCGTTTTCTTGACCACCGGCAGGCCCAGCTTGGTGAAGAAGATTTCGCCGATCTGCTTGGGCGAGCCCAGGTTGAAGGGCTGGCCGGCAATCTCGTAGGCCTCCTGCTCGAGCGCCATGATGCGCGTGCCCAGCTCGTGGCTTTGCGCGGCGAGCGTGGCGCTGTCGATGAGCACGCCGTTGCGTTCGATGCGGTACAGCGCTTCGCTCGACTCCATCTCCAGCTGGTAGATGAAGCCCAGCTTTTCATCGGCTTGCAGGCGCGGCCACAGCGTGCGGTGCACGTCGAGCGTCTGGTCGCTGTCTTCGCACGAATATTCGGCCGCCTTGGCGATGTCGACCTGGCTGAACGGGATCTGGTGCGCGCCCTTGCCGCACAGGTCTTCGTACGAAATGCCGCTGCGGCCCAGGTGGCGCTCTGCCAGGCTGGACAGGCCGTGCGGCTTGTTCACTTCGAGCACGTAGCTTTGCAGCATGGTGTCGTGCGCGTAGCCCTGCACCTCGATGCCGTGGTTGGCGAACACGTGGCGGTCGTACTTGATGTGCTGGCCGAGCTTTTTCTTCTCGCCGTTCTCGAGCCAGGGCTTGAGCCTGGCAAGCACTTCGTCGATGGGTAGCTGCGCGGGCGCGTCGGGGTAGTTGTGCGTGAGCGGAATGTAGGCCGCTTCGCCGGGCGTGACGCTGAAGCTGATGCCGACGATCTGCGCGACCATTTCGTCGAGCGAAGTCGTTTCGGTGTCGATGGCCGCAAGCTCCGCGGATTCGAGCTTCGCGAGCCAGGCGTCGAACTGCTCCCAGGTGAAGACGGTGTCGTACTTGAGGTTGCTCGCGGGGGCCGCGGCCTCCATGGCGCTCAGGTCGGCGGGCTCGTCGAACAGGCCGCCCTGGTCGGTGCTGGCCTTGGCGGACTTCTTCCTGGCGTTTTCCTCGATCAGCTCGGGCGGCACTTCCTGCGCTTCGAGTGTCTTCACGAGGCTCTTGAAGCCGAACTTCTCGTAGAAGGGCTTCAGCTCGGCGGTCTGCGGCGCGGCGACCGGCAGGCCTTCGAGCGACGGCAGGCCGGTGACGTGGCCTTCGAGGTCGCAATCGGTGCGGATGGTGACGAGCTTCCTGCTGAGCGGCAGCTTGTCGAGGGCCTTGCGCAGGTTCTCGCCGGCGGCGCCCTTCACTTCGGCGGCGCGCTCGACCAGCGCATCGAGCGAGCCGTATTCGAGCAGCCACTTCGCCGCGGTCTTCGGGCCGACTTTCTCGACGCCGGGCACGTTGTCGACCGAATCGCCCACCAGCGTCTGGTAGTCGACCATCAGGTTCGGCGGCACGCCGAACTCGGCCGTGACGCCGGCCACGTCGCGCTTCTTGCCGTTCATCGTGTCGATGATGGTGATGTGCTCATCGACCAGCTGGCTCAGGTCCTTGTCGCCGCTGGAGACGATCACCTCGATGCCCTGCGCGGCGGCAATCTTGGCGAGCGTGCCGATCACGTCGTCGGCCTCCACGTCGGGCACGCTGAGCACCGGCCAGCCGAGCAGCTTCACCACTTCGTGGATGGGGTCGATCTGGCTGCGCAGGTCGTCGGGCATCGGCGAGCGGTTGGCCTTGTATTCGGGGTACCAGTCGTCGCGGAAAGTCTTGCCGGGCGCATCGAAGATGCAGGCCGCGTAGTCGGCGCGCACCTCGCGGCGCAGCGCGGTCATCATGTTGATCATTCCGCGAATGGCGCCGGTGGCCGGGCTCTTCGGGTCGCCGGGCACGGCGCGCAGGTCGGGCATCGCATGGAAGGCTCGGTAGAGGTAGCTCGAGCCATCGACGAGCAGCAGCGTTTTCTTGTCGGTCATCGGGCCATTTTGCCGTGCCCGGACCGGCGCCCTGAACCACGACGGCGCGAGGTGGCAACCGACGCCCGGAAACCGGCCGCAAGCCTACAATCGGGCCATGCCTAGCTCCACACTCCTGGTCGCCCGCCGCATCCTGCTGGCGCTGGCTTTTGCCGCCCCCTTTGCCGCCGTGCAGGCGCAGTCCGCGCCCGCCCAACCGGCGGCCACGCCGGCCCCGGCGGAATCGCTACCAAATCAGGAGCAGGCCGACGGCCGGCGCAACCAGAAGGTCGAGAACCTCCACACCGAGGACAGCGGCGCTTCGGTCGACGAAGTCCGCTACGGCGGCCGCACGCAGAGCATCAACGTCAAGCCCAAGTCGAACATGCCCGGCTACGAAGTGCTGCCGGCCGACGCCGGCGCCGCGCGCCAGGGCTCGTCCGAGACCGGCGCCAACGGCCCGCGCGTCTGGAACGTGATGAAGTTCTGACCGTGCGCCTGTCCCGCCTCTTTCCATCTCCCGCATCCTCGGCCCGGCGCTGAGCAACGCCATGGCAGTTTTTACCGAAGTCCAGTTCGGCGAGGCAGACGCGCTCGTGCAAAGCCTCGGCGTGGGCCGCCTGCGCGACCTGCGCGGCATCCAGGGCGGCATCGAGAACACCAACTACTTCGCGACCACCGAGTCCGGCGAGTTCGTGCTCACGCTGTTCGAGCGCCTGAGCGCCGAGCAGTTGCCTTACTACCTTTGCCTCATGAAGCACCTGGCGGCCGCCGGCCTGCCGGTGCCCGAGCCCGTGGCGGCCATGGCCATCGCGCCCGCCGCCGAGAAGCAGCCCCACAAGAAGAGCCTGCCGCCGGTGCCCGCCGCCGACACCTCGTGCGACCTGCTCCACAGGGTGGCCGGCAAGCCCGCCGCATTGGTACAAAAGCTTTCGGGCCACAGCGAACTGGCCCCCGGCCCGGCCCATTGCGCCGAGCTGGGCGCCATGCTGGCGCGCATGCACCTGGCGGGCCGCGACTACCCCCGCAGCCAGCCGAACCTGCGCGGCCTGGCCTGGTGGAACGAGACCGTGCCGGTGGTGCTGCCGTACATCGAGGAATCGCAGGCGGCCCTGCTGCGCGCCGAGCTGGCCTACCAGAACCACATTGCCGAATCGTCGACCTACGCGGCCCTGCCCCGTGGCCCGGTGCATGCCGACCTGTTCCGCGACAACGTGATGTTCGCGACCAGCGACGACGCTGGCGCCGACGCCGCCCCGCGCCTGACCGGCGTGTTCGACTTTTACTTCGCCGGCACCGACACCTGGCTGTTCGACCTGGCCGTGTGCCTGAACGACTGGGCCATCGACCTGCCGACCGGCCGCCACCATGCCGGGCGCGCCGATGCGCTGCTCTCGGCCTACGAATCGGTGCGCCCGCTGAACGCCGCCGAGCGCGCCCTGCTGCCAGCCATGCTGCGCGCCGCGGCGCTGCGTTTCTGGATCTCGCGCCTGTGGGATTTCCACCTGCCGCGCGAGGCGAGCATGCTCAAGCCCCACGATCCGTCGCACTTCGAGCGCGTGCTGCGTGAGCGCGCCACCCACCCGCATGCCATGGCACAACCGGCCTTCGAGCCCGTGCTCGTGGCTGCCTGACCCCCACACATGAAACTCAACCTCGTGCCGGCGCGAACCGGCGTCGCCTGGGTCCGCCTCGGACTCAAGACCTTCTGGCGGCAACCGCTGGCCTTCATCTCGCTGTTCTTCCTGCTGATGGCGATGATCTCCACGGTGTCGATCGTGCCGATCCTGGGCAGCCTGTTCGCACCGGCCCTGGTGCCGTTCATGACGCTGGGCCTGATGGTCGCGACCTCGGTGGCCTATACCGACAACGCCGAAGGCGCCGGCCGTGCCGGCGATGCGCAGCGGCCCACGGGCTCGGCAATGTTCGTGGCGGTGTTCGCCGCCATGCGCACCGAATGGCGCTCGCTGCTGGTGCTCGGCATCATCTCGGCGGTGTACTTCGTGCTGGCCGTGCTGGTGACGATTCCGGTCGATGGCGGACAACTGGCGCGCGCCTACCTGCTCGACGACCCGCTGACGCCCGAGATCATCGGCAGCCGCGACTTCCAGGTCGCGCGCATGCTGCTGATGTGCCTGAACCTGCCGCTGTCGCTGGCCATGTGGCATGCGCCCGCGCTGGTGCACTGGCACCGCGTGGAGCCGGTGAAGAGCGTCTTCTTCAGCATCGTGGCGCTGTTCCGCAATTTCGGCGCCTACGCGTTGTTCGGCATTGCATGGTTCGGCGTGTTCCTGCTGGCCGGCATCGGCATGGGCCTGGTCGCCACGGTGCTGATCGGCGTCGGCGCGATGGGCTCGGGCGGTGCCGCGCTGGCGGTGGGCAACGTGCTGATCGTCGGCACGGCGCTGGTGCTCGCGGCCATGTCGCTGTGCTCGACCTGGTTCACCTTCCGCGACACCTTCGATCCGAACTGAGCGCGCTGAACGCGCCCGGCCGGGCCTGACTCAATCAGGTCTGGCAGCATCCTTGCGCAGGCTCGCGAACAGCGACCACGCCATGCCGGCCAGCAGCAGCAGGCCGACACCCAACGCTCCCCACAGCCACCACTTGCGCGACGGATCGCGGCCGTCCACGGCAGGAATGGGGGGCTGCACGGCCGCCGCCACCACCGCGGTGACCGCTGCCGTCGGCAACGTGACCGACGCGCCGTCGGCCACCACCGGCTTGTCCGCGGCATAGCCCGGGATGAGCGTAGACAGCGCGAGCGGTGCGCCGGGCACGGCGCCTTCCACGGTGCCCGCGGCATCGGGCGCCGCCTTCCATGCCAGCGAGAACGGCGCCCCGCCCTGCGCAAGGAACACCAGCGTGCGCGGCACCGCGCCTACGGAAATGGCCGGCGGCGTTGCGCCCAGCACGCTCACCGGGCCAGTGGTTCGCAAGCGCAGGCGCGTGTACACGGCGCCGTCGAGCGCCAGCACCGGCGAACGCGCCTCGCCGCCAGCCTGCGCGAGGCGGTAGACCACGGCATCGACCAGCGGCGATTCGTCGGGCCGGTCGGGCAGCGGAACCGGCCGGCGCTGCGGGTGCCGCAGCGCATACAGCGGATTGCGGGGCACGGGCTGCGCCGACGTGGCGGCGGCTGCTGCTGCGGCAAGCACCGGATCGGACAGCCCCGAGATGCCGACCTGCGCCAGCGTGTTGACGTCGGCCAGGTCGATGCGCAGGCTCTGCACGGGCAGGCCGTGCGGCAGCAGGTAGTCGCAATAGTCGGTGGTGCAGCGCTCCGGCTTCAACGGGCCGGACCATTCGAGCGGCGCCACGGGCTCGACCTCTTGCACGCTGTCGATGCCCACGCCGGTCAGCCGCGCGCCCTGCGCCGGATCGCTCCAGCGCAGGCGCAGGAAGCGCGTGCGCAGGTTGCCCAGGTCCACGGCCAGGCGCTCGATGGTCTGGCCGCCGTGCGCGAGCCGTACCAGTTGTTCTTCACCGCTCACCGGGCGCCATTGCCGCAGGTCGTCGCTGGCTTCGAGCCGGAAAGCGAACAGGCCCTGCGCTTCGGGCGCGATGCGGAAGCGCGCCTGCAACAGGCTGCCCTTGACCTGGCTCAGGTCGATGAACCACTGCGCCGCCCCGCTCGCCTGACGCTGGCCGGCGGCGGCCTTGCTGTCGAGTGCCAGCGAGCCGTCGGGCCGCACCGTGAAGGCGAGCGAAGTGTCGGCCGAAGCCGTGCCGCCTTCGCTGCCGGGCAGCGCGAAGATCGGCACGTCTTGCGACGCGGTTCGCGGTGTGGCGGCTTCGTTGCGCAGCCATGCGTAGGGCACCGCATGGCCGGCGGCGTTGCGCACGCGAAGGTCGCGCAAGTCGCCGTACGCGGCGCTGCCGTAGATCGCCAGGGGCAAGGTGAGCCGGTGGTACGGGCCCGCGCCTTGCAGCACGATGGGCGCCGAGGTC
This sequence comes from Variovorax sp. KBW07, assembly GCF_003852515.1. Taxonomy (GTDB): domain Bacteria; phylum Pseudomonadota; class Gammaproteobacteria; order Burkholderiales; family Burkholderiaceae_C; genus Variovorax. Next base: position 37,819 of record NZ_QAJK01000013.1, on the reverse strand, counting down.
ACGGGCTGCGCGAGCGCTGCGCCGGGCCCCATCGTCGCCATGACGAGGGCGAAAGCGCCGCCCGCGCGAAGCACAGTCATCGTTCGGCTGTTCATGCCGCACCGCCTTCCGCTGGCGCCTTGGCTTGCGCTTCCGCCTCTTCCTTCTTCGGCGGCACCGGCGCGAAGTAGCCCACCAGCAGCAGCAAGGCCCCGACCGCGATGAACGACACGATGCGGAACAGCCCGCCGCGATTGGCCAGCTCGACGAAGAACAGCTTCAGCACCACCACGCCGAGCAGCACCGCGCCCGCCACCCACAGCGTGCGCACCTTGCGCGAATGGCCCAGCACCATCGCGGCCACGCCGCAGATCGCCCAGGTGATCGACAGTGCCGCCTGCGTCAGCCACGATGCGTAGAGCGCATCGAACCGCCATTCGACACCCGCGTAGTGATGGCAGGTGCGCAACACCATGCCGGTCAGCAGGGCGAGCCCCGTGAGGCCGGCCGCGCCCTTGGCGATCATCGGTTCCACGCGCGCGAACGAGCCTGGCGGCAAGACGCGCCACCAGAGCACCAGCGAAAGCAGCACCAGCCATTGCGCCAGTTCGAGCGGGTTCAGCAGCGGCACGTACGGCAGAGGCGCCGCGTTACCGGGGCTCACGGCATTGGTGAGCCAGCCCCAGACCAGCAGGTAGACCACCACCGGCGTCGCCGCGAATTCGAGGTACGCGCTGCGGTACTCGGCCAGCGGCCAGCGCTGCAGCACCGCGCGCGAGCGCAGCGCCCACAGCACCAGCGCGGGCACGATGGCCCAGCCCAGCAGTTGCCAGCTCGACCACTCGGTACCGATGCGGCCCAGCTGCCATTGGCATTCACGCGCCGCGAGCAGCAGGAAGAGCCAGAAGCCCGCCACGTGGAAAGGCACGAGCGCCGATGCGTCGAACCAGCGCTTCTGCACACGCAGCAGGCGCAGGTGCCACAGCAGCGCCAGCGGCCAGGCAATCCAGCCCAGCGCGCTCGACGGCACATAGAACGACGTCGGCCCGCCCACGATGGCGTTGCCCACGATGAGGCCGAGCCCGCTCGTCGGCACGCCGAACGGCGCCAGGCTTCCCACGATGCAGTAGGCCGCGATGAGGCCGAAGCCCGGCAGCGTGGCGATGGTGGCCTTGCCGAGCTGCGACCAGTCCCGGCGGTGCGCCACGAACGCCGCCAGCACGGAGGTGACGAGCACCACCGCCATCGCGGCCGCGGGCACATGGCTCGCAAGATCGTGGCGGTTCAGCACGCGCGCGCTTTCGTCGAGCAGGCCAAACAGCCACCACCACAGCCCCCAGACCACCGGCGTCCACAGCACCACCGGTATCGCGCACCACGCGTTGGTCCAGCGCCTGCGCGCCGTGCCCGTGGGCTCGTCGACGCGCGGCACGGCCTCGTCGCGCAGCCAGTCGCCGGCCAGCAAGGCCGTGAGGCCCAGCACCACGGGCGTCCAGAAAGCCAGGTTCGCGAACGCCGGCTTCACCGCGCCGGCATCGAACGCATCCGACACGCTGAACGCCACGGCCGCGATGACCTGCAGCACGCCCGCCAGCGCGGCCAGCGGGAAGTGCGCCATGCGCAGCGCCACCCAGAACACGACGGTGGCGGTCAGCGGCCACAGCAACGCAACCTGCGCCAGGCTCAGTTGGAACAGCATCGCCAGGTGCAGCAGGCCGACGCCCGTGAGCACGCCCACCACATTGCCGAGCGACCACACCGGCTGGATGCCGCGCGCCAGGGCCGCACGGTGCGCCTGCAGCATCGACCACGCGGCGCTGCCGAGCACGCTGAGCGCGATCACGCAGGCGACGGCGGCGCCCTGCCACCCGCTTTGCAGGACGCGCCCATCGACGACCTCGCCGGTGTGGTGCAGCGTCGCCACGAAGCCGGCCACGGCAAGCGCCTGCATGCCGAAGCTCACATAGGTCAGCGGCAGCAGCGCAAAGCGCACCGCCACGGCGAAGGTGGCCGACGCCAGCACGGCGGTGGCGGCCGCGGCCCATGGCGGCGTCCACCATTGCCAGAGCAGCAGCGTGAGCGCGGCCATGCCGAGCCACGGCAAGGCAGTGCCGGCCATGGCCTCGACACCATTGCCCGCATCGAGCTTCGCGCGGCGGTGGATGGCCCACATCGCAAACGCACTCACGGCCACCAGCACCGGGCCGATGACGGAACCCGTGAGCAGCGGATGCCCCGCGGCTCCGTCGAGCCCGGTCGCTTCCAGCAGCTTGAGCACCGCACCGGCGAACACCAGGAACGAGAAAGCGCGCGCATACACGCGCCCCTGCCGCGCGCCCAGCCAGTACATGCCGGCCGCCTCGACCGCCCAGGCCGCGCCGGTCCACTGCCCTTCGAGGCCGAGCGGAATGGCGAGCGTGCCGAAGATCACGCCGACGATGGCATACGCCTCCGCCAGCAGCGCGAGCCCCTTGGGCTGCGTGGCGAACACCAGCCGCCCCATCACCAGGTAGAAGGCCGCGAGCGCCATCGCCGAGAAGGCGGCGCCGTATTCCCACGGGCGCATCAGCAGGTACTGCATGCCGAAGGCGACCATCGGCGTGCCGAACACCAGCGAGCTGTCGACCCGGCCCGCACGGCGCAGCGTGTCGAGCGCACGGGTGGCCAGCGGCTGCGCGGGCTGCACCGGCGCATCAAACAGCGTGCGGCGCGCGAACAGCAGCCCGATGGCGGTGAACAGCAGGAAGAACACGATCAGGAAGGGCTGCACGGTGCCGTACTGGTCGTCGGTGTAGTACTTGTGCGCCCAGCCGGCGGCCAGCGTGAAGGTGCCGACGAAACCGATCAGGTTGAGCACGCGCCAGGCCTTGAACCACGCGACCAGCACGATGCCGACGTCGAGCACCAGCAGGTAGGTGAACAGCCCCACCGGCTGGTTCGAACCGGTGGAGGCGAGCACCGGCGCGGCAAAGCCTTCGAGGGCGGCCACGATGGCCAGCAGCGGCGCGTTCTGCAGCACGGCCAGCGCGGCGCTGAGCACCGCCACGCCGAACAGGAAGGCAAAGCCGACGCTGGCCGGCAGCAGGCCGCTGAGCTTCATGGCCGCGAGCGTCGTGAGATAGAACACGCCGATGCCCGCGCCCTGCAGGATCAGCGCATAGCCCGCGCGCTTGTGGCGCAGCAGCCAGCCCAGCACCAGCAGCACGGCGCCCACCAGCGCCACGCCCGCATAGCGCAGCTCGATGGGCACGGTGACGCGCTCGGCCGTGTAGCGCAGCAGGAAGGCCAGCCCGAGGAACAGGATCAGCACGCCGAGCTTGACGAGCATGTTGCCGCCGAAGACCAGGTTGGCAATGGGTGCGGGCAGGCGGTCGCGCAGCGGCACCGGGGGCGGTGGGGGTGGTGGGGGTGGACGGCGCACGGGTGCCGGTGCGGCCACGGGAGGCTTGGCGGGCGCGGCGGGCTGCTCGGCGGGGACGGCGGCGGCAGTGACCACGGGCTCGGGGGCAACGTCCTCCGCAGCGGCAGCGGCAGTGGCAGGTGCGGGAGGCGCGGGCACCGTCATCATCGCGATGCGCGGACGACCCAGCTCCGGCACAGCCGGCGCCAACGGCAGCGACGGCACGGTGGCAAGCGGCGTATCGGCCATCGACGTGGCGAGATCGCTCGCGGGCGGCGCATCGGCCAGCACGGGAATGACGGAGGCCATTGCTTCGGCCACGGGTGCCGCGGAGGCATCGGCCGCGCCTTGCGACAACCGGGCCTCGAGCTGCGAGACCCGCTGTTCGAGCTCCGCCACGCGCTGCTGCAGCTTCTGCATGCCGCTGGCCGGCGCCACGGGCGCGTTGCCGATCGCGGAGTTGGCGGAGGTAGCGGGGTTCGCGGAATTCGCGGCGCCCGGCGTCGGGACGCTTTCAGCTTCGGTGCGAACGGGCGCGGCCTTTTTCTTCTTGCCGAAGATCTGCGGGAGCGCGAAGGCGCCCAGCACAGCGAGCACCAGCGCCGCCGGTATCGACTCGAACAGCGCCCCTATCACCAGGCCGGCCATGATGCCAAGAAACCACATCCCGAACTCCCCTTGTTTGGCGAGCCCGGAGTGTACGGCCGTTCAAGACGAAAGACGCGAAAACGCCCGTCCTGTCTGCGCTGTTCGCTATAGCTTTAGTAGCAACATCAAACCGGCGTGAGCTTGGCGACCGACAGTGCCAGCCACTTCACGCCATGCCGCGTGAACTTGACCTGCGCGCGCGCGTCGTCGCCCGTGCCTTCGAGCGCCAGCACCGTGCCTTCGCCGAACTTGTTGTGGAACACCTGCATGCCCGAGCGCAGGCCGTGCGAAGGCGCGGCCTTCTGCGGCGGCACCGGCGGGCTGGCGAAGGTGTCCTTGCTGCTGCTTGCGCCTCCGCCATAACCGCCGCTGTAGCCGCTGCTGCCGCCACCGCTGTACGCACCGCCGCCGCCACGCGTGCTCCCATAGCCGCCGCCATAGCCGAAAGCCGACGGCGTGAAGCCCTGGTTCTTGGGCGTGAGCCACTTGAGCGCGCCCTCGGGCAGTTCCTCGAAGAAGCGGCTCTTGACGTTGTAGCGGGTCTGGCCGTGCAGCATGCGCGTCTGCGAATGGCTCAGGTACAGGCGCTTGCGTGCCCGCGTGATCGCCACGTACATCAGGCGGCGCTCTTCCTCGAGGCTCTCGAAATCGCTCATCGAGTTCTCGTGCGGGAACAGCCCCTCTTCCATGCCGGTGATGAACACGCAGTCGAACTCCAGCCCCTTGGCGGCGTGCACGGTCATCAGCTGCACGGCGTCTTGCCCCGCCTGTGCCTGGTTGTCGCCCGATTCGAGCGCGGCATGCGTCAGGAACGCAGCCAGCGGGCTCAGCGTTTCGCCGGTCTCGGCATCGGGTGCCAGCGGCTCGTCGATCACCGGACGGGTCAGGTCGATGCCCTGGCTCGCGGGCGACTGTCGCAGTTCGTCGACTGGCAGTGCTACAGCGTCGCGGCCGAAGCCTTCCTGCGTGACGAAGCTCTCGGCCGCGTTCACCAGTTCTTCCAGATTCTCGACACGGTCGGCGCCTTCGCGGTCGGCCTTGTAGTGCTCAATGAGGCCGCTGTGGTCGAGCACCAGCTCGATGATCTCGCGCAGGCTCACGCCCTGGGTCTGCTCGCGCAGCACGTCGATCTTGGCAACGAAGCCCGTGAGGTTGGCGCCGGCCTTGCCGCCGACCACGCTCACCGCGTCGTGCAGCGAACGCCCGGCCGCGCGGGCCGCGTCCTGCAGGGTTTCGAGCGTGCGCGCGCCGATACCGCGCGGCGGAAAGTTGACGACGCGCAGGAAGCTGGTGTCGTCGTCCTTGTTCTCGAGCAGGCGCAGATAGGCCAGCGCGTTCTTGATTTCGGCACGCTCGAAAAAGCGCAGGCCGCCGTACACGCGGTACGGCACCGAGGCATTGAAGAGCGCCGTTTCGATCACCCGGCTCTGCGCATTGCTGCGGTAGAGCACGGCCATTTCTTTTCGGTCGAAGCCGTCGCGCGCCAACTGGCGCATTTCTTCGACCATCCACTGCGCCTCGGCCAGGTCGGTGGTCGATTCGTACACCCGCACCGGCTCGCCGGGGCCCTGGTCGGTGCGCAGGTTCTTGCCCAGGCGCTTCTTGTTGTGGCTGATCAGCTCGTTGGCCGAATCCAGGATGTTGCTGTAGCTGCGGTAGTTCTGCTCCAGCTTGATCTGGTGGCGCACGTCGAACTCGCGCACGAAGTCGGTCATGTTGCCCACGCGCGCACCACGGAAGGCATAGATGCTCTGGTCGTCGTCGCCCACGGCGATCACGCTGTTGTTGCCGCTCGGCGTGAACTGGCCCCCGACCACGTTGCCCGAGAGCATCTTGATCCACGCGTATTGCAGGCGGTTGGTGTCCTGGAACTCGTCGATCATGATGTGGCGAAAGCGCCGCTGGTAGTGCTCGCGCACCGGGTCGTTGTCCCGCAGCAGCTCGTAGCTGCGCAGCATCAGTTCGCCGAAATCGACCACGCCTTCGCGCTGGCATTGCTCTTCGTACAGCTGGTACAGCTCGACCTTCTTGCGGTCGTCGTCGCTGCGGACCTCGACGTCGCCGGGGCGCAGGCCGTCTTCCTTGGCGCCTGCAATGAACCACTGCGTCTGCTTGGCCGGAAAGCGCTCGTCGTCGACGTTGAACTGCTTCATCAGGCGCTTGATGGCCGAGAGCTGGTCTTGCGTGTCCAGGATCTGGAAGGTCGAGGGCAGGTTGGCCAGCTTCCAGTGCGCGCGCAGCAGGCGGTTGCACAGGCCGTGGAAGGTGCCGATCCACATGCCGCGCACATTGACGGGCAGCATCGCCGTCAGCCGCGTCATCATTTCCTTGGCGGCCTTGTTGGTGAAGGTCACGGCCAGGATGCCGCCGGCGGACACCTGCCCCGTCTGGAGCAGCCACGCGATGCGGGTGGTGAGCACGCGCGTCTTGCCGGAGCCGGCCCCCGCGAGGATGAGCGCATTGCCTGCCGGCAGCGTGACCGCGGCGAGTTGCTCCGCGTTCAGGTTATGGAGCAGCGGCATGTCCGCAGGGTGGGCGTCAGCCGCAGGATCGTTAAACAACATCCGCCGATTGTAGAAACCACTGCGTATGCGGGTTATATGAAGAAACGGAAGACCCCCCGTCGCGAGACCGCGTAAACTCAATCACCGGGCCCAAGTTTCTTGCGCCCGGTTTTTTGTGGGCGCTTTCTTTGCACATTCCTTGCAGAAAGCGCCGCAAGAACCGGCCGGACCAAGCGCTCTTTCGTTCTGTTCAACGATTTCCTTTCTGGAGCCTGGCCATGCAAATCTTCGATTACGACAACATTCTTTTGCTTCCCCGCAAGTGCCGCGTGGAAAGCCGCTCGGAATGCGACGCCAGCGTCACGCTGGGTGCCCGCAGCTTCCGCCTGCCGGTGGTACCGGCCAACATGAAGACGGTGGTCGACGAGTCGATCTGCCTGTGGCTGGCGCAAAACGGCTACTTCTACGTGATGCACCGCTTCGACCTGGACAACGTCAAGTTCGTCAAGGACATGCAGGGCAAGGGCGTGTTCGCGTCCATCTCGCTCGGCGTGAAGAAGCCCGACTACGACACGGTCGACCAGTTGGTGGCCGAGGGCCTGACGCCCGAATACATCACCATCGACATTGCGCACGGCCATGCCGACAGCGTGAAGAACATGATCGGCTACCTGAAGGAAAAGCTGCCGAAGTCCTTCGTGATTGCCGGCAACGTCGGCACGCCCGAAGCCGTGATCGACCTCGAAAACTGGGGCGCCGACGCAACCAAGGTCGGCATCGGCCCGGGCAAGGTCTGCATCACCAAGCTCAAGACCGGTTTCGGCACCGGCGGCTGGCAGCTCTCGGCGCTCAAGTGGTGCGCGCGCGTGGCCACCAAGCCCATCATTGCCGACGGCGGCATTCGCGACCACGGCGACATTGCCAAGAGCGTGCGCTTCGGCGCGTCGATGGTCATGATCGGCTCGCTGTTCGCGGGGCACGAAGAATCGCCTGGCAAGACGGTCGACGTCGATGGCACGCTCTTCAAGGAGTACTACGGCTCCGCCAGCGACTTCAACAAGGGCGAATACAAGCACGTCGAGGGCAAGCGCATCCTCGAGCCCATCAAGGGCAAGCTGGCCGACACGCTCGTCGAAATGGAGCAGGACGTGCAGAGCTCGATCAGCTACGCGGGCGGCCGCACGTTGATGGACATCCGCAAGGTCAACTACGTCACGCTGGGCGGCGACAACGCGGGCGAACACCTGCTGATGTAAGACGGCAGCGGCCACCTCCCCTGGGGCTCAGGGCAAGGGCTGCTGCGCCGGTCGCCGTCAGGCTTCGAGCAGTTGCACCGCGTGCCGGTGCAACGAATGCGCCGGATCGGCCACCGCATCCACCACGTCGAAGTGGTTGAGCCCGGGGAGCACCTCGCACACCGGCACGGTGTTGCGGCCCCAGGCCTCGCGGATCATCGCGTTGTGGCGGATGAACTCGGGGCTCTCGGCGCCACCGGCCACCGCGTAGAGCTGGCCGCGCGCAGGTGCTTTCCAGAGTGCCGGGCTGGCGCGCAGCGCATCCGCATCCGTCAGGTGGAGCACGTCTTCAAGGAACGGTGTGCGCTGCAACGGGCGCAAGTCGTACAGGCCCGAAATCGACAGCGCGTTGCGCACCAGTTGCGCGGGCAGGTCGGGCGCGACCGCTTTCCAATCGCAGGCCAGCAAGGCTGCCGCCATGTGCCCGCCGGCCGAATGCCCGGCAACGGTGATGCGCGACCGGTCACCGCCATGGGCTGCGACATGGCGCCACGTCCACGCCAGCGCTTTCACCATCTGCATCAGGATGCCCGGCACCGTCACGGGCTGATCGACGGGGCCGGGGCACAACGCATAGTTGGGCACCACCACGCACACGCCGCGGTCGTTGAACGCGGGCGCAATGAAGGAATGCTGGCTCTTGTCCATCGCGCGCCAGTAGCCGCCGTGGATGAAAACCAGGACCGGTGCGTCAGGCACCGGGGCCGGAAAAATGTCGAGCGTTTCGTTCGGGCCGTCGCCGTAAGCCAGGTCGATGCGGGCCGGCAGCGAATCGCGTGCCGCGGCCGATTCGCGCGTCCATCGCTCGAAGTAAGCGGGATGGTCCTTGACCCGCGCGAGGTTGTTGTACATGCCTTCCAGCCAGGCGGGTTCGTACGAGGCCATGCAGTTCCTGCTCCTTGTTTCCAGAGGCGCGAATCTTGGCACGCCCCGCGTGCACCCGCACGGGAGTCTGGTTAGAATTTACGCTGTGTTGGGGGGGTAGCTCAGCTGGGAGAGCGCCGCGTTCGCAATGCGGAGGTCGTGAGTTCGATCCTCATCCTCTCCACCAACATGTTTCCCGTCGATCAACGCCTGCCGCTTTTCAGTGCCAGGCGTTGATTGCTTTTGGGGCTCGGTTTGCGTTTGTGCCGGTGCCCCGCCCAGCCGTCTTCGGGGGCAGCAGGACTTTCAGCGCCGTGGCAGCTTGATGTTCGAGCCCTCGAGCTTCAGCTGGCTCCCGAGCCTGGCCACCTCCGTGCCCCCACTCTGCTTGAGATCCCGCACCCGGGTATTGCTCATGTCCAGCGCGCCTGCGAAACGCGCGTTGTCCAGCCTCAACACGCCCAACACGCTGTTGCTCAAGTTGGCTTCGGCAATGTCGCTGTTTTCGATGCGCACTTCCGCAGCATGGATGTGATCCACGTTCAATTGCGGAATGGTGCTGTTGCGGATCGTCAGCCGTTCGGTGACTCGCCGCCTCGGCTTGGCAAGATCGGCCCCCGTGCCACCCGCGATGGTCACCCCGTCCGTGTTGTTGGCGCCTTTCGCGGTGCCTGAACCGAAGACTGTTCCGTCGATCTCGATGGTCTTGATGCCGCCGGCATACGCATCGAACACGTCCTGCCCGTCACCCATGATCTTGCTGTTGCGAACAGTGAAGCTGTTGGCATGCTTGACATAGCCACGAACGACGCCGCCCTGCACACGTTCAATGAGAACGGCGCCCTTGACCTTGGCATCGTTCAAGTCGAGGGTGCCGACAACGGTGTCTCGGACAGTCAGGGATCGGAGATCCGCCACAACCATGCTGAACCTGCCGCGCAGCCTGCTGTTCTCGATCAGCACGTGAGACCCACCGTCGTCGTTGTTGATGCCGCATCGAACATCTTCGAAATCGCATTCACGAATCACATGCCTGGTTTCGCCCGACAGATTGGTCAGTCGTGCCTTGCACTTGATGAACTCGACCTCACCGTAGGCGCCGAAGCTGCCCCAGTGATTGGCATCCGTGTCGCTGCCCATCTGTTCGCACGAATCGAAAACCACGCCCACGCTGCCGACATCGCCCACCACGTGGCTCGTCTTGGCAATCAGGCACCGAAAAAAGCCGACCTGCCTCAATATGCCGAAATTGAAGATTCCCGAGAATCGGCATCCCTCGAAGACGGAACGTTCAATGGCTTCGGGCTTGATCTGGTAAGCACCCACGAAATCGCAGTTTGTGAACTTGATGTTCTGCCAGATCTCTCCTTGAAGGTCGACGCCGCTGAACACGGCACCTTCGATGACGAGTTGCGCGTCTCCGGCTTCCTTCTTGCGAAGCTCCGGGTCGAGCAAGTACTGGTACGTCTTGTCGAATTCCTTGATGTTCTTCTTTCCTTCGGGCTCGCTCACGCACCCATACAGACAACTGCCGGCAACCACCGTCGCGACTTTGAGAAAGCGACGACGGGTCATCCATCGGTCTCCATTTGCAAGGCAGGCGAATAGCCGGAGACCTCAGTGTTCATTGGGGCAACTTGAGATTGGAGCCATCGGCCTTGAGCCTGCTCCCAAGCTTTGCCAAGTCCGTGCCTCCACTCTGCTTGAGATCCCGCACCCGGGTATTGCTCATGTCCAGTGCACCTGCAAAACGCGCGTTGTCCAACCTCAATACGCCCAGCAGACTGTTGCTCAAGTTGGCTTCGGCGAAGTCGCAGTTTTCGATGTGCACCTCCGCCGCCTGGATGTGATCCACGTTCAATTGCGGGATCGTGCTGTTGCGGATCGTCAGCCGTTCGGTGACTCGCGGCTTCGGCTTGGCAGGATCGTTGCCGATGCCGCCTCCGATGGTGACCCCGTCCGTGCTGTTGCCACCTTTCGCGGTGCCTGAACCGAAGACTGTTCCGTCGATCTCGATGGTCTTGATGCCGCCGGCGTATGCCTCGAACACGTCCTGCCCGTCACCCATGATCTTGCTGTTGCGAACAGTGAAGCTGTTGGCATGCTTGACATAGCCACGAATGACGCCGCCCTGCACACGTTCGATCAGAACGTCGCCCTTGACCTTGGCATTGTTCATATCGAGCGAGCCTTCGATAAGGGTGTCGCGAACGGTCAACGAAACAAGATCGGCGTTGGTCATGCGAAACCTGCCTCGCAGCGTACTCGTCTCTATCAGCATCTCCGAAGAAACGCCGCCCGACTCACGCGCCGAGGGAGAGCAGATGACGTTGTCGAGTTCGCACCCGCGAATGACCAGTTTCGAGTGGCCGTCGAGGTTGAACATGTTTGCCGTGCATTTGACGAACTCGGCCTCTCCGTCGCTGCCGACGGCCCCCCAGTGATTGGGGTCCGTGCTGCCACCCACGAATTTGCACGATTCAAACAACACGCCACGGCTGCCTTCGCCTGCATAGGCATTCGATTCCGGTGCCCACGCGCAACGCAGGAAATGCAGCGCCAAAGCCTTGCCATATCCGAAGACACCCGAAAACCGGCAATCTTCGTAGAGCACATTGGTCGAGCTCTTGGGCTTGAGTTCATAAGCCCCAACGAAATCGCAGTTCTTGAAATGAATGTCGTGCCATTCCACGTCCTCGAACTTCTCTCCGCTGAACACGGCGCCCTCCACGGTCAGCTTGGCATTGCCCACCTCTTTCTTGCGAAGCTCCGGGTCCTTCAAGTAGTCGAAGATTTTGCCGAAGTCGCGAATGTTCTTGTTGGTCGTGGTTGTGGTTGTGGTCGAAGTCATGTCGCATCCAGTCAGGAAGGGAAGCGCGAGGCCAGAGATTGCGACCTTGGCAAGGAAAGCGCGCCGACGATGCATCAGAGCTAATTCGGGTAGATTTTTTTCACGCATCAGATTCTTGTCTTGATTGCCTCTTTGGCTGAAACGTAGCCTTTGTCCCCGAAATACTCCGCGAGAAAATCCCAATCCGGCACCTCCCCACGCTCCCCATTCGGCCGAGTGAACTGCCACAAGCTTCGGGGCGAGAGCGTCTCGTCCGCGATGCTGATTTCGAGCGGGAACACCCAGGCATCCTTGTCGCACAGCATGTCTTTTCCCCAATCATCTCCAGCCTTCGTCGGTGCCGGCGCCTGCAAGGCGACTTCGCAGAAAGCCTGGCGCACCTTGCGGTACTTGGCCCCTCCCCGGCCGCTCTGGTCCTTATATTGCCCGGCGACACCGGCAATCATTGCTGCATTGAGAGCCACCAGATCGGGGCCACCAAGGCTCAGTATTGCTCGTTCCGGATCGGTCGGGTGCTTTGCCCAACTCGGGCTCAAGCGGGTCCATTTCCTGACTTGTTCCTTCTTCGCATTTTTCCCCCCCTCGAACACCCAGATGGCCATGCCCACGATACATCCGAGCTTCGTCACCTGCGGACTCATGTAGACGTCGATGGTGGTCGGAAATCCCTCCTTGTGGCGCAAGAGATAGATCGGATCCTTGATATCGCCCTTCGCGGGCAGGCTCCTCATCACCCACAGGTAGTCCAGCGCCACTGCCAGGCGCGGCTTCTCGTTGTAGGCCTTGCCATCTTCGACACGGCTACGATGGGTGGAGACCTGCTGGATGACGCCGGTCGCGCAGTCCAGCAGGCTGCCCGCCGGGGGACGCCCCGTCCAGGCACTGAGCTCGCCATCGAAGTTCTGGTAACCGATGGGGCCTCCGCAACTGGAGACGATCAATGCCGTCTGCGTGTCGGGCGCAACCGTCTGCTTTCCATGAACGCCGGGGTCGCGCGCGGAGACGATCTCCACGCAGGGTTTGTCGCTGTCGCCGCTCCTGCTCCATTGGGCCTTGTAGACGGCGCTGCGATGGCTGTGGCCCGAGAAGTGCCAGTCCACCTGCGCGGCGCCCTTGGGGCGCTGGCGACCCGCTCGCACATAGCGCTCGAAGTAATCGTTCAAGCCCCGCTCGCAGGTTCCGACATTGGCCTTGTTGAACCCCGCCTCCAGGTTGGGCACGCCGGTGGTGCTGTTGTGCGGCCAGAAGCGCACGAGGTCCACGTTGTCCTTGACGGAAGTCAGAGGCACCGGCTCATCGAAGCTCACGATGGTGAAGTGGCTGGCCACCGTCAAGGTCTTGCCGCTGGCTTTCTTGAAGGCCTGCGCCTGGGTGAGCAGTTCGAACTGGCTGGTGCTCCACGATTCGGTGGCGCGCGGCAGGATGCCCGCGCCCTGCCTGTCCACGCCGAGAGGAATGCCCTTCTTCTTGAGCGCGTCATCGGCCATTTCGCCGAGGTTCTTGAAGTTCTCGTTGGTCCCCCAGCCCATGGGCGCGATGACCTGCAGAGCACCAGCCCCGGTGGCATCGTCGCTCTCGGCACCGTAGGCCACCACGATGTCCGCAAGCGGCGTGAACAAGGCATAGAACCAGTCGAACTGGCCGCCGTCGAAGTTGAAGCCGGTCAGGGCCTGGCCATAGGTCGGGCCGTACGCCAGGCAAGCTTCGTAGACGGTCATGTTGTGGTCGCGGCTCATGCCTTCGTTGGCCTTGCCGCGCGTCCATTTGCTGGCCGCCTCGAGCTCCTTCAGATGTTTGGCCAGCTCGCTGCCATCCATCGCCTGTCCCGCGCTCTCCACCTTCTTCGCCAGGCTCCTGGCACGGTCGTCATCGATGCCGCGCAACCTTTCCGCGACGTCGCGCGCTATGCCCGGCGCGGCCTTTGCCGCCCGCTGCGCGGCACGCTCGGCGGCCTCGCTCGGATCGAGCCCGGTGGCCGACTTGAACCACCCGGCCGTCTTGTCGACAGTTCCCTGCGCCTGTTCGCGCAATGCGCCTCCGCTGGCACTGACAGTCGCCTTGGCAATCTCGCCGAGCTTGGCGGGATCTGAAGCCGTTTCCAGCACGCCAAGCTTGAAGGCCCAGTTCTCCATGTCCCCGGCCTCCACCCGCGCACTGATGCCATACGGCACCTGGTACGCCTCGTGGTTGCCACTGGTCATGAACACCGGCAGCTTGTGCTCGCGGTACACGGCGCGCACAAGGCTGAACACCAGCATGTCGTCGAGGCCCCGTGGATAGAGCCTGGGACCGTTGGCCTTGTCGTGGATGTTGTTGAGCAGGTTGAAGGATTTCCACTGCTCGCCGATGCTTTTCCCGCACTCGGCGGGATTGATGTTGCGGTTGAAGTCGATCAGGTCGCCGGTCAGCAACACGGCGTCGGCCTTCTCTTTTCCGTCACCCGAAGCGAGGTTCCTGAAGAGCTGCCGCAACGCATCGAAGGCGTTGCACACCTTGGTGCCGACCGGCTGGTTCCATGCCGCTTCGCCCACCATCTCTCCCTCGATCACCCGTGCCGGGCTTTGCCCCAGGGCCGTGTGGCGCACATTCACGTGCACGTCCGACAGATGCCCCAGTTTCAACGCCCTGGCCGGCATGTACTTCACCGGATGCCAGCTCTTGAGCTGGTCCGCCGTGTCGCTCTTTTGCGGCGGCAGCGCGTTGGCGGTATGGGGCGCGCCCTTCTTCAGGTCGAACTCGTGGATGTTCCTGAAATGGTAGGGGTCCTTGTCGGCCTGCTCTTTGAGGAAGCGGGCGATCATCAGGTCCTGCGGCTCGGCATGGGTGGCGCCGGGTATCAGCTTCTTGCCCTCGTCGTTGAGCTTCACCATCCAGGCGAAGCTCATGAAGCTCTCGCCATTGATGGGCTTGAACGGCGCCGCCTTCAGGTCGAGCTCGACCTCGTAGATGTCGCCGCCCGCCAGGTCCTTGTAGACCTTGACGGCCATCGGCGCGATGGTGGCGAAGGGGCGGCCATGGCGGTCCTTGATGAGTGCGCCGGCATCGAAGCTGCCCACGCGCCAGGCGTCCAGGTGCTGCTTGGCGACATCGCAGGTCTTGCCGTCGCCGAACAGGGTGCCGACGGTGGTGTCGGTCTGGATGTCCTTCTTCTCGATCGGGTAGACCCGCAAGTGGCGGTCGACGAACACATGCAGGTTGGGCGCATGCGCCGGAATGTCGCCCCCGGCGCCCGCGGGCGAACGCAAGCCTTTTTCGCCGACGATGAAGATGCTGCACTTGCTCTGCCCCTTCTTGAGCATCAACGGCGTGCCCAGGCTCGGGTAGAGGATGAGCGCCGATTTTTCGCTCGGCTCCGAACAATCGCACAGGCCGGGAATGCGGTTCTTCGACGCCTGGGCGTTGGCGGCGCTGGAGCTGAGATTGGGGACAGTGGCCATGGTGGATTCGGTGAGCGAACAAGCAAGCAAACGATCGATCAGGCGTCAATACACGTGCGCGAAGGGATGCGCCGCGCGCGCATCGGTGCGCCGCTTGCGCAAGGCGGCAAGCAGGGTGTGCGAATGCAGGGCCAGGGCCTGGGGCGCCTGTTCGGCCAGGTCGGTCCAGCGGTCAGGGTCGATGCCGACGACGGCCGCACCGAGCGCTTCGCGCCCTTCGGCAGCCGCGGCGAACAGCGGGTGCAGGGCTTCGACTTCGGCGATGTCCGGATGCAGGCGCAGCCCCATCGACAGCAGCATGTAGCGGTCGGCCCAGTCCGTCAGGCCGAGGCGCCGCGCATCGTCGAGCAGGCGGTGCGCAAGCCAGCGCTGCAACGACGGCCCGATGCGGTCGAGCTCGCCGGGCTCGATGTCGTTCTCTCGCACGAAGGCCAGCATGTTCTCGGGGGTGTTGAGCTTGTCGAGCGCCAGCATCAGGGGTGGATCGAGTGGCAGCGGCCCGATGCGCGGTGCCGCGCGGTTGTGCATGCCGCCGCGCAGCAGGCGCGGCGAGAAGTCGGGTTGCCAGGCCGCCCACCAGCGGAACGCCCGCACGAACTGCATGCGGTCTTCGTCCGGCCAGCAAGAGGGCACGTCGAGCCCGATGCGGGGATCGAACCAGCGCAACACCGCGCCCATGGCTTCGTCGCCCGGCAGTTGCGCATCGGGCGGAATCAGGCCTTCGAGCCAGGACCGCAGATGGTCCGCGAGCGCGCGCAGCGGCAAGGGAGACACCATGAGGCTCAGCGCATGGTGCGCGCCTGCATGCGACGCCAGCAAGTCCAACACCTCGCCCGGCTTCTGTGTGGAAAGCTCGATGAGCCACGGCCCCTGGTCGGCCAGTTCGGCTTCAGGCGTGCCGTCGAACAGGCGCGCCACATCGAGGCCATGGTTCAGCACGCACAGGGCAATGGCCGAGCGGTCTTCGATGCGCGGGCATTGGCCCAGCTCGACGAGCGCATAGCAAGGCATGCCGGCAGCGGCGGCCAGCAGCACGCCCATGTCGTGCGCCAGTGTCCGCGCGACTTCCGCATCGAAGGCAGCCGGCTCGTGCAACGGCAGGCCCACCATGGCCTGCCGCGATGGCTTCATCAGGTGCTGGATGGGGGCCGTCACTGCCTGGGCGCCACCGCGGCGGCACGTGCCGCGGCCTTCTCCATGCACTCTTTGCAGACGACCTGGCGGGGCTGCATCGGTGGCACCGGCAAGCTCCTGGGGCCGGTCATCGAATGCGCGGAGGCGTGCACGCGCCACAGGCCATTGGTGCCGTGCACGATGCCCTGGGCATTCCAGCGCGTGTAGCTGGAGCCACCGTTGACCACCACCTCGTCCCTGCCGGTGATGGTGATGCGGTTGGCCTCCTGCTTGATGTTGAGCTTGGCCAGCACGTTGATGCTGTCCTTGAACGCGTCGATGTCGATGTCGCCCTGCGCGGCCGTGAACCGCATGCCCGCCTTATGGGCCGCCATGCGCACGGAGCCCTTGGCGCTGACCAGCAGGCTCTTGCCAGCGCTCAGGCTCGTGTGCCTTCCGCTCGTGAGCGCGTTGTGCTCCTCGCTCGCGATGTGGGTCGAGCCCTGCGCCGTGGTCTGTATACCCGCCGCGCTGGCCAGCGTCAGGTGCGGCTCCTGGAATTCCGCGAACTGGCCTCGCGCCTTGTCTCCGCCCTGCCCCTTGATCGCGTCGGCCTGCTCCTTCAGGCTCTTCGCCACTTCGTCCTGGTCGCCGGCCTCATGCGCCTTGGCGTCCCTGGCGGCACCGCCCAGGTCTTCGTGCAGAGCCCTGCCCTGCGTGAGCCTGCCCACGGTCTCACCCATGTCGGTGATGTGGAACTGTGCGTTGGTGCGCGCCTCGGTGGTGACCAACAGCCCGTCGGCTGCGCGCATCGCGCCGTGGCCGTCGGTGCGCAGCTCGAAGCCCTGGCCGCGCAGGTCCTTGCGGCCTGCCGTGTCCTCGATGCGCGCGATGTGCCCCATGCTCAACTGACTGGCCTGGTGGTCGCTGCGCAGTTGCGCCTGGATCTTGCCGTTGCTGTCGTCCAGCACCAGGTGGTTGCCGCGCCCGCCGCCCAGCTCGCGGCTGCGGATGCCCGACAGGTGCTTCTGCTCGGGCAGTTGCCACGCCGGCATGGTGTCCGCGTTGTGCACGCAGCCCGTGACGATCGGGTAATCAGGGTCACCATTCAGGAAATCGACGATCACCTCCATGCCGATGCGCGGCACCGAGGTCATGCCGAAGGTGGACCCGGCCCAGGCCGTCGACACGCGCACCCAGCAGCTGGAGTTTTCGTTGTGCTGGCCGATGCGGTCCCAGTGAAACTGCACCTTGATGCGGCCGTACTGGTCGGTCCAGATTTCTTCGCCCGACGGGCCCACCACCATCGCGGTCTGCGGCCCACGGGTGCGCGGCTTGCTGGTGCTGCGCGGCGGGCGCCATGCATAGCTGGTGGGCTGGGCCACGAAGTCGAAGTACTGCAGGGAACCGTCCGAACCCTCGGCGCCCTCGCTGGCCTGCAGGTTCTCTTGCAGGTGGTAGGCCACGCTCAACAGCAGGTACTGCTGGTTCTGGTCTCCCTTCGGGTGCTCGGTGAGCCTGAAGGTATGGCCCGTTGCCAGCTCCCGGAGATTGGAGCGCCCGCGTGCACTGCTGCGCTGGCTCAACTGCTCTTCGTTGCGGATGCGCGCATAGGCTTCGCCATCGCCGTGCTGCACGAAACCGCCCGGCCACTCGTACTGCTCGTAGCTGTCGTGCGCATGGCCCGGTGGCCTCTTGCTCAGGTGCGCGAGATCTGCCTTGGGCTTCTCGAAGTCGTAGTCGTCGTTGTAGTGGCGGCCCGGTCGCACGTCCTCGTCGATCTCCCAGGCGGAAATGCGCTCTCGCTGGCCCACGCCGGATTTTTCCAGAGGGTGGTAGCGCACCTCTTCACCACCGGGCAATGGGCTGTGCGAGCCGGCGATGTCATCGGCGAACACCAGCACGTGCTGCGACGCCTCGTGCCTGAAGTAGTAATAGATGCCTTCGAGCTCGCACAGGCGCGAGATGAAATTGAAATCGCTCTCGTGGTACTGCACGCAGTAGTCCCAGCGGCGGTAATCACCGCGGCTGAGCTTCTGCTCGATGGGGTGGCCGTAGCTGCCGAGCACCTCCATCACTATCTCGGGCACCGTCTTGCCCTGGAAGATGCGGAAATCGCTGCGGCGCGTGGCCAGCCAGAGCCACGGGCGCAGCCTCAGGCTATAGAAGGAATGGCGCGCGTCTTCCTGCGCAAGACCGAACCGGGTGGCAATGCCGCACAGGTAGCGTTGCCCTCTTTCGGTTTGCAGAGTGACCGTGGCGGCCTTGCCCAAAAGGGCCTTGGGGTCGATGCCATGATGGCTGCCCAGAAGATCGATGTCGAAGGCGTAGAGCTGGCTCAGGGCTTCGCGCCCCACCAGGCGATGAAACTGAAGTACGTCCGAACCCGCCGGCGTCTGGATGGTGACGCGGCGGCTCATTGCGGCAGCGCAAACGGGCTTGTGGCAAGCCCTGTTCGTGATCGGCACGCAAGCAACACCAAAGTCCGCACGACGCTGTACATCACACGCCTCCCTCCCTTTGCGAGGAATCTTACTGGCGGAAGGCGCGCTCGAAAATCATGCGAAAGATTGGCTTTCGCGCGGATGGAACACTAGTTTCTTACTCTGCAGCGGCTTCTTCGCGCTTCTTTTTCAAGAAGCCGATCGATCCGCGCATCGGGCCGGCTTGTCAACCTGGCCCTTGCTTGCTCGCTCGCGGCCGCGCTCAGGTGTCGAGCGTCAGGTGCTGGCCATGAAGCGCGGCCGCCGCTGGCGATGCAAGAAAGCCGATGGTCTGCGCCGCGACGGAAGTCGATACCCACTCGGCCGGATTCGCGTCGGGCATGGCCTGCCTGTTGGCCGGCGTGTCGAGCACGCTGGGCGCCACGCTGTTGATGTTCACGCCATGCGGTGCGGCTTCCGCGGCCATGGCTTCGACCAGGCGCTGCAGCGCGCTCTTCGAGGCGATGTACGCCGCCATCGCCGGCACGCCGCGTGCCGCCACTTTGGCTGTGACCGCAACGATGCTGCCCGAACGGCGCTCGGTCATCGACGGCAACACGGCCTGCGTCACAGCGACGAACGACCACGCATTCAGATTCATCATGCGGTCCCAGCTTGCGCGCGTGAGCGCATGCGTTGCCTCGCCCATCTCGAAACCACCCGCGATGTGCACCAGCGTGTCGATGCGGCCGAAGGACTTGAGCACCTGCCCGGCAAGCGCTGCCATCTCGGTCGCCGAGGTCACGTCGCCCGCGAGCAACAGGTGCTGCGAGTTGTCGAGGCCGGGGAACACTTCAGCCAATCGACCCGCGTGGTGATCGACCAGCGCAAGGCGCGCGCCCTGGTCAAGGAAGTGCTGCGCCACGGCGCGGCCCAGTGCGCCCGCGGCACCGGTGATCAGGACATGGGGCGTGTTGCTTGCTGCATCGCTCATAGAAGTTTCTCCTGCTGGGAATGGGGGCGGCGGGGTCGCGCCCGCCAGTGGTGGCGCATCCTAACGCTGCAGTTCACAATTTTTTTGGAATCGCACAAATTCTGGGATATACTCGTGGTCTTGCCAGAAAACGCCAAACGTTTTCAAAGCAAGGGCTCTTAGCTCAGTTGGTAGAGCAGCGGACTCTTAATCCGTAGGTCGAGTGTTCGAGTCACTCAGGGCCCACCAACCAACACTGCGTCATCGCTGGAACGCCCGCTACCCCCAAGGTAGCGGGCGTTTTTCATTGCGCGTTCGTTTCGTTGCGGGTTGGCGGCGCATGGACTTCTCACCGGATGCGAAGTGGCCTCATGGCCGCAAAGCTCGCTCCACCGCGCCCCTCCCGTTCGACCCAGCGCCCGATCTTGTCGCGCTCCAGCATCACGGCGACAAAAATACAACACGATCGATGGCACGGGGCACGACGGCGACGTTGAAACCGGTCGCCACATCTGCACCCATGTTCTCTGCCTGCGAGATGCCGACGTCGGCGACAGCCGCATCGAACTCTGCGACCGCACGCAGGCATCCAGGGCATCGAGCAAACGCGGACACGCCAGGCAGCGGGTTGCCTGAAACAATCCCGATGCCATGCAGCAGCCAGACCCCTTCGCCACATTCAACACCTCGAAAGCGCAGACGGTCCGCTATCTCGACCTGCTGTCGCGTGCGGCCGCGCACATCGACACCCATCTCGCCGACCCGCTCGACGGACGTGAGCTGGCCGACATGGCCGCCATGTCGCGCTACCACTTCCACCGCATCTTCCGCGCGTACTTCGGCACGACCGTGGGCGGCTACATCACCTGGCGCCGCTTGCAGCGGGCGTGCGAACTCCTCGCAAGCGATGCCGCACCGGTGCACCGGATCGCGCTCGAGGTGGGCTACGAATCCGCGCAAGCACTGGCGAAGGCGATGCGCCGCGAACTCGACACCACGCCCATCGCCGTGCGGGCCGGCGACGCACCATGCTGGCAGCAGCTGTTCGATCGCAGGCCCGCCACCGACCCGCTGGAGTCGCACGACGACGCGCTGCTCAAGCCGCAAATGCTCGACGTGCAGGCGCTCCCGATATTGACAGCCACCGGCCGCGGAATGGATGACGGCAACATGCGGCAGGCCGCGGTGCAGGCCTTCGACGAACTGGTTCCGGCGATACGACATGCAGAACTTCTGCCGCGCGTCCAAAGCTGGCTGGCGCTGTTTCCCGACGAGCCCCAGGGCCCGGAAGACCAGCAGGCGCGCATGCTCTGCGGCGCGGTCTTCGACCACCACCTCACCGAACGCCGCGGCAACGCGACGCAACCGCCGGTGGCACTGGCAGGCACCCTGGCGTGGTGGCACCTGCCCGCGGGCCGCTACGCGGTGTTCTCCCATCGTGGCGCCCATAGCCTGCTGCACCGCGTCTGGAACGCCGTGTACCGCGACTGGCTTCCCGCCACCGGCTATGCGCTGCGCGACAGCCCCTGCTTCGTGCACTACGTCAACGATCCGCGCCTGCCTTTGGGCGACGCATGGCGCACCGACCTCTACCTCCCACTGCAGCAGTAACCCTCGACAGCCCTTCATGACGCCCCCCTTTCCAGACATCGAAACCGCCAGTGCAAGCCAACTGGTGAAGGCGCTTGCCGCACGCCAGGTCAGCGCCCTTGAACTTTGCGACGCGACCATCGCGCGCATCGAAGATCGCGACCGCGACATCAATGCCGTGGTCGTCCGCGACTTCGATCGCGCACGCGAGCAGGCGCGCGCCGCCGATGCCGCGCTGGACCGCGGTGAACGACGTCCATTGCTGGGCCTGCCGATGACGGTGAAGGAAGCGTTCAACGTCGCGGGCCTGCCCACGACCTGGGGCTTCGAGTTCGCACGCGCTCTGCCGGTGACCGAAGACGCGGTGGCGGTCGCACGGCTCAAGGCGGCCGGTGCCGTGATCGTGGGAAAGACCAATCTCGCGCTCGCGCTCGGCGACTACGAGAGCAACAACCCGACGTACGGGCGCACCCTGCATCCGCTGGATGCGACGCGCACGCCGGGCGGATCGTCAGGAGGGTCGGCGGCCGCCTTGGCCGCGGGCATGGTGTCGCTCGAGCTGGGTTCCGACGTCGGCGGATCGATCCGCGTGCCGGCCCACTTTTGCGGCGTGTACGGCCACAAGCCGAGCCACGGCCTGCTGCCCACGCGCGGGCATGACTTCCCCGGCTACCAGGCGGCCTCCGATGTGCTTTCGGTGATCGGCCCCATGGCGCGCAGCGCAGCCGATCTTGAACTTGCGCTCATCGTGCTGGCCGGGCCCGATGCCGACGAAGCCACGGCCTATCGCCTTCAGCTGCCGCCCGCGCGGCGCACGACCCCGCAGGGCTTGCGTGTGCTGGCGTTGACGGAGCATCCCTCGGCGCGCACGGGTGCGGACATGAAGCGCGTGGTCGAAGACGTGGCCGCTCGCCTTGCAAAGGCCGGTGCGCATGTTGCAGATACCAGCACCCTGCTTCCCGACCTCGCCGACCTGCAGAGCGACTACGCAAAGCTCCTGGTGACACTGGCAACCCGGGGTGCCCCCCATGCAGCGCCCTCCATCTCCGCGCATGAATGGCTGCGCCTGCTCGACCGGCGCATGCAGTGGCGCAAGCGCTTTCATCTTCTCTTCGAATCGTTCGACGTGGTGGTCGCACCGCCCTTCGGCACGGCGGCCTTCGCGCACATCGACGCTCCCGATTGGGAACACACGACGCTGACCATCGACGGGGAACCGTCCATGTACCGCGACCAGCTCGCATGGTCGGGGCTTGCAACGGTCGCTGGATTGCCATCGACCGTTGCCCCCGCCGGCAAGACGGCACAGGGCTTGCCGCTGGGCGTGCAGATCATCGGCCCGGCACTGCAAGACCGGACCACCATCGCCGTGGCCCGCTGGCTCGAAGAAAACGCGGGCTAGGAAGCCGGAGCCTGCGCACCGCCTTGTGGCTGGGCGATCCATTCGTCGACGAAGCGCGCGAGAACATCGCGCTTCTCGCCCACCTCCGCCATCAGGTACTGCCTTGCATGTTCCTGGGCCACATCGCTCGACAGAAACCACTGCTCGCGCGCCGCGCTGCCTTGCGGCGGCGGCGTTCCCCAGTCCGCGCCACTGTTGCCGCGGAACGCTTCGGTCACCGGCAATCGCCCGTCGGTCTTGCCGATGTCCGACAACGCGTTGCGCGCGCCGCCCAGCGCGATGCGGACCTGCACGAGGTCGCCTTCGGCATGAACGGATGCCCCCAGGCCGCCCGCCTGGTGCACCTGCCAGAGCTGTTCCGCTGAAGCATGACGGACCCAGTTCTCCAAGGCACGCGTCAGACTTTCGAGAATGATTTCTTTGTTCATACGGCAATATTTCACATTTCCTTGTGGCACTTACACCCACCCGAGATTCAACCTACAAATGCAGCCTGTTCGGCATGGCATCTTGCAACCTGCTGTCACGCATCACAACAACACAAACAGCAGGGACATCAACTTCGAAGCGAAAAGCTCGTTGCACCCGCTCAGGCGGGTATTTTTTTGCCCTGTCGCATCCGGCGTCAACGGCGATGCGAGGGCGCCACGAATGGACAGTCACCGGCATATGCTTTGCCGCCTGAGCTATATTTCCGCCCATGGAAAAGGCTTCCGACATAGGCAAACCCACCGTGCCCATCGACCTGATCGGCCCGGAACACTGGACCCGCTCGAAACGTGGCAATGGCCGCTTCACCAAGGTGATCCTCATCGTCGTGGGCGGCATTGCGGCCGCGGGCGTGGTCGCCTACCGCTACTTCGGCGTCGGGCGCTGACCTACTCTCAGAACGCTCCGAACGCTTCGACCAAACAAGCAAAAGCCCGCTGCCTGAAAGACAGCGGGCTTTTTTCATGGGCGCCTGCATACGGCGCGAGAGTGGGCACAAGAGCGCCCTCATTGAAGCCGCGAGCCCTTGGGCAGGCGCTTCGCAAGCCATTCGTGCACGTCCGCGCGAATGTTGCGGCCTTCGAGCAGAAAGTTCTCGAAGCGGCTCGGCACATACGGCAGGTAGACCAGCGGCATGCCTGCTTCTTCAGGCGTGCGCGCCGCCTTGCGGTTGTTGCAGACCGCGCATGCGCTCACCAGATTGGTCCACGTCCACGGACCACCACGCGATTCGGGCAGCACGTGTTCGCATTGAAGGTCGCGCTCCTGGAACACGCCGGCGCAGTACGCACAGGTGTGGCGGTCGCGACGCAGCAGCTTGCCCTTGGTGACGCTGGGCACCACGTCGAAGAGGTTGATCTTCGACGCGCCACGCAGCGCGATGATGGGCGCCACCTCGATGCGCGACTGCACACCGCGCGCCACGTTGAAGCCGCCGCGCAGCGTGGCCAGCGGCAGGTCGCCGTCTTCCCACGCGACCGATCCGGTGGCGTAGTGCAGCACCGCCTGCTCCAGCGAAATCCAGGCTTGCGGCGTGCCCTGAATATCGAGTTGCAGGACGTGAGGGTGCATGACTCGCCTCCTTTCGCGGCGATGGTGGACTGAGAAAAAAATGCGATGGGGTGCACGAACGGAATCGAACCGTCGTCAGCGGGACCACAACCCGCGGCTCTGCCGTTGAGCTACGCGCACCGTAAAAACAAGAAGAGAAAGTCCGCGCCCTACCACTCGCCCAACAGGCGCACGCGCTGATCGAGGTCGAGGTCCGGGCCATCGCTCCGACACTCTCGGCCAGCCGATGCATACGGGTTCTCGGCTTCGCGCCGGGCATCGTCGGTGCCAATGCCGAAGCGGCGGGCCAGTGCAAGGACCATGCGCCTGCGCGGCTGTGCCGGGCGCACGGTGATCATCCGGATCGGGGTGTTGCGCTTGCGCATGGTGACTCCTTGGTTGGTATGGCTGAAAAAGAAAATGGCCCCACGTGCACGACTCGAACGTGCAACCCCTTGCTTCGTAGGCAAGTGCTCTGATCCATTGAGCTAACGCGGGTTGAAAAACAAGAACAAGAAAAGTGTCCGGTTACGAGTTCCGGCGCCGCCCAATCTTTGCGGCCGGTTTCCACGGGAGGGCCATCTGCATGGCCCGGTCCCGCTCGGGTTCGGTTGAAGAAAACGGATGACCCGCTTTTCCATTTCGGTTGTGTCCTCACGCGACGGACAGCACGCTGGGTGCTGCCCCGTACGACGTCGCTGCACAGGGGTGATCACTTTCCTGCACATCCCGCCAGACCGTCTACGCGGTGGTTCCTGGCGGTGTGGTGAAGGCACACCCGAAATGACAAAGCACGGCAAACAAACAAACAAGGCAAAAAACAAAAAGGCCCGGAACCTTTCGGTGTCCGGGCCTCTGCTTGAGAGAGCTAGGGAGATGTGCGCCTATGCGCAGTCTCCACCCGGTAACCCCTGATCCTCGAACTTGCCAACGCGCAGGCTTGCTGCGGCTTTCGTGGAATGCACGGAGCTCTGGCGCAGGTTCGAGGTGATCGACGACGGCAAATTGCTGGAGCCACCACACGACCACACGCGCACGAACGCCCGGCCCGATGCGGGTCGAATGTTGGTGAGAGTCAAGGCGGTGTTCACGATGGTTCCTGGTCAAAAATTGCCGCTGTCGGCCGTTAGGGGTTGGAAAAAAGGTACGGCCTGGGCCGCGAATGAAGGTAACTGTAAATAGTGTTTACGGCGACGTCAACAACCGGGACAATCTTTTCTTGTCTTGTTGTTGTTTTTGAACAGTGCCCAATATCACCGTCGCGCGTCGTCGCAATGCTCTCGCGCTGCATCGCCGCTTTCTCGAAGAGGCCGTTGCCGCGGGCCTGCCAGCCAAGGGGCTGGACCAGGCGTTCGCGAAGAAGATCGAAGTCTCTCCCAGCATGTGGAGCCAGATCAAGAGCGCCCGGCCGATCGGCGACAACCTTGCGCGGCAGATCGAGCGGCACTGCGACGTCGAGGCCGGTTGGCTCGACAAGGAAGACCGTCCCTCCGAAGTACCCGATGCGGCGGAAGAGCGCTTCATTGCCGCCGCACGCGAAGCGTGGCGTAGCGCCAACGCCAAGGGCAAGCGGGAACTCGGCGGCTGGCTGAAGAAGCGCGCGCAGGAAGCCGCGGACGCCGCCGGCGCTGAACCCGCGCCCTGAAGCAGAGGTTCAACCCAGCGCGGGTGCGTCGCGCAAGATGGCCGCGCGCATGTCGCCCGGAATGGCGACGGCGCGGTGCGTCTCCAGCGACGTGGTCACCAGCACCTGCTTCACCTCCATGCGCACTTCACCGGACACAGGCTCGAAGCAGCGCAGCGCCAGCGACATCGAACGCGAGCCCAGCCGCTGCACGGCCAGCCCCAGCGTCACCTGGTCGCCCATGCGGCTCACGGCGCGAAAGTCGGCTTCGAGCTTCACTGTCGGCAGGCCGATGCGGCGCTGCGCCACCAGCCCGTGGTAGCTCAGGCGCAGGCCTTCGTTCACCCAGTCTTCGACCAGGCCGTTGAGCATCACGAAGTACTGCGGATAGAAGACGATGCCCGCCGGGTCGCAGTCCGAGAACCGGATCAACCGCGGGCGTTGGAATTCGATGGTGCCGCCAGCTTCGCTCATGCTCAACCCTCCTCGCCCGCGGGCTCGCCGCGCAGCACGTGCACGCGCAACTGCCCCAGTTGGCTGTGCATCTGCTTCACCGTCTTCATGTCGAGGCCCGAGAACATCTCGAGGATCCACTGCTCGTGCTCGCTCGCCATGGTCTCGAAGGTGCGCCGGCCGGTGGGCGTGAGGCTCACGATCCACGCACGGCGGTCGTCGGGGCTGGGCGCGCGCGCCACCATGCCTTCGCGCTCGAGCTCATCGGTCAGGCCGGTGACGTTGCCGCCGGTCACCATCAGGTAGCGCGACAGCACGCGCATCTTCAGGCCGTCCTTGTAGCGGTACAGCTGCGCCATGTAGTCGAAGCGCGCCAGCGAAATGCCGAAGCGCTCGCGCAGGCGGCGGCGAATTTCGGCCTCGATCTGCGTGGTGCTCGCGAGCATGCGCAGCCACAGCTTGAGCATCGCGTGGTCTTCATGGCCCGCGCGCCCTTCATGGCCGAGTTCTTCGGCGTCGCTCAGCACCGCATGCGATGCGTCGTTGCGTGTCATGTCACTTCTCCCCCTGAAACCGAGATCGACTGGCCGGTGACCGATGCGGCGCCCTCTCCGCACAGCCAGCGCACGGCATCGGCCACTTCGGCCGGCTGCACGATGCGCTTCTGCGGGTTGACGCTGGAAAACTCGGCCAGTGCATCGGCCTCGCTGCGTCCGGTCTTGCCGACCACGTTGGCCACGCTGTTGCGCAGGATGTCGGTGTCGGTGTAGCCCGGGCACACCGCATTCACCGTGATGCCCTTGCGCGCCACTTCGAGCGCCAGCGAACGCGTGAGCCCGACCACGCCGTGCTTGGCTGCGGTGTAGGCCGCCACATACGCATAGCCCTTCTGGCCGGCGGTGCTGGCGATGTTGACGATGCGGCCCCAGCCGGCGTCGAGCATGTCGGGCAACGCCGCCTGCGCGCACAAAAAGCTGCCGGTGAGGTTGACCGACAGCATGCGCTGCCAGAGCTCGAAAGAGGTCTTGAGAAACGGCGCGCTCTCGGCCGCGCCCGCGTTGTTGACCAGCACGCGGATGGCGCCCCGCTCGGCACGGGCCTGCGCAAAGGCCGCTTGCACGGCCTCGGGGTTGGCCACGTCGGCCGCAACCACGCCATGGCCACCGCCTGCGAGCGAATCGGCCACGCGCTGCAGCGCATCGCGGTCGCGCCCCAGCAGGGTCAGGACGGCGCCCTCGGCGGCCAGGGTGCGGGCGATCTCCGCGCCAATGCCGCGTGCGGCACCGGTAACGAGTGCGTGGCGGCCAGTCAGTGAATTTGTTTGCATACCTGAATGTTTTAGTTCTGAATCATTTTAGCGAAGTGCGCCCTGCCCGGTTGTCACCGCATGAAACGCCCGCCGTTCAGGTCCAGCGTCGCGCCCGTCATGAAGGCAGCGGCCGGCGAAGCCAGGTAGACCACGGCCGCCGCCACTTCTTCGGGAAAGCCGAAACGGCCCAGGGGAATGCGGGCCTTCAGCGCCTGTTGCCGCGCAGGGTCCAGCGCATCGAGCGCCGGGCTGTCGATGGCCGCCGGGGCCAGCGCGTTCACCGTCACGCCGTGCGGCGCCAGCTCCTGCGCAAAGGAGCGCGTCAGTGCCAGCAACCCGGCCTTGCTGGCCGCGTAGTGCACGCCGGTCGCGGCGCTGGGCTGCTGGCCCGCCATCGATGCCAGGTTGACGATGCGGCCCGCGCCGCGCTCGCGCATGTGCCGGCCCGCAATGCGGCAGCCGAAGAAACTGCCGCGCAGGTTGATGGCGAGCACGTCGTCCCACTCATCGGGCGTGATGTCCCAGAGCGAAGTCGTCGGCGTGCGTGCCGCGTTGTTGACCATGATGTCGATGGCGCCGAAGTGCGCCACGGCCTTGCCGAAGCCATCGCCGAAGGCCGCTTCGTCGCGCACATCCAGCCGCAATGCAAGGCCGCCCAACTCCGCCGCGACACCTTCGGCGTGGCCTTGCTCGATGTCCGTCAGCGCCACGCGTGCGCCTGCCTGAGCCAATCCGCGTGCGATGGCGGCCCCCAGCCCCTGCCCCGCGCCCGTCACGAAGGCCACGCGCCCGGCAAGCGGCAACAACGACGGACTGCTCATGGCCTACGGCCTTGCGGGCCGGCCGTCCCAGGTGTGCGCGCCGACGCCGCGCTCGCGCAGCTTGAACTTCTGCACCTTGCCGTTCTCGGTGCGCGGCAGGTCGGGCAGCAGGTCGATGTAGCGCGGCACGGCAAAGTAAGGCAGGCGGCTTTCGCAGAAACGCGCCAGCTCGGCCGGGTCGATGCGCACGCCCTCGCGCGCCACCAGTGCGGCCATCACTTCGTCTTCGGCCAGCTCGGAGCGCACCGGATACACCGCGCAAGACGCCACGCCCGGATGGCTCAGCAGCACCTGCTCGACCTCGAACGAAGAGATGTTCTCGCCACGCCGCCGGATCGCGTCCTTGATGCGGTCGATGAAGCGAAACGCGCCATCGGCATCGCGCACCACGCGGTCGCCCGTGTGGAACCACAGGTTGCGCCAAGCCTCGACGGTCTTCTCCGGCATGCTGAAGTAGCCGCTCGCGAAAGCGTAGGGCTCGTCGGCGCGCAGCAGCAGTTCACCGGCCTCGCCGGGCGGCAGCGCTACATCGTCTTCGTCGGCCACGCGCGCCTCGAAGCCGGCACGCAGCCAGCCCATGACGCCGCCGCGCGGCGAGTCGGGCGCGGTGGCAATCGCAAAGTTGGTCTCGGTCGAACCGTAGCCTTCGAGCAGCGAGACACCGGTGCGCGCCTTGAACGCCTGCCCCGCGGCCGACGGCACGCCGGGGCCGAGCCCGATGCGGACACGGTGGTCCCGCTCGCCGGCACCTTCGGGCTGTGCCAGCAAAATGGGCACCATCGCCCCCAGCAGGTAGACCACGGTGGCGCCATTCGCGCGCATCGATGGCCAGAAGCCCGAAGCCGAGAAGCGCGACTCGAACACCACTTCTGCGCCGGTGAGCGCGGCCTGCGCGAAGGTGTTGAGCGCATTGATGTGGAACAGCGGCAGCGTGGTGCACAGCACGTCGTCGGGGCCCACGCCCAGCACTTCCGCGCTGTTCACGCCCCACCAGAAGTACTGCGCATGCGGGCAGATCACGCCCTTGGCCGGGCCCGTGGTTCCAGAGGTGTAGAGAATCGCGAGCGGGTCGCCAGGCTGCACCGGCGCCGGCGCGATGGCTTGGGCGCCTTCCGGGTACGGCACCGCGCGCACGCCAGCAGGCGCTTGCCATGCGGCACCCGCCGCCTCGCCGACCACCCAGATCTCTTGCACGGCGGTGCGCCCCAGGTCGGCGGTGGCCAGCCGCTCCAGAAACCCCGCCTCGATGACCAGCAACTTCACTTCGCTGTTCGCCAGGAAGTATTCGATCTGCGGCCCCATCGACGCCGAGTTGACCGGCACGACCGACGCACCCAGCCAGCCCGCGCCCAGGAAGGTCTCGATGAATTCGATGCGGTTGGCGCACATCACGGCAATGCGGTCGCCGCGCACCACGCCCGCTTGTGCCAACGCACCGGCCCGCACGGCCGCCGCTTGCGCCGCATCGCCGTGCGTCCATTGCCGCCCCGCGATACGCAGCAAAGGCCGCTGCCCGTACAACCCGGCCTGCCGCTGCAGCATGGCGGGCAGCGTGCGTTGTGCCGGCGGCACCGCGCGGGCTTCACTCGTCATCGTGCGTGCCTCCACCCAGGTAGGTCGCCTGCACGCGCGGGTCGCTCGCCAGTTCGGCCGAGGCGCCCGAGAGCGCGATCTCGCCGGTCTCCAGCACGTAGCCCTGGTCGGAGCTTTCGAGCGCGGCACGCGCGTTCTGCTCCACCAGCAGGATCGACACGCCGTCGTCGCGCAGCTTGCGCACGATGGTCAAGATGTCGCGAACGATCAGCGGCGCAAGGCCCAGGCTGGGCTCATCGAGCATCAGCAGGCGCGGCGCGGACATCAGCGCACGTCCCACCGCCAGCATCTGCCGCTCGCCACCCGACAGCGTGTCGGCCCGCTGCGCGCGGCGCTCGGCCAGCCGCGGAAAGCGGTCGTACACCGACTGCAACTGCCGCTTCATCGCATCGCTGCGCAGCCGCTTGGCATAGGCACCGAGCTGCAGGTTGTCGAGCACCGTCAGCTCGCCGAACAGCTCGCGCTTCTCGGGCACCAGGCACAGGCCGCGCTCCACGCGCGCTTCCACGTCGAGCCCCTGCAGGTCTTCGCCCTCGAAGCGCAGCGTGCCCTTGCACGGCAACAGGCCCATGGCAGCCGCCAGCAGCGTGGTCTTGCCCGCGCCGTTCGGCCCGATCACCGAGATGATCTGCCCCGGCTGCAGGTCGAGCGACACACCGCGCACCGCCTCCACTTGCCCGTAGGACACATGCAGGTCGCCAATCTCCAACATCGCGCTCATTTCACTACCCCCAGGCTTGTCACTTCGTGTACTTCTCCTCCCCCCTGAAGGGGGCCCGCGCCTTCGGGCGGCCGTGCGGCGCTCATACAACGCTCCCCAGGTAAGCCGCCTGCACGCGCTCGTCGGCGCGCACCGCCGACGGCACGCCCTCCACGAGCTTGGAGCCGAAGTTCATCACCACCAGCCGGTCCACCAGTTTCATCACGAAGTCCATGTCGTGTTCGACGATCAGGATGGTCACGCCCTCTTCCCGCAGCTTGCGCAGCAGGTCGCCGAGCGCCATCTTTTCCTTGCGGCGCAGGCCGGCCGCGGGCTCGTCGAGCACCAGCAGCACCGGGTCGGCGGCCAGCGCACGCGCAATCTCCAGGATGCGCTGCGTGCCCAGCGGCAGGCTGCCCGCCAGTTCATGCGCGCGGTCGCCCAGGCCGATGCGGTCGAGTTGGCGCTGCGCCTCCTGCAGGATCTGCATCTCTTCCGCGCGGTCGAGCCGAAGCCCCGCCTTCAGGATGCCGGAGCGCGTGCGCGAATGCGCGCCCAGCGCCACGTTGTCGAGCAGGCTCATGCGGGGCCGCAGCTTCACGTGCTGGAAGGTGCGCGCCAGGCCCAGCCGCGCCACCTGCCGCTGCGGCATGCCGGCGATGTCGTGGTCCAGGAAGCGCACCTGCCCCGAGGTCATCGGCAGCGTGCAGGTCAGCAGGTTGAACATGGTCGACTTGCCCGCTCCGTTGGGCCCGATCAACCCGACGATCTCGCCGGCCTTCACATCGAAGCTCACGTCGTTCACCGCCACCAGCCCGCCGAAGCGCTTGACCGCGCCGTTCACCGACAGCACCTGCGTGCCACGCTCGGGCAACTGGCGATGCGGCAGCGGGTCGACCGGCGGCGCCTCGTGGCGCGATGCGCCCTGGGCCACGCCGCGGCGGTGCGTCCAGCGCCGCAGCAGGCCCATCACGCCGCCGCGCGCAAAGTGCAGCAGCAGGATGAACAGCGCGGCAAAGGCCACGGCCTCCAGTTGCCCCGCGCGCTGCGTGAGCATCGGCAGCACGTCTTGCAGGCCGTTCTTGAGCACCAGCACCAGCGCGGCGCCCACCAGCGCGCCCGCGAGCTGCCCGAGCCCGCCGGCCACCGCCATCAGCAGGTACTCGATGCTGGCGCGCACGTCGAAAGGCGACGGGCTCACGAAGCGGTTCATGTGCGCATAGAGCCAGCCGGCCAGCCCCGCGAACAGCGCGGCCGTCACGAACAGCGTGAGCCGCACGCGGTAGGCGTCGGCACCCACGCTGGCCAGCAACGTTGCACCGCCGCGCAGCCCGCGGATCGCACGGCCTGGCCGCGACTGCAGCAGGTTGTGGCTGAACAGGCAGGCCAGCCCGACCACCACCCAGATCAGGTAGTACATCGCACGCGGGTCGGCCAGCGACCAGCCGGCGATCTGCAGCGCCGGAATGTTCGACAGCCCCGTGTGCCGCCCCAGCGCATCGACGTTGCCGAACAGCATCGCGATCGACAGCCCCCAGGCGATGGTGCTCAGCGGCAGGAAGTGCCCGCCGAGCCGCAGCGTGAGCATGCCGATGGCCAGCGCCGACAGGCCCGTCAGCAGCAGCGCGAACAGCAGCCCGAGCCAGGGCGACAGGCCCTGCGTGGTCGTGAGCCACGCCGTCGCATAGGCCGCGATGCCTACGAAGGCCGCCTGCCCGAACGACGTGGCGCCGCCCACGCCGGTGAGCAGCACCAGCCCCAGCGCCACCAGTGCGCCGATGCCGATGTCGTTCAGCAGCGAGACAGTGAAGCTGCCCGCCAGTGCCGGCACCAGAGCCAGCACGACCACCACGGCGGCAATCCACGCCATGCGCTTGCGGTTCCTGTTGTTGGCGTTCATTGGTCCACCTCGTCTTCTTCCTCTTCGGCGTGGGCCGCCATGAACGACCGCAACATGAGCACCGGAATCAGCAGGCTGAAGACGATCACGTCTTTCAGCGCGCCGCTCCAGAACGAGGCAAAGCTTTCCACCACGCCGACCGCGAGCGCGCCCACGGCCGTCATCGGGTAGCTCACGAGCCCGCCAATGATCGCGGCCACGAAAGCCTTCAGGCCGATGATGAAACCCGAGTCGTAGTACATGGTCGTCACCGGCGCGATCAGCACGCCGATCAGCCCGGCCAGCAACGAGGCGCAGCCATAGGCCAGCAGGGCCGTGCGCACCGGCCGGATGCCGACCAGCCGCGCGCCGACCCGGTTGACCGCCGTGGCGCGCAGCGCCTTGCCGGCCACCGTGCGCTCGAACACCAGGAAGAACAACCCGCTCAGCACGATGGCCGCCCCCACCATCAGCACCACCTGCCCGCTGACCGTGAAGCCATCGCCCAGCGTGAACACGGCGCTGGTGAGCGGCGTGGTGCGCGAACCTTCAGGCCCGAAGAACAGCAGGCCCAGGCCCGACAACAGAAAGTGCAGCGCCAGCGACACGATCAGCAGCACCAGCACCGACGCATCGGCAATCGGCTGGAACACCACCCGCGCCAGCAGCGGCGCAATGGGCACCACCAGCAGCACGGCCACCGCGATGTGCACCGCCACCGGCACGCCGGGGCGCGCCGCCAGCCATGCGAGCACGCACGGAATCGCGGGCAGCACGCCCCACATCAGCACCGCCTTGGGAATGCGCGCCGCTTCGCCGCGCCGCAGCAGGCTGCCGATTTCCGTTGCCAGCGCCAGCGCGGCAAGCACGGCCACCATGCCGATGGTCGGCGGCACGCGGCCGGTTTCGAAAGCCGCCAGCGACAGGGCGGCAAAAGCCGCGATGTCGCCGAACGGCACGAACACCACCCGCGTGACGGAAAAGATCAATACCAGCCCCAGCCCGGCCAGCAGATAGACGGCACCGTTGGCCAGGCCATCGGTGACGAGAATCAGCGCCACGTCCCATGTCATAGAAAAGCCTTTTCGAAAGTCGTCGTCAGCATCGGAAAGAGGTTCAAGGTGCGAGCTTCCATTGGCCGTTGTCGAGCTTGACGATCACGCGGGCGCGTTCGTCCACGCCATACAGGCTGCCCGGCTTGAAGCTGTACACGCCGTGCGTGCCCACCACTTCCTTCGTGCTGAAGATGGCGTCGCGCAGCGCCACGCGAAACTCCGGCGTTCCCGGCTCGGCCTTCTTCATGGCGCGCGATGCCGCATCGGCGAACACCAGCCAGCCGTCGAACGAATAGGCCGAGAAGGCGTCGCTGGTCGGTGCGTTGTTGACCTTCTGGAATGCGGCGCGGAAGTCGGCCGCGATCTTCTTGGTCGGGTAGTTGTCCGGCAACTGCTCGGCCACGATCACCGGGCCGGTGGGCATCAAGGCGTTCTGCCCTGCCGCGCCGACCACGCGCACGAAGTCGGGGTTGATCAGCCCGTGCTGGCCGTACACGCCGCCCTTGTAGCCGCGCTCGGCCAGTGCAAGGAAAGGCAATGCGCCCGGCGTGCCGGCGCCGCCGGTCATGACCGCATCGGGCCGCAGCGCCACGATCTTCAGCACCTGGCCCGTGACCGAGGCGTCGGCGCGCGCATAGCGCTCGTTGCTCACCACCTTGATGCCGGCGCCGGGCGCGGCCTTCATGAGCGCGTCGTACACCAGGTCGCCCCAGGCATCGGTGAAGCCGATGTAGCCCACCGTCTTGACGTTGTTGCGCTTCATGCGCTCGACCACCGCGTCGATCATCAGTTGCGTCGGCTGCGCCACCGTCATGACCCATGGGTTCTCGTTCGGATCGAGCAGGATGGGCGTGAGGCCGATCATCGGCGTCTTCGCCTCCTTGCCCACCTGCGCCATCGCAATGGCGGCGGGCACGCCCGAGGTGCCCATCAGCACATCGACCTTTTCTTCCTCGATCAGCTTGCGCGCATTGCGCCCGGCCGTGGTCGGGTCGGAGCCGTCGTCCAGCACGATGAGCTGAACCTTGCGGCCGTTCACCTCCGGCTTGTAGGCCAGCGCGGCCTGCATGCCCTTGGCGTAGGGCACGCCGAGCGAGGAGTTGGGCCCCGACAGCGACACGCTCAGTCCGACCTTCAGGTCGGCCGCAAAAACGCTCGCAACGCCACAGGCGGTCAGCGCGGCGGCAAGGGCACCGCGCGTCAGGGTCTGCATCAGGCTCTTCATGTCGTAGCTCCAGTGAGGATGGATGGAAGGAACGGAAAACTCAGATGAACAACTGGATGGCCGGCAGGGCGCGCCCGGCATTGAGCAGGTCGATGCGCTTCTGGCGGATGGCCCAGCCCGAAGGCGTGCGCACCAGCCGGTGGCGGGCCGTGCCGCTCAGCAAGACCTGGCTTTCGCCGCGCGCCTCGATGTAGATGAAAGGGGTGTGCAGCAGCACCTCGCCGCTTGCCGCGTCTTCGTCCGCGACGCGCGAAGGCTGCAGCACGTGCTGGCTGTGGCTGGCCGGGTGCTGCGAGTGCGCACGCGGGTTCTTCAGGCGGTCGACGCGCAGTTGCAGCAGCAGCCGGTCTTCGTAGGCCAGCGAGTTGTGCGAGAACGGGTCGGCCTGGGCCGCGCCCAGCAGCGGCACCCAGTAGTGGCCGTCGTCGGTGAACAGGGCCAGCCAGTCGTCGAAGCGCCGTTCGTCGAGTAGCGCCGCCTCGTGGGCGATGAAGTCGCGCGGGTCGTTCATGGCGCG
The DNA here is from genome assembly GCF_003852515.1 of Variovorax sp. KBW07. Classification (GTDB taxonomy): domain Bacteria; phylum Pseudomonadota; class Gammaproteobacteria; order Burkholderiales; family Burkholderiaceae_C; genus Variovorax. The sequence continues at coordinate 2,625 of NZ_QAJK01000013.1, read as the reverse complement.
GCCTCCGTGCCGGCGGCCATCGACTTCGCCCAGGCGCGGAACTGGTTGCGCATGAGCAGCTCGTTCGTGCCGTTGGTGGTGATCGTCGGTTGTGCCAGCTCGGCGGCGTCGAAGTTGCGGTGCAGGCTCACCCATTCGTTGCCGCCGGCGCGCAGGCCCTGCTGGATGCTCTCGAACAGGTGCACGTCGTCGTGCGCCACCACCGACATCGGCGAGAACACCAGCCGGTTGTAGTTCATGGCGCGCTCGAACAGCAGCGCCGGCGCGCCCGCCGCACGGAAGCTCCAGGCCTCGATGAGCGTGCGGTCAGCCGCCAGCGGGCGAATGACGCGAATCGCCTGCGGAGAACCCTTCACGGAAAGGCTCGGATAGAAGACCGAGTTCTGCGGCGAGCGCTGCAAAATGTCGGCCGCCCGCTCCGCCCCGTGTGCGGCCTGCATCGCGGCCTCGTACTCGGGCAGCTGCGCATAGTTGGAGTGGATGCTGAAGTTCACGCCCAGCACGCTGTGGCCGTTGGCGAACACCCGTCCGCCCATCTTGTCGAAGAATTCGTAGCCCGAGCCGAAGGGCAATATCTGCTCCATGGCCATCGGCTTGGGGTCGGTGGGTGCATGGCCTTCCCACAGCGCCTCGGCCGCCTTGGTGGCCGACTCGTGCGTCGACATCGGGTGCACCGTGTCGTTGATGTTCTCCAGGTACATCTTCCAGTTGCAATGGACGATGTTGCGCAGCACGCCGCCGCCCACCGTGAGCTTGCCTTCGGGCGAGCGGTCGACCATGTTGTCGATGGCGCCCAGCACTTCGCCGAAGTAGTCCTCGAACGACGGGCCCGTGTCGGACAGCCGCACGAACACGAAGTCGCGGTACACCTTCACGTGCTTCACCACCGACAAGCCCCGCCCCGACTCGCAGGCCTTGAGCTGCGTGCCCTCGTAGCCGTTCTTCAGCGGCAGCCCGAGCGGCGCGCCGTCGAGCTTGTAGGTCCACGCGTGGTACGGGCAGCGGAAGAAGCGGCCGGTGTTGCCGCTCTCGTCGGTCACCAGTTGCGTGCCCTTGTGGGCGCAGCGGTTGTACATGACGTGCACCGCGCCATCGGGCTGGCGCACCATCAGCAGCGGCCGCCCGGCGATGTCTTGCGTCACGAAGTCGCCGGGCTCGGGCACCTGGCTCGCGTGGCCCAGAAAAACCCAGGTGTTCGCGAACAGGCGTTCCTGTTCGAGCGCAAAAATCTCCTCGCTCAGGTACAGGTCGCGGTGCACCCGGTCGTCCTGCACCAGCGCCGCGACAAGATCGGGGCGATTGCGGTAGGTGGTCATGGCGTTGGGCTCGGTGGCTCAGGCGGTGATGACGATCTTGCTGGTGCTGGTGCCTGCGATGCTCAAGGAACCAGCTTCCACTGCCCCTTGACCATCTGCACGATGACCACGCCGCGCTGGTCCGACCCGTAGCGGTCGTCGGGCTTGAAGGTGTAGATGCCGTGCGTGCCCACCAGCTCCTTCGTGCTCACGATGGCATCGCGCAGCGCCGTGCGGAATTGCGGCGTGCCCGGCTCGCCCTTGGTGCGCGAGGCCGCATCGGCCAGCAGCAGGTAAGCGTCGTAGGTGTACGAAGAGAACGCATCCGTGGGCACCGCGCCGTTGACCTTCTGGTAAGCCGCGCGAAAGCCCATCGACACCTTTTTGATCGGGTTGCTGTCAGGCAACTGGTCGGCCACCAGCACCGGGCCGCTGGGCACCTGCAGGCCTTCGATGGAAGCACCGCCCACGCGCACGAAGTCGGCGTTGATGAGCCCATGCGTGCCGTAGATCCTGCCCTTGTAGCCACGCTCCGCGAGCGCGATGTAGGGCAGCGCGCCGGGCGTCCCGGAGTTGCCCGCGAACACCGCGTCGGGCCGTGCCGCGACGATCTTCAGCACCTGCCCCGCCACCGAAGAATCGCTGCGCGCATAGCGCTCGTTCGCGACCACCTTGATGCCGGCGGCGGCCGTGCTCTTCATGAGCGAGTCGTAGGCCAGGTCGCCCAGTGCATCGGAAAAGCCGATGAAGGCGACCGTCTTCACGCCCGACTTCTGCATGCGGTCGACCACACCCGCGACCATGAGCGAAAACGGCTGCGACACGGTGACGGTCCACGCGCCTTCGGCGCCCGGGATGGTCACGGGGGTGGGCGAGATCAGCGGCGTGTTGAGCTCCCGCGCCACCGAGGCGATGGCCATGGCACCGGGCACGCCCGAGGTGCCGATGAGGACGTCGACCTTGTCTTCGGTAATGAGCTTGCGCGCATTGCGGCCAGCGGTGGTCGGGTCCGAAGCGTCGTCGAGCACGATGAGCTGGACCTTGCGCCCGCCGATCTCCGGACGTTCGGCAATGGCGGCGCGAATACCCTTCTCATACGGCACGCCCAGCGCCGCGACGGGGCCCGAGAGCGAGCTGATGAAGCCGATCTTGAGGTCGGCTGCCATGGTCTGCGCGGCGGCCAGTGCTACGGCTGTGGCGCCTAGGATTCGAACGAGGTTCTTGTTCATTTTTTGTGCTCCGACATTGCGTTGAGTTGCTGGCGTGCTTGCGTTACGTGGGCTCTTGTTCCTGGCGCTGCTGTTCAGGGCGCGTGCGAATGACACCGGGT
>NZ_QAJK01000129.1 GCF_003852515.1 Variovorax sp. KBW07 | reverse complement strand
AGTCGCACAAGCCAAAGAATGCACCCGCACCCGCCCCCACACCCGATTCAACTCCCCGCCTGCGTAGCGATCCACTCCCACACCGCGCGAATTGCGGGCTCGTCCTCGCGTCCGCTTGCCGTCGCAAGAAAGTAGCTCCCCGTGTCCAGTGCCGGTCCGAAGGGCTGCACCAGTGCCCCGTTGCGCAACTCCTCCGCTGCCAGCGTCAGGCTCAACAACGCCACGCCATGTCCACCGAGTGCCGCCAGTATTGCGTGCGTCTCGTCCGAGAACGACAGCCCCGACGCCTTCATCGCCCGGCCCCTCGGTGCGGCAAGACCGGCCTCGCGGAACCAGCGCGGCCACACCGCCGGTGCCAGTGCCTGCGGCTGCCAGTCGCAATGGATCAGCTGGTGCTTCGGCAGGTCGGCCACCCGCTTCAGGCCCAGCATCGGGCTGCACAGCGGCGCGTAGCGCTCCGGCATCAGCTCGCGCGACACCAGGCCCGGCCAGTTGCCGCGGCCCGAACGCACCGCGATGTCGGCGTCGCCGCGCGCCAGGTCCACCAGCGTGTCGCTGGCATGCAGCCGCAACTCGATGCCGGGGCAGGCCTGGCGGAACGCCACCATGCGCGGCAACACCCAACGCGCGGCAAACGCCGTGTTGGTGGTGAGCGTGACCGATTGCGATGCGGCAGGGCGGCGCAGTTTGTCGACACCGGCCTCGAGCACGTCGAAGCCCATGCGCAGGTCTTCGAACAGCCGCTGGCCCGCCGGCGTCAATGCCAGTTGCCGCGTCAGGCGCCGGAACAACGGCTGGCCCAGCGTGTCTTCGAGCGCGCGCACCTGGTGGCTGATGGCCGAGGGCGTCACCGAAAGCTCGTGCGCCGCGCGCTGAAAGCTCAGGTGCGCGGCCGCGGCCTCGAAGGCGCGCAGCGACAGCAGCGGCGGCAAGCGACGGGGTGGTCGTGGCGGTTGCTGAGTTTGGGAGACAGATGAGCCAGCCTCGTCCATGTGAAGAGAAATGATCGTTTGTGAATGGCCTTTGCCGTCTCTAGATTCAAGGCCTGTGCAGCGATTCTGACAGCGCGGTACGGAACAGACCCACTCACTCATCAAGACCATGAAACTCAACCTTCTTCACATCGACGCCAGCGCGCGCCCCGGAATCTCCGGCATCGACCCCCACGGTTCCCACTCGCGCCGGCTTTCCGCGCGCTTTGTCCAACGCTGGCGCCAGGCGCGGCCCGACGACCGCGTCGATTACCTCGACGTAGGCCAGAAGCCGCCCGGGCACGTCGACGCGCGCTGGATCCATGCCGCGTTCACCGCGCCCGCCGAGCGCGAACCGTGGATGGCCGACGTGCTGGCCGAAAGCGACCGGCTGGTCGACCAGCTCATCGCCGCCGACGTCATCGTGGTGGGCCTGCCCATGTACAACTTCAGCGTGCCGGCGCAGTTCAAGGCGTACATCGACAACATCGTGCGCGTGGGCCGCACCTTCGGCTTCGACCGTGCACGCGGCGCCGTGCCGTACTGGCCGATGCTGGCCGACGCCGGCAAGCGCCTTGTGCTGCTCGGCGCGCGCGGCGACCACGGCTACGACGCCGGCGGACGCGTCGCGCACCTGAACCACGTCGAGAACTCGGTGCGCTCGGTCTTCGGCTACATCGGCGTCACCGACGTGTTCGAGGCGGCGGTGGAGTGCGACGAGTTCGGTGGCGAACAGCTGGCGCAATCGATGCGGCTGGCGGAGCAGCGCGTGGACGGCCTTGTCGACACGATGGGCCCGGCATCGTTGTCGCCGCGGGATCAGCGGTAAGACAGCACCAGCCCGTGCACCAGCCGCGTCCAGCCATCGAGCATCACGAACAGCAGCAGCTTGAAGGGCAGGGAGATGGTGGTGGGCGAGATCATCGACATGCCCAGTGCCAGCAGCACGGTGGCGACGATCAGGTCGACCACCACGAACACCAGGTAGATGATGAAGCCGATCTGGAACGCCCGCGTCAGCTCGCTGAGCGTGAAGCTCGGCACCAGCACCATGAAGTCGTCGGCCTGCAACTGTTCGGCGCGTGCCTTGGGCCAGATGTTGGCCGCCGACTTCAGGAAGAACTGCCGCTCGCGCTCGTGCGTGTGCTTCTGCAGGAACTCCTTCACCGGTGCCTTGGCCGCGTCGACCACCGCCATGATGTCGCCGAGCCCTTCGCCCTTGGCGCCGAAGTTGCGGCCGCGCAATGCATCGCCGATGTCCATGCCCACCGGCGCCATGATGTAGACCGACAGGATGATCGCGATGCCGTTGAGCACCATGTTCGGCGGCGTCTGCTGCAGGCCCAGCGCGGTGCGCAGCAGGCCGAACACGATGACCAGCTTGGTGTAGCTGGTCACCATCAGCGCCACGAACGGTGCAACGCCGAAGGCAACGATCAGCGCGACGAGCGTGAGGGGTTCGGGGAGTCCGCCTTGCATGCTCAGACTTCGCCGGGTGCGAACTCCGAGACGCGCACGCCCAGGCGGTCGCCCACCGCAACCAGGTAGCCCTTGCCCAGCACGTTGCCGTGCGCCAGGATGCGCACCGGGCTGCGGTTGAGCGGCTGGCCCAGGTCGAACACATGGCCGGCGCGGATGCTCTTCAGTTCGCCCAGCGTCAGCGAGAGATCGCCTACCTCGAAGCGCAGCGTCACCTCCAATGCATCGAGCCGGTCGATCGGCAGGTTGACGTTGTCCGCGGCGTCGGCCACGGGGGCGGGTGTATCTGGCTTCATGGCACTGTCTCTCGATTGCTGAACGGTGATGTGCGAGCCCTCGGCAAAGGCCGAGAGATGCAGCCCCGAGGGGCCTCCCAGCTCGGCCGTGACCACGATCGCGGCGCTCGAAGAGCGCCATTGCTCGATGCCGACGATGTCGCCGGGGCGGATGCTGCCGATCTCGCGCAACTGGATCGGCGTGCTGCCCAGGCAGAAGTTCACGGGCAGGCGCAGCGCATCGAAGACATGGCCCGCACGCGCGCGGCGATGCTGCAAGACAGTGCTTGCCGGCACGAGCGCATCGAGCGTGGCGGCATCGTCGAACTGCACAAAGCCGCGCAGCACGTCGCCACCATCCGACGGCGTGGCCACGAAGAAGGCCGCGCGCTCCGGGTCGCAATGCAGCAATGGCGTGGGCTCGCGCCGCTCGTGCGTTTCGCGCGCCCCGGCTTCCGACGGCTGCCACTCGAAGTGAAGGCGCAACGCCTTTTCGAGTGCGTCGATCACCGGGTGCAACGCATCGGCGAGCAGGATGTAGCGCAGGTCGCGCGGCAGGAGGTCGGTGCGGCGCTCGCCCAGCAACGCCTGCAGGCTCGGCGCATTCATTGCCATGCGCCCTGTGTGCGCGCCCAGCCTGAAGCGATAGCTCTCGCGCATGGTGTGGCCGGAGTCATCGTCGTGGTGCCAGCGGATGCGGTAGCGCGTGCCGCGCGCAGCCACGTCGGGCCATGGTGCCGCACCGTAGAGACGATTGAGCGCGCGCACGTTCGCGGCATCGGCGCGCGGCAATGCGCGTGCCTCGCCGAGTTCCGTCACCGCTTCAGCCGTCGCGTTTGGCATGCATGCTTTCGTTCGATTCGCGGATGCGATCGGTGCTACGTCTTGTCACTGTCTTCATGCCTTGCTTGAGGCAATGCGAGGGTGCTCGCATCGGGACGGGCAGCTTAGCCAGAGGGCCTGCACGCAGGTAGTACGCAAACACGTAGTGCCGCACGCGCCACACACGCCGTTGGCTACGAATACTCGTGGTTGCTGTAAACGGAGTGCGACGAATAGAGTCCGTCCCCACGTGACGTTTCTCACGTTGGGCAACAGTGCAACGCGATGTGAAACGCATCGCTCACAACTCCAGGAAAACAGCGAAGCAAAGGCGTCATGGCGAGTTCCCCGCGATCCCTTCCAACCTACCGTGGCGGTGTGCGCGACCTGCTGGGCAATGCGGGCCGCTACAACGACCTGCTGCTCGCGGGCCTGCTGGTGGTGATCGTTGCGCTGTTCGTGCTGCCGCTGCCAACGCCGCTGCTCGACCTGCTGATTGCCAGCAACCTGGCCATCAGCCTGGTGCTGCTGATCGTCGCGATGTATGTGCCTTCGGCGCTGTCGCTCTCGACCTTTCCTTCGTTGCTGCTGTTCACCACGCTGTTTCGTCTTGCGCTGAACATCGCATCGACCAAGCTGATTCTTCTGCATGCCAATGCGGGCCACATCATCGAGACCTTCGGCAAGCTGATCGTCGGCAACAACGTGGTGGTGGGCGGCGTGGTGTTCCTGATCATCGCCATCGTGCAGTTCATCGTGATCGCCAAGGGCTCGGAGCGCGTGGCCGAGGTGGCGGCGCGCTTTGCGCTCGATGCGATGCCAGGCAAGCAGATGAGCATCGACGCCGACGTGCGCGCCGGTGTGCTGTCTTCTGCGCAGGCACAGAAGCGCCGGCAGGTGCTGGAGCAGGAATGCCAGCTGCACGGTGCCATGGATGGCGCCATGAAGTTCGTCAAGGGCGACGCCATTGCGAGCATCGTCATTGCGCTGGTCAACATTCTTGCGGGCATCGCCATCGGCACGCTGATGCACGAGATGACGCTGGGCGGCGCGCTGCAGCGCTACGCGATCCTCACGGTGGGCGACGGCATGGTGTCGCAGATTCCCTCGCTGCTGGTGTCTATTGCCGCTGGCATCGTCATCACGCGTGTGAGCACCGGCGACCGCCGCGACACGCAGCTTGCCAACCAGATCGGCCAGCAGCTGATGGCGCATCCACGCGCTCTGATCATCGCGGGCCTGGCGGTGGCGAGCTTTCTCATCGTGCCGGGCTTTCCGAAGTGGGTGTTCGGCCTGCTCGCGGCCGTGCTGCTGGGGCTGGGCTTCACGATGCGCATGCTGCGCCAGAAGAACCAGACGCCGGGCTGGATCTCGCATCGCGAAGGCGTGGCCTCGGAAGAAACCGAAGGCGACCACGCCATTGCCGCACCGCTGGCGGTACGCCTGTCGAACGGGCTGCGTGGCGGCGTCGACCGCCATGCCCTCGACCAGCAGCTGGCCACGGTGAAGACCGCGGTCGAGTCCGACCTGGGCCCGGTGTTCCCGCGCCTGCAGCTGGCCTATGCGGACGGCATGGCCGAGCACGGCTACCAGGTGCTGGTGCACGACGTCGCGGTGTCCCAGGGCACGCTCAGGCCGGGCTGGCGAATGCTCGACCCCGCCGAGGCCGCCGCGCCGCCCGTGGGCGCCGAAGTGGCCGAGCCCTTCGGCCCATTCCCTCGCGTGGTGTGGGTGCCGGGCGAAGAGGCCGGCTTCAAGAGCTGGAACAACGAAGAGGTGGTGGGCCTTCACCTGGACGACGCGGTGCGGCGCAACGTGCGCGACCTGATCGGCCTGCAGGAAGTGCAGCGCCTGCTTCATTCGGTGCAGCGCGATGCGCCCGAGCTTGCGGCCGAAGTGTCGCGCGTGGCCTCGGGCCAGCGCATCGCCGAGGTGCTGCGCCGGCTGCTGCAAGAAGGCATTCCCATCCGCAACCTGCACGCCATCTTCGAGTGCCTCGCCATCTGGGCGCCGAAAGAGCAGGACGCGATTGCGTTGACCGAGCTGGTGCGCATCGATCTCGGGCGCTACATCACCAGCCGCTACGTGGGCCCGAACCGGCAACTGGAGGCCATATTGTTCGAGTCGAGCCTGCTGGAGCGCGTGCAGAACGCCATCGAGCGTTCGCCGCGCGGCAACCTGCTGCTGCTGAGTCCGGCCGTCACGCAAGACATCCGCGAACAGGTGCGCCGCATCCTAGGTTCGGCCGCGACGCGCGTGGTGGCCATCGCCTCGTCGGACGTGCGCCGCTATATCAAGACGCTGATCGAGCCGGTGGCGCCGTTGCTGCCCGTGTTGTCCTACCAGGAAGTCGATGAAGACGTGGCCCTTCAGCCGGTGGGCTGGGTCACCAATCCGCAAGCCCATTGATGAACATCCAATTGCTCTCCGGGGCGCACCACAAGAAAAACCATGACACCGCAGAACATCCTGGACATCACGCGCGAGGGCCTGCTCCTGGTGCTGTGGATTTCGTTGCCGGTGGTGGTGGTGGCCACGCTCACCGCACTCGTCGTGGCGGTGCTGCAGGCCGTGACGCAGGTGCAGGACCAGAGCATCGGCCAGTCGATCCGGCTGATCGCGGTGATGGTGGCGATCATTGCCACGGCGGGCTGGCTGGGGCGCGACGTGATGCGCTTCGCCGAGCGCGCCCTGCAAACGCTCAGCTCGCTGCCGTGACGGCCTTCGCCACCATGATTGCCGCGCGCCTGCACCTTCTGTTTCGCCAGCGGGCCTTCCTGCTATTCGGCTGGGCCGCGCTGATGCTGCTGGCCGCGCACTCGCACAGCCAGGCGGCCGAGTTGCGCTGGAACAACCGCCCGTTCCAGATCGTTGCCAACGAGAAACCCTTGCCCGACTTCCTGCGCGAGCTGGCGTCGTCGCAGAACGTCACGGCGGTAATCGATCCCAAGGTGGCCGGCGTCATCAGCGGCAAGTTCGCCGGGCCGGCGCTGGGCATCCTGAACAGCGTGTGCTCGGTCAACGGGCTGACGTGGTACTTCGATGGCGCGTTCCTGTTCATCGACCTGGCGGCCGACGCCAGGAGCGAGGTGTTGCCCATCGCCGCCGAGAACGCGGGGCGCATTGCCGAGACGCTGGTGCGCCTGCACATCTCCGACGAACGCTACCCGCTGAGCATCAGCGAGCGCGACGCCAGCGTGTACGTGACCGGTCCGCGCCGCTATGTCGAAATGGTGCGCCAGGCCGTGAAGCTGGCGGACCAGCGCACCGCGCTGGCCGAGGGCGCGGAAATCCGGCTGTTCCCGCTCAAGTACGCCTGGGCCTCGGACTTCAAGATCAACCGCTCCGGCAAGGAGACCGTGATTCCCGGTGTGGCCAACGTGCTGCGCAGCCTGTACGGCCGCGCCGGCAACGCGTCGGGCGGCAGCAGTGGCCGCGCGCCGAGCGCGCCGTTCTCGGTCGGTGCCAACCGGCAGATCAAGCTGCGCAGCGGCGAGACCATCACCGCGCCCAAGATCGAAATGGCCGGCATGACCCCCAGTGCCGAAACCGGCGGCAGTGGCCTTGCGGGGCCGTCCATGGGCAGCGAGCTGCCGCAGTTCCAGGCCGACACCCGCATGAACGCGGTGCTGGTGCGCGACATGCCCGACCGCATGGCGCAGTACACCCGGTTGATCGAGGCGATGGACGTGAAGCCGCGGCTGGTCGAGATCGAGGTCACGATCATGGACATCAGCTCCGACACGCTGAGCAGCCTGGGCATCGACTGGCGGCTGCACGGCCGGCACGGCGACCTGCAGATCGGCCGCGGCGACCGCGGGCAGATGACCTGGGGCGGCACCGGCAGCGAGGCGGGGCAGGTCGGCGGCTCCGACGGTTCGGGCAATCCGCTCACGCCGCTGGGCGGCATGTTCACCGCCGCCATCGGCAACAGCGCGCGCAACTACCTGCTGGCCCGCGTGACCGCGCTGGCCACCAGCGGCAATGCCAATTTCGTGGCCCGTCCGAAGGTGATGACGCTGGACAACACCGAAGCGGTGCTGGAGAACCTCAGCGAGTTCTACGTGCGCGTCGATGGCTTCCAGGACGCGGGCCTCTTCAGCGTGACCGCCGGCACCGCCGTGCGCGTGACGCCGCTGGTGATCGACGAGAAGGGCAGCCGCGCCGTGATGATGTCCATCGACATCGTCGACGGCGACCTGAGTGCCCAGTCGGTCGACAAGATCCCGATCGTGCGGCGCCGCACCGTCAACACGCAGGCGCTGGTGGACGAGGGCGCGAGCCTGTTGATCGCCGGCTATTCGTCGGAAGAAAAGAGCGCGGCCACCTCGGGCGTTCCGGTGCTGAAGGACATTCCCGGCGTCGGCAATCTGTTCAAGTACAACGACAGGAAGCAGGTCAACATGGAGCGCTTCTACCTGTTGACGCCGCGCCTCGTGCTGCCCGGCTCCACGGCGAACGTGCCCCGGTTGCCCTTGCCGGAAGTGGGGAGCTGAGCGTGCACGATCGCGACATTGCCTTCGACGACGACGCTGCCGCTCCGCAGGCCGAGCCGGCGCTGGGCGCGGGCTGGTGCCTGCGCTTCCTGAGCGGCGCGGTGAAGGGCCGCACCATCGCGCTCAAGCCCGGGCTCAATGTCCTGGGCTCGGGCGGCGATTGCGAGGTGATGCTGCCCGGTGGCGACGTGCTGCCGCGCCACCTGGCGTTTACCGTCGGCGAACTGGTGGTGTCGATGCAGCGCCTGGGCACCGCCTCGGCGCGCCTGAACGGCGAAGACATGCAGCAGCCGCGCAAGAGCGTGGTGGTGGGCGATGTCGTCAGCCTGGGGCAGATCGATTTCCAGCTCGATCGAAGCTACCCCGCCAACGCGCGCGAAGACCGCATGTTTGCCCCGGCCCAGGAGGCGAGGACTGGCGGCAGCGAGCAGGTGCGCGAGCCCATGCCTTCGTCGCGGCGCATCGGCTACTGGGCCGCGGGCGTGGTTGCGTTGCTGGCGGTGATCGGGCTGGCCGCCGTGTCACTGGGCGATGCGGGTGCCGGTGCGCGGGCCGGCACCAGCGTGAACCTGGCCGAGGTGGAAAAGGCGCTGATGCCCTTCCCGGAAGTCGAGGTGGTGGCCGCGCAAGGCGGACTGTTCAGCGTGAAGGGCTACGTCGAATCGAAGCAGCGCCGGCAGACTTTGCAGCAGGCCATGGCGCCTTTCGGCAGCAAGGTCAGCGTCAACGTGCATTCGGCCGAAGACATGGTCGAGCAGGCGCGCCGCTACGTGGCCGACCCCGGCGTGGCCGTCACCTACACGGGGCAGGGCCGGCTGGTGCTCACAGGCACGGTGGAAGACGCGGCCGTGCGCCAGAAGATCCGGCGCCTGAGCGAAGACCTGCACCCGTCGGTGCTGGTGTCGGACAAGGTGCATTACCGCGAGAAGCCCGCCACGGACACGAAAGACACCGACATGCGCGCGCAGTGGGACAGCTGGCAGAACGTGCTGCCGGCGCGCATGGTGAGCATCACCGAGGACGGCAATGGCCTGCGCCATATCCAGCTGTCGAACGGCAATCGCTACTACGAAGGCTCGGTGTTGCGCTCGGGCGCCGAGCTCAAGCGCATCGACGCCGACGGACTGGTCCTGAGCGGCGGCGTGTCCGACGGCAACAACAACAGGCGCGCGAGGTGAATGAGTGCATGGCCACGGTCACCGCTCCCTTCGCGCGCACCCCGGATTTCATGTGGCGATGCATCCGCACGCCGCGTGGAATGGCTTCGTCCCGCCGGGACGAAGCGCTTCAACCCTTGTAAATCATCCATCTTGACCAGGAGATCCACATGGCAGGCGCAGTTGACAGCTCTATCCAGCAAATGAACCAGGCCGCGGCCGACAACGCCCGGCTGATGTCGGCCAGCATGGCCGCTTCCACCAGCATCCAGGGCGCGGCCTCCACCGCGCACACGGTCAATGGCGCAAGCGCCGCCGGCGGCGAAGTGGCCAAGTCCACCGGCAACGACATCCGCCAGTCGGCCAAGTCCTCGTAAGCAGGTCCGCGCGGTGCCCCGGGGTATCGCGCGGCCTTTTTTTCTCCAGGAGGTGAACCATGACCGATCCCACCGCGCTGGTTGCAGCGGGCGCGCCGCCGGCCGAGGTGTCCGGGCCCGCCGCGCAGCAGCAGGCCGGCGCCGCTTCGCGCTTCGATCCGGGTGAGACCCGGATGTTCGCCAACATGATGCAGGGCGTGCAGGCGCCGCCGTCGTCGCTGGCGGCTCCCAGCGCGCTGGGCGACGCCGCCAAAGCGCTCGCGGCGCAGTTCTCGGGCAACGTGCGCTCCTACGAGGAGATGCGCCACAGCATGCTCGAGTCGATCGACATGTCCGACCCCATCAAGACCATGTTCGCGATGACCGACCACTCGATGGAAGCCCACATGATGTTCGCGAAGATGCACATCTCCACGGGCCTGGCGAGCGCCGCCACCAGCCTGTTCGGCACCCTGCTGAAAAACCAGCAATGAGGATGCCGTGAAACCCATCGCGTTGCGCATCCCCTTGTTCATTTCGCGCCGTGGCCACTGGCTCGCGGCGCTGGCCTTGCTGCTTGCATTGGGCGGCTGCAAGGTCGGCCTGTATTCCAACCTCAACGAGCAGGAGGCCAACGAGATCGTCGCCGCGCTGTCGGCCGAAGGCATCGACGCGGGCAAGAGCCGCGTGGAAGGCAGCAACTGGCAGGTCGAGGTGGACGAAAGCCGCATGGGCCTGGCGCTCGACGTGCTGCGCGCCCAAGGCCTGCCGAACGAACGCTTCGCCACCATGGGCGAGGTGTTCCAGAAGCAGGGCCTGGTGTCCACGCCCTCCGAAGAACGCATGCGCTACATCCATGCCGTGTCGCAGGAGCTGTCGCAGACGCTGCGCCATATCGACGGCGTGGTGTCCGCGCGCGTGCACGTGGTCATTCCGGCCAATGACCCGTTGAGCGAGAAGATCAGGCCGTCGTCGGCCGCGGTGTTCATCAAGTACCGGCCCGACGTGGACATCCGCCTGCTGGCGCCGGCCGTGAAGGACATGGTGGCGCACAGCATCGAGGGCCTCACGCACGACCAGGTGTCGCTGTCGATGTTCGAGGCGCGCAGGCCCGCGGTTGCGGGCGCGACGGCCGGCGTGGGCACCAAAGGCCAGCCGATGGTGCTTGGCCTGTTCTCGACTTCCACCGCCATGGTGCTGCTGGGCCTGCTGCTGCTGGCCGCCGTCTGCCTGATGGTGCTGCCCACGCTGCTTCGCAGGCAGGGGCTGGAATGGCGCGGCTGGATGCGCCGCCAGGTGTTCAGGCGCTGACCCGGCATGGCTGCATTGAACGCCGCTGCAGCGGGCCTGCCGCAGGCCGCGCCTGGCCCCATGGACCTCGTGCGCCTGGTGATGCGCTTCAACCTGCACCCCGAGATCGACCTGCACCCGAGCTGGCTGCCCGCCAACTGGCCGGCCCGCCACCGCACGCCGTCGCGGCTGGGGGAGGCTGGGCGCGTGGTGCTCGCCAACCAGTTGCGGCACGGGAAGTTGCCGCCCGGCGGCGCCGGCGACTACAACTTCGATGCACGCCTGAAGCGCGTGGTGCTGCTCGATGCCGCCGCGTTGCGCCGGCTCGCCGTCTACCTGGGCCTTTGCGTGCACCTGCCGCTCTTCAGGCTGCGCGGCGGCGCCGGCGTGCAGATTCGCCGCCAGGCCCGGCGCTTCGACGTGGACGCGGTGAATTTCGTGCTCGACCGCGTGCCGGAGCTCACCGAGCTGCACATGGACAACGCCACGCTGCTGCAGCGGCCCGTTGCCACCGGCCGGGTGGTCGTCGATCGCGGCTACCGCCTGCTGCTGGGCGCGGTTGCCGGCGAAGGCGACGCAGTACTTCGGCGCCTGCGATACAAGCTGCCGCGCCGTATCTCGAATCTTGGCGTGCCGCTTCTGCAGCGCCACCAGGTCCAGCAACTCAATGAATTGATGCTCTCGTGCATCGTTCCCGAAAGACTGCCCCAATGGGATTGGCTTTTCTGATCACCACCGAGAACCTGCAGCTCCTGAGCGAGCGCAAGGTCCTGAAGGAAAACGAGTACGCGGCGCTGCTCGATGCCTCCGCCGTGGTCGAGACCGCGCGGCGCGAGGCCCGTCGCATCGTGCAGCAGGCCACGCAGGACGCCGAAGCCAGCCGCAAGCAGGGCTACGAAGAAGGCCTGCAACGCGCCAAGGCCGAGTACGCGACGCAACTGGTCACCGACACCATGGCCGCCGAGCGGCAGCTGCACGCCTTGCGCGCGTCCATGGCGCAGATCGTCGTCAAGGCCGTGGGCCTGTTCATTGCCAAGGCGGACCCCGCCGCACTGTTCGAGTCTGCATTGCTGCGCGTCGACACGCTGATCCGCAACGAGCCTTTCATCACCGTGCGCGTGGCGCATGCGCAGGAGGCCACGGTGCGCGAGGTGCTGGCGCGGCTGCGCACCGAGGCCCACTGGACCACGACCGTGAGCCTTGTGGCCGATGCGGCACTGCCCGCCGGCGCCTGCGTGGTGCAGACGGCGTCCGGCGTGCTGGAGATCGGCGTCGATGCGCAGCTGGAAGCCTTTCGCCGCGCGGTGGAGCGCAGCGGCATCGGCGAACCTGCCGGAGACAGTCGATGAACCCGGTGTCCGATGGGGCGCGCGGCATCGTTGCCGACCTGGAGCAAGCCTTCGGCCGCATCACGCCGGTGGCGATGCGCGGGCGGGTCAGCAAGGCGGTCGGCATGCTGATCGATGCTTCGGGCATCCAGGCCCATGTGGGCGAGCTGTGCGAACTGGTCACGCCGGGCGAGCCGCCGCTGCTGGCGGAGGTGGTGGGCTTTCGCAACAACACGGCCATCCTCACGCCGCTCGGCCCGATCACGGGCATCTCGGCGCTGACCGAGGTGCTGCCGACCGGGCGCGGCCACGTTTGCCCGGTCGGCGCCAGCCTGCTGGGCCGCGTGCTCGATGCGCTGGGCCAGCCCATCGACGAGCGCGGCCCGCTCAAGACGCACATGCAGCTGCCGGTGCACCGCGAGCCGGTGAGCCCGCTGGCGCGCCGCATGATCGACGCGCCTCTGCCCACCGGCATCCGCGCCCTCGACAGCCTGCTGACGCTGGGCGAAGGCCAGCGCGTCGGCGTGTTCGCGCCGCCCGGCGTCGGCAAGAGCACCTTGCTCGGCATGCTGGCGCGCGGCTCCACGGCCGACGTGAACGTGATTGCGCTGATCGGCGAACGCGGGCGCGAGGTGAAGGAATTCATCGAGCACAACCTCGGCGCCGAAGGGCTGGCGAAGACGGTGATGGTGGTCTCCACCTCCGACCGCCCGCCCATGGACCGCATCAAGTCGGCCTATGTGGCAACCACCATTGCCGAGCACTTTCGCGACCAGGGCAAGAAGGTGCTGCTGCTGGTCGACTCGCTCACGCGCTTTGCGCGCGCACAGCGCGAGATCGGCCTTGCCAGCGGCGAGCCGCCCACGCGGCGCAGCTACCCGCCGTCGATCTTCTCGATGCTGCCGCAACTGCTGGAGCGCGCGGGGCAGGGCAAGACGGGCTCCATCACGGCCGTGTATTCGGTGCTGACCGAGGGCGACGAAGAGAACGATCCCATTGCCGAAGAGGTGCGCTCCATCCTCGACGGCCACATTGTGCTGTCGCGCAAGTTCGCGGCGGCCAACCGCTATCCGGCCATCGACGTGCTGGCGAGCATCAGCCGCGTCATGCCGCTGGTCACCTCGCGCGAGCACGGCGCGGCGGCCGCGCACTTTCGCAGCCTGCTCGCCAAGTACCAGGAGATGGAGCTGCTGGTGCAGATCGGAGAGTACAAGCCGGGCGCCGATGCACTGGCCGACGAGGCGATCCGCGCGCGGCCCGCGATGCTCGACTTCCTGTCGCAGCCGTCGGGCACGAGCCTGCCTTACGCGCAGTCGGTCGCGGCCTTGCAGCACTTCGGCGAACGTGCGGGGGCGGCGCGATGAGCGGCATCGACTGGAAGACGCTGGTCGGCGTGCGCGAGCGCCAGAAGACCGTAGCCATGGGCGTTGTCGTGCGCGACCGCGCGGCCGCCGAGCAGAGCCATCTGCAATTGCAGCTTGCGCGGGCGTGGCAACAGCACCAGGAGCAGAAGAAAACCTCGCACTGGCAAGCGACCGTTGGCGCGCTGTCGCACGGGGATTGCAGCGTCGCGCAACTGCGGCATGCGGGGGCGTGGAGCGGTGCGCTCGATGCGCAGATTGCCCGGGCCGGGCAGTTCGCGGCGCAAGCCGGGCAAGCCCACGCGCAGCGCGAGCAGACGCTCGATGCCAGCCGCCAGAAGCTGCGCGCCGCCAGCGGCGACGTCGAGAAGGCGCAGCAGATGCAGCAGCGCGCGCGCGGCGAGCAACTGCGCGTGCAGGAGCTTCGGCTCGACGAAACGGCCGAGGAAACCGCGTCGCAGGCCTGGGCCGCGCGGCGTCCGGCCTAGACCAGGGAAAGCCCGTTGCCCATGGACTCCACCATCGAACTGGCCAGCATCGAGAGGTTCTTCTCGTCGGTGGTGCTCACGCTGCCACGCCTGTTCGCGATCTTCGCGGTCGTGCCTTTTCTGTCGGGCGGCATGATCACCGGCACCGTGCGCAACGGCCTGCTGTTGCTGCTGGCGCTCTTCATGTCGCCGGTGGCCGGCGACATGCCCATTGCCTCCATCGGCACCTGGGTGCTCATTGCCGGCAAGGAGGCCTTCATCGGCCTCATGCTGGGCCTGGGCTTCGGCATCTTCATCTGGGCGGTGCAGAGCGTGGGCGACCTGATCGACTTTCAGACCGGCTCCAGCAACGCATCGTTCTTCGACCCCGTGGCGGGCCACGAGAACGGCCCCACGGGCGAGTTTCTCGGCTGGATGGTCATCACGCTTTTCGTGTCGGCCGGCGGGCTGCTCGCCATGCTCGGGGTGATCGTCGACTCGTACCGGCTGTGGCCCGTGGCCTCGTTCTTTCCGAACCTGGGCCTGGTGATCGAGCAGTTCGCCATTCGCCAGGGCGACACGCTGTTCCTGTGGATCGTCAAGCTTGCATCGCCTGTGGTGGTCGTGCTGCTGCTGGTCGAACTGGGCATGGGCCTCATCAGCCGGGTGGCGCCGCAGCTCAACGTGTTCGTGTTCTCGCAGCCGCTGAAGAGCCTGCTGGCGCACCTGATGATGCTGCTGTTCGTGTTCTTCGTGTACGAGTCGCTGCAGGAATTCCTGCGGCCCGAGAACGGTGTGCTCGACTTCCTGCGGGCCACCCTGTAGCCCGGCGCCATGGCCGAGAAAGACCAGGACCCGACCCCCAAGCGCCTGCGCGATGCGCGCAAGCGGGGCGAAGTGGTGTTCAGCACCGACGTGGCCTCGACCACCGTGTTTGCCGTGGTCGTGGTCTGCATGTGGCTGGGCGGCGGCGCCATCTACAGCCTGCTGCGCGAGCTGTGGCTGCATGCCACCAGCGCCAGCCTGCTGACGCGGCCCGACGACCGTTTCGGCGAACTGCTGCTGCACACCGGCGAGGCGCTGCTGTGGGGCACGCTGCCCATCATGGGCATCGCGGCCGTGGCCGGCATCGCCGGTTCGCTGGCCCAGGTCGGCGGCGTGGCCGCGTGGGAACGCCTGAAGCCCGACGTGAGCCACATGAACCCGGCGCAGGGCCTGCAGCGCATCTTTTCCATCCGCAACCTCATCAACCTGCTGAAGATGAGCGTGAAGACCGCGCTGCTCGCGGGCCTGATGTTCGTGGTGGTGCGCGGCTTTGTCGACACATCGCTCAAGCTGGGCTACGCCAATCCGGCCGCCATCATGACCGCCGCCGCCCACATGGTGCTCGTGGCCTTCGGCTGGGCCGTGGTCATCTATGCGTTGATGGCGGCGGTGGACTACGCCCACGAGCACTTCGAGTTCATCAAGCAGCAGCGCATGTCGATCGACGACATCCGCCAGGAATACAAGGAAGTGGAGGGCGACCCCGTCAACCAGTCGCGCCGCCGCTCCGCCCACTTCGAGGCGGTGTACGCCAGCCTGGGCGACCGCGTGCGCATGGCCTCGGCGGTGATCCACTCGGCCCGCACGGCCGTCGCCCTGCAGTACCTCGGCGAGACCGACCTGCCGCGCGTGATCGCGCGAGGCGAGGGCGAGGTCGCCGCGCAGATCCGGCGCTTTGCCGGGGAAGGGCTGGTGCCGATGGAGTTCGAGCCGTCGCTGGCCGAGCGCATCTATGCCGAGGTGCCTGTGGACCAGCCAATTCCAAGGTCGTTGTATGCGCCGGTGGCCCGGCTTCTTCGATGGGCGCAGGGCGATGCATGACGCCGCCTCCACGCCACTCGCAGTTCCGTGCGCAGGGCCTTGCCCCAGTTTTGTGTGTTCCACGAACCCGGTCGCCATGCGTGCCCGGGAGCCCTTTCATTCAAAGGAGTTCAAACCATGACAGCACCCGTATCCGCAGGCCAGGCCGCCCAGGCCCCCAACGACGCCGCCGCACTGAGGGCGGCCGAGGACGCGGCGCGCCGCGCCGCTGAAGAGGCCCGGCGCCAGGCCGAAGAGGCGCGCCGCAAGGCCGAAGAAGCGCGCAAGGCCGCGGAAGCTGCCCGCAAGGCCGCCGAGGAAGCGGCCGCCAAGGCCAAGGCCAGCAGCAACCAGGCCGACCAGGACAACGCGAAGCAACTGGAAGACACGGCCAAGACCAAGGAGCAGGAGGCTGCCAAGCTACAGGCCAAGGCCGTGCTGAAAGAAAAGGAACAGGCGTTTGCGGAGTCGAAGCTGGCCGATGCCAAGCAGGGCGCCACGGCTCCCTCGCAGACCACGCGCGATGCGCAGACGCAGGTCAAGCAGGCACAGGCCTCGGTGGATTTCTACGAAAAGCCGACCGAGCCGGTGATGACGAAACCCATCGACGCCGACGAGTTCGGGCAGGTCCGCCCCGGCGAAGGCCTGGAGCAGTTCGCACGCCGCAGCGGCATGTCGCGCGAACAACTGCTCGCGCTCAATCCCCAGTTCGACCCGGCCACGGCCAACAGCAATCCCGACACGCCACCGGTCGCCGCCGGCAAGCGCGACCTCGATGGGCTGGAAGGCAGCGAATGGCTGCGCGTGAAGCCCGACGTGCTGCAGGCGCCCGCGGTGCCCAAGCCGCCGGAGCCGGACCTGCCCACCGCCGCCGACATGGCCGCCACTCGCGTGGACGGGAAAACGCTGCACGAGTCGGCGATGGCCGGGCTGATGAAGCAATACACGGAGGCGCCCGAGGGCTCGGACAGGCATCGCTTTGCCATGCTGGTGCGCGCGCAGGGCGCCGTCGAGGCGGGGGTGAAGCTGGACGACGAGAACTACCGCAAGGACATGCCTTCCAAGGTGATTACCGAGGGGGTGATCGACAAGGACAAGGTGGCGGCCGGCCTGAAGGAGCTGACGGCAAAGCCCGAGTTCGTGAAGCAGTACGAGGACGACTACCAGAAGCAGTTCGACGCGCAGTTTTCGAAGTACTTTCCAAACGGTGCCGCGCCGGCTGGAAAACGCGATGCGCTGTGGGCCGGACTCACGCATGGCGAGGGCCATTCCTATCCTGCCTATGGCCAGGGCAACGGGACGGGGGCTGGCTCCCAGTACTTCATCGACAGCCCGCTCTATGCCAAGGGCAACGGCTTGCCGTTCACGGCGACCGACCAGGCCCGGGGCAGCTCGCTGATCGCCAGCAGCCAGGTTCCCGGTTCGGCGCCACCGTTGCTGGCGCCGCAGTCGCAGTCTCCGTTCCTGGCGGCCAAGGGCGGCCCGTGGCTGGCGGACGTGCAAAAGAGCGTGCCGGGCAGCCAGCCCGTGGTGGACCCGCTCACCAAGGACCTGAGCCTGGAGGTGGTGGCGCAACTCAAGAAGGACGCCGGCCGGACGACCGAGACCCCGATTCTCGGAGGCCGCCTCTTCGCGGCACCCGACACCGTATCGGTCGGAAAGCTGGACGCGCAACTGGCCGCCGACCACCCGGACCTGACGCCGCAGCAGCGCGCCGATGCCATCGGGCAGGGCTACGAGCTGCTGGGCATTTCCGACCGGCAAGCCAGGCAATATGCCGCCGCTGCCGCTCCGTACCTCGAGGTGCGCGATGTCAAGCTCGACCCGCGCGACCAGTACAACGCCGCCTACAGCAAGAACCCGCCGCAGTACGTGGCCTTGCGCAAGGACGCGCCGCAATCGGCGGTGGACGCGTGGAAGGCGCTGCAGAACACCACCGCGATGCGCGGCACGCTCGACACCGAAATCAGTTTTGCGCTGCCTGCGGACGGCAAGGCACCGCCCAAGCCCAACCCCGCGCTCGACGCGCTGGGCAGTGCCAGCCTGAAGAAGGCCGTGGATGGTTCGCTCGACGGAAAGTTCTCGCGCGAGTCGATTGCGCAGCAGTACGCCGACTACATGAATTCGCCGGGGTACGTTGCCTATCTCGACTCGCTTCCGCCCGAGGCTCGAAACACCGAGGTGCAGAAGGGGCTGCTCAATATCCAGGCCTTCGATGCCGGCTTGGCGGCCGAGACGGCCGACAAGGTCGGCAGCCGCGTGTTCGAGCAGACCTACGGCGGCATCCGGCCAAGCGAAACCGACGACGACACCGGCAAGGCCGCCACCTACGCAGCCCTCACGGTAATGCGTTGGGGACTTCGCGAGACCGGCCTGGTCGTTGGCAGCGGCCCGGAGAACTGGCAGGCCTTCGGCGACATGTTCAAGGTCATGAAGAAGGTGGATGCGCAAGGCGGCGATGCCGGCAACGCAAAGCAGATCGAGACCGAGATCCAGCGGCAGCAGAACGCGGGCGAAATCACCGCGGACGATGCAAAGGCGAAGTTGGGCGTGATGGCCGAGATCAACGAGCGCGGGGGCTGGGCCAGCGCGGCCGGGTTGATCAACCTCTTCGTGGCGAACGACAAATTCGGAGACCCGACCTTCGTCCAGAAACTGAAGGCCGGGGATACCGACACCTGGATGCAGGCAATCAATCACGTGGACATCGGCCTTTCCTATGGCGAGCATTACCTGCGGTTCGGCGCCGCGGCCGAATCGAAGGTGTTCGGCTCCACTCATCTGGCCGACGTGGTGGGCATGAAATACAAGGGCGAGTTCCGCGACGTGATCAACCAGGCCAAGGCCTCGTTCCGGCCGACCATGGGCGAGATGAGCACTGCGCTGGAGGGCGTGAACCTTTCCGACAAGGACGCCGTGCAGAAGGCCCTGACCGACAAGATGAATCCGAAGCGCGTGCTGTTCAATGGGGTCAACTACGACAACGCGGGCATTGCCGAGAAGATTGCCAACGGCGCGAAGGGACTGAACCTGACGCAGGTCGAAGCGGACGCTCTGAAGACCAATGCCAACGCCCGGCTCGGCTTTCTTTCCATGGCCACGGGGGAGCAGGCGGGCACGCCGCTCGGCCAATCGATCGCCAAGCAATCGAGCGCGCTCGTCAATGTGGACATGTCGGATGCCAAGGCCGTGGCCAATGCGCTGGAGGGCGCGGGCTTCACCGCCAAGGATGCCGACTTCATCGGCCAGCGCATCGCCGATACGCACACATCGGGGCCGGCGCGCCCGGCCACGCGTTTCGAGGCCTACGGCAACCTGCTCAGCGATACCTATGTGCGAGCGCCCAAGAGCTACCCGGGCGGACTCGCCGCGCTCGCGGATGCCAAGGACGCCGCCGTGCTCGGGCGCTTCAACGTCGCGCCCGAAGCGGGCAAGGCAGCCACCGACGGCGCGCGTGCGTTGCGCTATGGCGCGGTGCCGATCAAGGGCGCCATCGCCTTGCTCGACGTGGCGGCGGGCCCGCTGACCGGCTATTTTGCGTACAAGGATTTCAAGGAAGGCCTGAACACGAACAACGTCGGCTTCATGGTGGCGGGCGCGGTGGAGATGGGGGCGGCGGTTTCTTTCACGCTCGGTGGCTTTGCCGAACTCGGTGCACTCATGGCGGGCGCCAGCGCCGCTTCAGGGCCGTTCTTCATCGTGGGCCTGGCGCTCACGGGGGCCGGGTTCCTGATCTACGAGTTGTCCAAGCCCTCGGTGACCGAGACGAACACCAAGTCGCTGCAGGATTTCTTCAAGCATCTGGAGGACGCGGGGCCGGGCGTGCTCGAAGGCGACTGGGAAAAGCAGGTCAAGGAGTGGTCGGACAAGAACCAGACGAGCAGCCCTCTCATCCTTGCGCCGGGGCCCTTCGACGGCAAGCGGCGCGAGCCGGCTTCGTCGGGCGTGGCCTGAAAGACGCACGCACAGGCACCGACAGGCGCTTGTGCCGGCCCTAGCCCGCGATGCCGTTCCTGGCCGAGGGCGGCTGCAGTTCGTCGAGCACGGCGAGCCTGCGGTAGTCGCCCGGCAGCACGGCATAGGTGCTCAGGAAGGTCTTGTGCAGGTGGCTCTGGTCGGTGAAGCCCGCCGCGTGCGCCGCGTAGGTCACGCGTGCGCCGCCGGCGATCAGGTCGCGTGCGTACTCGATGCGGTGGCCCACCAGCATCTCGTGCGGCGTGAAGCCCCATGCGGCGCGAAACCGCCGGTGCGCATGCACCGGGTGCCAGCCGACCGCATCGGCGAGGCTGTCGAGCGTCATGCGCTGGTGGAAGCCCGAGGCGATGAGCTCGTAGAGCCGGTTCATGCGCTCGTCGCCCACGTCCGGCACCGGCGCCGCGGCAGGCGGCTGCGCTGGAATCCATTGCGCCAGACGCCGCCGCAACAGCGCACGGCCGGCCGCGATGTCTTCGCTGTTGCCGGTGCTCGTGGGGGCGTAGAGAAGCCGGTGGCATTCGAGAAACTCGAGCGCGGCCGCCGCGTCCAGAAATACCGAAACGCCGGCATTCTCTTCCGTACGGGCGAACTGGGCATTGCCGAGCGTGGGGCTGATGCAGCGCGCCACGTCGAAGCTGCAATACATGGCGTCTTCACGCCAGGGGACCGTGCGCGCCTGCACCGAGTGCCACACATGCGGCGCGACGCGCAGCAGCGTGCCCGGTGGCACGACGGTGACGTCGTTGCCGGTTCGCACGCGCAGTTCGACATCGGACACCGAGAGCGTGAAGCCCACGTGCCGGTGAGGCCGCATTTCGCGGTGCAGGAAGCGGTTGGCAGTGAATTGAAGACCTGTGAGGTCAACGTCTCGCCAATAGCGGGAGGCAAGGAGGTCCATCGAAAGACGGGTTGAACAGGCTTCAGGTATGGGCTTGTGGTGCAGGCAGCATGCCAGTGCCACCTGCTTCTGTGAAGGCTCGATCCTGCATGACCTGATGACCTGCGCGCATCGTTCAGGCGAAGGTATTCAGTTGTGTTGCAAGGTCGAACACCATGGTGTTGCAACGCCCGCGTGCCTTGGCTGGAATGTGCATGAAGCTAAGAATCTACAAGGCGCGGCGGTTGCGCTTTGGTAATTTGCCGGCTCGCCTGCAGCACCGGCCGGTGCGTGCGGCACATCTATCGGGCGTCCCATGATTCTGTCCACCATGTTGCAACGTGTCGCGGCGGCTTCGCTGTCGAAGACCAACGATCTCGAACCGGCATCGTCGCCGGACACCGGCACCGAACTGCCACCGGGTTGCCCCGCGCCGCAGTTCTACACGGAAGAGCATCTCTATCTGCCGCCCGGCATCGACCGGCATGCCGGCGGGGCCCCGAGCATCGTCGGCGACCTGCTCGAAGCACCCGGTACCGAAGCCCGCGCGGAACTGGTGCGCGGCATGCTCCACACCCTGGACTTCGACTGGCTGGGCTACGGTGCGGTGGCCTACATGCGCGGTCGCTGGTGGCCGCTGAGCTTCTTCACCGCCTACGCGAACCCCGAATGGACGAAGCGCTACTTTGCACAGAACTACTGCGGGGTCGACCTGCGGCAGCAGGGCGTGCCCGCGTCGAGCCTGCCGCTGGCGTGGGACGTGGCCCAGCTCGAAGCCCTGGCGGCGCAGGCGCCCGAAGACCCGAGCGGCCTGCGGCGGCGCTTTCTCGACGACCTGCATGCCAGCGACATCCGCAGCGGCCTGCTGTTTCGGCTGGCCTCGCCCACGCACGTGAACCAGCACACGGTGATCAGCCTGCTGTCGCGCAAGCCCGGGCGTGAATGGATCAGCGACAGCGTGATCGGGCAGGGCCTGATCCTGGGCCTGAGCGTGCACGAATACGTGTCGCGCCACACGCGCATGGTCGGCGCGCCGGGCACGGGGCGCATCGAGATCTCGGCCACGCAGCAGGACATCCTGCAGCACCTGCTGCAGGGCCGCAGCGACAAGGAAATTGCCAACCGGCTCGACCTGTCGTCCCACACGGTGGACTACCACATGCGCCAGCTGCGCCGCCGCTTCGCCGCACGCAACCGGGTGCAGTTGGTGAACGCCGTGCAACAGGGCGACAGCGACTTCGGGATGCTCGGCGAAATCTAGCGTCGCCTCAGGCCGTCAGCGTCTTGCGAAACGCGATCGACAGCCGGTTCCAGCTGTTCATCGCGCAAATGGCCATGGTCAGGTCGACCTGTTCCGTTTCGCTGAACTGCGCACGCAGCGCCTCGTAGGCCGCATCGGGCACATGCGTCAATGACACCTGCGTCACCGCTTCGGCCCAGGCCAGCGCGGCCCGTTCGCGTTCGGTGAAGAACGGCGTGTCTTGCCAGATGCTGACCGTGGCCAGCCGGCGGTCGGTTTCCCCTGCCTTGCGCAGGTCGGCCGTGTGCAGGTCGATGCAGTAGGCGCAGCCGTTGATCTGCGAGATGCGCAGGTTCACCAGGTTGACGAGGTTCTTGTCGAGGCCGCGCCTGGCCAGGGCGACCTCCAGCGCGATCAGCGCCTTCACGGCATCGGGAGAGGCCTTGTGATAATCCAGCCGGGCTTGCATGGTGTCCGTTCCTTCAGCGGTAGTGGTTGATCGAATGTGCCTCCATGCTAGGAACGCAAGGGGCTGCCGGAGGCGGCCAATCCGAGGCATTTGGAAGAGGCCAATCCGATGGAACTGCATGTCGTCATCGACGGCGACAAGGACCTGACCGGGCAGTTGTACCGGCAGCTGAAGGAGGCCGTTCGCACCGGCCGGCTGGCCGCGGGCGAGAAGCTTCCGCCTTCGCGGCTGCTGGCCGAACAACTGGGGCTGTCGCGCAAGACCGTGGCCGAGGCCTACGCACGGCTGACCTTCGACAAGCTGGTGACGGGCCGCGTCGGCAGCGGCACCTTCGTGGCCGACGGCGCGGCGCGCCAGCCGTCGCTGCGGCTGCAGCGGCCGGCCGAACGGCCGCTGGCGGGGTCGGCCATGGCCGAGCACTGGCGCGGCATGAGCACGCCGCTGCGCCATGCGGCGCCGGCCGGCAGCGCGCGCTACGAATACATCGGCGGAGCGCCGGCGCGCGATCTCTTTCCGCATGCCGACTGGCGCCGTTGCATGCTGCACGCGCTGCGCCAGGGCGCGCGCTCGCGCGGCCTGTACGGCGACGCCGAGGGCGTGCCCGGACTGCGCGACGGCATTGCCCGGCACGCGGCGTTTTCACGGGGGGTGCGCTGCACGGCGGCCGACGTGCTGGTCACCAACGGCGCGCAGCAGGCGCTCGACCTGGTGGCGCGCGTGCTGGTCGAGCCCGGCAGCACGGTGGTCATGGAAGAACCCGGCTATCCGCTGGCGCGGCTGCTTTTCAGCGCGCAGGGCGCGAACGTGGTCGGCGTTCCGGTCGATGCCGAAGGGCTGGTGGTCGACCGTATTCCCGACGGCACGCGGCTGATCTACGTGACGCCGGCGCACCAGTTTCCGCTCGGCATGCCGATGAGCCTGCGCCGCCGCAAGGCGCTGCTGGCACGCGCGGACGCGCTGGGCGCCGTCGTCATCGAGGACGACTACGACAGCGAATTCCGCTACGAAGGCCGGCCCACCGATTCGCTGCAGCGCATGGACAAGAAAGGCTGCGTGGCCTTCGTCGGCACCTTCTCCAAGACGATGTCGCCCGACCTGCGGCTGGGCTACCTGATCGCGCCGCCGGCGGTGCTGGAGGCCGTGGGCACGGCCAAGCACCTGAGCGACTGGCACACCGCCACGGCGTCGCAATGGGCGCTGGCCAGGTTCATCGAGGATGGCCATCTGCAAAAACACATCAGGCGCTGCCACGCGGCGTATGCGGCGCGGCGGGCGCGCATCATCCGGCGCTTCGCCGACGACCTGTCGCCGTGGTTCGAGCTGGTGCCGGCCACGGCGGGCATTCACCTGGCGGCGCTGTGCAGGCGGCCGCTCGACGTGCCGCAGCTCATTTCGCTGGCGCGCCGCGTCGACGTGGGGCTGTATCCGCTCGACGCCTTCTTTCATTTCTCGCCGCCGCGGGCAGGGCTGATGCTGGGCTACGGCGCCATCGACGAAGCCGACATCGACCCGTCGCTGGACCGCGTGCGCGACGTGCTCATGCAGATGGGCTGATGCCCGCCGGCACGGGCCCGCACGCGGCAGACCCTTACATCTGCACACCCTGAAATCGGAGAAGATGAAGCACTGGTCAGCCAAAGAACACTGATGAATCTACCGGGCCTCTCGAAAATCCGCATCGGCTTGCACACCCGCCTCAGCCTCGGCGTCGCGGCGGTCGTGCTGACCGCCACCTTCGCCATTGCCACCGTGGCGCTGCACCTGGTCAAGAGCCAGATGCGCACCTCGATCGCGGACGAGCAACTGGGCCGCGTGACAGCCATTGCCGACGCCATCGACCAGAAATTCAGCAGCCGCCGCATCCTGCTGCAGACCTTCGGCGACAGCGTGGAAACCCAGGGCTTCGAAGATCCGGCGCCGCTGCAGGCCTTTCTTGAAAAGCACGCGGGGCTCAAGCTGGCCTTCGACAACGTGGCCTTCATCGACCTCGATGGCAACCTGGTGGCCAACCAGAACGGCGCGCAGCAGATCGGCGCCGTCAACCTGAAAGACCGGGCCTATTTCCAGGAGACCGTGGCAAACAAGGCCGGCGTCATTTCGCAGCCGTACCGCAACCGGCTGAACGGGCTGGCGCAAGTGGCCATCACCGAGCCGGTGCTCGACAGCACCGGGAAGGTGAAGTTCGTCATTTCGGGCGCCATCAACCTGAAGGACCGCAACATCCTGGGCAAGCTCGCCGACGTGCGCTTCGGCAAGACGGGCTACCTGTTCATCGTGACGGCGGACGGCATCGTGGTCGACCACCCGCGCACCTCGCGCATCCTGAACCGCATCGATGCCGAGGGCGGCGGCAGCCCCGAGATCGTGCGGGCCGTGGCGGGCTTCGAGGGCACCAGCGAAGGCATCGACGAGGGCGGCGTGCCCGGCCTGTATGCCTTCGACCGCACCGAGCAGACCAACTGGATCGTCGGCTCGATGTACCCGCGCGCCGAGGCCTTTGCCCGCCTCGACGCCATCGAGCGCGGCGCCTGGCTGGGCGCCTTCCTGCTCGCGCTGTCGGCGGGCGCGCTGGCACTGGGCGTGGTGCGGCGGCAACTGAGGCCGCTGGCCGACCTGCACCGGCACATGCAGGTCGCGCAGGACGCGCCGGCCGAAGTGGCGGGGCCGCGCAACTACGCGCAGGACGAGATCGGCGACCTCTCTCGCACCTTCGACGCGCTGATGGCGCAGCGCCGCGCCAGCGAGGTGACCCTGGCGCACAGCGCGGCGCAGGTGCGCACCATTGCCGACAACATCCCGGCCATGGTGTCGCATGTGGACGCGTCGCTGCGCTACACCTTCGTCAACGCGCACATCAGGGCGCTGCACAACAACGCGCCGCTGGTCGGCCGGCTGATGCCCGAGGTTCGCGGCGAGAAAGACTTTGCCGTCGTCGAGCCGCATTTCCGGCGCGCGCTGGCCGGCACGGCGGTCATCGTCGAGAAACGGGGCGACCCGGCGCTGGGCATCGGCGAGCGCACCTTCAAGGCCCACTACATTCCCGACCTCGACGCCGACGGCGTGGTGCAGGGCGTGTTCTCGATGACCTTCGACATCACCGAAGAAGTGAACATCCGCAAGGCGCTGACCGAGCAGGAAAAACGGCTGCGCGACGTGACCGACAGCATCCCGGCGCTGGTCGGCTACTTCGACCCCGAGCAGAACTGCCTGTACGGCAACAGCCGGGCGCGGCAGTTCGCGGGCGTGGGTGGGAGCGAACGCGCGTTGAAGGGCCTCACGCTGCGCACCGCGCTGGGCGAAGCCATGTACGTGCAGCTGGAGCGCTACCTGCCGATGATGTTCGCGGGCCAGAAGGTGCGCTTTCCCGTGCATGCGCCCATGCGCGGCAAGGAGGGCTACTTCCAGGTCAACCTGATTCCCGACAAGAACCTGAAGGGCGAGGTGCTGGGCTTCTACCTCATGACCTTCAACATCACGGCCCTGAAAGAGGCGGAGATTCGCCAGGCCGAGAGCGAGCTGCGCCTGCGCACCATCACCAACAGCATGCCGGCGCTGATCACCTACATCGACCGCGAGGAAAAGATCACCTTCGCCAACGCCACCAGCCGCGAATGGCTCGGGCTGGAGCCCTCGCAGGTGCTGGGGCGCCATGTGCAGGACGTGGCCGGTACCGACGTGTACCTCTCGCGCAAGGCCATGATCGCGCGGGCGCTGGCGGGCGAAAAGGTCGAGTTCGAGGCCCACACCCAGCGCACCGGCTTCGATCGCGTCACCCAGGTGATCTACGTGCCCGACACGCGCCCCGACGGAACCACGCACGGCATCTTCTCGCTGGCGCTCGACATCACCGCGCTGAAGGTGGTGGAGCACAAGCTCATCGAACTGGCGCGGCTCGACACGCTCACCGGCCTGCCGAACCGGCTGGCCTTCAACGAATACCTGCCCGATGCGGTGCTGCGCGGCCGGCTCACGGGCAATTCACTCGCGCTGATGTTCCTGGACATCGACCACTTCAAGTCGATCAACGACACCATGGGCCATGCGGTGGGCGACGCCGTGCTGGTCGAATATGCGCGGCGGCTGCTGGGCAGCGTGCGCGCCACCGACATGGTGGCCCGGCTCGCCGGCGACGAGTTCGTGCTGGTGCTGGAAAACCTGAGCGCGCCGGGCGATGTGGCCTCGGTGGCGGAAAAGATCGTGGAGCGCATCAATGCGCCGCCGTTCGTGGTCGAGGGCCAGCAGATCGAGGTCACGACCAGCGTCGGCATCGCGTTTCACCGCGCCGCCGATTCTTCCGTTACCGCCGCCGAGCTGCTGGCGCGGGCCGATGCGGCGCTCTACAACGCCAAGGCGGCGGGGCGCAACCGCTTCGAGTTCTTCGCCACGCCGGCGGGCAAGCCGGCGGCGTTGCCCGATCCTTCCACCGAGAAACACTGACGGCGGGTTTGCCGGAACCCGGGGCGACCCGGGTTCGCTCAGGCTTCGATGGGAGGAAGCAGCGCCAGCACAAGGTTCTCGTGGCGGCCTTCGCCCAGAACGAAATGGGTGCGACCCTTTTCTGCAAAGCCGTGCTTCTCGTAGAAGCCACAGGCCCTGCGGTTCTTGACGTTGACCGACAGCCAGAGCGCGTCGGTGCCCGTGCGTTCGCGGACCGAAGAGACAGCCTTTGAAAGCAGTGCCGAGCCGACCCCGGCGCCGGTGAACGGCTCCTGCACATAGAGCGTGCAGAGCTCCGCCCCAGCCTCGGAAACCAGTGGCTGCATGGCACCGAAGCGCAACAGCGCATAGCCGACGAGGTGCTCGTCGACCTCGGCCACGAGCAGGCAGGCGTCGGCGTCTTTCACCCACCCGGCGAACTTCGCCGGGGTGAATGTTTCGAGCACATAGCGCGCGAGCAGGTCGTTCACGCCTTCGGTGGCGTAGGTGCCGAGCCACACCTGGATGGCGAGCGCGGCCAGCGTGTGCGCGTCGGCCTCGACGGCGGAGCGCACGGAAATTTGCGGGCGTGCAGGAACGGCCGGTTCGCCCGGGTCTTCCGCTTGCAGGCATTCTTCAAGCCGCTCGATCAGTGCCTTGACCTCGGCCGCGTTCAGGTCGAGCGGATCGCCATGCGCGCCCACGGCGATGAGGCAGATGGCCGAGCCGTCGTGCCAGGCTTGCCGGCGATCTTTCTTTTCTTCGGGAGGCGTTGCCGGCAGGGCGCCCGCCTGCCGAGGCTTTTCCATCGCGAGCGTCGATGCCGTGAACCCCAGCTTGCCGAAGAACGCCGGGGCGCCATCGCGGCCGGCCCGCAGCACCCAGGTGACGCGCGGATCGGCCGCGACGATCCGCTCGACAAGGGCCTGGCCCACGCCTTGCCGCCTGAAGCTTTCGGCAACCGCGACCATCGACAGGTAGCCGTTCGACATGCCATCGGTGATGGCGCGGGCAAAGCCCACGATGTCGCCGTTTGGTCGCACTGCAACGGCGGTGCGCTGCGACGCCGCAACCAGCCGGGCCAGATCGGCTTCGGTGCCGATGCGGTGCGACCAGCCGCTGGCCGCGAGAAGGCGATGCAGCGCCGCGAGGTCCGGGGTCTCGAAGTCGCGAAGCTGCATTTTTTCCTGGGTCTTCTTGATCATGGGCGAAGTTCTATCACGCGTGCGTTTGCTCGAAGAAAAACGGCGGGACCGCTTGACCCTCTCGCAACGTCACACCCTACGATGCCTTCAACCTTGAGACAGAGAGAAGAAAACGCATGTTCCTGAAGATTGGCGAACTCGCACGGCGCACCGGATTGACGGTGCGTGCGCTGCGGCATTACGGCGACATCGGCCTGCTGGTGCCGTCCGGCCGCTCGGTCGGCGGCTACCGCCTGTACGACCGCCAGGACATCGCGCGGCTGTACCGGATCCAGGCGCTGCGGCGGCTCGACCTGTCGCTGGCCGAGATCCAGGGCCTGCTCGACAACGCGGCGAACGGGCTGTCGGAAGTCGTTGCGCAACAGGTGACGCAGCTCGACCGCGAGATCAGGCAGGCCACGGCGCTGCGCACGCACCTGCTGGCGCTGCAGGCGCAATTGAAGGCCAGCGAAGAGCCGGCGGTCGACGACTGGCTGGTCGCGCTCGAAAGCATGGTGGCGGGCGCCAAGTATTTCAGCGACGACGAACTCCACCAGATGCAGGCGCAGCGCGACGGTTTCGCTGACGCGATCGCACCCGAGCGGGCCGCGCTGACCGCCACGCTCCACGGGCTGCTGGCATCCGGTGCATCGCCCGAGAGCCCGCAAGCGCAAGCCCTCGCCCAGCGATGGATCGCGTTGCTGCTCGAAGAAGCCGGTGGCGACGAAGGCCTGCTCATCAAGCTCTACACCATGCACTGGAACGAGCGCGCACTGCACTCGATGACCGGCATCGACCGGGCCGGCATGAGCTACATCTCGCACGCCATGGCCTATGGGCGCCTGCAGCTGTACGCCCCGTACTGCACCGCCGAAGAGATGGCGACGCTGCGAGCCCACTACGTTGCCCAGACCGATGCCTGGCCGCCCCTCATCGCTGAAGTGCGCCAACAGTTGCTGCAAGGCGCGGCGCCGGGCGGCGCCGACATGCGGGCGCTGGCCCGCCAGTGGCAGGCGCTGTCGCTGGCCAAGGCCGGCGGCGACGCGGCATTGCAGTCGAAGCTGCAGGCGGCCTTCAACAACGAGCCCGCCTTGCGCGCGGGCTCGGGCATCGACGCGGCGCTGGCCGCCTATGTGCAGCAGGCCATCGATTCGCTCGACGCGGCACCCGAATCCATTCGATAGACAGAAACCCGAGGAAAAACTTGAATCCCACGACCCGGGCGGCCAACGCCCATTTCTTCACCGGCAACTACGCACCGCTGACCGAGGAGCACGACATTGCGGCGCTCGAAACGACCGGCACATTTCCGCCGGAACTCTCGGGCACCCTTTACCGCGTGGGCCCCAGCCCGCGGTACGCCCCGCGCGACGACAACTACCACTGGTTTTCGGGCGACGGCATGGTGCACGCCTTTCATGTTGCCGGCGGCAAGGTGTCGTACAGCAACCGCTGGGCGCGCACGCCCAAGTGGCAGATGGAGCACGAGGCCGGGCGCGCGCTGTTCGGCACCTTCGGCAATCCGGCCACCAGCGATCCGGTGGCACACGGCCGCAACGGCGGCACGGCCAACACCAGCATGCTGTGGCACGGCGGCAGGCTGTTCGCGCTGGAAGAATCGCACCAGCCCTTCGAGCTTGACGCGCACACGCTGGCGTCGAAAGGGCACCAGAGTTTTGGCGACCGCATCACCAGCCGCTGCACAGCGCACCCGAAGCTCGACCCCGAGAGCGGCGAACTGCACTTCTTCGCCTATTCGCCCGATGGACCCGGCACGCCGGGCATGCTCTACGGCGTGATGGATGCGGGGTGCGAAGTCACGCAACTGCAGGCCTTCGACGCACCCTATGCCAGCATGGCGCACGACTTCATGGTCACGCGCGGGCATGTGCTGTTTCCGGTCATGCCGCTCACGACCAGCGTGGAGCGCGCGATGCAGGGCAAGCCGTTGCTGGCCTGGGAGGCCGGCAAGCGGACGCATGTGGGCGTGATGCGGCGCGGCGCGGCTGTGGAAACGATGCGCTGGTTCGACACCGATGCGTGCCACGTCTTCCACGTGATGAACGCCTGGGACGACGGCGATGCCATCGTGGCCTGCGTGATGCAGTCCGGCTCCGCGCCGGGCCTGCCCGATGCCGAGGGCCGGCCCGGCGATCCGCACGCCATGGCCGCGCGGCTGTGCCGCTGGACCTTCGACATGGCCGGCGATGGCACGGGCTTCCAGCGCGAGTACCTCGATGACCTGGTGGCGGAGTTCCCGCGCATCGACGACCGCTTTGCCGGGCGCCGCAACCGCTACGGTTTCTACACCTGCCATTCGGTGGCGCGGGCCAGGAACGATGCCGAAAGCGTTCTGTTCGACAGCCTGGCCTGCTTCGATTTCAATACCGGCGAACGCCGCATCCACACGCTGCCGGCGGGCGATGTGTTCTCGGAGCCGGTGTTCGTGCCGCGCCATGCGGATGCGCGGGAAGGCGAGGGCTGGTTGCTGGCCGTCGCCTGGAGAGAGAAAGAAAACCGCAGCGACCTGCTGGCGTTCGATGCACAGGCGCTGGATGCCGCGCCGGTGGCGGTGGCCCGCCTGCCGCACCGCGTGCCTTTTGGCTTTCACGGGAACTGGCGGGCCAACGGCGCCTGAGCCGCAACGTTTTTGCGCCGCGCTTCAGGCCCGCGCCGAAGCGCAATCCACCGGCGGGCGGAGCGGCGTTTCGCGCTTGTCGAGCGAGCGGCTCCACAGCGCGATGGCCAGGCCCACGAGCGTCAGCAGCGCCGCCACCCAGCCCAGCGCGCGCAGCCCCGGGCCGTGGTCAATCACCACGCCGCCGACCCAGGCGCCGAGCGCGTTGCCAAGGTTGAAGGCCGCGATGTTCAGGCTCGACGCCAGGTTCTGGCCCGCCCCCGAAGCCTTCTCGAGCACCCGCAGCTGCATCGGCGCCACGGTGGCGAACGAGGCCACGCCCAGCAGGCCGACGAACACCACCGCGGTGAACGGCGTGCCGATGGTGAACTGCATCGCGCCGAGCACCACGGCCAGCGCCACCAGCGTGCCGAGCACGGCGGCCATCGGCGCACGGTCGGCCAGCTTGCCGCCCAGGATGTTGCCGACGGCCAGCCCGCCGCCGAACACCAGCAGGATCGGCGACACGGCCGATTCGCTCAAGCCCGTGACCTGCGTCAGCAGCGGCTGGATGTAGGTGAACACCACGAACACGCCGGCAAAGCCGAGCACCGTCATCGCCAGGCCGAGCAGCACCTGCGGACGGGCCAGCACCGCGAGTTCCTCGCGCAGCGGGGCGGGGCGGGTTTCGCCCTTGACGCGGGGCACGAACACGGCAAGCACCAGGAAGGCCAGCATGCCGATCAGCGTCACGGCCCAGAAGGCCGCGCGCCAGCCGAAGTGCAGGCCGAGCCATGCGCCGGCCGGCACGCCCAGCAGCGTGGCGGCGGTCATGCCGGTGAACATGATGGCGATGGCCGAGGCGCGCTTGTCGGGCGCCACAAGGCCGGTGGCCACCACCGAGCCCACGCCGAAGAAGGTGCCGTGCGCCAGCGAGGTAAGAACGCGCGCGGCCATCAGCATCTCGTAGTTGGGTGCCAGCGCGCAGGCCAGGTTGCCCAGCGTGAAGACCGCCATCAGCGCGAGCAGTACCGTCTTGCGCGGCAGCTTGCGGGTGGCAATGGTGAGCACCGGAGCGCCGACCGCGACGCCGAGCGCATAGCCCGAAATCAGCAGGCCGGCGGCCGTGATGGTGACGTGAAGGTCCGTCGAGACCTGCATCAGCAGGCCCATGATGACGAATTCGGTGGTGCCTATTCCGAAGGCACCGGCGGTGAGGGCGAGTAGAGCTATTGGCATGATGCCCTGTACTGTGCGGACATTCGCCTTCGATGACTAGAATGCCGCTCGTACAAGCACTTGTGAGTTCAAGTCACAAGCTGGTGCCCAGAGAAAAGAGGACGATCCCGCCATGCCACGCATCGACGTCAACCGCTCCGGCGAAATGGAAGCCTTCGTGCAGGTGGTCGAGTCGGGCGGCTTTTCGGCCGCCGCGCGCCTGCTGGGCATGACGCCCTCGGCCGTCAGCAAGCTGGTGGCGCGGCTCGAGCTGCGGCTGGGCATCCAGCTGGTGCACCGGTCCACGCGCAAGCTGCAGCTCACGCCCGAAGGGCTTCACTTCTACGAGCGCAGCACGCGGGTGCTGGCCGACATGGACGAGGCCGAGCGTTGCGCGGCGGCCGGTGCCGCGCCGCGCGGGCGCGTGAGCATCAACGCCAGTGTGTCTTTCGGGCAGCACAAGCTGGTGCCGCTGGTGCCGCGCCTGCTCGAAATGCATCCACAGATCACGCTCGACATTGCGCTGACCGACCGCATCGTCGACCTGATGGACGAGCGCGCCGACATCGCCATCCGCTGGGGCCAGCTGCCGTCGTCCGACCTGGTGGCGCGCCGACTCGGCGAGACCAGCCAGGCCATCGTGGCCGCGCCCGCCTACCTGAAGAAATACGGCACGCCGCGCACCCCGCAGGAGCTGGAGGCGCACAACCGCCTGGGCTGGAGCTACCGGCGCAACGCGCCCGACTGGCCGCTGCGCGTGGATGGCCGGATGATCACGCTGCCCGTGGTCGGCCCGGTGCGCGCGGGCGACGGCGAAACCCTGCGGCACCTTGCCATCGCGGGGGCTGGCGTGGCGCGGCTGTCGCTGTACCACGTGCAGCACGACATCGACGCGGGCCGGCTGGTGCCTTTGCTCGATGAGTTCAACCCCGGCGAGATCGAGCCGATCCACGCGGTGTACATCGGCAAGGCCGGCACGCTGCCGGCGCGGGTGCGCGCGGTGCTCGACTTCCTGGTGGCGTGCTCGGGCGTGGGCGGCGGGCGCTACACGCTCAAGCGCACGGCGCCGATCCCCGGAAATTCCGCCGTCACCTGATCGCCCCGGCGGCACGGCAGCACGCCGACCCACGAGCCGGTCGTGACGACGGTACCGGCCGGCACCGTCTGGCCGTGGCGCGTGAGGTGGCGCAGCCAGATCGGCAGCAGCCACGCCGGATCGGCCAACGGATGCGTGCCGACGCGCACCACGGTTTCCGCCGCATCGCCGACCTTGGCCTCGCAGCGTTGCGAGGCCCAGTCGACAGCAGCGTAGGGCCGCCATTCGCCGAGCACCAATGCACCATGCACCTGCGAATCAGCGAGGCGGAGCAGGGCAGGCGTGGCCGCCAGGTCTTGCCAACGCGCATCGACGACTTCGACGGAGACAGCCATGGCATCGACAAGCGACGGGGCGTCGTCGTGGTCGAGCGCGGCGGCTTGCGCGGGCGTGACATCGCGCCCGAGCCGCAATGCGATTTCGGCTTCGATGCCGGGTGTGTGGAACACGAGGTCGCGGAAGTCCGCCGGGCTTTGCCGCACACCCACGGGCGGCAGCGGTGCATGCGTGAGCGTCGCGCTGCGCGAGCCGCCACCGGATTTCCAGGTGTGGGGCAGGGCGCTGTTGTCGAACCAGCCCAGAGCTGCCGCAACGGCGTCCTGTACTTCGTAGGCTTGCGTATCGCTGCCGAGCGTGTCGCTCCACGGCGAGGCGTCGAGGGTGCGGTTGCCACGGCGCGCGGCGACCAATGCGTCTGTGAGTGCGGTCTGGGAGGGAGTCATCTGGTGGATCTTCTCAGGTTGTGCGCTTGTCTTGTGGCCGCTTGTGCAGGGGGCATGTTCGTTGTGCGTGCACAGGACACCGGGTACTTCCCTCCGCGAATGTCCCCCGCTTCGCTCCTCCTTTATTTCGCTGCGGGAAGCACCCGATGCCCTGCGCACCTGG
>NZ_QAJK01000128.1 GCF_003852515.1 Variovorax sp. KBW07 | reverse complement strand
TGGTGTACCGCTGATCAACGACCACTCTGATGACGCTCACGCGGATGGTGTGCTCTGCGCAGCGAAATAAAGGAGGAGCGAAGCGGGGGACATTCGCGGAGCAGAGCACACCGTCGGCGTGGGCGTCGCCCTGAACGGACCGAACAGCAGCGCAACGCCAGGCCGCAAACAGGCTCCTACATCCGGCGATCAGTCACTTCACCGTAAGTAGCAGCGCCTTGACGGGTAATGCTGAGGGCACTGGCGCGAACAGCAGCGCGATCGACATTGCCCGCGGTCTGGCGTGCGACACCGGTCCCGCCATTGCTGATCTGGACGGGCTGGCGCGCATCGGCCTGCACCTGGGCGCGCGACAGCGTCGACTGGAACGGCGCGGGCGGCAGCGGGTTCTGTTCACCCTGGAAAGCCTGGGCGCCGGTGCTGAGGGCGAGGGTGGCGAAGGTTGCGAGGGCAATCGACTTGGTGTTCATGGTGAGAACTCCTTGGGCTGAGCGTTGAAAGGCCGGATGCCGGACCCGATGCTTTGCGTTGCGTTGCGTTGATTGCATCGCGTGCCGGCATGTCTTCCATACGGCGCGCCGCGTCGATCGGATGCGCCCCTTTCGCTGCAAGGGGCAGCTTCTTTGTTTCTTTGTGTCAGCCGAAGCCGTTCTGGCGCCAGGCCTCGAACACCGTCACCGCCACCGCGTTCGACAGATTCAGGCTGCGCTGGCCTTCGCGCATCGGCAGCCGCAGGCGCTGCGGTTCCGCGAAGCCGTCGCGTATCGCCGGCGGCAGGCCGCTGGTTTCGGAGCCGAACACCAGCCAGTCGCCGGGCTGGAAACGCACGTCGTGCACGGCGCGGGTGCCGCGCGTGGTGAGGGCGAACATGCGGTCGGCGGCGGGTTGCTCGGCGTCGAGCAGGGCCTGCCAGTCGGCGTGGCGCTTCACTTCGGCGTATTCGTGATAGTCGAGCCCGGCGCGGCGCAGCAGGCGGTCGTCCATCGAAAAGCCGAGCGGCTCGATCAGGTGAAGGGCGCAGCCGGTGTTGGCGGCGAGCCGGATCACGTTGCCGGTGTTCGGCGGAATTTCGGGGTGGACCAGGACGATATGGAACATGCGCCGATTGTCGGCGGGCCGCGGTCGAGGTTGTTCTTCTTCACTGCGGCGGGTCGGTGCGCGCCAGCGCGAGGCCGGTGATGTGGGCCGCGCCGGCCAGCCGGAGGGTTTCGGCGGCGGCGAACAGCGAGGCGCCGCTGGTCATCACGTCGTCGACCAGCACGATGCGCCGGCCGCGCACCTCGTCCGTGCGCAGCGGCTCCACGGCGAAGGCACCGCGCAGGTTGCGCAGGCGCTCGGCGCGAAGCAGGCCGCTCTGGGCCGGTGTTTCGCGGGTGCGCAGCAACAGGGTTGCATCGGTCTTGGCGGGGGACAGGCGGCGTGCGAGTTCGTGGGCCTGGTTGAAGCCGCGCTCGCGCAGCCGGCCAGGTGCCAGCGGCATGGGCAGCACGATGTCGCACTGCTCCAGCGCGGGCTCGACCCAGGGCGCGCTGCGCAGCAGGGTGGCCAGCGGCCCGGCCCAGCCGGCGTCGCCGTGGAACTTGAAACGGGCGATGCAGTCCGGCCAGGGCCATGCGTAGGTGCAGGCGGTAAAGCAGGCGTCCAGCGGTGGCGGGTGCCGCACGCATTCGCCGCAGCGGGCCACGCCCTCGGGCACGGGCAGGGCGCAGGCGCCGCAGCGCGCCTTGGGCGGGGCGAAGCGGGCCACGCAGGCATCGCACACGGGCTGTGAAGGCCAGGCACGGCACACCTCGCACTGGCTGGGCAGGCGGGCGAGCAATGCGGTGAAGGGCCGAAAGAGCCGGAGGGGCCGAAAAGGCAGGAAAGGCCCCGGGGCGCGATGGTTGGACATCGCTCAATATACTCACGGCCCCATGGCCACCGACCCCGCAAGAAGACCGCCGACCATCGATCCCACGGCGGCTGCCCGCTGGCGTCGGCTCGCGCCCGCCGACGGTTCGCCCTGGCTGCATGAGGAAATCGGCCGCCGGATGGAAGACCGGCTGCAATGGATCAAGGCGCAGCCCCGCACATGGGCCGACTGGTCCCCGCTGCGCGGCGGCCTCGAGGCGCACGAGCTGGTGGCCAAGCGCTACCGCGACGCCGCCTCTTTCGTGATCGACCCCGAGCCGGCGCTGGCCGCCGCCACGGGCGAGGCGCTGGCCGCGCCCTGGTGGAGTGCACGCCGCTGGCAGGGCGGCAAGGCTCGCTTCGACGCGCCGCCCGAAGAGGGCGTCGACCTGCTCTGGGCCAACATGTCGCTGCACATGGCGGCCGACCCCGAGGCCCTCATCGCGCAATGGCACCGGCTGGTGGCAACCGACGGCTTCCTGATGTTCTCCTGCCTCGGGCCCGACACCGTGCGCGAGCTGCGCGCGCTGCATGCCCGGCTGGGCTGGCCCGCGGCCGGCCACGAGTACACCGACATGCACGACTGGGGTGACATGCTGGTGCATGCCGGCTTTGCCGAGCCGGTGATGGACATGGAGCGCATCGTGCTGACCTGGGCCACGCCCGAGGCGGCGCTGGCGGAGCTGCGCACGCTGGGTCGCAACCTGCATCCGGCGCGCTTCGGTGCGCTGCGCGGCAAGGCCTGGCACCAGTCGCTGAAGAAGGCGCTGCCCGAACTCGCACCCGCCGAAGGCAACGCCGGCCACATCGCGCTGACCTTCGAGGTCATCTACGGCCATGCCTTCAAGCCGACGCCGCGCGTGTCGTTGTCGGCCGAGAGCGCGGTGTCGCTGCGCGAGATGCGATCGATGCTCCAGCGCGGCCGGCCGGGGGCCTGACTGAGCGTCCGGCGGAGTGCCCGATACAGGGCCTGTTTGCCTACTAGTAGTGACCCGTAGGCGTCCCATGCGCCACGCGGCCGCTGCGCTCTACCCGCTACAATCCGCCGTTGCGTGAAACTCGCGGGTATTGTCCCGCGATCGAGGGGTGTCGGATCCTGTTTGTACGAGCGTTGTACGAGAGGTTTTGGCGGCCATCGACGCACCGATTTGCTGAACTCGCCCGTGTCGAATTCCGTCTTTCGATTTGCCACCGTTTCAGGCCAGAGCATCCACTGGTTCCTGAAGCGAAACTGCTCGGTGACGCCGAGCCAGCTGGGCTGGCTCTACGCCTCGCTGTGCGTGGTATCGCTCGGCACAGGCACGCTGTTCTGGCTTCACGGTGCGCCGCTGGTGCTGCCATTTGCCTGGCTCGAACTGGCCGCTGTCGGGTTTGCGTTCATGGTGTACGCAAGGCACGCGACCGATGGCGAGAAGATCGCGCTGCAGGGTGGACGTCTTGTCGTGGAGCTCGAGAACGGTGGGCACTACGAACGCACTGAATTTCTTCCGCACCAGGTGCGGATCGAACCGCAGGCCGGTGATCGCTCGCTGATCGAGGTCTCGGGGCAGGGTCGATCGGTCAGGGTGGGGCGCTATGTACGCCCGGAGTTGCGTGCCGCGCTGGCCCGCGAGATTCGCATGGCGTTGCGTGGCGCCTGAGGGGGCTCGCGCAGTGCTGCACGGTTGGGTTTGTCGAAAAAATTGAAGAAACGTGAACACGATGAAGAGCATTTGGCGCAATAAGTACAGGCCGGCGAATCTGTTGCTGGCGGCCGGCGCGGCTTTCAGCAGCGCGGCGCACGCAGTCAACGATCTGCCCGGCGGCCCTTCGGTGCGCCAGCTGAATCTTCCGGTCGGAGTGACCAAGATCGCGCAGGAACAGCACTTCCTGCACACGATCATGATGATCCTGTGCACGGTCATCTTCGTTGCCGTGTTCGCGGTCATGTTCTATTCGATCTGGAAGCACCGCAAGTCGGTCGGCCACAAGGCGGCCAACTTCCATGAATCGGTGGTGGTCGAGGTCATCTGGACCATCGTGCCCTTCCTCATCGTGATCGTGATGGCGCTGCCCGCCACCAAGGTGCTGGTGGCCCAGAAGGACACCACCAACGCCGACCTCACGATCAAGACCACGGGCTACCAGTGGAAGTGGGGCTACGACTACCTGAACGGCGAAGGCGAGGGCCTGGCCTTCATCTCCACGCTCGACAGCTCGCAGCGTGCCATGTCCGACGCCGGCGCCAAGGGCACCATGCCCGACGACTACCTGCTGAAGGTCGACAACCCGCTGGTCGTGCCGGTGCAGAAGAAGGTTCGCATCATCACCACCGCGAACGACGTGATCCATGCCTTCGCCGTGCCGCAACTGGGCCTCAAGCAGGACGCGATTCCCGGCTTCGTGCGCGACACCTGGTTCCGTGCCGAGACCGTGGGCGACTACTACGGCCAGTGCCAGGAACTGTGCGGCAAGGAACACGCCTACATGCCGATCCACGTGAAGGTGGTTTCGGCCGCCGACTACACGGCCTGGGTTGCCACCAAGCGCAAGGAAGCCGCCGCCAAGCTAGACGACCCGACCAAGGTCTGGACGCTGCCCGACATGCTGGTGCGCGGCGAGAAGGTCTATGCCGCCAACTGCGCCGCCTGCCACCAGGCCAATGGCAAGGGCGCGGGCCCGATCAAGCCGCTCGACGGCGCCGCCAAGGTGACCGACGCCGACCACAAGGTGCAGCTCACGGTGCTCCTGAACGGCCAGAACAACGGCGCGATGCCTTCCTGGAAGCAACTGAGCGACACCGACCTCGCGGCAGTGGCCACGTACACCAAGAACAGCTGGTCGAACAAGACGGGCCAACTGGTGCAGCCGGCCGAAGTGCTGGCCCTGCGCGGCAAGTGACCCGGCAGCAGCAGCAGCGCTCCGCGAAGAAGAAATTGCAAGGAACAACGAAATGAGTGCAGTCCTCGACCCCCACGGTCACGCCACCGGCGATCACGCACACGACGAGCATCACGACCACCACGCGCCAACCGGATGGCGCCGCTGGGTGTTCGCGACCAACCACAAGGACATCGGCACGCTCTACCTGCTGTTCAGCTTCACGATGCTGATGGTGGGCGGCGTGCTCGCGCTGCTGATCCGCGCCGAGCTGTTCCAGCCCGGCCTGCAACTGGTGAACCCCGAGCTGTTCAACCAGTTCACCACCATGCACGGCCTGATCATGGTGTTCGGCGCCATCATGCCGGCCTTCGTGGGCTTCGCGAACTGGATGATCCCGCTGCAGGTGGGCGCCTCCGACATGGCGTTCGCGCGCATGAACAACTTCAGCTTCTGGCTGCTGATTCCCGCGGCGCTGATGCTGGTCGGTTCGTTCTTCATGCCCGGCGGCGCACCCGCTGCAGGCTGGACGCTGTACGCACCGCTCACGCTGCAGATGGGTCCCTCGATGGACGCGGGCATCTTCGCGATGCACATCATGGGCGCCTCGTCGATCATGGGCTCGATCAACATCATCGTCACCATCCTGAACATGCGCGCTCCCGGCATGACGCTGATGAAGATGCCGATGTTCTGCTGGACCTGGCTCATCACCGCCTA
Source organism: Variovorax sp. KBW07 (assembly GCF_003852515.1). Taxonomy (GTDB): domain Bacteria; phylum Pseudomonadota; class Gammaproteobacteria; order Burkholderiales; family Burkholderiaceae_C; genus Variovorax. The sequence continues at coordinate 28,406 of NZ_QAJK01000128.1, read as the reverse complement.
CCTGCTGATCGCCGTGATGCCCGTGCTTGCCGGCGCCATCACGATGACGCTGACCGACCGCCACTTCGGCACCAGCTTCTTCAACCCCGCCGGCGGCGGCGACCCGGTGATGTACCAGCACATCTTCTGGTTCTTCGGCCACCCCGAGGTCTACATCATGATCTTGCCGGCCTTCGGCATCATCAGCCAGGTGGTGCCCGCGTTCGCCCGCAAGCGCCTGTTCGGCTATGCCTCGATGGTGTACGCCACCTCGTCGATCGCCATCCTGTCGTTCATCGTGTGGGCCCACCACATGTTCACGACCGGCATGCCGCTCACCGGCCAGCTGTTCTTCATGTACGCGACCATGCTGATCGCGGTGCCCACGGCCGTGAAGATCTTCAACTGGATCGCCACCATGTGGCAGGGCTCGATGACCTTCGAGACGCCCATGCTGTTCGCGGTCGGCTTCATCTTCGTGTTCACGATGGGCGGCTTCACCGGCCTGATCCTCGCGGTCGCACCCATCGACACGCAGCTGCAGGACACGTACTACGTGGTGGCCCACTTCCACTACGTGCTGGTGGCCGGCTCGCTGTTCGCGATGTTCTCGGGCTTCTACTACTGGGTGCCCAAGTGGACCGGCGTGATGTACAACGAAACGCGCGGCAAGGTCCACTTCTGGTGGTCGCTGATCTCGTTCAACGTCACCTTCTTCCCGATGCACTTCCTGGGCCTTGCCGGCATGCCGCGACGCTACGCCGACTACCCGATGCAGTTTGCCGACTTCAACGCGCTGGCGTCGGTCGGTGCCTTCTTCTTCGGTTTTGCCCAGCTGTATTTCTTCCTGTTCATCGTGCTGCCCACCATGCGCGGCAAGGGTGAAAAGGCTGCGCAGAAGCCATGGGAAGGCGCCGAGGGCCTCGAATGGGAAGTGCCTTCGCCGGCACCGTTCCACACCTTCGAGAACCCGCCCAAGCTTGACGCGACCGCCACCAAGGTGATCGGTTGACCGACAGCCAGCCAAGCCAAGCGACCGCACGACGATGACCACGCCTGAACAAAGAAAGAACAACCGACGCATGGGGCTCACGCTGGCCTCCATCGCGGTGATCTTCTTCATCGGCTTCATCGTGCGCATGGTCTTCTTCGGCGCCCGCTGACGCATCGCCATTCACCGAACGGAAGCAGCACCTCATGAGCCTCGGCCAACGCATCCGTCGCGCCAATGTGCGCATGGTCGGCAAGCTTGCCGTGGTGACCTGCGGCATGTTCGCCTTCGGCTACGCGCTGGTGCCGATGTACCGCGCCATCTGCGAGATGACCGGCATCAACATCCTCGCGCTCTCCGAGCTCGAGGTGCCGGGCGGTGCCAGCGGCGGCAAGAACGTGCGCGTGCCCGACAACACGCAGGTCGACATGAGCCGCACCATCACGGTCGAGTTCGACTCCAACGTGCGCGGCGGCCTCTGGGACTTCAAGCCCGCCGAGCGGACCATCGAGGTACACCCCGGCCAGCTGAACACCGTGATGTACGAGTTCCAGAACGTGCAGAACCGCCGCATGGCCGCGCAGGCCATTCCGAGCTATGCGCCGCAGCAGGCCGCGCCGTACTTCAACAAGCTCGAGTGCTTCTGCTTCAACCAGTACACGCTGGAGCCGGGCGAAAAGAAGCAATGGCCGGTCGCGTTCGTGATCGACCCCAAGATTTCCAAGGACGTGAAGACCATCACGCTGTCGTACACCTTCTTCGAGGTGGGCGGCAAGACGCCGCCGGCACCGGTGGCTGCTGTTTCGAATGCCGCGAATGAGCCGCGCTCGTGACCGTTCCCCCGAACAAGCCCAAGGCCACGCTGTGGGACACGGTGAAGGCTGTGGGCTGGTCGTTCTTCGGCGTTCGCAAGAACAGCGCCTACCAGGAAGACCTGGGCAAGCTGAACCCGCTGCACATCATTGCGGTGGCGTTCGCGGCCGTGATCGTCTTCGTGGTCGGGCTGGTGCTGCTGGTGCGCTTCGTGGTCGCGCCCTGACGAAGAATCCCACGGTATCCAGAATCCATTGAATCGACGAGAAGAAAGAAAGCCAGGAGCTGATATGAGTTCAACCACCCACGGCACCACGCCCTACTACTTCGTGCCCGGACCGTCGGCCTATCCGGTCATGGCGGCGATCGGCCTGTTCTTCGTCATCCTCGGCGCGGCGCAATGGATCAACGGCCACGAGTGGGGCGCATGGTCGCTGCTGCTCGGCATGGTGGTCTGGCTCGGCACGCTGTTCGTGTGGTTCCGCGCCGCCATCGGCGAAAGCGAGAGCGGCCAGTACGGCCACAAGATCGACCTCTCGTTCCGCTGGAGCATGAGCTGGTTCATCTTCTCCGAAGTGATGTTCTTCGGCGCCTTCTTCACGGCGCTGTGGTGGGCCCGCACCCACGCGCTGCCGACGCTCGGCAGCCTTGACAACGCGATCCTCTGGCCCGACTTCAAGGCCGTGTGGCCCAGCGCCGCGGCCGGCATGACCGGTTCGCCCGCAGGCATCGTCGAGCCCTTCCAGACCGTGGGCCCGTTCTGGCTGCCCACCATCAACACCGCGCTGCTGCTCAGCTCGGGCGTGACGCTCACCATTGCCCACCACGCACTGCGTGCCGGCCACCGCGCACAGACGATCCGCTTCATGTGGCTCACCGTGCTGCTGGGCATCATCTTCCTGGGCGTGCAGGGCTATGAATACCACCACCTGTACACCGAACTGAACCTCAAGCTCAGCTCGGGCGCCTACGGCTCGACCTTCTTCATGCTGACCGGCTTCCACGGCCTGCACGTGTTCATCGGCATGCTGATGCTGCTGTTCATCACGCTGCGCCTGCAGAAGGGCCACTTCACGCCGGAGCGCCACTTCGGCTTCGAGGGCGCGGCCTGGTACTGGCACTTCGTGGACGTGGTCTGGCTCGGCCTTTACATGCTGGTCTATTGGCTTTGAGCGAAGAACCTCTCGGCATTCCACAAAAAAGGCGCCGCAAGGCGCCTTTTTCATGGTTCTCGTGGAACGAGCACCATCTACTTGCCGAGCGGGAGTCCGGTGGGCTGGATGTAGCCGAGTTTCCAGGCGAGCAGCATGCAGAGGAACAAAAAGACCGACAGGCCGATCCGAAAGGTGAGCGCTCGCGCCATGCCGCCGCTTTTGGCGCGCCCGTCGCGACCGTCCTTCAGCATGAAGTACAGCGCAAAAGCGAGGCTCACGAAGATGCCCACGAACACCAGGGCGACGAAATATTTCATGACCCGCATTATCGGCCGCACGCCCCTTTCCCTCCAGTGACTCCCGAACCCCTGTACCCCGAAGAACGGCGCTCCCGCGGCGGTTCCGGCCGCTTCTGGCTCCTCACCATCGCGACCGTATTGACGCTCGCCGCCACCGTGTCGCTGGGCCGCTGGCAGCTGTCGCGCGCCGCCCAGAAAGAATCGCTGCAGGCCAGCATCGACGCCCAGAAGCAGAAGCCGCCGCTGACCCAGGCCGAATTCCTGGCGCTCGAAAAAGCCTCCGATTCGCTGCACCGCCCGGTGCGCCTGCGCGGCCTGTGGCTGCCCACGCAAACCGTCTACCTGGACAACCGCCAGATGCACGGCGTGCCCGGCTTCTACGTGATGACGCCATTCGCGCTCGAAGGCAGCGAGCAGGCGGTGATGGTCCAGCGCGGCTGGGTGCAGCGCAATTTCGTCGACCGCACGAAGCTGGGCGATGTCGAGACGCCGGCCGGCATCGTCGAGGTCACGGGCCTGATCGAGCCGCCGCCGAGCCACCTGCTCGAACTGGGAACGCCCACGCCGGCACCGGCATCCGCGCCGGCCACCGCCGAGACGCCAGCCCCGGCGCCCGCCGCGGGTGCCCCGGCCCCGGCACCGGCCGCCGAGGGGTCTTCTCCCATCCGGCAAAATCTCGACCTGGAGGCCTTCCGTGCCGAGACCAAGCTGCCGCTGCGAACCGATGTGTCGCTGCAGCAGGGCGGGCCGGCTTCCGAGGGCCTGCAGCGCGACTGGCCGGCCCCGGCGCTGGGCCTGGAGAGGCACTACGGTTACGCATTCCAGTGGTTCGGCCTTTCGGCCCTCGTCGTCATCCTCTATGTCTGGTTCCAATTCATCTCCCCCTTCCGCCGCTCAAGGCGCCGCGCACGCGATGGCCGCTTCTGACGAGCCGCTGGGCCTGACGGTGCATTCGATGCCGTCGCCCAACCAGGCTCTCGACGGCGCCGAAGGCCGGCGCACGGTGGTCGGGCGCTGGAAGATGATCGCCGTGATGCTGATGTGCGCGGCGCCCGTCATTGCCTCGTACTTCACCTACTACGTGATCCGGCCCGAAGGCCGCAGCGTGTACGGCGAGCTGATCGATCCGCAGCGCGAACTGCCGAAGCTCACCGCCACCGACCGCAACGGCGCGCCCGTCGACATCGCCACGCTGAAGGGCCAGTGGTTGCTGGTTGCCGTGGCCGATGCGGCGTGCGATGCGCTGTGCGAACAGCAGCTGTACCTGCAGCGCCAACTGCGCGAAAGCCTCGGGCGCGAAAAAGACCGCATGGACCGCGTCTGGCTCGTGAGCGACGCCGCGCCCGTGCCCGAGCGCCTGAACAACGGCCTGCATGGCGCCACCGTGCTGCGCGTGCCGGCCGACCAACTGGCCAGATGGCTGGCGCCGGTGTCGGGTCACACGCTGGCCGAGCACCTCTTCGTGGTCGATCCGATGGGCAACTGGATGATGCGTTTCCCGGCCCGCATGGATGCCGCCGGTGCAGGCCGCGCCAAGCGCGACATCGACCGCCTGCTGCGCGCCTCGTCGTCGTGGGACGAGCCCGGCCGCTGACCTGCCCATGGACACCAGTTCGCTGTACGACCTCACACCCATCGCCTGGCTCATGGCGGCCGGCGTGCTGATCGCGCTCGGCCCGCTGCTGTGGGTGTGGCGCCGCAATGCCGGCGCAGGCCCGGCGCGGCGGCTGCATGCGCTGACCGTGCTCACGCTGTTCCTGACCTTCGACCTCACGCTGTTCGGCGCCTTCACCCGGCTGACCGATTCCGGTCTTGGCTGCCCCGACTGGCCCGGCTGCTATGGCAATGCCAGCCCGCATGGCGCGCGGCACGAGATCGCGATGGCGCAGAGCGCCCAGCCGACGGGCCCGGTCACGCACGGCAAGGCATGGGTCGAGATGGTTCACCGCTACCTGGCAACGGGTGTCGGCGTGCTGATCCTGACCCTGGCCGGTGCGACCTGGATCGTGCGCCGCCGCCAGCGGCGCATGCCGGTGCCTTCCGGGAAGAGCGAGCACCACGCCACGCTGAGCGCCTGGTGGCCGGCCTTCACGCTGGTCTGGGTGTGCCTGCAGGGCGCCTTCGGTGCGCTCACGGTGACCTGGAAGCTGTTCCCCGCCATCGTCACGCTGCACCTGCTCGGCGCCGTGGTGCTGCTGGCGCTGCTTTGCATCCAGGCCGTGCACTACCGGCAGGCCGCTGCACAGAGGCAGCCCACGCCCGTGTCGCCCGCGCTGCGCAACGGGCTCATCGTGACCAGCGTGCTGCTCGTGCTGCAGATCGCCATGGGCGGCTGGGTCAGCACCAACTACGCGGTGCTGGCCTGCACGCAGTTCCCGACCTGCCAGGACAGCTGGTGGCCGGCGATGAATTTCGCGCAGGGCTTCGAGATCTGGCGCCACCTGGGCGTGACCGGCGACGGCCAGCCGCTCGACTTTTCCGCGCTCACCGCCATTCACTACGCGCACCGGCTCATGGCCTATGCCGTGTTCGTGGCGCTGGGCCTGCTGGCGTGGCGCATGCGCCGCATCGGGCCGCTGCGCCCGCAGGCGCACTGGCTCGCCGGGCTGGCGCTGCTGCAGCTGGCCACCGGCCTGGGCAACGTGCTGCTCGGCTGGCCGCTGGCCGCGGCCGTGCTGCACACCGGCGGTGCCGCGGCGCTGGCCGTGGTGCTGACCTGGGCGCTGTGCGAAAGCCGCCGAGAAGCCACATCCACCGTGGCGGCGCGCGCCGACGACAATGCACGCGCCACCCCCAATCCGAAGAAAGCCACCGCGTGAGCACCCCGATCCCCGTTCAGCAGACCAGCACCGCGAATGTGCTGCGCCAGTTCTACGCGCTGACCAAGCCGCGCGTGGTGCAGCTGATCGTGTTCTGCGCGCTGATCGGCATGGTGCTGGCGGTTCCCGGGCTGCCCTCGTGGGCCGACGTGCAGCGCGGCGTGCTGGCCTGCATCGGCATCTGGCTGGTGGCGGGCGCGGCGGCGGCGTTCAATTGCCTGGTCGAGAAGGGCATCGACGCCAAGATGAAGCGCACCGCCTGGCGCCCCACGGCGCGCGGGCAGCTGAGCGACACCCAGGCGCTGGTGTTCTCGGCGCTGCTGTGCGCGGTGGGCTCGGCGCTGCTGTGGTTCACGGTGAACCCGCTCACCATGTGGCTGACCTTTGCCACCTTCGTGGGCTACGCGGTGATCTACACCGTGATCCTCAAGCCGCTGACACCGCAGAACATCGTGATCGGCGGCGCTTCGGGCGCCATGCCGCCAGTGCTGGGATGGGCCGCGATGACGGGCGACGTCGGCCCCGAGGCGCTCATTCTGTTTCTGATCATCTTCCTGTGGACGCCGCCGCACTTCTGGGCGCTGGCGCTGTACCGCGTGGAGGACTACCGCAAGGCCGGCCTGCCGATGCTGCCCGTGACGCACGGCAACGAGTTCACGCGGCTGCAGGTGCTGCTGTACACCTTCATCCTGTTCGCGGCCTGCCTGATGCCGTTCATCTACGGCATGAGCGGCTGGCTGTACCTGGCGGTGGCCGTGGCCGTGAGCATCGGCTTCACCGGCTATGCGTTCGCGCTGTGGCGCAACTACTCCGACACGCTGGCGCGCAAGACCTTCCGGTTTTCGCTGATCCACCTGAGCGTGCTGTTCCTGGCGCTGCTCGTCGACCACTATCTCCATTGAATTGAATCCCGCTCCCATGAACAAGCGCAACGCTCTCAAACTGATCGCCGGAACCGCGGGTGCGATGGCTCTGGGCCTGGGGCTTTCGGCATGCAAGGAAAACAAGCAGAGCTTCAATGCGGTCGACATCACGGGGGCCGACTACGCGAAAGACTTCTCGCTGAAAGACGCCGACGGCAAGGTCCGCACCATGGCCGACTTCAAGGGCAAGGTGGTGGTGCTGTTCTTCGGCTATGCGCAGTGCCCCGACGTGTGCCCGACCACCATGACCGAGATGGCGCAGGTCAAGCAGCAGCTGGGCAAGGACGCCGACAAGCTGCAGGTGCTGTTTCTCACGGTCGACCCCGCGCGCGACACGCCCGAAGTGCTGAAGGCCTACATGGGCGCGTTCGATCCGAGCTTCGTGGCGCTCATTCCCACGGCCGACGAACTGGCGGCGGTCGCGAAGGACTTCAAGGTCTACTACAAGAAGGTCGACGGCAAGACGCCGACCAGCTACTCGATGGATCACTCGGCCGCGAGCTACATCTACGACACCCAGGGCCGGTTGCGGCTTTACGCGCGCTACGGCGCGGGCGTGCCGACCATGGTGTCGGACGTCAAGGCGCTGCTGGCTTCCTGAGCCGGTCCCCCACATGAACGCGAAGGCCGCCGAAATGGCAATTTCAATCGACGTGGCCGCATCGGTCGATCACCTGAAAGCGCGCAAGGGCGCCTTTCGCATCGCGCTCATTCCGCCCGAGGTGCTGCGCGCGCTCAACGACGGCCTGCTCGAAACCGTCAACCTCAATGAATTCATGGCGCTGGAGCTGCCGCAGCTCGCGCGCAGCGTGGCGGGGCACATCGGCCTGGACGTCGGGAGCGAGCGGCTGGTCGACACGCTGGCGATGCTCAGCGCCTTCAAGCCGATGCAGCGGCACGGGCACATTTCGCGCGCGCTCTACGACATGGCCGCGCTGCATGCCGAGCGCGATGCCGTCGCCCACCGGCTGGCCACGCACGCGAGCGACGTGGCGCGCTGCTGGGCCGCGCAGTGGGTCACGCTCTCGGGCTTGCCGCTGCCGGCACAGTTGGAGGCGGTGCGGCGCTTTGCCGCCGACCCGCATTTCGGCGTGCGCGAAATCGCCTGGATGGCGGTGCGCGACGCGGTCATCGCCTCGCTCGACGAAGCGTTGGCGCTGCTGCAGCCGTGGGTGGCCGATGCCGACCCCAACGTCCGCCGCTTTGCCAGCGAACTCACGCGCCCGCGCGGCGTGTGGTGCGCGCAGATCGAAGCGCTCAAGACCGAGCCCTGGCGCGCGCTGCCGCTGCTCGAGCCGCTGCGTGCCGACCCCAGCCGCTATGTGCAGAACTCGGTCGCGAACTGGCTCAACGACGCCAGCAAGAGCCAGGGCGAGTGGGTCGACAAGCTCTGCGCGCGCTGGGTGGCGGAGTCGGACACGGCCGAGACCCGCTACATCGCCAAGCGGGCGCTGCGCACGCTCACCAAATGAAAAAGCCCGGCAGTGCCGGGCTTTTGTTTCTGGAAGAGGGGAGAGGCTTACGCGTAGTCCGCGAGCGCCTTCTTCATCTTCTTCATGGCTGCGACTTCGATCTGGCGAATGCGCTCGGCGCTCACGCCGTATACGGCGGCCAGGTCGTGCAGCGTCATGCCGCCCGAACCGTCGTCGTTGACCTTCAGCCAGCGCTCTTCGACGATGCGGCGGCTGCGGTCGTCCAGCGCTTCGAGCGCCGTGGCGATGCCGTCGCTTGACAGGCGGTCGCGCTGCTGCGATTCGAGCAGTGCGGTGGGTTCCTGCGTGGCGTCGGCCAGGTAGGCGATCGGGCCGAAGCCTTCGTCGCCGTCATCCGAAGGACCCGGATCGAGCAGCACGTCGCCGCCCGACAGGCGGGTTTCCATTTCGAGCACTTCTTCAGGCTTGACGTTGAGCCGGGTCGCCATTTGCGACACCTCGTCGGGGCTCAGCGTTTCACGGTGCGTGCCGTTGTCGGACGCGGCCGAGTCGGCCTTGAAACCCTGCTTCATGGACCGCAGGTTGAAGAACAGCTTGCGCTGGGCCTTGGTCGTCGCGACCTTGACCATGCGCCAGTTCTTCAGGATGTACTCGTGGATTTCGGCCTTGATCCAGTGCATGGCGTAGCTCACCAGCCGCACGCCCTGGTCGGGGTCGAAACGCTTCACGGCCTTCATGAGGCCCACGTTGCCTTCCTGGATCAGGTCACCGTGCGGCAGCCCGTAGCCCAGGTACTGGCGGGAAATGGAGACGACCAGGCGCAGGTGCGACAGGATCAGCGCGCCGGCGGCGTCGAGGTCGTTCTGGTCGCGCAACTTGCGAGCGAAGCCCTGCTCTTCTTCGAGCGTGAGCAGCGGCAAGCGGTTGGCAGCCGAAATGTAGGCATCCAGGTTGCCCAGCGGGGGGACCATCGACCATGGATTGGCGACGGCCAGCTGGTTGGCAGAGACTCCAGACAGCGTTGTCATCAGGGGAAACTCCTTAGTGTTGGCCATATTAGCACTCGGTTAGAGGGAGTGCTAAACCAAGGGTTCCCTTGAGTTTCTATCGCGGCGATAGCCGCAGTCTTGGGTTGCCTGGCAGGCAGTTCCATACAGACTCCCGGCGGGCGCTTCAGTTGCGCCCAGGCCCCGGGAAGCGTTCGATTTTGCATTTAGTCACATTTGTGTGTGAATTATGGTCAACCCGCTAGGGCTGGATCCGCAGCATCTGGTTGCTGCAGCAATCCACCAGCTTCTCGAACACGTCGGGCATGACGTTGATGCAGCCGCCCGTCACGCCTCGCCGCTCGGCCGCCCTGGCGCTGGCCAGCCGCTCGACGCGGTGCTGTTGGGGAAGCTGGGTCCACACCCGGTGGATGGCCAGCGGCCTGCCGTCCTTGCGGCGGGCGTAGGCCAGCACATCCCCGCCGTAGGCCGGGTCCAGCACTTGCGCGTGCACGATGGGGAACTGCCCGGTGGGCGTCTGCGCGCCGATCAGTGCCGGATGGCACTGGCCGGCGAAGCAGATGGTCGCCATGCCGAGGCTGACGACGACGTCGATCATTCCGCCGGCCTTTCGATGATCGGCAGGGGCGGGGCCTTCATCGCCACCCGCTCGGGCACGTAGCGGCCGACTTCGCACAGGCGCAGCTGGATGGTCGTCACCAGTTGCTGGTTCGCCGAGCTGGTGCCGGTGCCGCCCTGTCCCCAGCTGCCTTGCGAACCGCCGCCGCCCAGTGCCAGGTTCCGCGCCCCCGACACCCCGATGATGGCCGTGTACATCGAGACCTGGTGCCCCAGCAGCACATAGCCGCCGCCGGGCGCGGGGCGCTGCATGTATTCCTCGACCTCGCCATTCGGGCCCACGTAGCTTTCCAGCTCGTCGGTGTAGCCCTGGTCGACCTTGCTCTCGGAGAACAGGCCGATGAAGGTGCCCGCGACCGGGCGCTTCACCACGTGCTGCAGGGGCCCGCAGGCGCTGGTTTCCTTCACGATGTTGCCCACCGCCAGGCTGCTGGGCGGGGTGGGTGGCACGATGGCCGGCACGAAGATGGTCTTCGAGACGTAGCTGTTGCTGGTGACGGAGCGGTCGGCTGCATCGACCTGCACGTCGGAGCCCGAGCGCGTGCTGGCGTTCTGCGCGCTCGACGATGTCGATGCGTTGCGGTTGGCGCTCGTGTTGGTGCCCGTGTTCGTGCCGGTGTTGGTCCCCGACGCCGAAGCCGTTCCGCCCGCGCCGCCCTGGCCCCCGGCACCGCCAGCCCCGCCTGCGCCACCCGCGCCCCCGGCGGCCGTGTTGCTGTTGGTGTTGTTCCCCGTGGTTGCCGTCGCGCCGCCCAGCGTGTTGCCGCCGCTGTTGCTGGACGTCGGCCCGACGCTCGACGTGCTCGGCCCGGTCGTCAGGTTGCCGATGGTCTGCGGCCCGTTGCTGGCGCTGGTGTTGCCGACCGACGAGCGGTTGTCGTTGGTCGACAGGTTGCCCGTGGCCGAGCCGCCTGTGGCAGAGCCGCCCGTGGCGCTGCTGGTGGTGTTGCCGCCGCTGATCGTGCCCGTCGTGTTGTTGGTCGCGTTCTGCGAGGTCTGGGCCCGGTTGTCGAAGCTCGGGTTGATGCTGTTGCCGCTCGCGTTCGACGCGCTGCTGACACCCGACTGCGACGACGTGGTGGTCGTGTTGGTCGCGCTGCTCGGTACCGTCGGGTCTCCGCCCGATGTCTGGACCGTGCAACTCGTGACGCCCGGCGGGCATTGGGTCTGCGCCTGCGCCGACACGCACAGGCCGACCAAAAAACCGGACGCCATCAGCGACCGCTGCCATGCCTTGGAAATCCTTAAACCGAAGTTCATGTCACCCCCTGGATAAAAGCGCATCGGGATCGACGCACCGTTGGCTGAGGAGGTGGACTGTATGAACGCAGACCAAATGCCAAAAGGAACTAGTTCTTGAAAACTAATGTTTACAAAAATTGTCTATTTGGTCGTGAAACAGTGCTCACTTGCCTGGGGGCTGGGTAGGACCCCGCCGACCGGCGCAAGGCCCGGCCGCCTGCGTGGCAGCCAGTCTGAAGGGCCGGGAAGGCCCGGCGCTCAGGCCCAGACCGACTGAACCGCCGAAGCCAGCGCCACGACCAGCGGGTCGCTCGCGCGTTCCGCCGCGCTGCTGAAGTACAGCTGGGCGTCCACGCGGGCGTGGCCCCACACCACCCAGTCGCCGCGTTCCACGCCCGGTACGGCGACTTCCTCGCGCAGCAGGGCGCAGGCGCTGCCGGCGCGCACGAAGGTTTCCAGCGAGCTGGTGTCGTCGCTGCGCATCACGACATTGGGCGCCAGCCCCTGCTGCTCGAACAGGCCTCGCAGCATCTGGTGCACGTGCGACTCCGCCGTGCCGTCCACCCACGGCAGCCCGGCCAGCACGCGCCAGCCGCCGCGCTGCATTTCGGCCGCCATCCGCGGCGGAAAGGCGATGCGGTAGCAGACCGAGCGCAGCGCAATCCACTGCAGGTCGCGCGGCGGATGCACGCCGATGGTGAAGGCGCCCGCCAGCCCGCCGCCGCGCACCTGGTCCAGCAAGTGGCCCACCGCATGGGTGCGCGTGTGCAGCTCCACCAGCGGCAGGCTGCGTTGCACCGCGACCGACAGGCTGCCCGTGCGCAGGAACTCGGGCGACTCGCCCGGCAAGCCCAGGTCGATGCGCCCGCTGAGCTCGCCCTGCATGTTGCGCGCCGCGCCCTTCAACTCACTGGCGGCGCTCAGCAGCGCTTCGGCCTGCGGCAGCAACCGGTCGCCGGCGCGCGTGAGCGTCATGCGTCCGCCGGTGCGGTCGAACAGGGCCACGCCAAGGCTGGATTCCAGGCCCTTGATCTGCGCGGTGACGGCGGGCTGCGTGACGCACAGCGCGTCGGCCGCCCGCGTCACGTTGCCCACGCGCGCCACCGCCACGAAGGCGCGGATCTGGTGCAGTTCCATCGGCGTCGGCGCGTCGTCAGGCGCCGAACATGCGCACTTGCGAAGGCTCGATGCCGAGGCTCACCGCGCCGCCGACCGGAAACTTCGACAGCCCCATGTGGTGCGGGTGGTCGACCGCCAGGTTCTGGTGGCCCACGCGCACGCGGTACCGCGTGAACTCGCCCAGGAACTCGCTGGCCTCCACCGTGCCCGGCACCCACACGTAGCGGGCGTCGTGCGCGGCGTCGGCCACGTCCACGCGCAGCGAGTGCGGCCTGAAGCTGACCTGGATGGTGTCGGCCTCCGGCGCGTCGGATGGCAGCGGAAAGTGCAGCTCGCCCACGCCGTCGACGTCCAGCGACAGCGTGTCGCCGCGCCGCGAGCGCACCTTGCCTTCGAGCAGGTTCATGGTGCCCACGAAGTTCGCCACGAAGGTGTTCACCGGGTAGTCGTACAGCGTGGCCGGCGCGCCGACCTGCTGCACCACGCCCTTGTCGAGCACGGCCATGCGGTCGGCCGTGGTCATGGCCTCTTCCTGGTCGTGCGTGACGAAGATGGTGGTCAGCCCCAGGCGGCGCTGCATGGCCAGCAGCTCCTGGCGCATCTGCACGCGCAGGGTCTTGTCGAGGTTGGACAGCGGCTCGTCGAGCAGCAGCACCTGCGGCTCGATGACGATGGTGCGGGCCAGCGCCACGCGCTGCTGCTGGCCGCCCGACAGCTGGCTCGGGCGGCGCTGCGCGTATTGCATCAGCCCCACCAGTTCGAGCGCGGCCGTCACCTTCTCCTTGATGACGGCCTTGGGCGCCTTGCGCTCGACCAGCCCGAAGGCCACGTTGTCCCACACCGACATGTGCGGCCACAGCGCATAGCTCTGGAACACCATGCCGACGTTGCGTTCCCACGGCGCCTTGTTGCTCACGTCCTTGCCGTCGATCAGCACTTCGCCGTGCTGGTGGCGGTTGAAGCCGGCAATCAGGCGCAGCAGGGTCGACTTGCCCGAGCCCGAGGGCCCGAGCAGGGCGAAGAACTCGCCGGGCTCGACGTCGATGTTGACGTCTTTCAGGACTTCGGTCGCGCCGTAGGCGAGCCGCACGTTGCGGCACTGGACGGGTACTTTTTTCATGGAGGGCCTTGTTTCAGATCTTGACCGCCGGGGCGGTGGCGGGCAGGGGCGTCGTGGGCATTGCGGGAAGAGGGGGCAGCGCCTCGTCGACCGGCCGCTCGGCGAGCCGCCTGCCGGTGCGCTCGACCACCACGTGCGACAGGTACGTGCCCAGTGCCACCACCGCGATCGCCAGCACGCCCAGCGCGGCGCCCGGCCCGCGGCCGGCCACGCTCTGCATGTACAGGTAGATGCCGTAGCTCATGGGCGCCTGCGACTCGGCCGACGACAGCAAAATGGTGGCCGACAGTTCCACCGCCGCCGTGATGAAGCTGGTGACGAAGCCGGCCAGGATGCCGCCCGCCATCAGCGGCACCAGCACGCGCTGGATGGTGCGCATCTTGGTGGCGCCCAGGCTCTCGGCCGCTTCTTCCAGCGACACGTGGATCTGCTGCAGCGCGGCCACGCAGGAGCGCAACGCGTAGGGCAGGCGGCGCACCGCGTAGGCCAGCATGATCACGATCCAGGTGCTGGTCAGCAGCGTGTCGGTGCCCGGCACCGTGACGCCCTTGAACAGCCGCAGGTAGCCGATGGCCAGCACGATGCCCGGCACCGCCAGCGAGGCCGTGGCAATCCAGTCGAGCCACTTGCGCGCCGGCAGCGTGGTGCGCAGCATCAGGTAGGCGATGGTCACGCCCAGCAGCACGTCCAGGCCCGCGGCCAGGCCGCAGTACAGCAGCGTGTTCTTCATCATGCCGCCCGCGTCGTGGAACACGGTCTCGTAGTGCGCCAGCGTGTAGGCGTCAGGCAGCGGCGAGAAGCTCCACACCTGGGCCAGCGACAGCAGCAGCACGCCCAGGTGCGGGCTCAGCACGATCAGCAGCACCAGGAAGATCCAGCCGTAGGCCGCGAACGAGCCCAGCGGCGACAGCTGTCGCTTGGCGATGCTGGCGCCGCCCTTCTGGATTGTCGAGTAGTCCTTGCCGGCCAGCATGCGCGCCGACAGCGCCATCGCGGTGATCGAGAACACGATCATGATCACGCTGATGACGTAGCCCAGCGGGTCTTCCAGCCCCACCTGCGTGATGCGCAGGTAGGCCTGCGGCGCCAGCATGTTGGTCTGGCCCAGCACCAGCGGCGTGCCCAGGTCGTCGAACACCTTCACGAACACCAGCGAGGCGCCGGCCACGAAGCCCGGCATGGCGAGCGGAAAGATCACGCGCCAGAACAGGCGCCAGCCGGTGCAGCCGAGGTTCAGCGCCGCTTCTTCCATGGCGCCGTCGATGTTGCGCAGCGCCACCGTCAGGTTCATCAGGATGAACGGAAAGTAGTGGATGGCCTCCACGAAGATCACGCCGTTGAGCCCTTCCATGATGGGCAGCGTGACGCCGAAGTGCTCGTTCAGCAGCAGGTTCAGCGAGCCCGAGCGCCCGAAGATCAGCTGCATGGCCGCCGCCCCCACGAAGGGCGGCATGATCAGCGGAAGCACGCCCAGCGTCTGGATCAGCATCGCGCCGCGAAACTGGAAGCGCACCGTGAAGTAGGCCAGCGGCACCGCGATCAGTGCCGCGAACAGCGCCGACGCGGTGGCCACGAACAGGCTGTTGAAGAACGATTCGCGCATCAGCCCCTGGTCGAAGAAGGCGCCGAAGTGGCCGAAGGTCAGGCCGCCGTCGGCATCGACGAAGGCCGTGTAGAAAACCCGCCCCACCGGCAGCACCAGGAAGAGCAGGAGAAAGCCGAGCACCAAGGCGCCGGCCAGCCATGCGCCGGGCCGCACGTTGCCGGAAAACAAGCGCCAGCCTGGCGCGGCCGGCGCGGTGCCGGCGGTCGTTGTGGACATGTGTGGTTCCCGTGTCGGTCAGCGGGCGGTGGCCAGCGCCTGTTCGGCGAAGCCCCGGGCGCGTTCGTAGTTGTCGCGCGCCTGGGTGTTCCAGCGGTCTTCCAGGCCGGTGACCTGCTTGTTCGAGGCCGCGTCTTTCTTGTTGGAGGTGAACAGCGCCAGGAACTCCTTGTCGTTGGCCATCGACGTGCCCACCAGCGGCGTGAAGGCCAGGTCGCGCGCCTGCTTCAGCAAGGCTTGTCCTTGAGCGTTTGGCTTTTTGGCCAGTGCCGCGGTGGCGTCGTGGATCGCCTTGGTGGCGGCCTTCAGCTCCTTGTGGCGGAAGGTGATGGTCTGGTCGAACATCGAAGACACCACGTTGTAGCGGGCTTCGGACAGGTCGGAGTCGAAGTGCACCTTGGCCCGCTTGGCGATCTCGAACGGGTTCGGGTACGCGGGCGGCACCTTTCCGCCCAGCGCCGATGGCGGCAGCACCGGCAGCCGCGAGATCTTCGGGTCAAGCAGCAGCAGCTGGCCTTCGGTCGACACGCTGTAGGCGATGAACTTGCGCGCCTCCTCTGGGTTCTTGCTGCCGCTGATGAGGCCGATGTTGGCTGGCACCACGGCCGTCACGTCGGGGTAGACGAACTCCACCGGAAAGCCCGAGAACTTGCCGGCCAGGCCGAAGAAGTCGATCACCAGGCCGATGCCGAACTGCCCGTTGTTCACGCCATCGGGCACGCCGAAGCTGCGCTCGGTAATGGCCGCGCTGTTGCCCGAAATCTGCAGCAGCTGGTTCCAGCCCTTGTCCCAGCCTTCGCCCTGCAGCAGCGTCTCGACGGTCAGGTGCGTGGTGCCCGAGCGCGAGGGCGCGCTCATGGCCGCATGGCCGAAGTACACCGGCTTCATCAGGTCGCTCCACTGGGCCGGCGCGGGCAGCTTGTTGGCGGCCATGTAGCGGGTGTTCCACATCAGGCCGTAGCCCGCCAGCGCCTGCCCCAGGTACAGGCCCTGCGGGTTGTTGATGGGGTAGTTGCCGACCTTCTCGGGCACGGCCTTGTTGGCCTGCGCCGCCACGTTCTCCAGCAGCTTCTGGCCGGCCAGCACCTCGAAGGCATCGGGGGCCGAGGCCCAGAAGATGTCGGGCCGCTGGCCCACCGGAAGCTCGCGCACATAGGAAATGCCCTGCACCGTGCTCTTGTTCAGTATTTCCAGCTTGATGCCCGGGTTGGCCTTCTCGAACGCCACCTTGTAGGCCTGCGTCAGCTCCTTGGGGAACGACGTGACCACGGTGACGGTGCCGGCCTGCGCGGCACCCGCCATGCAGGCGGCCAGCGAAAACGAGAGCGCGGCGGCGCGGAGCTTGAAGAAGCGGTGTGGCATTGATGTCTCCATTGGTTTTGTGCTGCCCGTCGGGGGCAGGTGCAACAGGCCGCGCGCTTCATGGCGAGTGCTTCGGCTTGCCGGCTGGCATCGTGCATGACACCCCCCACGAGTTCCAATCAGAAAACGTGATGCGCTCCATCAGGCCTAAGGGTTCACCCGGGCGAGGGGCGTGCGCACGCTCCCGCGCGTGGGGAGCCGGAGCGGCCGGCGCGAATTGCGTTTCGGCCCCGGTGTGCGGGGTGGCCGAAGAAAACCTACCAGCGGATGCCGAGCTTCAGGAACAGCTTCGACAGCACGAAGAGCGGACCGACCCACAGGTACTGGATGTCTTCGAAGAACGAGGGCTTCTTGCCCTCCAGCTTGTGGCCGACGAACTGGAAGATCCAGGCCACCACGAAGATGGCCGCCGACACCGGCAGCACCAGCCCGCCCATCGCATGCACCAGCGCAAGGGCCAGCGCGGTCAGCACCAGCATCGTCAGGAGAAACGCCGGGGCGCGCAGCAGTGCGTAGTAGACGAGGCTGGCCGCCACGAACACATAGGCCACCCACGGGTGGATCGCGAACAGCAGCCCGACGATGCTCAGCATGATGGCCGGGATGGCCACGAAGTGGATCAGCTCGTTGGCTGGGTTGCGGTGGCTCTCTTCGTAGTGGGCGAGCAGGCGGTCGACCTTGCGGTCGCTCGATGCCAACGGGGCGGCGGCTGTGTGCGTCATGGCAGGTCTCCGGTGCGCCGTTCGATGCGGCGGTGTGTACGTGATGGTGGCGATGGTGCCCACTGCAAAGCGGCATGGCAAGCGCAATCAACGAGTACCGAAGGGCTACATCGGCCCCGTTTCGCCATGAGCTTTGCCATGACTTAGGGCACTGTCGCCATCCCGATGCGCCGCTAAGATCCAGCGCGTGGCTTCCTACGACCCTTCTTCCACGCCTTCCACGCCCTCGTCCACCGCCGCGGACGCTGCTCCCCCCGCGCGCGCGGCGACCGCCATCCTCGTCGTGGACGACCACGACCTGCTTCGCCTCGGCGTCTGCGCGCTGGTGCAGGCGCAGGCCACTTCGTCCGGTGCGCAGATCGAGGTCTTCGAGGCCGGCAACGTCGCCGATGCGCTGGCGCTGTACGAAACCCACCAGGCGTCCATCGGGCTCGTGCTGCTCGACCTGGCGCTGCCCGACACGCGCGGGCTGAGCGGCCTGGCCGAGTTCCGCCTGCGTTTTCCCGCCGCGCGCATCGTGGTGCTTTCGGGCACCGGCAACAGCACGCTGGCGCAAGGCGTGCTCGCGCTCGGCGCCAGCGCCTTCCTGCCCAAGTCGGCCGACCTGAAGGAGGTGGTGAGCTTCATCCGAGCCTGCGGCCTGCTCGACCCCGGCGCGGCGCCACCGCCGCCGCGCGCCGCCTCGAAGTCGCTCTCGGGCTATGCGGAGTTTGCGCATGCCAGCGCCTGGCAGGAGCTCACGCCGCGCCAGATGCAGGTTCTGCAGTGGGTGCTCGAAGGCAAGGCCAACAAGGAAATTGCCCAGCTCGCCAACCTGAGCGAGGGCACGGTGAAGAACCACGTCTCGACCATCCTGCTGCTGTTCGGCATGCGTTCGCGCGCCCAGTTGATCAGCACCCTGCATTGAACGGGCCGGCCGTGGCGTCGAACGCTCAGCCGTCCGCCGACCACCTGCTCGGACAGCGGGTGCTGCGCGAGCACGTGGCCTCGGTCTACGCCACCTACGGCGCGTCGACGCTGACCCACATGGCCTTCGTGGTGGTGTTCGGCAGCATCATCTATTCGCAGCTGAAAGACCCGAGCCTGCTGTTCTGGCTGGCCGGGTTGCTGATGGCCGACATCTACGTGTTCTTCACGCCGCGCTGGAACCCGTCGAGGCCCGCGCAGGAAAGCTCGTACTGGGCGCGGAAGATCTCGCGCATGGTCACGCTGGTGAGCATGGTCACGGCGGTTGTGCCCTGGCTCATCGTGCCGCACGACAACATGGCCATGACCTCGCTGCTGATGGCCGTCATCGTGGGCAGCTGCGCGCGCGCGGCGCAGTCGCTCTGGCCACTGAAGGCCGCGCTGTTCGGCTACACCATGCCGATGTCGCTGGGCATGATCACCGCGCTGGCGTGGCAGGGCGACGGCCTGCACCTGTTCCTGGCGGCGGCCGGCGCCGCCTACCTGCTGCTGACCCTGCACGCGGGCATCGGCCAGCACAAGCTGCTCACCGAATCGCTGATGCTGCGTTTCGAGAACGAGGCGCTCGCCGCGCGGCTGGGCGAGCAGATCGCCGCCACCGAGCGCGCCAGCGAAGAAAAGACCCGCTTCCTGGGCACCGCCAGCCATGACCTGCGCCAGCCGCTGCACGCCATTGCGCTGTTCGGTGCCGCGCTCGAGAACGAGCTGCGCGACCGCCCCGAGGGCCGCAACGCCGAGCGCCTGATGCGCGCGGTGAATGCGCTGGGCGCTTCGCTCGACACCATGCTCGACGTGTCGCGCCTCGATGCCGGGGTGATCACGCCGGTGCCGCAACCGGTGCAGCTGGACGCGCTGTTCCTGCCGCTCAACCACACCTTCTCGGCGCGCGCCGAGCAGAAGCAACTGCAGCTGCGCGTGCGCGCCAGCGGCCTGTGGGTGCGCAGCGACCCGCAACTGCTGCATCGCCTGCTGTCGAACCTGATGGACAACGCGCTCAAGTACACCGCGCGCGGCGGCGTCACGGTCACGGCGCGCGACCGTGGCGATGCGGTGTGGATCGAGGTGCGCGACAGCGGCATCGGCATTGCGCCGGAGCAGTCGCACCGGATCTTCGAGGAGTTCTACCAGATCAACAATCCGGGCCGCGACCGTTCGCGCGGCCTGGGCATCGGCCTGTCGATCGTGCAGCGGTTGTCGCGGCTGCTGGGGCATCCGGTGCAGATGCACTCGCGGCCGGGGCGGGGCACGCACTTTCGCGTGGTGCTGCCGGCGGCCAGCGCGCAGGCCAACGTGCTGGCCGGACCGTTTCCGCGGGCTGCCGCCATCGAGGCTGCCGGGAACGAGCGCCAGCCGCAGGGCCGGCCCGCATTGCCGGGGCGCGTGCTACTGCTCGACGACGAACTGGAAATCCGCGAAGCCATGACGGGGCTGCTGCGCTCCCATGCCATCGACGCCCATGCCGTGGCCGACGAGGCCGGTGCCGCCGCTGCGCTGCGGCAGGCCAGCATCGAAGGCCGGCCCTTCGACCTTCTGGTGTGCGACTACCGGCTGGCCGATGGCGCCGACGGGCTCGATGCGGGCCTGCGCCTCAGCCAGCAATTGCAGGGAGAGAGGAACGGGGAGCAGGGTGCTGCGACACCGCTGCTGCTGATCACCGGCGAGACAGCGCCAGAGCGCTTGCAGCGGGTGCGCGAATCGAAGGTGCCGGTGTTGTTCAAGCCGGTGGTGGCCGACTCGCTGCTGCAGGCGATGGCCGAGGTCGCGCTCGCCAGATAGGCAGGCCATGACTTTCGGCACTGGTGAGCGTGCGCTTCACGCCTTACCTTCGCTGCATTGCGTCTTCGCAGGCTTTCGAATTTCCATGAACCGACCACCCAAGGCCTACGACATGGCCGCAGCCGTGTCCCGGCTGATCGCCGTGACCGCGGCGGCGCTGGCGCTTGCCGTCGGCGCGCGCACCGGCGGCAAGTAGACGAAGAGAAAAAGGGAGAGAGAAAAAAGCGAAACGGTCCCGGCGAAAGCCGGGGCCGTTTTTGTTTATCCGAGCAGCGCCTGCGCGAACTCGCGGGCGTTGAAGGTCTCGAGGTCTTCGAGCTTCTCGCCCACGCCGATGAAGTACACCGGAATCGGCCGCTCGCGCGCAATGGCGCACAGCACGCCGCCCTTGGCCGTGCCGTCGAGCTTGGTGACGATCAGGCCCGTGAGCCCCAGCGTCTCGTCGAAGGCCTTGACCTGCGCCAGCGCGTTCTGCCCGGTGTTGCCGTCGATGACCAGCAGCACTTCGTGCGGCGCCGTGGCGTCGGCCTTGGTGACCACGCGCTTGATCTTCTTCAGCTCGTCCATCAGGTGAAGCTGCGTGGGCAGGCGGCCGGCGGTGTCGACCAGCACCACGTCCTTGCCGCGCGCCTTGCCGGCGTTCACCGCGTCGAAGCTCACGGCGGAAGGGTCGCCGCCCTCGTTGCTGACGATCTCGACGGTGTTGCGGTCGGCCCAGACCAGCAGTTGCTCGCGCGCCGCCGCCCGGAAGGTGTCGGCCGCGGCCAGCAGCACGGAGGCGCCTTCGGTGGCCAGGTGCTTGGTGAGCTTGCCGATGGAGGTGGTCTTGCCCGCGCCGTTGACGCCGGCCACCATGATCACGGTCGGCGTGAACTGGCCGATGACCAGTGGCTTTTCGAGCGGCTTGAGCAGGTCGGTGATGGCATCGGCCAGCAGCAGCTTGACCTGGGCGGCGTCGGTGGCCATCTGGCGCTTGACCCGCACCTTCAGGTCGTCGAGCAGGTATTCGGTGGCCTTGACGCCGGTGTCGGCCATCAGCAGGGCCGATTCGAGCTCTTCATACAGCGCGTCGTCGATCTGCGCGTTGACGAACACAGCCTGGATGCCGGTGCCGGTCTTGCGCAGGCCGGTCTTGAGCTTGTCGAACCAGCTCTTGCGCTCGGCGGCGACGGGGGGCGCCGCGACGGGCGCGGGGACCGGTGCCGGGGCGGGCGCGGGCGGCGGGGGAGGCGGAACGAATACCGGGGCGGGCGTCGGAGCCGGCGCATGGGCCGGCACGACCGGCACCTGTACCGGCGCAGGCACCACGGTCGGGGTCGGGGCTGGGGCAGGCGCCACAACCGGCGTGGGTGCCGCGACCGGCGCGGGAGCGGGTGCTGGCGTCGGCGCGGGGGCCGGAGCGGGCGCAGGCGCCGCAGGGGCTTCTTCCGCCGCCGGCTTCGCGCCGAACCAGCTCGAAGGCGAGAACACCGAGCGTGTGGGCGCGGGCTCCGGGGCAGGGGCTGGCGCGGCCGGCGGGGTGGGCGCCGGCGTGTCGGGGGTTTCGGCAGGCGGTTTTTTCTTGAAGAAACTGAACATCAGGAGCTTTTTACAATCCGACCCATTCTATGAAACACCTCTCGCCACGCAGTGCTGCGTCTGGTGCGGTGCTGGCGGTGGCGCTCACGGCGTCATGGGCCATGCCTGCGCAGGCCCAGTCCACACCGGCTCCCGCCGCATCTTCCTCCGCCGCCACCGCGGCCGCGCCGGGCCCCCAGCAATTCACCCTTGCCAACGGCATGACATTGATCGTGCAGCCCGACCGGCGAGCGCCCACCGCGGTGCAGATGGTCTGGGTCCGTGTCGGCTCGATGGACGAGGTCGATGGCGTCTCCGGCGTGGCCCATGCGCTCGAACACATGATGTTCAAGGGCAGCAAGGACATCAAGCCGGGCGAGTTCTCGCGCCGCGTGGCGCAGCTCGGCGGCCAGGAAAACGCCTTCACCACGCGCGACTACACCGGCTACTACCAGCAGATTCCGGTGGGCAGCCTCGAGCAGGTGATGAAGCTCGAATCGGACCGCTTTGCCAACAACCAGTGGCCCGACGACGAGTTCAAGCGCGAGATCGAGGTCGTCAAGGAAGAGCGCCGCCTGCGCACCGAAGACCAGCCGCGCGCACTGCTCGGGGAGCAGCAGAACGCCGCCGTCTTCACCGCTTCGCCCTACCACCGACCGGTGGTCGGCTGGATGAGCGATCTGGACGCCATGACGCCCGACGACGCGCGCGAGTTCTTCAAGCGCTGGTACGTGCCCGCCAACGCCGTGCTGGTGGTGGCCGGCGATGTCGACGTGGCCCAGGTGCGCGCCATGGCCGAAAAATACTACGGCCGCATCCCCTCGCGCGCCGTGCCCGTGCGCAAGCCGCGCACCGAGCCCGCCCAGCGCGGCATCCGCCGCATCGAATTCAAGGCCCCGGCCGAGCAGGCCTATGTGTCGCTGGCCTACCGCGTGCCGCAACTGGCGAACATCGACGACGTGAACAGCGACGCCTGGGCACTGGTGGTGCTGTCGGCCGTGCTCGACGGCTATGCCGGCGCCCGGCTCGACCGTGCGCTGACGCAAGGCCCCGACCGCGTGGCCGATTCGGCCGGCGCGTATTCGGGTTTCGTGGGCCGCGGTCCGCAGCTCTTCGTGCTCGAGGGCGTGCCCGCCGCGGGCAAGACCGCCGAGGCGGTCGAAGCCGCGCTGCGCGCCCAGGTGGCGCGCGTTGCCAAGGACGGCGTGGGCGAGGCCGAACTGGCCCGCGTCAAGACCCAGTGGGTGGCCAGCGAAACCTACAAGCGCGACTCGGTGATGGCGCAGGCGCGCGAACTCGGCAGCAACTGGATCCAGGGCCTGCCGCTCGACGCCAGCGAGCGCATCGTCGCGCGGCTGCAATCCGTCACCGCCGCCCAGGTGCAGGCGGTGGCCGCCAAGTACTTCGGCGACGACCAGCTCACGGTCGCCACGCTGCGTCCCCTGCCGCCTGAAGCCAAGCGTGGCCGTGGCTTCGCGGCGCCCGCAGGCGAACTGCGCTGAAAGAACCCGATCTCATGAAAACTCTTAAAAAGATGGCGCAGTGCGCCCTGTTCACGGGCGTGACGGCCATCGCCGGCATGACCAGCGCGCAGGCCGCGCTGCCCATCCAGCACTGGACGCTGGCCAACGGCGCCAAGATCTACTTGGTGTCGACCAACGCACTGCCCATCGTCGACGTGCAGGTCGATTTCGACGCCGGCAGCCGGCGTGACCCGGCACCGCAGGCCGGCCTGGCCAGCACCACGGCGACCATGGTCGAGAAGGGCGTGCGCGCCGGCAAGAACGGCGAGCCCGCGCTCGACCAGAACGCCCTGGGCGAAGCCTGGGCCGACCTGGGTGCCAGCTTCGACGTAAGCGCCGGCACCGACCGCACCAGCTATTCGCTGCGCACGCTGTCCGACCCGGCGTTGCTGAACAAGGCGGTGGCGCTGGCCTCGCGCGAACTCGGCGAGCCGGCCTTTCCCGACGACGTGTGGCAGCGCGAGCGCGAACGCATCAACGCCGCCATCAAGGAGGCC
This sequence comes from Variovorax sp. KBW07, assembly GCF_003852515.1. Lineage (GTDB taxonomy): Bacteria > Pseudomonadota > Gammaproteobacteria > Burkholderiales > Burkholderiaceae_C > Variovorax. Next base: position 4,664 of record NZ_QAJK01000128.1, on the reverse strand, counting down.
AACACCAAGCCCGCGACCATCGCGGGCCGCGCGTTCGCCCAGGCGGTGTACGGCATGCACCCCTACGGCCAGGAAGTCACCGAGGCCACGCTGGCGCGCATCGACACGGCCGCCATGCGCCAGCGCTACCAGCAGCTCATGGTGCCGTGCCGCGCCAAGCTGAGCATCGTGGGCGCCGTCACGCGCGCCGAGGCCGAGACCATCGCCGCCACGCTGCTGTCGCGCCTGCCCGGCCCCGAAGCCTGCACGCCGCTGCCGGCGATCGCGCCGGTGGCCGAGCTGTCGGCGCCGAAGGACGAGCGCATTCCGTTCGACTCGGCGCAGGCCCATGTCTTCATCGGCCAGCCGGGCTATCCGCGCAAGGACCCGGACCACTTCGCGCTCACGCTGGGCAACTATGTGCTGGGCGGCGGCGGTTTTGTCTCGCGCCTGACCAATGAAGTGCGCGAGAAGCGGGGGCTGACTTACAGCATCTACAGCGGCTTTGCGCCGGGGCTCGACGCGGGCGCGTTCCGCATCGGCTTCCAGACCCGGCCCGACCAGGCCGAGGAGGCCGTGAAGATGTCGCGCGAGGTGCTCGCGAAGTTCGTGGCCGAGGGCCCGACCGCCAGCGAACTGAAGGCCGCCAAGGACAACCTGATCGGCGGCTTCCCGCTGCTGCTCGACAGCAACCGCAAGCTGATCGGCAACGTCGCCAACATCGCCTGGCACGACCTGCCGCTCGACTACCTCGACACCTGGACCACGCGCATGAACGCGGTCACGGCGGCCGAGATCAAGGCCGCCTTTGCGCGCAAGCTGCAGCCGGCACGCATGGTGACGGTGGTGGTGGGCGGCAAGGAAGCCGCGGGCAAGAAGAGCAACTGAGGGACGTGGCGCGGGGCGGCGCTGGCCGGCCCGGCTGCGCCCGCCGTCAGGCCAGCGCGTGCGGGCCGCTGGTGGCGGCCGCCCGCACGGCTTCCCCCAGTGTCCTGAGCAACCTAGGCGCCGCGCGCGCCTGCTGCCAGTACAGCGGCACCGGCAGCGTCGAGCCCGGCACCAGCTCGACCAGCCGCCCCTCGCGCAGCGCATCGGCCACCATGCTGGCCGGGTGCATGCCCCAGCCCATGCCGGCACAGGCCGCTTCGACGAACGCCGTCGGCGAGGGCACCCAGTGCCGTGGCGTCTCGACATTGCGATGGCAGATGCGGCGCACCCAGCGCGCCTGCAGGCGGTCCTTGCGGTCGAACACCAGGCTGGGCGCGTTCGCCAGCGTGCGGGCGCCCACGCCTTTCTTCCCGAAATGCCGCTTCACGAAACCGGGGCTTGCCGCCGCCACGTAGTGCGTTGTGCCCAACGGCTCGCTGTTGCAGCCCGCCACCGGCTGGGCCAGCGCTGTCACGGCCGCCAGCACCGCGCCGCTGCGCAGCCGCTCGGCCGTGTGGTCCTGGTCGTCGACGGTGAGGTCGAGCAGCGCCCCTTCTTCCTGTGTCGCGAAGGCTGCGGCGGCGGCAATGAACCACGTTGCCAGGCTGTCGGCGTTGACCGCCACCCGCACCGTGACCCGCTCGCTCGCTTCGCCGCCGCCCATGCCCAGGGCGGGCAGGGCGTCGCGCAGCTCGTGTTCCAGCATGCCCACGCGCTCGATGTGCCGGCACAGCTGCAGCCCCGCCTCCGTGGCGACACAGGGCTGGGCACGCACCAGCAGCGCGCCGCCGACGCGCTCTTCCAGCGCCTTCACGCGCTGCGACACCGCCGAGGGCGTGACGTTCAGCGCGCGGGCCGCGCGCTCGAAGCTGCCTTCGCGCACCACGGCGGCCAGGGCATTGAGAGCGGCGTAGTCGAACATGGAATGAAGTAAAACTGAATTGAAGTTAGAAAGTTTAGTTTGATTGAATTGCAGGCGAACGGCAAGCTAGCGCCATGCCAGCCGAAATCGCCATCGCTTCTTCTTCCGCCGCCTTCCTCAACGGGCTCTTCATGAGCCTTGTGCTCATCGTCGCCATCGGCGCGCAGAACGCGTACGTGCTGCGCCAGGGGCTGCGGCGCGAGCATGTGAGCGCGGTGGTGCTGTTCTGCGCCGCCAGCGACGCAGTGCTGATCGGCGCCGGCGTGGCCGGCATGGCGCAGGCGCTGAAAGGGCGGCCGATGCTGGCCACCGCACTCGCGGGGCTCGGGGCGGCGTTCCTGTGCGCCTACGGGCTGAGGGCGCTGTGGCGCTCGCGCCAGCCGGGTGCGCTGCAAACGAGCGCGCAGGGCACGTCGCTTTCGCGTGCGGCCGTGGTGGCGCAGGCCGCCGGCTTCACGCTGCTGAACCCGCATGTCTACCTCGACACGGTGCTGCTGGTGGGTAGCGCCGGCGCGCAGTACGGGGGCTCGCTCAAGGTCTGGTTCGTGGCGGGCGCGTCGGTGGCGAGCGCGCTCTGGTTCACCGCGCTGGGCTATGGCGCGCGGCTGCTCGCCCCGGTGTTCGCGCGTCCGCGGGCCTGGCAGATGCTCGATGCGCTGATCGGCGGCACCATGCTCGTGCTGGCCGCCATGCTGGCCCGGCGCGCCCTCACCGGGCTTTGACGAAGTGCGGCGCGCGCGGCGGCGTTAAGCTCGCCGCATGCCCCAGAAGAAAGCCGCAGCTCCCTCCCGTCCCTTGCCCGCCAAGCGCGCGTCGAAACCACCGAACGAGGTGCGCATCATCGGCGGCCAATGGAAGCGCACCCGCCTGTCGGTGGCCGACAAGCCCGGCCTGCGCCCCACGCCCGACCGCGTGCGCGAAACCCTGTTCAACTGGCTCGCGAGCCTGGCCGGCGCCGGTGGCGGCGAGCTGCCCGGATGGCACTGCGTCGATGCCTTCGCGGGCACCGGTGCGCTGGGCCTGGAAGCCGCCTCGCGCGGCGCGGCCAACGTGGTGCTGTGCGAGCAAGACCCCGCGCTGGTCGCGCAGCTCCAGGCCGCAAAGACCAAGCTGTCGGCCGAGGCCGTGCGCATCGAGCGCGGCAACGGCGTCACCGCCCTGGAGCGCGTGACGGCCGGCAGCCTGCATGCCGTGTTCCTCGATCCGCCTTTCGAGAGCACCGCGCTCTACGAGCCGTCGCTGCGCGCGGCCGCACGCGCGCTGCGCCCTGGCGGCGCCGTGTACCTGGAGGCTCCGCGCCGCTGGAGCGACGAAGAACTCGGCGCCTTCGGCCTTGTCGGTTTCCGTTACCTGAAAGCCGGCGCCGTGCATGCCCACCTGCTGCGGCTTGCCGCTGACGGGACTGCATAATCCGCCGAACAAGCCGCATCGGCTGCATGAGGAAGAAGCAACCATGGCCAGCAACGTGATCGCGGTTTATCCCGGCACTTTCGACCCCATCACCCTCGGTCACGAGGACGTGGTGCGGCGCGCAACCCAGCTCTTCTCCAAGGTGATCGTCGCGGTTGCGGCGGGCCACCACAAGAAGGCGCTCTTCACGCTCTCCGAACGCATGGACATGGCCCGCGATGCGGTCAAGCCCTACAGCGACCAGGTCACGGTCGAGAGCTTCTCCGGCCTGCTGCGCGACTTCGTCGTGGCGCGCGGCGGCAAGGCCATGGTGCGCGGCCTGCGCGCCGTGACCGACTTCGACTACGAGTTCCAGCTCGCGGGCATGAACCGCTCGCTGATGCCCGACGTCGAGACCGTGTTCCTGACGCCGAGCGACAAGTACCAGTTCATCTCCAGCACCTTCGTGCGCGAGATCGCGATGCTCGGCGGCGAGGTCAACAAGTTCGTCTCGCCGAACGTGGAGCAGCAGCTCGCGGCCAAGGTCCGAAGCCTCGGACGTGAATAAGCCGCGATGAGCGGCTTGCCCCCGCCCCGGCTGCATCTTCTGGGCGATGCAGCGCTGTTGTGCGAATTGCCCGCGCCCGCCACGCTGGCGCAGCAGCAGAAGATATGGGCCCTGGCTACGCAGGCACAACGCTGGCCCGGTGTCGGCGAAGTGCTGCCGGGCATGAACAACCTCACGCTGACCTTCGATCCGACCGCGATCGATCTCGACACGCTCACGGCGCAGGTGCAAGACATCTGGCCGAGGCTGGACATCGATGCGGTGGAAGGCCGGCAGATAGAAATTCCGGTGGCCTACGGTGGCGAGTACGGCCCCGACCTGGCCGACGTCGCGGCCCACACCGGGCTCACGCCGGCCGAGGTGGTGCGGCGCCACAGCGCGGGCGAGTACGTGGTGTATCTGCTGGGCTTCTTGCCCGGCTTTGCATTCATGGGCGGCCTGCCCCCCGAGCTGGCCACGCCGCGCCGCGCCGAACCGCGCACGGCGGTGCCCGCAAGCTCGGTCGGTATCGGTGGCGAGCAGACGGGCATCTATCCGCTGGTGTCGCCGGGCGGCTGGCAACTGATCGGCCGCACGCCTCTCTCGCTGTTCGACCCCACGGCGGAATCGCCGACGTTGCTGCGCCCTGGCGACCGGGTGCGTTTTGTCGTCGAGAGCGTGCAGGTGTGAACTTCGTTTCCTGTTTTGGCGCACGTGTACCGGGGCCTTCGTTCCGGCCTGAAATTTGGCGCTGTCGTTCGTTTCTTCAGGGCGACGCCCGCGCCGACGGTGTGCTCTGCTCCGCGAATGTCCCCCGCTTCGCTCCTCCTTTATTTCGCTGCGCAGAGCACACCATCCGCGTGAGCGTCATCAGAGTGGTCGTTGATCAGCGGTACACCA
>NZ_QAJK01000127.1 GCF_003852515.1 Variovorax sp. KBW07 | reverse complement strand
GACACAGCACCCATCGCCGCGCCCCCGGACGACCCCAGCTCTCAGATCATTCCGCCGTTGATCGAAATAACCTGCCCCGTGATGTACGCAGCCTCCGGGCTCGCCAGGAAGGCAGCCAACGCAGCCACTTCCTCAGGCGTCCCCGCCCTCTTCACAGGCACCATCTGGTTGATGACCGCCGCATCGAACACGGCATCCGCCATCGGCGACGCAATGATCCCGGGAGCGATCGCATTGACCGTGACCCCGCGCGACGCCACTTCCAGCGACAGCGCCTTGGTCGCGCTGTTCAATGCGCCCTTTGCGGCCGCGTAGTTGACTTGCCCCTTGTTGCCCGCAATCGCCGCGACCGACGAGATGTTCAGGATCCGCCCCCAGCGCGTGCGCATCATTGGCAACAGCAAGGGCTGCGTGACGCGGAAGAATCCGTTCAGCGACACGTCGATCACCTTGTGCCACTGCTCGGCGCGCATGCCCGGCAACACCGCGTCGTCGTGCACGCCCGCGTTGTTCACCAGGATCTGGATCGGGCCGCCTTCCAGCATTTGCGCGCACGCCGCCGCGCAGGCTTCGTCGCTGCGCAGGTCGAACACATGGCACTCCGCCTTGCCGCCCGCCGCCGTGATGGACGCCGCCAGTTTCTCGACCGACTCCGGCCGCGAGTTTGCGTGCAGCAACACCGTGGCGCCGTCGCGCGCGAAACGTTCGGCCATTGCGGCGCCGAGCGCGCCGCTGGCGCCGGTGATCAATGCGCGTTTTCCTTCGAGATTGCCCATGACGAGGTTTTGCGCTTTCTTTTATTCGGTTGTTGTCGTTGTTGTTGCCAGCGGCGTGTTCAAGACCACCACGGCACGGCCTTCGGCCAGCATGCGGCCATCGTCGGCCTTCACGGTGAACTCATAAAGAATCTGGCGGTCGTCGCCCGACAGGCGCTTGGCGCTGACCTGCAATGCGCCGGCGATGTCGTCGAGCCGCGCCACGGCCAGCTTCACATTGCGCGCACTCGCCAGAAAACCGGCCGAGGGCGTGCTGCCTTCGGCGGCAAGCAGGCCACCGTGCAACGCCATGGCCTGCGCGGCGTATTCGATGGCGTTGGGGGCCAGCAAGCCACCGGCGGTGCGCAGCGGGTTGTCCGCTTGCGCGTGCGTCGTGGTGCTGCAGTGGATCGCCTCGGCGTCCCAGCTTTCGAGCCGTTCCAGCAGGCACATGCTGCCGCTGTGCGGAATGCGCTGCGCAATGCCTGCGCGGTCGAGCGTCTGCGGCGCGGTCATGCGACAACGGCCTCCAGGTCGGCCACCAGCAACACGTTGGCGAAGGGCGTGCCTTCGCTCATCGGAATGCTCTGCACACGGAAACCGAGGCGCTGCAGCAGCGCTGTCCATTCGGCCAGCGGACGGCCCCAGGTCGGCGAGACCTTGTGGCCGCGGATGCGCGTCACCGTGCGGTCGACCCATTGGCTGATGGCAAAGCCGCGCCGGCTCGATGCATCGCCTACGCGCAGCAGCAGGCGCGCTTGCGGATTGCCGCCACGCTGCAGCGCATCGCGCACGCNNCTGCAGCACGCCCTCTTGCGCCTGGAGATCAACGTAGTGCAGCACATCGAGGATCACCACCAGGTCGCAATCGGGCAAGGCGGCCGAGCACATGTCGGCGCAGAGCAGCCGGGGCGCGGGTTGCAGATGGCCGATGGACGCCTGCGCGCGCGCCACGTCCTTGGGCATCAGCTCGATGCCGGTGTAGTCGGCGGCAGCCGGCGTGGCGGACCACGACGTCGGCCAGCGCCCCTGCTGCTGCATCGCGCTCATCGACGCCAGCAGACTGGCGAACAGGCCTTGCCCGCAGCCGATGTCGACCACGCGCCGGTGCTGCGCACCGATCAGGCCGCGCTCGAGCAGGCCGCGGAACACCGGGTCGCGCCCCAGCTTGCCGCGGGCGAATTGCCAGGCGAAAGTGCCGCCCTTCTTGTAGGGGACGGTCGCGGCTTCATGCAATTCGCGCCACGCGTTGTCGGTGTTGGTTGACGGCATCACGGCGCTCATGGCTTCAGCCCTTCGGGCAAGGTGACAGCGCGCAATCCATCGGCGCGCAGGCGTTCGAGCAACAAGGGCAATACCTCCAGCAAAACGGGTTTTCCTTCGGCGGTGCGCGCGGCGTTGCCATCGTGTAGCAACAGGATGTCGCGCGCCTGCAGGTTGCGGCTCAAGCGCGCCATCACCTTGGCGGGGTCGCCTTCGCGCGTGTCGAAGCCACGCCGCGTCCAGCTCACGAGCGACAGGCCCAGGCGGTGCAGCACGGGTTCGAGAAAGGGGTTGCGCAGGCCGGCCGGCGCGCGGAAACAGGTCGGGCGCTGGCCCGTGACCTCGGTCAGGATGTCTTGTGCGCGAGCGATTTCTTTTACGAAACCGCGCGGCCCCAGGAAAGAAAAATTGTGCCGGTGCTGCGCCGTGTGGTTCTGGATGCTGTGGCCGCGCGCCACGATTTCTCGCGCCAGTTCAGGGTGCTTGAGCACGCGCTCGGCAATGCAGAAGAAGGTGGCGCGCTGGCCACGTGCGTCCAGCAGATCGAGCACCCGCGGCGTGACTTCGGGCTCAGGCCCGTCGTCAATGGTGATGGCCACTTCGCGCCGCGCGGCCGCGGCTTCGGGCAGACGCGTGACATTGGGCCCCAGCAGGCTGCTGCGCGGCGTCAACCCTGCTCCGGTGATCAGCGCATGGTTCAGCACGATGGCGCCAATCGCCCAGGGCAAGGCGCCCGGCACCAGCACGCCCGCGCCGATGGCGGCCACGTGCCATGCCGCGCTGGCGCGCATGGCCGGCGGCCAGGGCCAGGACTCGGTGGGGTTCGACGCGGAAGAAGACATTGCCGTGGATTTTCCCATCAGCCCCGGGCCTTGGGCGGCGCTACATGGCGCGCGAATGCGGCCGACAGCAGCAGTGCCAGCAACGCCCCCGGCGCGACCACGCGGCCGATGGACGACAGCGCCGGAATGTCCGAAATGGCGATCAGCCCGAACGACACCACGGTCGTCAGGTTGGCCAGCATCAGCGAGGCCAGCGTGTCTTCGTCGGCCCGACCCGTGGTGCGCAACTGGTCGAAGAACAACGCGTAGTTGGAGCCCACGGCAACGATCAGCAGCAGCCCCACCAGGTGCAGGATGCCGAGCGCGGCCTGCATCACGGCCATGCCGCCCAGCGTGAGCATCACCGCGAACACCAGCGGCTGGCACACGGCCAGCAGCCGGCGCCACGAGCGCAGGTAGATGCCGAGCAGCACCACCACCGCCAGCGCGCCGAGCAGCACCTGCACGAAGGCCTCGTGCAGGTAGCGCTGGTACAGCCCCGCAAGCTCGCGGCCGACGTCGACCACCTGCACTTCGGGCAGGCCGGCCAACGCGGTTTCGAGCCGGCCCTGGTCGAACTTCGTGCCGGGATGCAGCACGACGAGCGTCGACCAGCCGCCGCCGGGGCGCTGGTACATCAGCGTGTTCACCACCGAGCCGAGCGGTCCACCGGCCAGGTCGGCGCGCTGCACGGGCGCGAGCTTGCGCGCGGCCTCGACGTCGGCCAGGAACGGCCCGAGCCGCGATGCCGGCAACGGCAGGCCCTGGGTTGCTTCCGTGAGATTGCTACGCAGCGTGTCGCCATCGGGCAGGCTTGCCAGTCGCGCGCTTTGCGCGGCCACGCTGGGCAGCACACGGGTGACGGCTTCGTAGCCCACGAGCTCGCCCTTGTCGACCAGCGCATCGAGGCGCGCCGCTGCCGCTTCGGTGTTGCGCAGCGCGGCCTGTTCGTCGTTGCCGTAGGCCACCACCAGCACGCCGCCGTCGCTGGCGCCGATGTCGTTGCGCAGCATTTCGTCGAGTTGCTGGGCAGACTTGGGCACCGGGCTCATCGCGCCCAGGTCGGCGCGCCACAGGTGGCCGCCCTGCCACAGCACCAGCCCCAGTGCGGCCACGCCAAGCGCGGCCAGCGGCCAGCGCAACCGCGGCAGGCCGCGCACCAGCATGCCGGCCACCAGCGCCATGTGGCGGCGCATGCCCATGCCGGTGGCGCCATCGGGCGCGAGCATCGGCAGTACGTAGCGCGTGGCCAATGCGGCGGACACCAGCCCGGCAATCGAGAAAACGCCCAGTTGCGCCAACCCCGGAAAGCCCGAGAACACCAGTGCCGCGAAGCCGCACACCGATGTGAGCAGGCCGAGCCTCACGGTCGGCCAATGCACTTCGCGCCAGCGCTGCCAGCCGGTGCCGGCCACGGCGCCCGCTCCGGCCTGGCGCGCCTGGATCAGGTAGTAGATGGCGTAGTCGACCGTCTCGCCGATCAGCGTGCTGCCGAAGCCCAGCGTAAGGCCGTGCACCGAGCCGAAC
>NZ_QAJK01000126.1 GCF_003852515.1 Variovorax sp. KBW07 | reverse complement strand
GCGTGCGCATCATCCACTGGGCCGCGCCCAAGGCCCTGCGCTCCAAGGGCGGCGTGCTGCGCGGTATCGACTTCGAGCGCACCGCGCTGGTCGACGGCAAGCTGATCGAGACCGGCGAAGCGCTCGCGCTGCAGGCCGACATGGTGCTGTGCGCCATCGGCCAGAGCTTTGTCGCGACGGCACTGGAAGACAGCGGCGTGCAGCTGCAGGGCGGGCGCATCAGCACCGATGCCGAGTGCCGCAGTTCGCGGCCCAAGGTCTGGGCTGGCGGCGACGCGCGCTTCGGCGGGCGCGACCTCACGGTCGAGGCGGTGGAAGACGGCAAGCAGGCCGCGCTGTCCATCGACCGCCACCTGCGCGCAGCCTGAAGCGGCCGGCCTCTCTCTTCCTTTCCCCTATCCATCCGTGCGCGCCTTGCCGCGACAGGAGCAATTCACATGGCAGACCTGAGCACCGACTTCGTGGGCATCCGCAGCCCCAACCCTTTCTGGCTGGCCTCGGCGCCGCCGACCGACAAGGAGATCAACGTGGTCCGCGCCTTCGAGGCCGGCTGGGGCGGCGTGGTCTGGAAGACCGTGGGCGAAGACCCGAACGTGGTCAACGTGCACGGGCCGCGCTATGCCGTGTCGTACGCGGCCGACCGCCGCGTGACCGGCTTCAACAACATCGAGCTGATTTCCGACCGGCCGCTGCGCACCAACCTCGAAGAGATGGCCCGCGTGAAGCGCAACTGGCCCGACCGCGCGGTGGTGGCGTCGATCATGGTGCCCTGCACCGAAGAGGCATGGAAGAACATCCTGCCGATGGTCGAGGACACCGGCTGCGACGGCATCGAGCTGAACTTCGGCTGCCCGCACGGCATGAGCGAGCGCGGCATGGGCGCGGCCGTGGGCCAGGTGCCAGAGTACATCCAGATGGTGGCCGAGTGGTGCAAGCACTACTCGAAGTTGCCGGTGATCGTGAAGCTCACGCCCAACGTGGCCGACATCCGCCCCGCCGCGCGCGCCGCGAAGAAAGGCGGTGCCGATGCGGTGAGCCTCATCAACACCATCAACTCGATCATGGGCGTGGACCTGGACGCGATGGCGATGTTCCCTCACACCGATGGCAAGGGCTCGCACGGCGGCTACTGCGGCCCCGGCGCCAAGCCGATCGCGCTGCACATGGTGGCCGAGATCGCGCGCGACCCGCAGACTGCCGGCCTGCCCATCTCGGGCATCGGCGGTGTCTCGACCTGGCGCGACGCGGCCGAGTTCATCGCGCTGGGCAGCGGCTCGGTGCAGGTGTGCACCGCCGCCATGGTCTACGGCTTCAAGATCGTGCAGGACCTGTGCGACGGCCTTTCGAACTTCATGGACCAGAAGGGCTACGCCAACCTGGAGCAGATGCGCGGCCGCGCGATCGGCAGCATCACCGACTGGCAGCAGCTGAACCTGAACCACGTCGACAAGGCGGTGATCCACCAGGACCTGTGCATCCAGTGCGGCCGCTGCCACGTGGTGTGCGAAGACACCTCGCACCAGGCCATCAGCGCCACCAAGGACGGCATGCGCTTCTTCGAGGTGAAGGAAGAAGAGTGCGTGGGCTGCAACCTGTGCGTGTCGATCTGCCCGGTGCCCGGCGCGCTGTCGATGCGCACGCTGAAGGCCGGCGAGATGGACGCGCGCACCGGCCACCCGGTGGTCGGCCACTACGCCAACTGGACCACGCATCCCAACAACCCGATGCGCACCGGCAGCCCCGCCTGAACGACAACACGGCCAAAAACACGACACACGTGCAGGAGACAACCCACATGACGACCACACAGCACGGCGGCGCACCCGCCGCAAACCTCTGGAACGAGGACCTGGCGCCCACCACGCTGGCACAGCGAACGTGGCGCTGGTATCACTTCGCCGCTCTCTGGGTGGGCATGGTGATGTGCATCCCCGCCTACATGCTGGCGGCCAGCCTGATCGAGGGCGGCATGTCATGGGGGCAGGCGGTGCTGACCGTGTTCCTGGGCAACGCCATCGTGCTGGTGCCGATGCTGCTCATCGGCCACGCCGGCGCGAAGTACGGCATTCCCTACGCGGTGATGGCGCGCGCCTCGTTCGGCACGCGCGGGGCGCGGCTGCCGGCGCTGCTGCGCGCCATCGTGGCCTGCGGCTGGTACGGCATCCAGACATGGTTCGGCGGCCAGATGATCTACACGCTGGTCGGCGTGCTCATGGGCCAGCCGCTGGGCGGCGACAAGCTGCCGATGCTCGGCATCAACGGCGCGCAGCTGGTGTGCTTCTTGATCTTCTGGGCGATTCAGCTGTACTTCGTGGTGCACGGCATCGAGTCGATCCGCCGGCTCGAAACCTACACCGCGCCGCTGAAGATCATCGTGTGCGTCGCGCTGCTCTACTGGGCCGTGCAACGCGCGGGCGGCCTGGGCCCGATCTTCGACCAGCCTTCGCAGTTCGAGGCCGGGGGCAAGAAAGCCGGCATGTTCTGGGCGGTGTTCTGGCCGTCGCTCACGGCCATGGTCGGCTTCTGGGCCACGCTGGCGCTGAACATTCCCGACTTCACGCGCTTCTCGCGCTCGCAGCGCGACCAGGTCGTGGGCCAGGTCATAGGCCTGCCAGCGCCCATGGGCCTGCTCGCGATGATGGCGGTGATGGTCACCTCGGCCACGGTGGTCATCTATGGCAAGGCATTGTGGGACCCGGTGGACCTGGCCAGCCGCATGACCGGCGCCGCGGTGCTGATCGCGCTCATCATCCTGCTGATCGACACGGTGAGCGTGAACCTGGCGGCCAACCTGGTGGGCCCGGCCTACGACTTCTCGGCCCTCAACCCGAAGAAGATCTCGTACCGCACGGGCGGCTACATCACCGCCGGCATCGCCATCGTGATGATGCCGTGGAAGGTGCTGGAGACCACGCAGGGCTACATCTTCACCTGGCTCATCGGCTACTCGGCGCTGCTGGGGCCGGTGGCCGGCATATTGATTGCCGACTACTACCTCATTCGCCGCAAGGAGCTGGACGTCGATGCGCTCTACCGAGAGAACGGCGCCTACAGCTACGGCAATGGCTGGAACATGGCGGCCATCGTCGCCTTCGTGGTCGGCGTGCTGCCGAACATCCCGGGCTTCCTGAACGCGGCCTTTCCGCAGGCCGTGCCGTCGATGCCCGAGTTCTTCAAGACGATCTACACCTACGCCTGGTTCGTCGGCGTGGTGCTGTCGGCCGTGGTCTACATGGGGCTGATGAAGGCGCGCGCGCCGCAGCACCAGGGCATGGCCGCGCCACTCAAGACCCCTGTCTGAAACAAGCAAAAGGAACCCACGCCATGACCGTTCTCATTCGCGGAGGCACGGTGGTCAACGCCGATGCCGAGCACCGTGCCGACGTGCTCTGCCAGGGGGACAAGATCCTCCATGTCGGCACCGACCTGCAGGTGCCGGCCGGCGCCGAAGTCGTCGACGCCGGCGGCGCCTACGTCATGCCCGGCGGCATCGACCCGCACACCCACATGCAGTTGCCCTTCATGGGCACGGTGGCCGCCGACGACTTCTTCAGCGGCACGGCGGCCGGCCTGGCCGGCGGCACCACCAGCATCATCGACTTCGTGATTCCCGACCCGCAGCAATCGCTGATGGACGCCTTTCGCATGTGGCGCGGCTGGGCCGAAAAATCCGCCGGCGACTACAGCTTTCATGTGGCCGTGACCTGGTGGAACGACAGCGTGCACAAGGACATGGGCACGCTGGTGCGGGAGCACGGCGTGAACAGCTTCAAGCACTTCATGGCCTACAAGAACGCGATCATGGCCGACGACGAAATTCTGGTGAAGAGCTTCCAGCGCTCGCTGGAACTCGGCGCCATGCCCACGGTGCACGCGGAAAACGGCGAGCTGGTCGCGATGCTGCAGCAGCAACTTCTGGCACAGGGCATTCGCGGCCCCGAGGGCCATCCGCTGTCGCGCCCGCCGATGGTCGAGGCCGAGGCGGCCAACCGCGCCATCGCCATCGCGGAGGTGCTGGGCGTGCCGATCTACGTGGTGCACGTGTCGTGCGGCGAAGCGCTGGAGGCCATCACCCGCGCCCGCGCACGCGGCCAGCGCGTGTACGGCGAAGTGCTGGCCGGCCACCTGGTGGTCGACGAAAGCGCCTACCGCGCCCCCGACTTCGCGCGCGCCGCCGCCCATGTGATGAGCCCGCCCTTCCGCTCGCGCGAGAACCAGGCCATGCTGTGGCGCGGCCTGCAGGGCGGCAACCTGCACACGACGGCCACCGACCACTGCACCTTTTGCGCCGAGCAAAAGGCCGCGGGCCGCGACGACTTCACGAAGATCCCCAACGGCTGCGGCGGCGTCGAGGAGCGCATGGCCGTGCTGTGGGATGCGGGCGTCAACGCCGGCCGGCTCACGCCGTCGGAGTTCGTGCGCGTGACCTCCACCAACGCGGCGCAGCTGTTCAACCTGTATCCGCGCAAGGGCGTCATCCAGGCCGGCGCCGACGCCGACATCGTGGTGTGGGACCCGAAGGCGACCAAGACCCTGTCGGTGAAAACGCAGCATTCGAAGAGCGACTTCAACATCTTCGAGGGCCGCGAAGTCACGGGCGTGCCGCGCCACACCGTGGCCGCCGGCCGCTGGGTCTACCGCAACGGCGACCTGCGCGCCGAGCCCGGCACCGGCCGCTACCTGAAGCGCCCGCCGTTCGCGCCCATGTTCACCGCGCTGGAGCGTTTCAAGCACCAGCACGCGCCCACGGCCGTGGTGCGCGACGGCGCACCGGCCGCCCACTGACACACCCAAGGAATCGAGAACACATCATGAATGCAGTCGTGGACAACCACACGTTGACGATCAATGGCGAGCGCCTGTGGAACTCGCTGATGGAACTGGCGCGCATCGGCGCCACCCCCAAGGGCGGCGTGAAGCGCCTGGCCCTGACCGACCTCGACAAGCAGGGCCGCGACCTCGTGGTGTCGTGGGGCAAGGAGGCGGGGCTGAGCATCACGGTCGACAAGATCGGCAACGTCTTCATGCGCCGCGAAGGCACCAACCCGGCGCTGCCGCCCATCGTGTCGGGCAGCCACATCGACACGCAGCCGACCGGCGGCAAGTTCGACGGCAACTACGGCGTGCTGTCGGCGCTGGAAGTGGTGCGCACGCTGAACGACCAGGGCATTCGCACCGAGGCGCCCATCGAGGTCGCGTTCTGGACCAACGAGGAAGGCTCG
>NZ_QAJK01000125.1 GCF_003852515.1 Variovorax sp. KBW07 | reverse complement strand
CAACGACGGCCTGCTGGGTGGTGTTCTCGGCGGCGACGGCGGCGTTCTGGGCGGTGTCCTCGGCGGCGGTGACGGCGGCTTGCTCGGTGGCGTACTCGGCAACGATGGCCTGGTGGGCAACCTGCTTGGCAACGACGGTCTCGTCGGCAGCCTCCTGGGCAACGACGGCCTGGTCGGCGGTCTGCTCGGTGGCTTGCTGGGCGGCAACAGCCCGGTCGCCAACATCCTGGAGCCGGTCTCGTCGGTGGCCAGCGGTGTCACCGATGCGGTGGAGCCGGTCGTGTCCAACGTGACGCACGCGGTGTCCGGTGCCACGGCCCCGGTGACCGACATCCTGGCCGGCGCGGGCTCGACGCTCGCACCTGTCACCGATGTGGTCAGCAACGTGGTCGGCACCGTCGAACACGCGGTGGCCCCGCTGGTGACCGAGGTGATCACCCCGATCACCAGCCTGCTCGAGCACGGCACCGGTGGCGCCCTGTCGCCCGTGACGAACATCCTGCACGGCTTGCTGGGTTGATCGACAAGAACATCCGAAGGAGGGGTGGGGAGCTGCAGCACAGGGACAGGCCACCACCGGCCTGTCCCTCGAAAGGATCGATATGAAAAAGAATTTCCGGATACTGGCCATCGTCTCGCTCAGCGCAAGCCTCGCGGCTTGCGTGGCTCCCAAGGGCGGTCGCGACGATGCCACCTACTACTACTCGAACAAGGGCGCGAGCGCGGTCGCAAAGGTGGAACCCACGCCGCCGCCGCCGGTGCAGAACGGACCGGCCGGCGTGTCGAAGATCGTCTACTTCGACTTCGACAAATACAACATCAGGCCCGGCGACCGCAACATCGTGGAAGCCCACGCGGGCTTCATGCGCAACCGGCCGTCCAGCCGCGTGGTGATCGAAGGCCACACCGACGCGCGCGGTGGCCGCGAATACAACCTGGCACTGGGCCAGCGCCGTTCCGAAGCCGTGCAGCGTGCGCTCACGCAACTGGGCGTGCCGGCCGAACGTGTCGAAGCCATCAGCTGGGGCACGGAGAAACCAGCGTCACTCGAAACCACCGAGGAGGGCTATCAGCTCAATCGCCGAGCCGAATTCAGCTACCGCTGAAGCCGGAACACCGCGATGACTTCGACGGCAGTTTCCGGTCAGCGTTCACGTCGAAGCGAGAGCAGATGACGGACGCGACCGGTTTCCCGCATTCGATCGGGGCCGAATGATGTCCTTCCAAGACCAGCTCCACGCCTGCCACGAACGCCTGGTGTCGGTGTGCGCGGCGCTGCCCGCCCCGTATCCGGCGTTCACGCTGTTCTTCTCGGTCAGCGACGGTTCCCAGCGTGCGCACGTCGTGCATGCGCGGGCCGCCGAATTCGAAGCCGCATGGCGCGAAGGCGCCGACATCGTCGAGCGCTGGGTGCGCGAGCGCGGCATCGTGTCGCCGTGGCTGCGCATCGACTGGGTCGAGGGCGCGAGCGCCATGGACTGGGTGCAGTTCAAGACCCAGCTCACGGCGGTCAAGCGCAACTACTTTCGCCTGGGCCTGGCCTTCGACCAGGACTTCGAGATCGCCTTCACCGAGCAGGAGCTGAACGCCAACGCAATGCTCTGCGGCGATTCGACCATTGCGCACTCGGTGGTCAACCAGCGCAACTTCGAGGTCTATGGCCAGGCGCGCTTCCAGCGCTCGGCGCCGCTCGACATGCCGGGCGACCAGCCGGTCTACCTGCTGGCGATGGTGGGCGTGTTCTGCCAGCCCGACGGCGTGGTGCACAAGCTCGTGGGCACGGGGCTTGATGCGGGCCGGCGGCAGATGCCGGCGCTGAATCCGCAGTCGGTGCTGGAACTGGTGCGCAGTGGTTCGTCCTACCTTGCGCGGCAACTGCAGGCAGACGGCCTCTTCGTGTATGGCTACTTCCCGTGCTTCGACCGCCGCATTCCCACCTACGACGCCATGCGCCACGCGAGCGCGGTCTACGCAATGCTCGAGGCCTGGGAGCTCACGCGCGACGAGACATTGCGCGCGGCCATCGACCGCTCGCTCGACCATCTCACCGCCTGGCTGATTCGCGACTACACGCTGGCCGACGGGCGCGAAGTGGCGTTTCTTGTGGACACCGGCGCGGAGATCAAGCTTGGCGGCAACGCGGCCTGCGTGCTGGCGCTGGTGAAGTACTGCGAGCTGATGGACACGCGCCGCTGGATGCCGCTGCTGGAGAAGCTCGCGCTGGGCATCGTGTCGCTGCAGGATTCGGCCACCGGCCGCTTCAACCATGTGCTGCACGCGACCGACCTCACGCTCAAGCAGGCCTCGCGCATCATCTACTACGACGGCGAGGCAGCCTACAGCCTGATGCGCCTGTATGCCCTGACGCGCGATCCGCAGTGGCTTGCCGTGGTCGAGAAGGCCTTCGACCATTTCATTGCAAGCCAGCACTGGCAGGCGCACGACCACTGGTTGAGCTGCTGCGTCAACGAGCTCACGCACTGGAGCCCGCAGGAAAAATACTTTCGCTTCGGGCTGCAGAACGTGGCGGGGTACCTGGACTTCGTGCTCGACCGCAAGACCACCTTTCCGACGCTGCTCGAACTCATGCTGGGTGCCCAGCAGATGCTGCAGCGGCTCGAAGGCATGCCCGCCATGCGGCACCTGCTCGACGAGCTGGACACCGAGAAGTTCTACCGCGCGCTCGACTACCGCGCGCACTACCTGCTCAACGGTTTCTTCTGGCCCGAGATGGCCATGTACTTCCGTCGGCCCTCGACCGTCGTCGGCTCGTTCTTCATCCGGCACCACTCGTTCCGCGTGCGCATCGACGACGTGGCGCAGTACGTGTCGGGCTTTGCTGCGTACCACCGCTACCTGCTGGAGCGCCGCGCGCTGTCGGCCGCCGGTGGTGGCGGCAACGGAGGCGGAGGCAATGCGCCGCGCGACGACGGCCCGGTGTGGACCGCGAGCGAAATGGCACGCGTGACCGGCGGCGAATGGGTGGTGCGGCCCGACGACGGCTGGCGCGCCAGCGGCGTGGCGCAGCGCTCCTTCATGCGCAAGGGCCGCGTGGTGTTCGACCACCAGACGCGGCCTTCGAAGACGCCGTTGGCGGCCGTCACGCTCAAGGGCGTGCTGCAGCCCGCGGCGGCCGTGCTGTGCACCGACCCCAAGCCGCACCTGGACAAGCGCGTGCCCGTGCTCAAGGTGCAGAACGTGCTGCAGGCCGTGCTGCAACTGGGCGACCATGCGCGCTCCGAATTCACCGGCCGCGTGTGCGGCGTGCTCGGCAGCGGTGCCGGCAGCAACACCGTGGCCGCGATGCTGGCCGGTGCGCTGACCGTGTGGGGCGAGGTCGGGCAGCCCGAAGGCAACGTCAGCCTGCCCTCGGGCATTGCATGGAACATGACCTGCATGCCGCGCCACGCGGCCTACTGGGTCATGGAGATGGGCAGCGCGCACATGCCGGCCTCGGCGCAACTGGTGCGGCCGTCGCTGCTCGTGGTGACGGGGCTCTCGGCCGCGTCGCAGAAACACCGCGGCCCCTCCGAGGCCGCGGCGCGGCTCGACAGCCGCGTGTTCATGGGCATGGCGCCCGGCGACAGCGTGGTGCTGAACCGCGACATGCCCGAGTTCGCCACCTTCGCCGAAGCCGCGATGGCGCAGCAGCTGCAGATCGTGACCTGCGGCGAACACAAGGACGCCGACGTGCGCCTGCTCGCCTTCGACCACGGCGAAGTGCAGGCGCTGGTGGCGGGCGAGCCCTTTCAGCTGCGGCTGAATGCGCCGGGCCGCCACATGGGCGCCAGCGCCATTGCCGCGCTCGCGGCGCTGCAGGCACTGCGCCTGCCGCTGGCCGCTGCGGTCGAACCTTTCGCGCACTTCGAGCCGCCAGGCGGCCGCGGTGCGCTGCACACCATTCACATCGGCGGCGGAAGCTTCAAGCTGATCGATGAAACCTATGACGCCAACCCCAGCTCGATGCGGGCGGCGCTCGAATTGCTGTCACAGGCCCCCTGCGAACCGGCGCGTCGCGTCGCGATTCTTGGCGATATGCAGGAACTAGGGCCCGCCGCCCAGCGGCACCACCTCGACCTCGAGGCGGAGCTGCTGGCTTCTCAACCGGACCGCGTGCTGTTGTGCGGTCCGCTCATGCGCGCGCTGCACGCGCGCATCCGCACCAAGGTCCGCTCGCACTGGTTCGTCGATGTGTCGGACCTGTCGACCGCGCTCGGTGGCCTGCTGCAACCAGGCGACTGGGTGCTGGCCAAGAGTTCGGCGGGCGTCGGCCTGTCCCGGTTGGCCCGGGTTTTGAAAGCACTGCCATGAACATGAGATGGACCGCCCTCCTGCAATCGCAATCGTCCTTCGAACACGAGGCGCCGCAGCAGCAGTCACAGCAGCGCCGCTGGTGGCTGGGCTGGCTCCAGCTGTTGTGCGCATGGGTGCTGTGCATGCTGCTGTGCGCCAACATCGCGCTGGTGCTCGCACAGGGTTTGCCCGAAGAGGCGAAGGAAATGACAGTGGGAAAGCCGGTCGGTTGCATGGTCAGGGGAAAGGCCACGCCATCCGATGCGGCTGCTTCGATCCATGGTGCGCAAGCTGATCCGATGAAGAGGCAAATGCTTTCGTGCTGAGCCGCACGGAGACTGAATTTTTGCCTTGTAACAGTCGGGTAACAGTTGATAATGACGCAGGCGTCATTGCACGACGGATCGGCGTTTTCTCATGATCAAGTTCCTCTTGCCCAGCCAATTGGTTGCCGACACGCCAGACGAACCTGGTGCCAGTCCCTATGCGGGGGCAATGCATGAGGCGTTTCGCGCGGCCTACCCGCTCGTCAAGGGCGCGGCATGGCGCTCGCTGCCCATCAGCCTGTTCGGGCTGTTGCCTTCCATCTTCCTGCTGCAGGTGTACGACCGCGTGCTGTCGCGCAGCGGCACCTCGACGCTGGCCGCGCTGGTCAGCGGCATCTTCTTCTTTCTGTGCATCGAGTTCTGGCTGCGCACGCGGCGCTCGCGCCTGCTGCGCAATGCGGGCGCCATCATCGACCACGGTGTGTCGGGTGCCTTGCTCAACTCGATGCTGGCGCGCCCGCTGCGCGCGCTCGAAGCGCGGCCCGCGTCTTCGTGGCAGCTGTACTTTCGCGACGTCGGTTCGGTGCGCGGCACCGTCACCGGCGGGCTGGCGCAGTCGGTCTTCGACCTGCCCATGGCGGTCTTTGCGCTGGTGGTCATCGGCATCGTCGCGCTGCCGGTGCTGCCGGTGGTGGCGCTGTTCCTGGCCATCATGTCTTTCCTGGCCTGGTGGTGGGCCGACGAAGTGCGCGCCGGGCGCGTCGAGGAAGTGCAACGCGGCCGCGGCCTCGACCGCATCACCTCCGAGATCTGCCATGCGCGCGAGACGCTCAAGACGCAGGCCAACGACGGCCCCACCATCGAGATGTGGCGCCAGACCTACAACGCCTGGCTCACCGAGAGCTTCAGCAAGAACGGCCAGATCGAAACCGCACGTGATGGCACCACCGTGCTGCTCACAGTGTTCTCGGTCATCGTCGTTACCGTCGGCGCCGTCTCGGTGATGGAGCAATGGATGACGGTCGGCGGCCTCGTCGCCTCGAACATGCTCGCGCTGAAGGCGCTGCAGCCGGTGGCCGGGCTGGTGTCGAACTGGCGCTCGCTGGCCACTGCCAATGAAGCCGCCAAGCGGCTCGAAGCCGTGCTGCGCGAGCCGGTCGAAAAGCAACCTTCGGGCATGACGCTGCCGCAGCCGCTGGGCCGCGTCACGCTGAAGGACGTGAGCTTCAGCTTCACCGACAGCGCGCAGCAGCCGGTGCTGGAAAAGGTCGATCTCGACATCGGCCCCGGCGGCCTGCACGTGATCGTCGGGCGCAACGGTGCCGGCAAGTCGACGCTGGTGAAGCTCATCTCGGGCCTGTACACGCCCACGCGCGGCACCGTCAACATCGGCGAATACGACCTCTCGCAATTCGGCCGCGAAGAGCTGTCGCGCTGGATCAGCTATCTCTCGCAAGAGGTCTACTGGTTCGGTGGCGCGCTGGTCGACGTGATGCGCCGCGGCGCTCCGGGCCAGAGCGACGAGCAGATCGTCGCGGCCTGCCGGCTCTCGGGCGCGCACGACTTCATCTCGCGCCTGCCCGATGGCTACCGCACCGTGGTCGGCGAAGGCGGCACCGGCTTCTCGGTGGGCGAGCGGCGCAAGCTGGCGCTGGCCATGAGCTTCCTGCGCAAGCCCTCGGTGCTGGTGCTCGACGAACCCAGCAACGACCTCGATTTCCAGAGCGAACGCAACCTGCTCGCCACCATGCTCGCGGTCGCCAAGGTGCGCACCGTGGTGGTGGTCACGCATTCGCTGCGCATCGTCTCGGCCGCCACTGTGGTCTACCACGTGACCGGCCAGGGCAACGTCGAGCAGGGCAGTGCCGCGGTGATGGTGCCGAAGCTGTTCGGCGTCAAGAAGCCGCTGGTGGCGGTGGGCGACGAAGACAACAGCGCGGGGGCCGCGGCGTCCCGCTCCATGGCGTGAACATGACGAGTGATTGGGGGCCGCGATTTTGAAATCTGATCTGCCGCAGGTACTGCAGGATGAAAATGAAAAGCGCGCAGCGCAGACCTCGCCCGCGGGGCGCAGGCGACAGTGGATCATCGGCGGCGCCGTGGCCTTGCTGGCACTGGTCGGCCTCGGCTTCCCCATGGAAACCGTGGTCGTCGCGCCCGGCCGCGTGATCCCCTCCGACCGCGTCAAGTCGATCCAGCATCTGGAAGGCGGCATCGTCAGCAACGTGCTGGTGAAGGAAGGCGACAAGGTCAAGCAGGGCCAGTCGCTGGTCGAGATCGACCTGGGCGGCAGCGGCCTCAACCTCGAAGAACTCACGGCTCGTTATGCGGCCACGCAGGCCACCCGCGTGCGCCTCATGGCCGAGAGCCGCGGCCAGCCGCTGCGACGCGACTCCTTTGCCGCCGACATCGACGAGGGCGTGTTCGCCGGCGAGACCGGTGCCTACCAGGCGCGTGCGCTCGAGCAGCGCGGCGTGATGGCCGGTGCCGTGTCGGGCCTTGAGCAGGCGCGCAGCAAGAAGCTCGAGCAGCAGGCCAAGGTCAAGGGCCTGGGCGACCGGCTCGCGCTGATGCAGAAAGAACTCGAAATTTCCGAGCAGCTGCTCAGCGAGAAACTGGTCGGCCAGGTCGAGGTGCTCGAAAAGCGCCGACAGGCCGAAGGCGTGCGCAGCGAACTCGCGGTGGCACGGCAAGGCGTGATTTCCGCGGACGCGTCCATCACCGAAGCACAGGCCAAGATGGCCGAGGCCGAAGGCCGCTACCGGCGCCGCGCCTCCGACGAACTGGCCACCGTCGAGCGCCAGTTCGCCAGCCTGAGCGAAGACCTGGCGCGCGCCCGCACACAGCGCTCGCGCACCGTCGTCAAGGCACCTTCGGACGGCATCGTCAAGGGCCTGCGCAACTCCAGCGCGGGCTGGGTCGTGAAGCCCGGCGAAGCCATCCTCGAAGTGGTGCCCGACGAAGACGAGATCATGGTCGAGGCGCGGCTCAACCCCAACGACCGCGGCTTCATCGAAGTCGGCCAGGCCGCGCGCGTGAAGATCACCGCCTACGACTACCTGCGCTACGGCGCCGTCGACGGCAAGGTCAAGCTGGTGGCCGCCGATGCCGACCGCGACCCCGCCATTTCCAACGGCGCGCCGTACTACCGGCTGCTCATCAGCATGTCGCAGTCGCACGTGGGCCGCGACGAGAACCGCATCACCTCCGGCATGGAGTCCGAAGTGGACCTGCGTGTCGGCACCGACCCGTTCATCTGGTACATCCTCCGACCTGTGCTCAAGCTGCGGCGCGAAGCCTTCCGCGAACCATGATGGACAGAAACCCGGCCGACCGGCGCCGCATGGGCCCCGGTGTTGTCTGCGCAGCGCTGTGCGTGAGCTTTGCGCTGCCCCCTGCCGCCTTGGCACAAGAGCTGGAGCAACCCTCGGAAGAGGCGGCGCCGAATCTCATGCTGGCGCGCCGCCTTTCCACGCCGTCGATCGGTGCCGCCAGCTATGCCCAGCAGGTCAAGCAGGCGCTGATTGCGCTGTCGCAGGAATACCCCGAGGTGCTGACCGCGCAAGCCGCAGCCAACACCAGCAGCTACAGCGTCGATGCCGCCAGGCAGGCGCGCTACCCGCGCTTCAGGTTCGGCACCGCATCGGGCAACTACAACAGCGGCGCGGCCAATGCCAAGACGCAGAACTACACCGTGCTCACCGCCGAGGCGCGCGTGAGCCTGCTCGACGGCGGCGCCATGAATGCCGCGCAACGCGCCGCCGAAGCCGGCAACCAGGCCGATGACGAAGCCGTCGTCACCACCTCGCAGAAGGTGGTGCTCGACGCGCTCACCGCCTACCTGCAGGTGCAGCGCTTCGACCTGAAAAAGCAGATTGCGCACCGCGCCACCGAAGTGGTCGCCGAACTCTCCAAGGCCGAGGCCCGCCGCGTGGCGCTCGGCGTGAGCGGCGACAACGACCTCAACATGGCCGCCTCGCGGCGCGCCCTGGTGGCCGCGCGCGAATCGGACTTCGAGGCCCAGCGCGACGAGGCACTGGCCAAGTTCCGCAACTACTACAAGTTCTCGCCCAACCCCGATTCGCTGCCCGTGCTGGCCGCACCGCCGCAATGGCGCATCACCAGCCAGGACGAGGCGCTGCGCCGCGCCGAGTCGCGCAGCACCGAGATCGCCGAAGCGCAGGGCCGCATTGCGCGGGCCAAGGCACTGGCCGACCAGCAGGACGCCAGCCTTTACCCCACGCTCGATGCTGTTCTCGTCAAGAGCAAGGACCCGCGCGGCGTGTCGCCGCAAGACCCCACGCGCGCCGCCTTCGAGCTCAACTGGAACTTCGGCAACGGCTTCGACCGGCAGCTGAAGCTGAAGTCCGCGTTGGCCGAAGTTGCCAACCAGGAAGCCAAGCTCGAGGGCGTCAGGAACAACCTGTTCGAACTCACCTCGGCTTCGTGGGCCCGCACCGTCTCCGGCCGCGAGCGCGAGCGGCAACTCATGGAAGCCGTCAGCACGTCGGGCCAGGCCTTCCGCGGCCGCCGCCGCCTCATGGAGTTCGGCCGCGAGACATTGCCCAAGGTGCTCGATGCGCAGCTGGACTACTACACGCTGCTCTTCGACTACATCGACGGCGTGTTCGACCTGCGCATTTCAGAGCTGCGGCTTGCGCGCACCACAGGCGAGCTGCGCATCGACCCCACCGCGCCCAACAACTGGATCGACCGCATGTTCGGCGCACCGGGCCGCCCCGTGCTGACCGAAGATGGTTTGCTGGGTGCGCTGTGCATATCGAGCAATACCGCATGCGCGAGCGAGCCCGTGGTCGAGCGCACGACGAATGCATCGATGGCGAATCCGCCGCTGCGCAGAGCCCCGCGCATCGCCTCCATTCCCTGAAAAAGGAAGAGGGCGAGCGAAGCTAAGCCCCGTCCATTCGTGAAACACCGCGGAACCGGCTTTGCCGGGCCGCTGGTGTTGCCCCCGGTAGGGGGTTGGCGTAGCGACACGAAGTGCGCGAAGCCTGGGGGCGAGCCTATGTCACGCGTCTTCGGGGATGCCTGGTTCGCCGTCGAGAATCTGGTACTTGCGCATCTTTTCCCACAGCACCTTGCGGCTGATGCCCAGGTGCTGCGCCGTGTCCTGGCGCTTCCAGTCGTTGATCTCCAGCGCCGCGATGATGCGGTTGCGCTCGCTGCTGTTCCAGCCCTTGCGGTCGCCGTTGCCGTCGAGCGCGACACCCGCACCGCCCACCCCGTTGCGATCCGCCGCGATGGCTGGCGCCGGCGTGCCGCGCGTCAGCGCGATCGCGCGCTGGATCAGGTTTTGGTCCCAACCGTGCAGCTGGCGGGCGATCACGCCCACGCGCTCCGCGAGATTGCGAAGCTGCCGCACGTTGCCCGGAAAATAGGTTTCGGCCACCGCATCGCTCAGCCAGTGCGGCGTTTCGCCCAGTGCTTCCAACTCGTCGCCGAGCACGTTGCTCAGCAGCGCCTTGAAGATCGCGATCTTGTCCACCTCGCCGCGCTCTTCGAGGCTAGGCACGTGCAACTCGATCACCGCCAGCCGGTAGAACAGGTCCGCACGAAATTCGCCGCTCGCCACCATCTCGCGCAGATTGCGGTTGGTTGCCGCCACCAGGCGAAAGTCGACCCGCACGGGCGCCGTTGCGCCGAGTCGGGTGACCGTGTTGTCTTCCAGCACGCGCAGCAGTTTCACTTGCTGGTAGCGCGGCAGGTCGCCGATTTCATCGAGGAACAGTGTCCCCCCCGTGGCCTGCTCGAAGTAGCCGCGGTGTGCGTGCACCGCGCCCGTGAACGAGCCCTTGGTGTGGCCGAAAAACAGCGACTCGAACAGGCCGTCGGGAATCGCACCGCAGTTCACCGCCACGAACGCGCCCTTGCCGTATGCCTGGTGCCCGAGGTGCAGTTGCTGCGCGATGCGCTCCTTGCCCACCCCGGTTTCGCCGCGCACCAGCACCGGGTGGTCGCAGTCGGCGAAGGCGCCCACTTCGGCCAGCAGCGCCTTCATCGCTTCGGAATGCGCCACCAGCACGTCGGGTGCCTGCGGCGCCACGTCGCGCGCGCGCAGTTGCCGCACCAGCTTTGCCACCATCGTGCGCAACTCGGCGCAGGTGAAGTCGTAGGGCAGCACGTGCAGGTACTCGGGCGGATAGGTGCGCGAATCGCGTTCGCGCGAACCTGCCGCGACCCAGATCACCGGCATGCCCTGGAGGAATTCGGTGGCGTGCGCAAGGCCGCCGCTGTCGATGACCGTGACGCTGATGATGGCGACGGAGGGGCGCAATGCGGCGGCACGGTCCTGCTGCGGAGGCGGCAGCCCATCGGCCCGGGTGACTTCCACGTCGAAGCTCGCCATGCACCGCGCAATGCGGTCGAGGATGTCGGCTTTGCCTTCCCAGACAAAGAGGTCGAGTTCGTCGAAATTGGAAGGGGAACTCATGGATATGCGATCGAATCAGGCGATCGTGAAAATCTTGTGGTCAATGACTTCGCTACTCTTTCAGTAGACCAACTTCGCGCCACTGTCGCAGCTGGCGGACAGCAGTTGCACATCGGCGTATCCCAGTTGCAGGCCCAGCGTCTTGAGCAAGGGGCCGAGCACCGCACCGTCGAGAAGATTCAGGACAGGCATGAGGACCGCGTTGAGGAGACCCAGGACACCACCGACGATGGTGACGAGGTTGTTCACAAGGCCGTCGATGATCGAGCTGAGGCCGTCAGCCGGAATTCCCAGGACGGTCAGGCCGCTCGTGTCCAACTTGACATCCAGCTTGCCCGCGCCGATGGCACTTCCAATGGCGGCCCCGAGGTGCTGCTCGCTCCCGACAGCGCGCACCAGATCCTGATCCGCTGCCGGAACCTTGGGATCGAATCTGAATGTCTGGGAGGTTCTCGTGGTCGTATCGTCCCCGGGAATGGAAAGATCCAGCTTGGCTTTCAACCCGATGGGCGCGTCGGCGACGGGAATGAGGCCGAACAGCAGCTTGATTTCGGCTTTGACATTCAAGAGATCGAAGCGCTCCTTCGGAAGGGCGCTCCACTTGGCGGTCCGGTTCGTGAACGCGGTTGGAATGTTGCCGAGGTAGACATGCGCCAAGCCCGGCATCACGCCAATTTTCACGTCGTACTTTCCATCGGCAGCCTTGCAGCTGACATCTTCCAGTTCGCCATCGCCAGACGCAATTTCGACGTAGATCGGCAGATTGACCAACTGGCCCGCGGGGAGTGAAACCTTGATGCTGGCAAGACCGAGGATGTCGAGGTTCAAGAGATTGCCGCCACTTGGCGGCGTCAGGACCTTGGCATTCAGAAGTACGCGGACTTGCCCCGTATGCGCCTCGGTCTTCGCTCTTCCGTCGGAGTAGTAGCCCGGCGGGCCGATGGCGATGCTGGGCGGTTCGATGACCGTCGCCTTCACTTGCACGTTCGCAAGAGGATCAAGTGGAATCGTCACCTGCGCAGCCGCCGCGGAGTTGCTGTTTGCGACCTGAAGGCTCACCAGCAACAGGTTCAGCGCGTTGATCTCTCCGTTCAATGCGGAGCTTGGATTCTTGGGGTCCAGGTCCACGCTGATCAGCCCGGCCTGTTGTGCCGTCTTGAGAAGATTGATCGTGGTTCGGTCGAGGTCGAGCCCTCCATCGAGGCTCAGCAAGCCATTCAGCAGGCTGGTGACGAGCTTCACCGTGGGGCTGTCGTTGCTTTGCGGAAGCGCATTGATGGCAGCGGTGATCAACTGCCCCAGGCTGACATTCGCAGCGAGCAGTTCGTCGTAAGAACCCAGGTTCAGATTGAGCGCCTTCGCCAACCCGAGAAGATTGATCTTGGCATTTGCGAGTCCCTTGTAATCGATGAGCGTGAGATTGACCGAGGTGCCCAGCAGCATGGTCAGCAAGCTATTGAGCGCTCCTTCCTGGAGTCGCGCCACACCGCTTCCAACCGAGAACGAGGCAAGGGGATCGCTTGCCTTCGCGGCAATTGCCTGGACGCGAATGGTCCGATTGCCAGGAAAAACGGAAAGGATGCCGACAGGTGCGTTCGAGATGAGCACCCGCACGGCATTGAGGTTGGGGTCCTTGTCGTCGAAGTGGCTCTCGGAGGCGATGCCCGGGTCCCATCGACCGCAGGTGATGTTTCCATCTGCGAGAGAGAAGTTGGCCGGAAGATTTCTGATGGGGTCGCTGACACCTGCCCCATTTGCATTGGTGCGCGCGGCCTGTCTTGCGCCCTGGCAGCCGGTGGGTCCATTCAGTTGAGAGGCTCCAGCCAATGCGGCAAGGTCTGCCGCCTTCTGGTATTCGCGCTTCATGTAGAACAAGTACCCGAGTTCGGTACCCGCCAGAACGATGATGATCAGGCTCAGCGCAATGGCGGCGTTGACGATGACCGAACCCTTCTGCCGCGCGGCCCTCATCGACGAGCCGCCATGGAAGGGGGAGAACCGTCTGTTGGAGGTCGAGTTCATGCCATTGCCTCTCAGGTCTGCCGCATGGCGATTGCCCGGCCGATCAGTTCGTCGGGCATCCAGCCAAAAGCAGGCAATTTCGGCAGGAGTCGATTGGCGCTGTACTTGTATGTCACGGTCACGACCGCCCGTGCACCGGTGCCTTCGGTCACGGCGATGGTCGCTGTGACGTTCGTCGCAATCCAGCTTCGCCTGCGATCGACGGTGACGGTTTCGGACGCGGGAACGACGAGTGCCTCGAGCAAGGAGGCTCGCACCGCGCTCACGATTCGTGGGTCGTTTTCGCTCAGTCCTGGCGATGCGGGAAGCTGGGAGACTGCGCGCGCGCCGTCCTCCGCCGCGCGGGAAACCGCCTGCTGGAAATAGAAGACGGCACCGAACGTTGCCATGCCATAGAGCACGAGAAAGAGCACGCTGAAGATCAGCGCGAACTCGATGGCGGCTACACCGCGCTGCAATCGGCGTGAGGCCGCAGAAGCCGGTGGCAGGCGTTGCGCGATGCTGTTCATAACGCCCGTCCATCGAGCTGCATGCTCGCTCTTCCGACCAGCTTGTCGGGCATTGCAAAACTCGGCAGGGGTGGAAGGATTGCCCCCATTCCGTTCGCCGTAACCGTCACCACGATCTGGCAGCGCTGGTCCCATTGAGAGCTGCATGTGCGGGTTGCGGCGGCGCAGTTGCCCGAATCGATCGTGCATATCTGGGCAACGATCTGCGGCGTGACCGGTAGCCAGCCATTGGTCTGCAAGAGTGCGATCTCCGCGGCTTTTCTCTCGCGAGCCGGCAGATCGATTTGATAGCGCAGTGCCGCGCGTGCGCCGTCTTCCGCGGCGTTCTGCAAGCCGAAACGCAGCGTGAAAATGATGCCGTAGCAGATGATCGTGTAGAGAAAACCGAAAAAGAGCAGGAAGACCAACGCGAACTCGATGGCATAAGCCCCGCGCTGTCGCAATGCGCCTGCCCGAACGTGTTTCGGACCTCTGGTTCTCGTGGTGAGAAGGTTCATGAGGCAGCCCTGCGCTGTGTCTTTCTTGCGATCAGTTGCCGGTCTTGGACTTGACCGTCGAATTGAAGCGTTCCGGTATCGGGTACTCGAAGCTCTTCAGGTATCGCTCATAGTTCCGGTAGGCGACCGGACCCGGAACAGGGCGTGGCGTCGTGGACGCAATCACGCCGGAGCGTTGCCACCCCAGCAAGTCTTGCGTGGCGTCGCCCACCTGCAGGGGAGGCTCTTCCATGGCGGCGTGATCCATCGCCGCCATGTCGTCGGACATTGCCGGTGCAGGCCCGATGGTCGCCTTCGATGGGGCGTTTTCGACGACCGGCTGCGGCGTGGCGGCAAGCGGCGGGTTCGGAGCAGATTGCTGTGCAGCGGCGGGAAGCCCGCAGGAAAGAACAGCCACAGCCAGGAAGATTCGAGGCAGCGTTGCGCCGTGAACAGACGAGCAGTTTTTCATGGGGTGCCTCGCAAGAGCGGAGTGGGTGATGACGGCGTCGCGACGACGGAAACGGACGCGGCCTCAGTGGAGGGGGCGGCGCTCGGGTTGCCACGGAGCGTGCCCGACCAACGCGAGGGCTTGAGCGCCAGGGGCGCAACGCCTTCGTCGGAGAAGTTGTGCGGGCCCGTGCTGGCCGCTGGCGCGAAAGAAGCGTTGGTCGACGACAAGGGCCGGCCACCCATCAACTGCTGCGCAGCTTCGCGGATGGCGGCACGCGTTGCCGGCGGCATGCGCCGAGCCTCCATCAGTGCCGCGGCTTGTTCGCTTTGTTGGCTGGCCTCCAGATACAGCGCCAGGTTGGCTTGGGCTTGCGGGCTGTCCGGCTGGAGCTGCATGGCCTGCATCAACGGCAGGCGCGCGTCGGCAATCCGGCCGGCCCGCAGGCTGGCATAGCCCAGGTCATTCAGAAGCATGGCGTCGGTCGGGTTGCGGGATTGGGCCTTCTTGAGAAAGTCCACCGCTTCGGCATAGTTCGCACGCGCACCGGAAAGAAGGCCAAGGCCGTGGTACGCCGCACCTTCCAGCGGCGTGCCGATCAGGCGCTGGTAGAACGCCTCGCTCTGAGCCAACTGGCCCGTGTTGCGCAGCGCGTCCGCGCGGGCCCGGTTTGTTTCAGGCGAAACACCCCAACGCAGCTCGAGGGCATCGATGTGCGCCAGTGAAGCGAACCACAGGCCTTCGCGTTGCATCTGCTCGACCAGCTTCAGGTACGTGCCCTGTGAGTCGAGTGCCGCACCGGCCTTGGATGACGCCGCATCTTCCGCTGCAAGGCGCTGTTGTGCTTCGGCGGCGCCTGGGTACTGGTCCTTGATGCCGGCACAACCTGCGACCACCAGCGCCAGCGTCAGGCTCGCGGCAACGTTGGCGATTCGTTGGGTGGAGGCAACCGCGATGCAACGCCGAGCTTCGCGAAAGATTTTCTGGTCGTGCGTATTCATTTGGTGAGAGCTCCCAGAGATCTGATGACGGCGATGAAGCCTGGTCCTGCTGTCACGATGACCAGTGCCGGCAGCAAGGTCGTGACCATGATCCCGGTCATCTTCACGGTGATCTTGCCGATGCGTTCTTTCATCTCCGAGCGGCGGTGCTCGCGCAGCCGATCGCTGAATTGCTTGAGCGGCTCCTGCACGGCACCGCCGTGACGATCGACCTGCACGAGCAACGAGACCAGGCCGTTCAGGTTTTCATTGCCATGCAGGGTTGCAAGGCGTTGAAGGGAGTGTTCGCGTGTGCGGCCCCGGCTGTACTGGCGGTTTGCCAAGGTGAGCTCGTAGCCGAGCACGCGCAGCACGTGCGAGAAGTCGGTGGCCATGATCTGCAGGCTTTGGTCGAGGCTCAAGCCAACCCCCTGCAGCAGGCGCAACAGGTCGACGAACAGCGGGAGTTCGTGGGCAACGCTTTCGCGCCGCTTGGCGGCACGCCAACCGAGTGTCCATTTGGGCGCCATGAATCCGATGACGAATGCGCAAGCCAATGCAGCTATTCCGTACCGTTCGCCCGGGTTGGCATCCCAGAACAGATATGCAACCAGGGGCAGCAGGAATGCAAGGCCGATGCGTGTCACCAGAAAGATCAATTGGGCCCGCTGGGTCGAGAACCCGCATTGGTCGATCAGCTTCCTGTCTTCGTTCGTGACCAGCGCACGGCCGATCCGCGAATTCAGCCAGTGCAGGGGAAGGTCGATGTCGGACAGGAGGCCACCCGTTGCTTCGGGTTCCTCGGTGGAGGGTTGAAGCTCGGCCGGCGCGGTAATGCCGCGCAGGATCGCCCGCCCAAGCGTCTGGCTGCGGCGAGCGCGCATCACCTCGTTGGCGACAAGCGTTCCCGCGGTGATGAGCAACGCAATGGCCAGCAGTGCCAGGCTCAGGGTGATCAGTTGTCCGGGCGTGAAGTTCATGCAAGCCTCGCCAGGCGATAAAGCAGGGCGGCGCCCAGCAGCTGAAGACCCACGGCCCCGAAGACGAGCATCTGGCCTGTGCTGTCTTGCCACATGCGCATGAAATAGTCGGGGTTGAGAATGACGATGGCCAGGCCTACCGCCACCGGAAGCACGCCGAGGATCCAGGCCGAGAGGCGTGTTTCGGAAGACATTGCCACCAGCTCGTGTTCAGCTTGTTCGCGATCGCGCATGAAGTTGCCGACACGCTCCAGCAGCAGGTCGGCCCGGCCGCCGTAGCGAACGCCCAGGCCCAGGATCGATGCAAGCAGGTAGAGCTCTTCGATGCGTGCGTGAGTGGCCGTCTGGTGCAGGGCGCGGTCCAGATCGACACCGGCGCGCACGAGGCTTGCTGCGCGTTCCAGGTAGGCGCGCAATGGCGCGCGTGTGGTCGTGATCGCAAGCTGGAATGAAGCCTGCGTGGAGTTTCCGATGGTGATCAAGCGGACCATCGCATCGATGAACGCAGGCAACTGGCTGACGAGTTGTCGCCGATATTTCTGCAGGCGCAGCCAGATCGCGAACGCGGCCAGTATCAACAGCATCAGCAATGCACCGATGGCTGCCGGGCCACCGCCGAGCGCGCCGGCCAGAAACGAAAGACCGACGATCGCAAGAATGCCGAGCACCAGTGTGCGTGTGGTCACGACCCCCTCGAGCCAGCCTGGCATCAGCGCCTGCAAGCGAGTGCGGCGGGGCGCCGTGGCCGCTTCTGCCGCAGCGGCGTCGCTCCACGGATCGCTGAGCAGTCCCGCAGGCTCTGCCGTCACGCTTTGCAAAGGGGCGAGTACAGGGGCTTCGGCCGCGGGGGCAGGGCGAATCTGCTGGGCAAGATACCGGTCGGTGGCCCGCCGGGATTGAAGCCCCGAGGCCCACTGCCATAGCAGCAGACCACCCGCCGCAAGCAGCAGGGCGATCACCGCCACTATGAGGAGGACTTCACGCACGCGAGTCTCCGTGGGCGCGCGCCAGCGTCTGGCGGAAGCGCGTGATCTTCGGAGAATGAGGTGCGATGCCCAGTGATATCCAGCGGTCCTGCTCCTCGCCGTTCGGAGAAACGATGGGCTCGTAGCGGTACAGCTCCTGCATCGCGACAATGTTGTCGTTGACGCCGGTCACTTCGCTGAGCGAAATGATGCGACGCTGGCCACCCGACATCCGGCCGATCTGCACGACGAAGTCGATGGCATTCGCGATCTGCCTGCGCAGGCTGACCTCGCTGCCCTGGTAGCCCGCAAACCCTGCGAGCATCTCCAGCCGATAGAGGCATTCGCGAGGTGAACTGGCGTGGATGGTGCCCATCGAGCCTTCGTGGCCGGTGTTCATCGCCTGCATCATCTCGATGACCTCGGCGCCGCGCACTTCGCCCACGATGATGCGGTCGGGCCGCATGCGCAGGCTGTTGCGCAACAGGTCGCGAATCGAAACCACGCCCGTCCCGTCGAAGCCCCCGGGCCGGCTTTCGAGGCGCACCACATGGCTTGTTCTGAGCGAGAGTTCGGCCGTGTCCTCGATGGTGATGACGCGTTCGCTCGCCGGGATGAAGCTGGCCAGCGCGTTGAGCAACGAGGTCTTGCCCGAGCTGGTGCCGCCACTCACGAGGATGTTGCAACGTGCGCGCACCGCGATCTCGAGCAGTTGCGCCATGCCGGCATCGAAGGTGCCAAGCTTGACGAGGTCGGCAGGCGTCAGTGGGTCCTTGCGAAACTTGCGAATGGAGACCGACAACCCGTCGATCGCAAGCGGTTCGATGATCACGTTGATGCGGCCGCCGTCGGGCAGGCGCGCATCGACCATCGGATTGGCTTCGTCGAGACGGCGGCCCAAGGGGGCAAGGATGCGTCGCACGATGCGCATCACGTGCTCCGCATCGGCAAATCGCACCGTCTCTCGCTCGAGCATGCCGTGGCGCGATACGTACACGTTCTGGTAGCCGTTGATCAGGATGTCTTCGACGGCGGGGTCGTTGAGCAGATCTTCCAGCGGACCGAAGCCCGCGAGCTCCTTTGTCAGCGCATCGGAAATGAGCTGCATCTCGCGGTCGTTGATCGGCACGCGGCGCAACCGGACAAAGCTGTCGACCTCGAGTTCGACGAACTGCTGGATCGAAGCACGCGTCCAGCGGCCGAATTCGGCGCCCAACTCCTCGATGCGACTCAGCAGGTGGTCATGTGTCCAGCTCTTGATGTCCTGGAACTGCTGGGAGTTGATGAATGCCTGGTCGTCGTCGGCAAATTCGATATCGGTGGACATGGGATCAGCCTTCACTTGAACTCTTCCAGAGCCCGGAGATTTGCGACTTCAATGCAACCCAACGGGGGTCCTTGGCCGGCGTTTGGCCTGCGATCGACATGTATTCCTGGTAGAGGCCACGCGCCATGCCCGTGACCGCCTGCGAATACGGGTCGTTGCGCGCCGTGCGAATCAGCATTTCGCCGCGGCTTGCCGCTGCCAGGAGCGTGGTGCCGCGCGCCGGCAGCACGTGCCGCAGCGGCAATTCCAAGCGCTCGGCAATGTCCTTTGCCGTCAGCCCCACATGGTTGTCGAACTTGTTGACCACCAGCGAGAGGCGCTCGGTCTCCACGCCGCGTGTGCGAAGTTCCTTGAGCATGGTGGCGGTGGAAACGATCGCGCCGATGCTCTGGTCACAAACGACCCAGCTGCATTGCGCTTCGCGCACCGTCTGCGCCACGAAGTCGATGGTGGAAAAACCGCCCAGGTCCGCAATCTGGAAGTCGAAGAAGTCTCCAAGACGCTTGATCAATGCCACCGAGTCGGCATGCGAGATCTCGCGCACCTGCGCAAGGCTGGAGGGCAGCGGCAGCACCGCGACACCGCTGGTGTGATGCGCCAGCGCGGTATGCAACAGCGTCTGGTCGAGTCGGCGCAGGTTGCGCACGCCATCGACAAAACTGAAGCCGCTCTGCGTATCGAGATAAAGCAGGCCATCGCGTGCCGGCAAGCCGAGGTCGAGCAATGCGACGCCTTGCCTGGCACTGCGCCCCGGAGGTCGCGTTGGCGTTTGCGTCAATTGATCATTCAGCGTCAAGGCCAGGCTGGCACCCAGCGTGGTGACACCGAGCCCGGCTCGCGCCCCAAGCAATGCCAACGTGCAGCCGCGCGTTCCGCTTTGCAGGCTGCTGCGTCGCTCGAGCAGCATCTTCAGCGTGTTGACTGCTTCGGGCGGAGGGGCGGATATGTCGATGAAGTCGTCGACGCCCGCGCGCAGCGCGGCCAGCATGGCGGCAGGTTCGGCCGAGACGCCGGTCGCAAGCACGGGCAGCGCGGGCCAGTCGCGCTTCAGGCGCTGGTGAAGCTGGCTTGCGGTGGTGCTCTGGTCGGGCGAGAAGTCGAGAAACACGGCCACCGGACCGAGAAGCGAGATGCGCTCGTCTATCGATTTCGTATCGGGAGCGAGCACCACCACCGAGCCGAGGCGTCCGAGTGCATCGGTCAGCCAGGTGATGTGACTTCCGTTACTCGATGCGAACAGATAGGTTTCGGCGCCCGTCTCGGGAATGCTGTCGCGTGGAGCGTTCATGGTCGCGTCGCTCCAGTCAGCGCGAGAAACCCGGGAGTGAGGTGCTGGTCGGGTCGTTCAGGAAGATGGAACGCCACACGGCGCCATCGCGCTGCTCCGATGCGGCACCTGGCAGAAAGGGAGCGAGGTCCGTGCCTCGCGCAATGGGTTTCACCAGGTGTGGCGTCACCACGATCACCAGTTCCTTCTCGTTCATCTGGTACTTGCTCTGCTTGAAGAACGTACCCAGCACCGGCAAGTCGCCGAGCAGGGGAACCTTGTCGGAGTTGGACGAGGTTGTGCGGCTGACCAGTCCGCCGATGATGAAGCTCTCGCCGTCGCCCAGTTCCACCGTGGTGTCTGCTCGCCGCGTGGTGATTGCTGGGACCGCAACGCCGCCGATGCTCAGCGAGTTTGCATAGTCCAGGTCGCTGGCCTCCGGTGCGACCTTGAGAACGATCCGCTCGTTGGACAGCACCGTTGGTGTCAGCGTCAGGCCGATGCCGAAAGGCTTGTACTCGATGCTTGTCGTGCCCAGGCCTTGCGGTGCAGGGACGGGCAATTCGCCACCCGCCAGAAAACTCGCGCTCTGGCCCGACATGGCAACGAGCGTGGGCTCCGCAAGGACACGCGCCATGCCGTTGCCTTCGAGGAACCCGACATTCAGGCCGATGCCCGCCTTGCTGAAGTTGAAGAGCAGGCTGAAGGCCTGTGCCAGCGGATTGTTGTATTCGCCCGTGATCGAACCGTTTGGATTGAAGCTCGCGCTTTTCAGCGAAGACGGCGTGAATACGCCGAAGCTGAAGCCGCTGGAGTTGGCTCGCGTGCTGAAGATGTTCAGCCCGGCCTGCTTGAGGACACTGCGGTTGAACTCGACAACCTTGACTTCGACCTGCACCGTGTGGCTGCGGACGTTCACCGAAGAGTTGTCGGTCACGACCGCTTTGTCCGCGTGACTCGACAGTGCCGTATCCCGGGCTTGCTGGTATGCGGGAACGCTGTCCATGCTCCCATTCAGCTTCGCATCGCGGCGCTGTACTTCCACCGCATAGATG
Source organism: Variovorax sp. KBW07 (assembly GCF_003852515.1). Classification (GTDB taxonomy): domain Bacteria; phylum Pseudomonadota; class Gammaproteobacteria; order Burkholderiales; family Burkholderiaceae_C; genus Variovorax. The sequence continues at coordinate 50,124 of NZ_QAJK01000125.1, read as the reverse complement.
GTTGCCGCGGCGCGCCCTTTTTCCCAGACCATCAACGTGGTGTTGCCAGGAGCCTTCCCCGTGAGGATGAGTCGCGCTCCGGGCGCACCCGGCGTCTTGCGCGTCACGGTCACGCCGACAACGGTTTCGTTTGCGATCGCGATGCGATCCACACCCTTGTCGATCAGCAGTTCTTGCTGTGTGCCGGCAAGCATCGTCATCGATGCTTGCGGGGACGCCGGTACGCCCGCCGCGAAAATCGGAGACCAGATACCGAGTGCCAGGGCGCATCCGGTTGCCAGCCGGCTGCGCAGCGGTTGCCGGTGATTGCCTGTCGTGGAGCGGCGAGTGATTGACTTCGTCATCGCACGGGGCAGGAGCATGGTTTTCTTTCTGGGACAGTGACGGGTCATGACTGGGGGAGTGCTTGGTGGCTAGTAGCGCAAGGTCTCGCTGCGTTCGCCGCGGATCACTTCGACTTCGATGCCCGAGCGCGCGCCAGTCCCTGCGTGGGCGGCGGAAGGGTTGACCGAAATCTGACTGACGGCATTGCCTCGCCGGGCGGTGCCGGGGGCACTTCCACCGCTCACCAGGTCGGCCACAGTGAGGCCCGCCTGTGCCTTGTCCAGGCCGGTCAGTGGGGCACGGCGGGGCTCACCTGGCTTGCTGGCGACGGGCTGCAGCGCCGTGGGCAGTTCCGCAAAAAGCGCCGAGTCGGGCTCCGAAATATCGGATGGGTTGCGCAATGCCAGAAGGAGCCGCCCGCTCGATTCGCCCAACGTGAGCCGGTTGACTTCGTCGACCGGCACGGCCAGCACCGCTGTGCGTGCAACCTCCGCACGCTGGGATTGCGCCATGGCGCCGTCCGCGGTTTTCGACTGCAGGCCGTCGATGGAAGCCGAGCCAAAGGCCAGCACACGCTTGCGCGCGAGCAGCAGCCGTGCCTGGCTCCGGTCGACATCCTTTCCTTCGGACTTGAGCATGACGAAGATGTCGACGAAATCTCCGGGCTGGACCCTGTTGCCCACGCCCATGGACTCGTCGGCCTTGACGGCAACTGCGCGCTCGCCATCGTTCAGGCGCAAGGCAAGGCCGGAGACCAACTGACCTTCCTGCAAGGGAGTTCCCTCTCCCAGGTCAAGAACGGGGACGCGGCCAACCAGTGCGGCCGTGTCCTTGAATGCGCCCGCCGGATTGATGGAGAGGCGCTCGATGCGCAAGGCATCGGCGGAAATGACTTTGCCGGCGGGAATCGGCTTGCTCGCGACGACGACCGCGTAGGCCTGGGACTCGGACTTGGCCGGTGCCGCCACGGGAGCCGCCGCGACCGGCGGTGGCGCAGGCTGGCTGCTGAGCACCCAGGCGTATCCACCCAGCGCAATGGCCAGGAGCACCAGGACGGCGGCGATGATTTTCGTGAGATGGATCATGATCGTTGGGGTGAGGCAATGAGACGAGCTGTCTGGCGATGGGTGAAAGAGAGAGCCTCTGGTGACCTGGAAAGGTCAGCTCTGTCGGCCCCAGACGATCCAAATGCCGGCAGTGATTGCGAGATACGCCGCGTAGGGAATCACGCGCTTGCGGGACTTGCCGTCCTCCGATTCCTTGGGCCTGCCCGACAGCGCCAATGCCACGCGGGGAAACCAGGGCCAACGTTGAAGAGCCAGCCAGAGCACGCCGTGCATTCCCGTCAGCAAGCTGGCGCCGAGCCAGATGGGCAGAAGCCCTTGCCAGCCCACCCACAGACCCAGTGCTCCTGCGAACTTCACATCGCCGGCACCCATCAGGCCGACGGCATAGAAGAGCAGAAGAAAACCGAACCCCAGTGCAGCACCGGCCAGCGCGTCGGTCCACCCGACACCGACCGGTTGTTGCCCGAGAGAGAGGGCTGTCAAGGCCAAAGCACCACCTGCAAGGACCAACCAATTGGGGACGCGGCGCTGGTAGAAGTCATAGACGATGACCGGGAGAAGCCAAATGAGCTCGACTCCCGCCATGACTCAGCTCGCTGGCACCGCCTTGGTCAATTGAGCGGCAAGATTCGTGAACAGTCCCTTGATTGCGCCGGCAAAACCAGTGGTCCCATTGGGGTTGAAAAGGACGACCAAAAGAATCGTAATCAAACCCGCAATGACGCCATATTCAATTGCGGTAGCGCCTTCTTCGTCGCGCAGAAAACGAGTAATAGAGCTAAGCATGATTTACCCTTTCAGGAAGTGTTAACAAAGACTGACGATGTGGATGTTATACAGCGTAACTCCGTGTATCAACAAGAGAAACCCGCAAGTCTTCAGCTCTAGGTGTGCTAGCCGAAAGAACTAAGCACGATGGCTGCCAGCCTGTGGTGGACCATGCCGCGGGCCGGGTCGCCGGGCTGGTTAACACTTTGGAAACCTATTTTTCCCTCTGTGAATGACACGCCGCCTCCCATGAAGATGGGATGGGACGTTACGGCGCCGGGAACGCGCGAAAGGGGGGTGTTACGGGAACAAACGCGTTACGCGTTACGTAGCACGAGGCCCCAAAGGGGCAGATGTAACACTGAAAATAGGCGTAGCGCGTGAGCAAAAAGTCACGAGTTGGAGGTGTGACCTCGTCGCCTACAGGGCCTCAGCCCAGGATTTCTTCGTGAAAAAGCTTCCACTCGCTGCCTTGGCGCAGCCAGTACTGGCGCCGGGTGCGCCCGCTCTTCTCGCCTTCGAATACTTCGCCGAAGGTAGCCACCATGGTGTCGTCGCCGTCACGCCAGTGCAGGTACGACACATCCTTGAACTGGACACGCTTGCCCTGGGCGTATTCCACTTCGTCGCGGAGGGCGGAAATTCCCTCGGTGGTCTTTTTATTGTTGCGCTGGAAATCCGGTAAATAGAATTTCTTTAATTGCGCTTCATTTCCGCTGGCTCTTGCATCTTTCCAGGCTGCAATTGCACTTGTAAATGATTGTGCTTCTTTTTCGGCCTGCGGCGGCGAAATCCATTGGAGGCTGCGCGCTGTAACGACGGGAGTGGCGCCGATTTGCACTTTTCGCAATAGCTGCTTCAGGTCGGGATTGGCCATGACCACGCAGCCGTCGCTGGCCAGCGGCGCGCGCGCGAACTGCTGGGGCGGGGTGCCGTGGAGCCAGATTCCGCTGCCGGTCTTGCCGCGCCGCACGTCGTAGGCGTTGGGGTAATTGATGGGCAGGGCGCCCGCGCCGTAGAAGTCTTTCAGCGACTTGGGGTCGAGGCTGCTGGTGATGTAGTACACGCCCAGCGGGGTGCGGGCGTCGCCCTCGGTGGACTTGTCGGTGCCCGATTTGCCGACCGATATGTAGTAGTCGGCCGTGAGCTTCAGGCCCTTGTCGGAGTTCTCGAACAGGTACAGGCGCGAGCGCGAGGCATCGATGGCAATGGCGTAGCGGCTGCGGGTCGAGAGCGCCAGGAATTGCGAAGGCACGGTGCCGGCCGGTGGCCGCTCGCGCAGGGCCTGCAGGCGGCGGCGCGATTCTTCGTGCAGCTCGGCCATGGCCGGGTTGCCGCGCATCTTCGCGATGCCGGCGGTGTCGGGAAGCGAATTCGAAGGCGGCACTTGCGCCGCGAGCAGGTCGCCGTAGACGAGCTGCGCCAGCTGGAAGTTCGGGTAGTCGCGCACGAGGTCGCGCGCCTTGGCCAGCGCGGGACGGGCCTGGCCGCGGCCGAACATTTCGTAGACCGCGATGAGGCGTGCTTCGGCGCTGCTGGCTTCCTGGATGGAGGCCGGGGCACCGGTACGGCGTGCGGGCTTGGCCGCGGCAGTCCTGCTTTCTGAGGCAGCGGCAAGTGCGGCAGTTGCGGCGATTTTCTTGCCGTCGGAGGCAACGGCCTTCTTGCCCTTGGCCTGGACGGCCTTGCCACCCTTGGCTTCGCGCGCTTCCCTGGCGGACGGCGAGCGGCCGCTGGCGCCGTGCGCGGTGGCGCGGCTGCCGCCGGCCTTGCTGGTTGCCTTGGCGTTGCTGCTGTTGCTGCTGGTCTTGCTGCTGGCCGGCTTGTTCGAAGCCTGCGCGGCAACGGGGGCCGCGAGCATCAGCGCCGATGCGGTGAGCAGCAGCGCGGCGAGCGTGTGGTTCCCGCTGCGCAGACGGAACGGAGGGTTCTGAAGCCGGCCGTGCCGGACGATGACTGTCACTAGCCGCCGACGCTTTCCTTGCGAATGTGCCACTGGTTGCCGGAGCGCTGCATGTCGAGCGTTTTACGGCTCGAGACGTTGAGGTTGTCGGCGCGATAGATCTGCCGGAACTTGGCGGTGGCGTTGTCCCCGTCGACCTTGATCACCAGGTTTTCGAGGTTCACGCTGATGCTCGACTTGCCGACGATGCGCGCACGGCGGTCTTGTTCCCAGCTCTTGCGGTTCTGGCCACCGCCGGGTGAGAAGTCGGCGCCATAGGCGGCAAGGTAGCGGTCCATGTCCTGGCTGGCCCACGCCGAAGCCCAGGCGCGCACGGCGGATTCGACCTCGGCCGTGGATGCGGGGGCATGCGCCGCGGCAGCCTGTGCGGCGGGAGCCGGGGCTGGCGCAGGAGGTGCCGCTTCAGGCGCCTTGGCCGGAGCCGCCACAGGTGCGGGCGCTGCCGCCACAGGTGCGGGCGCTGCCGCCACAGGTGCGGGCGCTGCCGCCACAGGTGCGGGCGCTGCCGCCACCTTCGCCGCAGGAGCAGCAGGCGCTGGCGCCGGTGCAGGCGCCTTGGCCACGGGTGCCGGTGCCGGCGAAGCGGCGGCCACCAGCGCCGTCGGCCTGGTGCCGGGCGGCGTGGGGGTGAAGAGGGTGCGAATCACCGCCAGCTTGGGCTGCACGGCGGTGTTGTTCTGGTCGAGCTGCAGGGCCTTGCTGTAGGCCTGGCTGGCGAGCCGTGCATACACGTCGCCGAGGTTTTCCTGGGCGGTGGCGTAGCTGGGGTTGGTGCGAATCGCGCTTTCGAGCGCGCCGCGTGCCTTGTCGAACTGGTTCTGGCTGGCGTAGATCACGGCCAGGTTGTTGTACGGTTCGGGCAGCTCGGGGGCATCTTGCGTGAGTTGCGTGAAGGCGGCAATGGCCTCGGCGCGCTTGCCGGTGTCCAGCTGGATCACGCCCTTCAGGAAGCGCATCTGCGGATCGCGCGGCTTGTCTTTCAGGAAGGCCTCGGCCTTGTTCATGGCCTCGTCGAGCTTGCCGGCCTGCATGAGCTTGTCGACTTCTTCATGCTCGATGGCGGCCAGCGCGGGAAGCGCCACGCCGCAGGCCGCGGCGGCCAGGAGCAGGGCACGCACGGTGGGGGAGAAGCTGAAACGGGCGCGCGGCTGGGGGCTCTTGGGCATTGCGGACAAGACCTCGTGTGGGGTGGGTGATGCGGCAGGCATTGTAAGTGGGGCCGTTAACCCCCCGATACAGGGATGACGGTGTTTCGGCGTGCCCGCAACGGGCGGGGCCGGGCTTTTTCCCGTATCCCGGGGCGCGCAAAACAGGTGGGCGCAGTACAGTGCCGCCGTGGACCGTCTCCAGAGCATTGAAACTTTCGTTCGTGTCGCGCAGACCCAGAGCTTCGCGGAAGCCGCGCGCCAGTTGCGCGTGGCCAATTCGGTGGTGACCACGCGCGTCAAGCAGTTGGAAGAATTCCTGGGCGCGCCGTTGTTTCACCGCAGCACGCGCGTGGTGCGGCTCAGCGACATGGGCCAGGCCTTCCTGCGCGACTGCACCGAGCTGGTGGGCCGCGCCAACGACATCGTCGACCAGATGCGCGACGCGCGCGGCACACCCTCGGGCACGTTGCGCGTGCATGCGCTGACCGGCATGGTGCTGGGCCGCTTCGCCTCGCTGCTGCGCGAGTTCCAGACCACCTACCCCGACATCCATCTCGAACTGATCGTGAGCGACGCGGTGGCCGATCCGGTCAAGGCCGGCGTCGATTGCGCGCTGCAGATATTCCCCGCTGCATCGCAGGAGCTGGTGTCGCGCCCGTTGTTCCCGGTGCGCAGGGTGCTCTGCGCCACGCCGGCCTACCTGGAAGAGCACGGCGCGCCGGTCACGCCGCGCGAACTGCACCGCCACAAGCTGGGCCTGTACTCGGGCTACCCCACGCGCGACCGCTGGACCTTTCACCACAAGGGCGAGCAGACCACCATCTACCTTGCCGCCGCGCTGCTGACCAACAGCGTGCACCTGCTGCGCGAATATGCACTGGAGCATGCCGGCATCGTCTGCCTGCCGACGCTGGTGGCGGGCGATGCCATTGCGCGCGGCGACCTGCGCGTGGTGCTGGCCGAGCACCAGCTGTCGTCGTTTTCGCTGAGCGCGGTGTACGCGGGCACCTCGCGCAACGCGCTCAAGCTGCGGCTCTTCATCGAGCACATCGCCACGCGCTTCACGCGCGTGCCGCCCTGGGACGCCACGCTGATCGAGCGCGGAATGATCCCGGCGGAACTGATCGAGTTCAGCCGCTCCAGCGGCTGAAGCACGCCGGGCCCCGACGCAGCGTGCGCGGCACGGGGAGCGGGTAAACCCGGCCGATTGTTCGGAGACGCCGAACAATCCTCTTCCAATCTGGTCCCTACCGGTGGCGGCGGTTGACTCCTAGAGTTCGCCCATCGCTGAAGACAACCGGAGACACGCCATGACCAGCACCACCGCTTCCACCGCTTCCACTGCGTACAAGACCCGCTTCGGGTCGCTCAAGCACTTCGAGAAGGGCCACGTCGAACCCATCGACGACGACGTTCGCCACTACGCGTTTTCCAACTGCTTCGAAATAGCCAGCACCAGCAAGCCGTACGAGAAGGTGGTGTTCGGCCAGAACCAGATCTACGTGCTGGAGACACTTCGCGCCGAAGGCACTTCGCCGTGGTTCACCTGCGCGCACGACGAATTCGCGCTGGTGATGGACGGCGAGGTCGAGGTGCACCTGGTGCAGCTCGATGCAAGCCAGGCCGTGGCCGACACGGAGAAGAACGGCGCGGTGCTCGTCAAGGGCGAGCCGCAGGGCAAGAAGATGGGCTGGATGAAGCTCTCGCGCGGCCACCAGGGCCTGCTGCCCAAGAACACCGCCTACCAGTTCCGCACCGCCGGCGACCCCGGCGTGATCGTGCTGCAGAGCTGCAAGGGCGAACTCTCCGTAGAAAAGTGGGCCGACATCTGCCAGTCCCATTGATTGCACCGAACACCGAGGAGCCACACACCATGAACGCACCCGCAGAACTCGCCAAGGTGATCGCGTCGCAGCCCGACGCCACGCTCGGCTACAAGGACTTTTCGCTCGGCAGCTTCAGCTTTCGCCGCGACGAATATTTCGTGCACATCGGCTGGAAGACCCGCGACGGCCGCCCCATGAGCCACACCATGGACGCCGGCAGCTACCTGCGCGCGCTGATGCGCGACGTGGCCTGGGGCTTCTTCTACGGCTGGGTCAACTTCGACGACGTGTTCGGCACCGTCAACCACTACGAGTCGGTCGACCTGTATGCCGGCAGCTTCAACGGCACCATGAAGGACGCGGGCATCGACCTGCTCGAGAACTTCCCGACCGCGCAGATCCGCGCCACCTTCGAAGCCATGCTCGACGACTGGACCAACGAAAGCTTCGACCCTTTCGCCGCGCCGCAGGAAACCGGCTCGCCCTACGGCCGCAAGAAGGGCAACAACACCGCCAAGATCACCCGGGCGCGCGAGCTGGCCAAGCGCTGCGTGGGCCTGAAGGGCGACCTGGACCTGCGCAGCGACGAGCGCGGCGCACCGGTCAACCGCGCTTTTGCCGACGTGCCGCAGGGCCAACCCGAGCTGCACCCCGAGCCCGGCTTCGAGAACGACGTGCATGCCTTCAATCTCTTCGGCTTCCTGAGCCGTTCGCAGGTCACGTGGAACCCGAGCTTCACCTCGGTGGTGAAGCACAGCTACATGTGCCCGACGACCGAAGAGCACATCCTGCCGATCATCCACGGCAACGACCGTGTCGAGTGGTTCTTCCAGATGACCGACGAGATCCACTGGGACTGCGGCGACAAGAACACCGGCAGGCCCATGGCCCGCGTGATCATGAAGGCCGGCGACATGGCCGCCATGCCCGCCTACTGCCGCCACCAGGGCTTCAGCCCGAAGCGCTCGATGCTGCTGGTGTGGGAGAACGGCTCGCCCAGCCTGGTGTACGAGATCCAGAAGGGCGAGAGCCCGGAGATTCCGGTCGAGTTCTGAATGGCTCCCTCTCCCGCGAGCGGGAGAGGGTTGGGGTGAGGGTGGTGTTCGTGCCACCGCTGCCCCCTCACCCCAACCCTCTCCCCAAGGGGAGAGGGAGGAATGCAAAAACATGAAGCCCAATGACATCGCCATCGCGGCAGGCCTTCGCACGCCCATCCGCCACCAGCTCTTCATCGACGGCCGCTTCATCGACGCCGAATCCGGCGAGACCCTGGCCACGCTGAACCCGCACGACAACACGCCCATCGCCAACGTCGCACTCGCCGGCAAGGCCGACGTCGACAAGGCCGTGGCCGCGGCAAAGCGTGCGTTCCCCAAGTGGAGCCGCATGGCCGCCGCTGACCGCGGCCGCATCCTGCTGAAGCTCGCCGATCTCATCGAAGCCAACGCCGAAGAACTCGCGCGCCTCGAATCGCTCGACACCGGCCACCCCATCCGCGATTCGCGCCGGCTCGACGTGCCGCGCACCGCCGCGTGCTTTCGCTACTTCGGCGGCATGGCCGACAAGTTCCAGGGCGAGACCATTCCCGTCGAAGAGGGCTTTCTCAACTACACGCTGCGCGAGCCCGTCGGCATCGTCGGCCAGGTGGTGCCATGGAACTTCCCGCTCATGTTCACCAGCTGGAAGATGGCGCCCGCGCTCGCGGCCGGCAACTGCATCGTGATGAAGCCGGCGGAGATCACGCCGCTGTCGTCGCTGCGCATCGCCGAGCTGATGGCCGAAGCGGGCCTGCCGCCCGGCGTGGTCAACATGCTGCCGGGCCTGGGCAGCGTGGCGGGCCAGTACATCGCCGAGCACCCGGAGATTGGCAAGATCGCCTTCACCGGCAGCACCGCGACGGGGCGGTGCATCGTGCAGGCGAGCGCGGGCAACCTGAAGAAGGTGCAGCTCGAACTCGGCGGCAAGGGCCCCAACATCGTGTTCGAAGACGCAAACCTGCAGGCCGCGGTGAACGGCAGTGCTTGGGCCATCTTCCACAACCAGGGGCAGGCCTGCATCGCGGGTTCGCGGCTGATGCTGCACGAGAAGATCGCCGATGCGTTTCTCGACCGGTTCATTCCGCTCGCGAAATCCATACGCCTGGGCAACCCGCTCGACGACGACACCGAGATGGGCCCGCTCACCAGCGCACAGCATCGCGAGCGCGTGCTCAGCTATGTCGACGTGGCGCAAGGCGAGGGCGGCCAACTGCTCGCGGGCGGCAAGTCGCCCGGCGGCGATCTGGCCAAGGGCTGCTATGTCGAGCCCACGGTCATGCGCGCGAAGTCGTACAAGGACCGTGTCGCGCAGGAAGAAGTCTTCGGACCCTTCGTCACTGTGCTCACCTTCAGGAACGACGAAGAGGCCATGCAGATTGCCAACGGCACCGACTACGGCTTGGGCAGCGGCTTGTGGACAAACAACCTGCAGCGCGCCCACAAGGTGGCGCGCGACCTGCACGCCGGCATGGTCTGGATCAACAGCTACAAGCGCGTGAACCCCGGCTCGCCCTTCGGCGGCGTCGGCCAGAGCGGCTACGGCCGAGAAATGGGCTTCGATGCGATGCGCGAATACACGCAGGTCAAGAGCGTGTGGGTGAACGTCGACGCGCAGATACCGCCGCACTTCGTGCGCTGACTGAGCAGAACCCCTGTAGCGCGGCACCACAAACACAAGAGACGGAGACAACCATGACATTCAATCGCAGACAGTTCACGCAGGCCACCGCCGCACTCGTGGCCTCGGGCGCGGCACCGCTGGTTTTCGCGGCCGACACGCTGAAGATCGGCTACGTGTCGCCGCAGACCGGCCCGCTCGCGCCCTTTGGCGAGGCCGACAAATGGGTCATCGAGCAGATGAAGTCGGCCTTCAAGGACGGCATCAGCGTCGGCGGCAGGAAGTACGCGGTACAGATCGTGCTGAAGGACAGCCAGTCGAACCCCAACCGCGCGGGCGAGGTGGCGAACGACCTGATCCTCAAGGACAAGGTGGCGCTGGTGCTCACCGCGGGCACGCCCGAAACCGCCAACCCGGTAAGCGATGCATGCGAGCTCAACGAGGTGCCCTGCATCTCCAGCGTGGTGCCGTGGCAGCCGTGGTTCTTCGGCCGCAAGGGCGATCCGGCGAAAGGCTTCAACTGGACGTACCACCTGTTCTGGGGCCTCGAAGACGTCATCGCCAATTTCACCAACGGCTGGAAGACGCTCGCCACCAACAAGAAGGTCGGCGGCCTGTTCCCGAACGACGGCGACGGCAACGCCTGGGGCGACAAGGAGCTGGGCTTTCCCAAGCCGCTCGCGCAGATGGGCTTCACGCTCACCGACCCCGGCCGCTTCCAGAACGGCACGCAGGACTTCAGCGCGCAGATTGCGGCCTTCAAGAAAGAGGGCGTCGAGATCGTCACCGGCGTGGTGATTCCGCCCGATGCCAAGACCTTCCTCACGCAGGCGCGGCAGCAGGGCTTCAAGCCGAAGGTCATCACGCTGGGCAAGGCGCTGCTGTTCCCCGGCGCGATCGAGGCGCTGGGCGACCTGGGCGACGGCCTGTCGACCGAGGTGTGGTGGAGCCCGTCGCATCCGTTCACGTCGAGCCTCACGAAGCAGAGCGCGAAGGCGCTGGCCGAGGCCTACGAGGCCGGTGCGAAAAAGCAGTGGACGCAGCCCATCGGCTTTGCGCATGCGCTGTTCGAAGTGGCGGCGAATGCGCTGTCGCGTTCGAAGTCGCTCAAGGCCGGCGACGTGCGCGATGCGGTGGCGGCGACGTCGATCGATTCCGTGGTCGGCCCGGTGAAGTGGGGCGGCCAGGGCCCGTTCAAGAACGTCAGCAAGACGCCGCTGGTGCTGGGCCAGTGGGGCAAGGGCAAGAAGTACAAGGTCGAGCTGACCATCGTGAACAACGAGGCGGCCAGGAGCATCCCGGCCGGCGGCATGCTGCGGCTGCTCTGACGGCAGGCAGGCAAGCACCATGGCGCTGCTGGCACTGCATGCCGTGAGCAAGTCTTACGGCGCACTCAAGGTCACCGACGACATTTCGCTGTCGGTGGCCGAGGGCGAGACGCTGGGCATTCTCGGGCCCAACGGCGCGGGCAAGACCACGCTGTTCAACCTGATCTCGGGCGACGTGCGCGTCGATGCGGGCCGCGTCGAATACGCGGGCCGCGACGTGACGCGGCTCAAGCCGCACCAGCGCTGCCATGCGGGCATAGGCCGCAGCTACCAGGTGCCGCAGCCGTTCGGCAACATGAGCGTGTTCGAGAACCTCGTCACCGCCGCCTGCTTCGGCGGGCAGCAGACCGAGCGCGAGGCGTGGCAGACGGCGCATGAAGTGCTGGCGCAGACCGGGCTGATGGCGAATGCCAACAAGCCGGCCGGCGGACTCACGCTGCTCGACCGCAAGCGGCTCGAACTGGCGCGTGCGCTGGCGACCAAGCCGCAACTGCTGCTGCTCGACGAGATCGCCGGCGGCCTGACAGAACCCGAAGCCGCGGTGCTGGTCGACGAGCTCAAGCGCATCAAGGCGCGCGGCGTGACGATGATCTGGATCGAACATGTGGTGCATGCATTGCTGTCGCTGGCGGACCGGTTGTTCGTCATCAACTTCGGGCAGAAGCTGGCGGAGGGGGAGCCGCGGGCGGTGATGAATGATGTGGAAGTGCGGCGGGTGTACATGGGGATGGAGGCATGAACCGCGTTTGTTTTTCGTGTTGTCCCCTCTCCCTCCGGGAGAGGGCTAGGGTGAGGGCATCGGCCGTTGAACAGCCGCGCGCTTCGTCATCGCCGCTGGCCCTCACCCCAACCCTCTCCCGCAAGCGGGAGAGGGAGCAAGACCGAGAGGAGAAGCGGCCATGAATACCCTGCTTTCCACCCACGCGCTGAAGGCCTTCTACGGCGACGCCCAAGCCCTCTTCGGCATCGACTTCACCCTGACCCAAGGCGAACTCGTCGCCATCATCGGCGCCAACGGCGCAGGCAAATCGACCTTCCTCAAGAGCCTCACCGGCCTGGTCCGCGCCCCGCGTGAAGCGATCCACTTCAAGGGCGAGTCCATCGGTGGCTTGCCGCCCGGCGAGATCGTGCGGCGCGGCCTGGCCATGGTGCCCGAAGGCCGTCGCCTGTTCCCCAGCCTCAGCGTGGAAGAGAACCTGCTGATGGGCGCCACGGCGGGCCGCAAGGGCCCGTGGAACCTGCAGCGCCTGTACGCGCTGTTCCCCATCCTTGCCGAGAAGCGCCACCAGCCCGGCACGTCGCTCTCGGGCGGCCAGCAGCAGATGGTCGCGCTCGGACGCGCGCTCATGAGCAACCCCGAGCTGCTGCTGTGCGACGAACTCTCGCTGGGTCTCGCGCCCATCGTCATCCGCGAGATCTACGCCGCCATGCCGACCATCACCGGCGAGGGCATGACCGTCGTCATCGTCGAGCAGGACGTGACCATGGCGCGCCAGGTGTCGCAGCGCATCTACTGCCTGCAGGAAGGCCGCGTGTCGCTCCAGGGAAGATCGAGCGACCTCACGCGCGAGCAGATCTCGCAGGCCTACTTCGGCATCGCGGAGGCCGCCCGTGCTTGAAACCGTTGTCCAGGGCGTGCTGCTCGGCGGGCTCTACACGCTGTTCGCGCTGGGCCAGTCGCTGATGTTCGGCGTGATGCGGCTCACCAATACGGCGCAGGGCGACTTCATCATCCTCGGTGCGTTCGCGGTCATTGCGGGCGTGTCGGTGTCGGGTGGCGATGCGGCACCGTGGCTCGTGGCAGCGATTGCGCTCGCGGTGCTGCCCGTGGCCTTCGCGTTCGGCTACGCGCTGCAACGCTACGTGCTGAACGGCACGCTCGGCAAAGACCCGCTGCCTTCGCTGGTCGTGACCTTCGGCCTGTCGATCGTCATCCAGAACCTGCTGCTCGAGCTGTTCTCCGCCGATCCGCGCGCCATCGAGACCGGGGGACTCAACACGCAAGGCGTGACGCTGGGCGATTCGCTTTCGCTCGGCGTGCTGCCGCTGGCCGTGCTGGCCATCGCGGTCGTGGCCACCGGCGCGCTGCAATGGCTGTTCGCGCGCACGGCATTGGGCCGTTCGTTTCGCGCCGTGTCGGACGACCGCGAGATCGCCGAGCTGATGGGCCTGAACGCCAAGAAGGTCTACGCCTTCGCGACCGCCATTGCCTTCGTGCTCATCGCCATCGCCGGTGCGCTGCAAGGCATGCGCACGACCGTTTCGCCATCGGATGGGCCACTGCTGCTGCTCTTTGCCTTCGAGGCGGTGATCATCGGCGGCATGGGTTCCTTCTGGGGCACGCTGGCGGGCGCGATGATTCTCGGCATCACCCAGCAGATCGGCTTCCGCCTCGACCCCGGCTGGGGCATCTGGGCCGGGCACATCGTGTTCCTGGTCGTGCTGGTGCTGCGGCCGCAGGGGCTTTTCCCCAAGACACGCGGATGAAGCCGATGACGACCATGCCCCACACCCAGGCCCACAGCCACGCTGCCTCTTTCGAAGTTTCGCGCGCCACCGCCGCGAGCCGCACCGCGCTCGTCGTCGGCCTTGTGCTCGTGCTGCTCGCCGCCAGCCTGCCGTTGTGGGGCGAGTCGAGCTGGATGCGCGAGTTCGTCGAGATCGCCTGCTACTTCATCTTCGCGATGATGTGGAACCTGCTCGCCGGCTACGGCGGCATGGTGAGCATCGGGCAGCAGGCCTTCTTCGGTTTCGGCGGCTACGTGATGCTGATGCTCGGCAACTTCGCGGGCATCAATCCGTTCATCGCGATACCGTTGGGCGCGCTGGCCGCGGGGCTCGTTGCCATTCCCGTGTCCTTCGTCGCGTTCCGCTTGTCGGGCGGCTACTTCGCCATCGGCACCTGGGTCATTGCCGAGGTGTTCCGGTTGAGCTTTGCCAACGTGTCGGCGGTGGGCGGCGGCTCGGGCACCACGCTGACGGCGCTGCGCGGCATCGACAAGGCCACGCGCGAGAGCACCACCTACTGGATGGCGCTGGCCTGCGTGGTCGCGGCCATCGCATTGGTCTACCTGTTCCTGCGCAGCAAGCGCGGGCTGGCGCTGCTGGCCATTCGCGACAACGAAGTGGCGGCCGAGTCGCAAGGCATTCCGGTCGCGCGCATGAAGCTCGCGGTGTATGTGGTCGCGGCCTTCGGCGCGGGGCTGGCGGGCGCGCTGTACTTCGTGGGCAACCTGCGCATCAGCCCCGATGCGGCCTTCAGCGTCAACTGGACGGCCTTCGCGATCTTCATGGTCGTCATCGGCGGCATCGGGCGCATCGAAGGGCCGCTGGTGGGGGCGTTCATCTTCTGGGCGCTCAACAAGTTCCTGAGCGACTACGGCACCTGGTACCTGCTGGGGCTCGGGCTGCTGGCGATCCTGGTCACGCTGTTCTTCAAGCAGGGCCTGTGGGGCTACGCGCAGCAGCGGTGGGGCTGGTCGCTGTTTCCCACGCAGCGAAAGCTGCTGCGCGCAACGGCCGAGGCTGCCGCGCCTGCTGCAGCAGCGCCTCCTACGGCCTCTTCACCGGGTTGATGTAGTACTCGATCTTCGTGCGGTCCTTGTAGGGATCGTTGTCGAAGAACTTCGTCTCTTGCGAGATCTTGATCTCGTAGCCATCGCGCACGCCCCACAACGCGCTTGCGTCCTCGCGGGTCACGGGCGAGAGCGTGGGCTTGTGGAAGGCGGCCACGGTCTTGAAGTCGTCGGTGCTGAACGCCTTGATGGCCGCACCTGTCACGCGGCCGGCGCTGTCGATGCTCACGCTCACGTCGGTCATGGCGGTCTTGGGCGGCACCGAGAGCAGGGCGGCCAGCGGCGGCGGCAAGGCCTTGGCACCGCTCTTTTCCTGGATGCGGTAGCTTCGCCCGCCCTGCGCGTTGGGCTCGCCCGCGGCGGCCGACGAATCTTCCATGCGGTTCACGAACCAGGCCGCGGCAAGCAGCAGCGGCACGGCAATGGCGCCTACGTACAACAGGAAGCGCAGGCGTTCCCGGGTGTGAAAAAACTCGATCATCTGGCGCGCTCTCCCTTGGCTCTAGCGTGGCGGCAACAGGTCGATGCGCCATCGCGGCCCATGCTAAAGCCCCTTCGCGGCGGCCCTTCAGGCTTGCTTCAGGCGGCGCCAGTCTGTAACGTTGTGTAAGATCAACGTAAGCAATTTCCCTAGTCTCTCTCACTCTCTGGAGTCACCTTGACGATCACCAAACGCCGCTTGCTCGAAGGCGGCGCGGCAGCCCTTGCCGCTTCGCTGTTCGCAAAGGCCTCGTGGGCGCAACGCACTGGCGGCGATGCCGCATGGCCGACCAAGCCCGTTCGCATCCTCGTGGGCTTTCCTGCCGGTGCGTCGCCCGACCTCGCGGCCCGCGCCATCGCCGAGCCGCTGTCGAAGTTGCTGCGCCAGCCTGTCACCGTCGAGAACAAGCCCGGCGCCAGCGGCAACCTCGTGGCCAACGAGGTCGCCAAGGCCAACGACGACCACACCATCGGCGCGCTGATCAACGGCAACCTCACCATTGCCAAGCTGCTCAACCCGGCCACGCCCTTCGACCCCGAGAAAGACTTCGCGCCGGTCGGCCTCATCGGCACCGCGCCGCTGGTGCTGGTGGTGGCGGGCAACGCCGAAGGCAAGACCCCCGCCGACCTGCTGCTGTGGGTGCGCAACCTCGGCAGCAACGGCAAGTACGGCACGCCGGGCGTGGGCACCGTGGGCCACCTGGGCATGGAGCTCATCAAGAGCCGCGCGGCCATTACCGCGCAGCACAAGCCCTACACCGGCAACCCGCAGGTCATCGCCGGCATCCTCGCCGGTGAGATCCAGCTTGCGCTGCTGCCGCCCGGCCTCGCGCTGCCGCACCTGAAGTCCGGCAAGCTCAAGGCCATTGGCGTGACATCGCCCGAACGCAGCCCGCTGGCCGGCGACTTGCCGACCATTCGCGATGCCGACGTGCGCGGCGCCGACCTCGAAATCTGGACTGCGCTGGCCGCGCCCGCGAGCATGAAGCCGGCTGCCGTGGCAAAGCTCAATGCCGCGCTGGTCGAAGTGATCAGCTCGCCCGAGGTGACCGAGGCCTTGCTCAAGACCGGCTGGCAGGCGCAGCCGGGCTCGCCCGATGCGCTGGCCCGGCGCATGCGCGCGGACACCACGCGGCTGGGCGGGGTGATCATCATGAAGGGCATTCACTCGGAGGCTTGACCGAGGGAATGCCCCGCGGGGCGCGCCCCTATGTCTTCGACGCGACGCGCTTGAACAACGCCTGATCGAAGCGGATCGTGATGATTTCCGTGTTGTCCGGCTTGCCGGCAACACGGCCGTCTTCTGTCGGAAAGTTCGTATCGACCGCGACGGCCAGCGTGTGGTCGTCCACCACTTCGACACTCTCGATCGAATCGAAAGGCATGGTGAATTTGCCGGCCGCCACGCCGGGCCAGGTGCCGCCGATGCCCTTCGGATCGGAGATGTTCAGCAGGTCCACCAGCAGCGTCTTCTTCAGCGCGCCGTCGGCGTCCTTCACGTCCAGGTCCACCATGTACAGGCGCTTGACCACCGCCTTGGCGCCGAGAAAGCCGTCGCGTTCGATCAGCACGAACTTGTTGCCGCCCACATTGGTCATGTCGCCGATCACGATCTGGTTGTCCTTGGCGGGACCGTCCTTCCTGTAGATCGGGTTCTTGCCGGTATAGAGCATCGAGGCGGGATCGAATTCAAAGAAGTTCAGGTAACGCTCGTCGTCGGCCACAGGCCGCAGCGAGGCTAGCGAGGGCGCCGCTTCGGGTACTGCAAAAAGGCGGCTGTTGTCGCCGTTGTAGGCCAGGCTTTCGAAACCCCGGCTCGCGAGCGAAGTGGCGCTGGCGCCGTTGTTCATCACTTGCGGATTGAACGGGCTGCGCAGGAACGGATGAGGCACCGGGTCGCTCATCAACGTGCCGTTCTTGTCGAAGTGAAGGATGTAGGGACCGAACTCCTCGCCCACGAAGTAGCTGCCGTCTTTTGCGCGGGCAATCGACTCGACATCGAAGTCGAAGCCCGTCAGCAGCCGGCCGGCGATGATGCGCGGGTCCACGGGTTTGCCGCTGTCGACCAGGTTGTTGCCGGTGACGGTCTGGTAGTTGGCGAAGTCGGCGGTGATCTTCAGGTCCACGCCCTTGCCGTCTTTCAGGAAGCCATTGGCATCGTTGAAATTGACGTGGCTGTTCACCTTCACGCTGCCGGGCACTGTCGTGCCATTGGCCACGGTGCGAAAGTCGATGCTGACGTTGTAGAAGCCGATCACGAAATCGCCGGAGTTGCCTTTGCTGCCGTAGCCGTTGTCGGGCATGGCGAGCCAGCTACCGTCGTCATTCTTCAGCATTGCCGAGAAGCCCGGAAGCGGCTGTCCGTCGATGAAGGGCGGCGTCACGCCGAGCGCGGCGGAAATGAACTGGCCCGTGGTCGGACCAGGCCAGCGGAACGTATCGGGGAGGGCGGCCCAGCCGGTCAGTTGATGGGGCAAGCCCGCTGAGTCGTCCTGTGGTGGCGAAGCGGGTGCGGGTGGCGGGGCGGGCATTGCCGCCACTGGCGGCGGAAAGGGCATGCCCCCTCCATCGTTGCCGCCGCACGCGACGAGTACGACAGAAGAAGCGACCGCGAGCATCAGGTGACGCGGCAAAGCAGACGAGACGAAACGACCAGTCATGACTGACCCCTCCCAGGGTGTTGTAGTTTGGGAGGGCAATCTAGTAGGTCGGCGTGACAGGCCGGTGAAACGCGCCCGTCAGAGCATTCGCGAGATCCGGTTCGCCGCCTCCACCAGCGCCGGCAGCATCGTCTCCTGCATCACCTTCGCGCTCGTGCGGTTGGCCTGCCCGCTGATGTTGAGCGCGGCCACCATGCGCCCCTGCCGGTCGACGATGGGCGCGGCCACCGAGATCAGGCCTTCTTCGAGCTCCTGGTTCACCAGGCACCACTGCTGCTTGCGCGCCTGCGCCACCTTGGCCATGAGCGCATCGATGTCGGTCACGGTGTGCTTGGTCAGCGCTTCGAGATTCGAGGCTTCGAGCCGCGCGCGCACTTCGTCGTCTTCAAGGTCGGCCAGCAGCAGCCGGCCGAGCGACGTGCAGTAGGCCGGCAGGCGCGAGCCCACGCCCAGGCTGATGCGCATGATCTTCTGCGTCGGCACGCGCAGCACATAGACGATGTCGGTGGCATCGAGCACCGCGGCCGAGCACGACTCCTGCACCTGCTGCACCAGCGCTTCCATCACCGGCTCGGCGCGGTTCCAGATCGGCATCGACGACAGGTACGCAAAGCCCAGGTCGAGGATGCGCGGCGTGAGCGTGAAGAGCTTGCCGTCGGTCACCACGTAGCCCAGCGTCTGCAGCGTGAGCAGGATGCGCCGCGCGCCCGCCCGCGTGAGCCCGCTGCCGGCCGCCACCTCGCTCAGCGTCTGGCGCGGCGCGCTGGCGCTGAACGAGCGGATCACCTGCAGCCCCCGCGCAAAAGACTGCACGTAGCTGTCGCCGGGGGCGGGTGTATCGGGTTGTGTGGTGTGGGTTGCCATGGTGAGCGATCCTCTCTAAAATTCATTATACGAACAAATGTTCTTTAGACGAACAAATCGGCGGTTCGCAGAATCGGTCGTTGTGTTCAGGCGCATCGCTTCACCGCTTTCTTTTCTTCACTCCCGGAGACAAGCTTCATGATCAACAAGATCGCGCGCTCGGTCGCCGATGCCCTCGCAGGCATCCAAGACGGCGCCACGGTTCTCATCGGCGGCTTCGGCACCGCCGGCATTCCCGGCGAACTCATCGACGGCCTCGTCGAGCAGGGTGCCAAAGACCTCACGGTCGTCAACAACAACGCGGGCAACGGCGAGACCGGCCTCGCGGCGCTGCTGAAGGCAGGCCGCGTGCGCAAGATCATCTGCAGCTTTCCGCGCCAGGCCGACAGCCAGGTGTTCGACGGGCTCTACCGCAGCGGCAAGATCGAGCTCGAACTCGTGCCGCAAGGCAACCTGGCCGAGCGCATCCGCGCGGCGGGTGCCGGCATCGGCGCCTTCTTCTGTCCCACCGGCTACGGCACGCAGCTCGCGGGCAACCGCGAAACCCGCGAGATCGACGGCAAGCAGTACGTGCTCGAGTACCCGATTCATGGCGACGTGGCGCTCATCAAGGCCGAGCGCGGCGACCGCTGGGGCAACCTGGTCTACCGCAAGGCCGCGCGCAACTTCGGCCCGGTGATGGCCATGGCGTCGAAGAAAACCATTGCCACGGTGCACGACATTGCCGAGCTCGGCACGCTCGACCCCGAGACCATCGTGACCCCGGGCATCTTCGTGCACCAGGTGGTGCGCATCGAACGCGTCGCCACGCAGGCCGGCGGTTTCAAGAAGGCAGCATGACCATGACCACCACGTACACACGTCGCACCAAGGACCAGCTCGCCGCCCGCGTGGCGCAGGACATCTTCGACGGCGCCGTCGTCAACCTCGGCATCGGCCAGCCCACGCTGGTGGCCAACCACCTGCCCAAGGGCCGCGAAGTCATCCTGCAAAGCGAGAACGGCATCCTCGGCATGGGCCCCGCGCCCGAGGCCGGCGAAGAAGACTACGACCTCATCAACGCCGGCAAGCAGCCCGTCACGTTGCTGCCGGGCGGCTCGTTCTTTCACCACGCAGACAGCTTCGCGATGATGCGCGGCGGCCACCTCGACATCTGCGTGCTCGGCGCATTCCAGGTGTCGGCCACCGGCGACCTCGCCAACTGGCACACCGGCGAGAAAGACGCCATTCCCGCCGTCGGCGGCGCGATGGACCTGGCCATCGGCGCGAAGCAGACCTGGGTGATGATGGATTTGCTCACCAAGCAGGGCGCCAGCAAGCTGGTGAAGGAATGCACCTATCCGCTGACCGGCATCGGCTGCGTCAAGCGCGTGTACTCCGACCTCGCCACGCTCGAATGCACGCCGCAGGGCTTGAAGCTCGTCGACCTGGTCGATGGGCTCACCCGCGAAGAACTCGAGAAGCTGGTCGGCTTGCCGATCGCTGCCTGATCCATCCAATCAATCAAGAAGAGACACACGACATGACCAACCAAGCCTTCATCTGCGACGCCGTTCGCACCCCCTTCGGCCGCTACGGCGGTTCGCTCAGCAGCGTGCGCACCGACGACCTGGGCGCCGTGCCCCTGCGCGCGCTGATGGAACGCAACAAGAACGTCGACTGGCAGGCCGTGAGCGACGTGCTCTACGGCTGCGCCAACCAGGCCGGCGAAGACAACCGCAACGTCGCGCGCATGTCGGCGCTGCTGGCCGGCCTGCCGCTCGAAGTGGGCGGCGGCACCATCAACCGCCTGTGCGGCTCGGGCCTCGATGCCGTGGGCACCGCGGCCCGCGCCATTCGCGCCGGTGAAGCCGGGCTGATGATCGCCGGCGGCGTGGAAAGCATGAGCCGCGCGCCCTTCGTCATGCCCAAGGCCGAGAGCGCCTTCAGCCGCAACAACGCGGTGTACGACACCACCATCGGCTGGCGCTTCGTCAACAAGCTCATGAAGGCGCAGTACGGCGTCGACTCCATGCCCGAGACGGCCGAGAACGTGGCCACTGACTACAAGATCGAGCGCGAAGCGCAAGACCTGATGGCGCTCAACTCGCAACTGCGTGCCGTGGCTTCGCAGAAGTCCGGCTTCTTCGACGCCGAGATCGTGCCCGTGAGCGTGCCGCAGAAAAAGGGCGACGCCATCATCGTCAACAAGGACGAGCATCCGCGCGAGACCAGCCTCGAGTCGCTGGCCAAGCTCAAGGGCGTGGTGCGCCCCGACGGCACCGTGACCGCCGGCAATGCCAGCGGCGTGAACGACGGCGCCTGCGCGCTGCTGCTGGCCGATGAAGCCAGCGCCGCCAAGCATGGCCTCACGCCGCGCGCCCGCGTGGTCGGCATGGCCACCGCCGGCG
Organism: Variovorax sp. KBW07; assembly: GCF_003852515.1. GTDB lineage: Bacteria > Pseudomonadota > Gammaproteobacteria > Burkholderiales > Burkholderiaceae_C > Variovorax. Next base: position 29,076 of record NZ_QAJK01000125.1, on the reverse strand, counting down.
TTGCGCCGCGCATCATGGGCATCGGCCCCGCGCCTGCCACGCAGAAGGTGCTGGCGCTCACCGGCCTCACGCTCGACCAGATCGACGTCATTGAACTCAACGAAGCCTTCGCGGCGCAAGGCCTTGCCGTGCTGCGCCTGCTCGGCCTGAAGGACGACGACGCACGCGTGAACATCAACGGCGGCGCCATCGCGCTCGGCCACCCGCTCGGCGCCAGCGGCGCCCGCTTGGCCACCACCGCGGTCAACCAGCTGCACAAGGGCGGCGGCCGCTACGCGCTGTGCACCATGTGCATCGGCGTGGGCCAGGGCATTGCCGTGATTCTTGAACGCGTCTGACAAAACACAACCACAAGACAGCAGACAGACCGTCACCCAGCCATCGGAAGCCGCGCAGCGGCCCGATGGCTTTTTTGCAAGCACAGAGGAAGAGAAAGAGGATCAGAGGATGAAGAACACGATCGTTTCGAAGTCGCGCCGTGGCCTGGGCCTGGCCGCCGTTGCACTGGCCACCGCCGGCCTGCTGCCCGCCGCCGCATCTGCACAACAGCAGCAACAGGCTCAAGCCTTTCCCACCAAGCCGGTGCGCATCATCACGCCGTTTCCGGTCGGCGGCGGCCCCGATGGCGTGGCCCGTCTCGTGGCGGACAAGCTTTCGCGCGCCTGGGGCCAGCCCGTGGTGGTCGAGAACCGTCCGGGCGGCAACGGCTTCATTGCCATCGACGCCTTCAAGCGCGGCGCGAAAGACGGCCACGACATCATCGTGCTCGACAACGTGCACCTGGCCGCGTACCCCGCGCTGTTCAAGAAGCTGCCGTACGACGCCAGCAAGGACTTCGACGCGCTGCTGCCGCTCTTCAAGACCTACTTCTTCTTCACCGTTGCCACCAACAGCAAGTACAAGACCATCGGCGACCTGATCGCCGATGCCAAGGCCAACCCCGGCAAGCTCGACTACGGCTCATGGTCCGTCGGCAACCCAGTGCACCTGGGCTCGGAGCTTTTCGAGTCGGCCACCGGCACGCAAATGGAGCACGTGATCTACAAGGAAACGACGCAGCTCTACACCTCGGTCGCAACCGGCGAACTGGCCTTTGCACTGGGCAGCAGCGCCACCGCCGGCCCGCTGCAGCGTGCCAACAAGCTGCGCTTCCTGGCCGTGGCCGCGCCCCAGCGCAACGCCGCGTTCCCCGACGTGCCGACCGTCGGCGAGTCGGGCGGTCCGAAGGGCTTCGAGGTGATCGGCTGGAACGCCATCGCCGTGCCGAAGGGCCTGCCCGCATCGGTCACCGAGAAGATCAAGCGCGACATCGAAAACGGCCTGGCCGAACCCGACGTGCTGGAGAAGTTCAAGAGCTTCGGCTACGAGCCGTTCCCGACCACGCGCCCGCAGTTCGACCAGTTCGTGGCGAGCGAGACGAAGCGGTTCACGGATGTGATTCGCAAGGCGAACGTTTCGTTGGATTGACGGGATGCAGCCGTGGCGTGGCGCCTGCGCACGCCGCGGCTGTCGGGAGCGGAGCAGCTATGCGTGCCGCCGTGCAGCGATGTGGAGCGCGCGCACCCGCGTCTCGCCTGCCAGCTGCTGCCGTTCGGGCGAGGGGCGGCCCCACCCCTGCGGCAGCTCATGCAGCACCGCCTTCGCATCCAGCGAGCGAATGGCCACCGACGTATCCGCCGGAATGCGCCCCTGCGCCACCATCGCCTCATAGCGCAAGGCGCAGACCCGCAGGAACGACGCGAAGTTGCCGACCTCGCCCCGAGCCGCGACCAGTTCGTCGTAGAGCCGCTCGATCAGCTGCACCACGACCATGCCGTCGCGCTGCGCGATTTCCTCGAGCACCTGCCAGAACAGGTTCTCGAGCCGGATGCTGGTGACGACGCCGTGCAGCCGCACCGAGCGCGTGCGCGCGTCGTAGCTTTGCGGATCGGCACTGATGAAGACTTCGCACATGGGCGGCCTCCTTGTGAGGGATGAGGTGGGCGACGCATGCACTGTAGCGCCGCCCGTGGCGCAGCGGGTGCCGCTCGGTCAGTGTTCGATGCGCGTGCCCAGCACGACCAGGAACTGCGACAGCCACGCCGGATGCGCGGGCCAGGCCGGCGCGGTCACCAGGTTGCGGTCGGTCACGGCCTGATCGACCGGAATGCCCATGTACTCGGCACCGGCCAGTTCCACCTCGACCTGGCAGGCCGGATACGCCGAGACCTTGCGACCCTTCAGCAGCCCCGTGGCCGCGAGCAACTGCGCGCCGTGGCACACCGCCGCCACCGGCTTGTCGGCCGAGAGAAAGTGCTTGGTGATCTCGACCACGCGGCTGTGCATGCGCAGGTACTCGGGGGCACGGCCACCGGGAATGACCAGCGCGTCGTAGGCCTCGGGGCGCACGTCGGCGAAGGTGGCGTTCAGCGTGAAGCGGTGGCCCGGCTTTTCGCTGTAGGTCTGCGCACCCTCGAAGTCGTGGATGGCGGTGTGCACCCAGTCGCCGGCCTTCTTGTCGGGTGCCACGGCATGCACCGTGTGGCCCACGGCGAGCAGCGTCTGGAAGGGCACCATGGTTTCGTAGTCTTCGGCGTAGTCGCCGCAGAGCATGAGGATCTTGCGAGCCATTTGTCTTGTCTCCTTCAGAATGATGAAGTTGGAAGCCGGTTCGTGCGCGAATGAATCAATCGATGAATGAATGCGTCTGCGCCGACCGTGTTCGTATTATTCGAAGCGGGCCTGCGCAGCGGGTAGCAGCCGGCTGTGACTTGCACACGGGGCGCGCCCGCCGTCACTTCTTCTTCCCCATCGGATTGCCAATGCCATGACCCTCGACGAGTACTTCGACGCCATCGACGATCCCGTGCTTGCCGAACTGGGCCTGCTGCCAAGGGAGGACGCGACCACGCTGACCGAAGACCTGGCCGGACAGCCCATCGTCGACACGCTGCAAGGCTTTGCGCTGGACGACCCCGACACCAGCGACCATCACCTGCTGCTGGGCAAGGCGCCGCTGCAAGGCAGCGTGCTTTTTCTTTCACACGACGGCACGAGCCGCGTGGTCTTCGATTCGTTGCAAAGCTTTTTGCAGGCTGCACGCGAAGCCGGCGAGCAGGGTGACGAACTGCGCGACCTTCATCCCGAAGGCTCGCCGGTTGCCGGCGATCAACGCGGCCTGAGCGCGCTGGTGAACGATCTGCTGGACGACGGAGCGCTCACCGACGTGGTGGTTGCGTTGATTCCTTCGCTCGATCTGCTCGACCTGGCGCTGCTGGAGCGGCTGGCGAGGGATGACGACTTCTTCCTGGGAGAGGCGGTGGCCGTCGAGATCGCCCGGCGGCCGACGAAGGCACTGGTGCCGATGGCGAAGCTGTGCGCGGCGCATCCGCACCCTCAGGTGGCCGCGGCGGGAAAGCGCGCGGCCGCGCGTGGAGCTGCCCTACCAGAAGCGGCTTTGTAACGCCGGCACATGCAGCGGCAACCCGGTGCGTTCGAAGGACGTCACAGAACTGCCTTTTGCGGCCACTAGTCTTGCTCAGGGTTTTCCCGCATCTCCGGGCAGCCCCATCCAGACAACCTCAAAAGACACAAACATGAAGACCTCCAAGCTCGCCCTCGCTGCCGCATTCGCCGTTCTGGCCGTCGCTTCCGCCCAAGCCCAGCAACCTGCCGGTCGCACCCGCGAAGCCGTCGAAGCCGAAGCCATTGCCGCCGCCCATGCGCCGAACCAGAACGTCACGCGCGGCTCGCGCGGTGCCGATCCGTTCACGTCCACGGCCGACCCCGAAGCCGTCTACAAGCAGGCCGTCGACACGGCACATGCCCCCAACCAGAACGTGACGCGCGGCTCGCGTGGCGCCGACCCGTTCACCTCGAGCCGCGATCCGGCACAGGTCTACCAGGAAGCCCTGGCCACCGCCGCGGCTCCCGACCAGAACGTGACCGGCGGCTCGCGCGTCAACAGCAAGGTGATCTCGACGATGCAGAACCCGGCGCTGACGTCCGCACAGGCCAAGTAAGCCGGCACCAAACAGAAACCGGGAGCGGGAAGGGCGGCCTCTGGCCGGCCTTGCCCGCGGGGGTGTCGTTGCTCGGGGCGGGGAAATAATGGCGTCGCTGCACAGCAAGCAAGGACTCCACCCATGGCCCAGAACATCTACGACACGCCCGCCTTTTTCGAGGGCTACCAGCAACTGCCGCGCTCGGTGCACGGGCTCGACGGCGCGCCCGAGTGGCCCGCGCTGCGTGCGCTGGTGCCACGCCTGCAGGGCCTGCGGGTGGTGGACCTGGGCTGCGGCCTGGGCTGGTTCTGCCGGTGGGCGCGCACGCAGGACGCGGCATCGGTGCTCGGCCTCGACGTGTCGCAGCGCATGCTCGAGAAGGCCGAGGGTTTCGGCGCCGACAGCGCCATCTCGTATGTGCGCGCGGACCTCGACGCACTGGCGCTGCCGCCGCAGTCGCTCGACTTCGCCTACAGCTCGCTCGCCTTTCACTACATCGAAGACCTCGGCACCTTGCTGGACACAGTGCACGCCGCGCTGGTGCCCGGGAGCCGATTGGTGTTTTCGATCGAGCACCCAATTTTCATGGCGCCGCGCACGCCGGGCTGGCACACCGACGCCCAGGGGCGCAAGTCATGGCCGGTCGACAGCTACCAGATGGAAGGGCCGCGCACCACCCACTGGCTGGCACAGGGCGTCGTCAAGCAGCACCGCACGCTGGGCACCTTGCTGAACACGCTGCTGCGCGCGGGCTTTCACATCGATCATGTGGATGAGTGGGGGCCGACCGACGCGCAAGTGGCGGCGATGCCGTCGCTGGCCGAAGAGCGCGAGCGGCCGATGATGCTGCTGGTGAGCGCCAGCCGTTAGCGCGCGTCACGCGAGCACGCGGGCAGCGCGCAAAGACGAAAGCTTCTCAGGCGTAGGCCTGGGACGAAAGCCGTTGCAGCATTGCGGTCTGCCGGACTTCTTCGGCGTCGCGCAGGCTCTTGGCGGCGCGGGCCGCCACGTAGGCCACGTACAAGGTCTCGATGGCCTTGGCCCAGTCATGTGCTTTCTGGGAAATACCCTCGGGTTTCGCGGACGAGCCGGTAACGGCGTGGGTCGAGAGGTCGTCGTCCGGGCGCGCCGGCACTTCGAATCCCACCTTGCGGAGGATGCTGGCTTTTTGAAGGATGGTGAGCATGCGGCTGGCCCTCGGTATTCATCGCGTTTGCAGGTTACTGGCAGTCGGGGGAGCAGCGCTATCCGCCGTATGACGTATGCGCCTTTCGCCTGAAGTCGGTTCCTGGTTCGTGGCTTTCAAGTTCCGTGCCATGAACAAACCAGGGCCGCTTTCCGGTGGCCGGCGCCATGCATCCAGTGTCCCCCAGTGCATGGCCTGCAAATGGGTTGCCTAGGTGAAACAACGATTGGGACTAACCCTCAAGAGGTGCGCGAGCGGCGCCGGCCCCGCCCGAATTCAGGCCGCGCTTTTCCACACCAGCGTGGCGGCCGTCAGGTCTTCGAGCGCACTGCCCACGGCCTTGAAAACGGTGCGTTCTTCATCGCTCGCGCGGCCCGCGCGTTCGCCGCGGCACAGTTCCGCCAGCGTGCCTTGAACGTCTTGCGTATGCAGCGTGCCGGCCGCCATCGCGTCGAGCAGGTCGCCCGATTTCTGCAATGCCTCGTTCGTATCGACGTACGTGCGTGCACCGGCAAAGCACTGCACATCGGCCTCGCGCATCGCGGGCGTGAAGCTGCCGATCAGGTCGAGGTGTGAACCGGGCGCGAGCCATTCGCCGCGCACCAGCGGCGCGGTGGCCAGCGTGGCGCAACTGACGATGTCGGCGTGTTCGCGCACGGCCGCCTCCAGGTCGGTGGCGGCCCGCGCATTCCAGCCTTCGGCGCGCCACTGCGCGGCCAGTGCTTCCGCGCCTTCGGTGCGGTGGTTCCACACCCACACCTCGTCGATGGGCCGCACGCTCGCATGCGCGGCCGGCAGCATGCGCGCGATGCGGCCGGTGCCCAGCACCAGCAGGCGGCGTGCATCCTTGCGCGCGAGAAACGATGCGCCCAGTGCCGATGCGGCGGCCGTGCGGCGCGCGGTGATCTCGTTGCCGTCCATCATCGCCAGCGGCACGCCGGTGCGTGCGTCGTACAGCACGTAGGTCGCGTGCAGGCCGGGCAGGCCGCGCGCGCTGTTGCCGGGAAAGATGTTGATGGTCTTGATGCCGAGAAAGCCCGCGTCGCTCCATGCCGGCATGATCAGCACGGTGCCCTTGCTGCTGCTGTTGCCGCTTTCGCTGTCGTGGCCCCCGCCTGCCGTTTCGATGCTGTGCACATGGCGCGGCGGCACCTGTGCCTCGGCCGTGAAGGCGTCGCGCAGCGCGGGCACGAGGCGCTCGAAATCCAGTGGTGCGCGCGTGGCGGCTTCGTCGAAGTGCTGCATCGTGATTGCCACCCTTATTGTTGTTGCGCGACCGGTCGCATCGAGGCTTCGAAGAAATCCGTCAGCGCCTGCCGGTAGGTGTGGCCGAACCTCAGCGCCGTCATCGGTTCGAGGTGGCCGGCGTCAGGCACCTCGATCAGGCGCTTGGGTTCGCGCGCGGCGGCCAGCAGCCGTTGCGAATGGGCATGCGGAATCACCGCGTCGGCCGTGCCGTGGATCAGCAGCAGCGGAATGGGCGAAATGGCCGCGACGTACTTCGATGCCGCGTAGTTGTCGCTGACCAGCAGGCCGGCGCCCGACAGCTTGTCGTTGGCAATCGACGAGTACGAATAGAAGGTCGATTCGATGGCTGCGGCCTTCACGCCCGCGCGGTTGCCCGAGCCCACGACCGCGATCGCATTGGTGCCGCCCAGGCTTTGCCCGAAGACGAACAGCCGCTCGGGGTCGACGTCGGCGCGCGAGCGCACGTGGTTCAGCGCGGCGCTGGAATCTTCGAACACGCCCTTGGGCTCCGGCGTGCCTTCCGATTCGCCGTAGCCGCGGTAGTCGAACACGAACACGTTGTAGTCCTGCTTCGGAAGCCAGGCCACGAAGCGCCAGTGCGTGCTCATGTTCTGCGCGTTGCCGTGGAAGTGAACCACCGTGCCCTTGGCTTCCTTCGCGTTCTTGCGGTCCGCCGCCGGAAGAAACCAGCCGCTCAGGCGCGTGCCGTCGGCGCTGGTGAACTGCACGGGCTCGTAGCGCAGACCCAGCACGTCGGGCGTTTCGTAGCGCACGCGGTCGGGGTAATAGAACATCGACTGCACGCAGCCGGCCAGCAACAGCGGCACCGCGCACAGCGCGAGCCGGCGCCACCGGTGGAGTGTGCGGCCCGCGTTCATGGCCGTGGTCCCTGGGTGGCGCGGTTTTCCGCGAGCATGTTGCAGAAGAGCGCGCCTTGCTCGATGGCATCGTCGAGCGCCACGTGCGTGTGCGGCAGCTTCGCGTCGAACCAGCGCCGGGGCATCGCGCGCTTGGTGCTGTCGCGGTAGCCGGTCTTCAGCATCGCCATGGCAAAGGTCTTGACGTCGAGCGCCGAGTGGCTGAACGGGCTCTCGCCCGCGAAGCGCATGAGGTACCAGTACACGAAAAGGAAATCGAAGCCCGCGGGGTAGGCCACGAACACGGGCCGGCCGGGCAGGCCCTTGAGCCAGTTCACGTAGTTCTTCATGGCGTGCGCCGGGTCTTGCAGGTCGGCGCGGCAGGCGGCCCAGGCCTCGGGCTGGGTCTTCCACCAGGCGGCGGTTCGCGCGTCGGCTTCGGCGCCGGGCAGGGTGTGCAGGTTGGCGCTGAAGGTGGAGAGCAGTTGCTTGTCCGCCGTGTAGGCGGCCGAGCCGAAGCTCAGCATCGAATGCGGGCCCGGAATGGGGCCATCGGATTCGACGTCTGTGCTGATGTAGGTTTCTGTCATGTGTTGTTGTTTGATTTTCAGGTGCTCTTGAGGGCACTCTTTCTGGATGCCTTGTTGGCGAGTACCTCGCCCAAGGGCTCGTCGGCCGCTTTGCGCCATCTGCGCGGAGGGGTTCCCTTTACCTGCCCCTCGATCTGCGTCAGCTGGTCCTCCGTGCACGAGGCAACGGCTGCCGTGAGCAAGGTGTCCTGCAGATGGCGTTCTGCCCGGTTTGCCCGGGCCTTGGCCAAAGGGATGCCTTTTCGAGATGCTTCACTGTTTTCGCCGTAGGTGTTCCGCCTGTCCTTGGCGTAGCTGAGCTGTTTCTTCTCTTGCGGCGTTTTCATGGCGGGCAGCTTTCCGAAGTCAGTCGATTCCCAGGATCGAAGGCACCGAGCGTTCAAGCTCCTCGACCAGCTCTGGGTCCATGTATTTGTATTCGTCGGGAATGTCGAGCACGTGGATCGGCTTGCCTTCCAGCATGCGCGTGAACTCGGCCACCAGCCGCGACTTGTGTTTTTCTTCCATCACCAGGATGACGTCGGCCCAATCGATGTCGCCCACCGAGACCTTGTGCCGTGCGTTCGGGCTGGTGCCGGCCGAGCGTGCCGAGATCAGCGGATGCCTGCGCCAGAGCTGTTCGGCCGTCGGGCTGCGCCACTGGTTGCGGCTGCAGATGAAGAGAACGTTGCGCATGGGCATGAATCAGGAGCCGGCTTCGGGCAGTGCAAAGACATGCATGTCTTGCCAGCGGCCCGATGAGTTTTCGATCAGCGTGACCTCCGTGCATGCCGCATGCACCGGGCCCGACGCAAGAAGGCGCGCCTGCAGTTCGATGGCCGCGGCATCCGCGTCGGACGCGCTGCCATGCGCCACGGACAGATGCGGAACGATGCTGTCGAACGCGCCTGCGTACGGCGGAAATTCGGGAAAGGCTTCCGCCAACGCCAGTGTCATCGCGATGAACGGCCCGGCCGGCTCCGGCGCCAGGTAGGCCGTTTCCGGAAAGCGTCCGATCTTGCGCAACGAGAAAGAGAACGACGGCGTGCGACTCAGCGCGTGCCGTGCGCGCGCCAGCACGTCGGGCGTGACCAGCGCGGGGTCCATGAACGGAACCAGCACGGTGATGTGTGCCGGCACGCCGAGCGCCACGGTGGCGTCGTACCGGCGGCGCAGGTCGCCCGCGAGCGATTCGGCTGCCGGGACCTTGACTGCGAATGCGGAGATGGCCATCGGCGCGGAGGATAGCTCAGGCGTCGGCGATGCGGCTCCATTCAATGCCGTGCTTCGCGAGGTATTTGCGCAGGCGGTCGGCATCGTTCACCACGCTGCGTTGCTCGCGCGAGGCCTGGAACAGTTGCCGCCCCGCGTCGGAAAGGCTGCGCGACTGCCGGCACACGCGCACCACGGCTTCGAGCTGCAGCCTGTCGAACAGGTCGAGTGCCGCCGCGCGCTCGTTGCCCAGCAGTGCGTCCAGGTCGATGTCGATGCCTCCATGGCGCGCGCTTGCTGTCGCCGACGACGACGCACCCGCGTGCTTCCACAGCCAGCGCAGCCGGGCAATTTCCGCATCGACCAGCGCCACCGGAATGCGCCCGCCGTCCGCCAGCGTGGCCAGCCGCGTCACGCTGGCCGACAGGTCGCGGAAGTTGCCGCTCCACACCGCCTCGCCGCTTTGCGCAAAGCGCAGGTAGGCCGCGCGCGCTTCGGCATTGAAGCGAACCACGCGATGGTTCTCGGCCGCGTGAATGGCCAGCAGGTGGTCGATGTTGGGCTCGATGTCTTCGGGCCGCTGCGCAAGGCCGGGCAGGTCGTAGGTCCACAGGTTGATGCGCGCGAACAGGTCTTCGCGAAAGCGGCCCTGCGCCACGTCGCTGCGCAGGTCGCGGTTGGTGCCGGCGATCAGCTGGAAATCGCTTTCCACTTCCTTGTCCGCCCCCACGGGAAAGAAGCGCTTTTCTTCGATGGCCTTGAGCAGCATCGCCTGTTCGTCGAGGCCGAGCTCGCCGATCTCGTCGAGAAACAGCGCGCCCTGGTGCGCGGTGCGCAGCAGGCCGGGCCGGTCGCTCGCCGCGCCGGTGAACGAACCCTTCTTGTGCCCGAACAGCGTGGACGCGGCGCCGTCGCCGCGCAGCGTGGCGCAGTTCACCTCGACGAACGGCCCGGTCATCTGGTGGCGCGCCTGCTTCAGCTCGAACATGCGCCGCGCCAGGAACGACTTGCCCGCGCCGGTCGGCCCGACCAGCAATATCGGCGCGCGCGAGCGCACGGCCACGCGCTCGATCTCGTCGATGAGCGCGTTGAAGCGCGCATTGCGCGTGGCAATGCCGCTCTTCAGGAAGGCGACCGCGTCGCGCTGTTCGGCATCGAAGCGCCGCGCGATCACGTCGTAGCGCGACAGGTCGAGATCGATCAGCGTGCACTTGCCGGCCTCGCCTTCGCGCTGCCGCTTGGGCGGCGAGGTCTGCGCCAGCACGCCCGGCACCACACGCGACTCCGACAGCAGGAACATGCAGATCTGCGCGACGTGCGTGCCCGTGGTGATGTGCGTCCAGTACTGCTCGCGCTCGGTGTCGAAGGTGTAGCCGCGGGCCCAGTCGTACAGGCGCGTGTAGACCTCGCCGAAGTCCCACGGGTCGGCCATGTCGAGCGGCACCAGGTTGACGGTGGTCTCGGGCGACACGGTGGCGATGTCGGCCTTGACCACCTCGGCCAGCGCCTTGTGCCGCAGCGTGTAGAGCAGCTCCATGCGCGAGACGACCATGTCCTCGTGCTGGGCCAGCGACACGGTGGGGCGCCACTTGTTCCAGCGGCCCGCGCCCTGGCCGGCATCGAGCTGGGTGCCGAGGAAGCCGATGACGACGATAGGTTTCTTCATTTTCTGGATAAAAGACTATCCAAAATTATAAGAAATCTGGATAAATACGATGCTAGATGTTCGTTGAAGCAGCGTGCTGTTGAAGAAAAAGTCAATCAAATCAATGGGTTATGAATTTTCTTCGCCAGCCTTGAGACAGCTGGCACACCGGTTGCAATAAGAAAGGCAGATTCAAGAACACAGACACACAACAAGAACCCACAAGGAGAAGTCACATGGCCAACCTTCAACTCTTTCAAACGCAGCGCGGCGCGCTGGTGCCTTCGGCCACTGCGCGCAACGAAGCAGGCGGCACGGCCTACGCGCTGTCGGCGCGGCACCAGCTGGCGCAGCTCGCTGCCACCGGTTGCCTGAACAACACCTTCTACGCACAGGCGCAGGACCAGCTCGAAGCCGTGCTGGCCCTGGCCCGCGAAGTCGATCCGCTGTTCGTTGCCAAGACGGCCGTGTACGCACGCCGCGCAGGCCACATGAAGGACATGCCGGCGCTGCTGGCCGCCACGCTGGCGGTGCGCGACGTGTCGCTGCTCGCCAAGGTGTTTCCCCGCGTGGTGGACAACGGCAAGATGCTGCGCAACTTCGTGCAGATGCTGCGCTCGGGTGCGGTGGGCCGCAAGTCGCTGGGTACGCGTCCGAAGAAGCTGGTGCAGCAATGGCTGCTCGAAGCGACCGAAGCGCAACTGCTGAACGCGTCGGTGGGCAACACGCCGTCGCTGGCCGACGTGGTGAAGATGGTTCACCCGAAGCCCGCCGAAGCATGGCGCGCCGCGTGGTTCGCATGGCTGATCGGTCGTCCGTATGCGCTGGAGGCGCTGCCTCCGTTGACGCAGGCGTTCGAGCGCTTCAAGCGCGATCGTTCGCTCGAAGTGCCTGATGTGCCGTTCCAGATGCTGACCGCGCTGGAGTTGGACACGCAGGCCTGGGCCCGGATCGCGCAGCGTGGATCGTGGCAGATGGTGCGTCAGAACCTGAACACCTTTGCGCGCCACGGCGTGTTCACGCTGCCAGGCCTCGCGGAAGCGGTGGCTGCCAAGCTGCGCGATCCGCAGGCCGTGGCCAAGGCCCGCGTGCTGCCGTACCAGCTGATGGCGGCCTACACCGCAACCGGCGCCGAGGTGCCGCATGGGGTGAAGGAAGCGCTGCAGGACGCGATGGAACTCGCGCTGGCCAACGTGCCGGTGTTCGAGGGCCGCGTGGTGGTGTGCCCCGACGTGTCGGGCTCGATGAGCTCGCCAGTGACGGGCCACCGCGGTTCCGCGACTTCGGCGGTGCGATGCATCGACGTGGCTGCGCTGGTGGCTGCTGCCGTGCTGCGCCGCAATGCGGATGCGCGTGTGCTGCCCTTCGAGACGAAGGTGGTTTCGCTGGAATTGAATCCACGCGATTCGGTGATGACCAACGCGGCCAAGCTGGCGGCGGTGGGCGGTGGCGGAACGTCGTGCAGCGCGCCGCTGGCGTTGCTGAACAAGGAGAAGGCGCAGGCCGACCTTGTGGTGCTGGTGTCGGACAACGAATCGTGGGCCGACCGTGCCCGTGGCCGAGGGACCGCGACCATGCAGGAGTGGGCGGCGTTCAAGAAGCGCAACCCGAAGGCGCGGCTGGTGTGCATCGACATCCAGCCTTATGCGACCACCCAGGCGCAGGAGCGTGACGATGTGCTGAACATCGGCGGCTTCAGCGACGAAGTGTTCAAGCTGCTGGCGGTGTATGCCGCCGGTGGCCTGGGCGCCGACCACTGGGTGGGTGTGATCGAGGAAACCTCGGTCTGAAAGAAGAAAAGAAAGAGTGCCGTGGGCCCTGGCCCATGGTGCTCGATCCCAAAAGGAAATTGAACGTCGTCGTTCGGCGAATGCAGGTGTGACTACATCACCAATCTGAAGTCACACCGACTGTTTGTCGCCGAACGAGGATGCGAGTTGTCGTGCGAATGCAGGCAGGACTACATGGATGACCGGGGGTTCGAATCCCAGCCTCCGCGGCACGGTCGATGTCTTGCCATCTTTTTGTCGCACTTTTTTTTGCAGCGAATGCTGGCGGAACTACAGCCTCTTAAGCTCGTGGTCGCGGGTTCGACTCCCGCCGGTCGCAAGACCGTAGCTCAGTGGTCAGAGCACGAACGTTTCGCCGATTCTTGTCGCTGCTTTTTTTGTTTTGAGGTGAATGCAGGCGGGTTTACAGGTAGAGCGTCATGGCCTTGGCCATGAAGGTCCCGGGTCCGAGTCCCGGTCCGCTTCGGCGGGTAGCTCAGTTCACGACCCGTCGCTCCTCGTCACCTCTTTTTTGTTTTGGGCACGCAGGCACCGAAGGGAGCGCCACTGCGAAAAATGTTGTTGTCATGTCGGTTGCAAGAATAGATAGAGAGAGAAAGAAAGAGAAAAATGACGAACTACAAAGTACATGAGGTAGCCAACGGCGTCCCCGTGAAGATGTGGACCAACGGCGTGCCCGTCGAAGACGAAGCGCAGAAGCAGCTCGAGAACGCCGCGCGCCTGCCCATCGTGTTCAAGCACATCGCGGCCATGCCCGACGTGCACTACGGCATCGGTGCGACCGTGGGTTCGGTGATCCCGACCTTCAAGGCCATCATCCCCGCCGCGGTGGGCGTGGACATCGGTTGCGGAATGATGGCGTGCAAGACCACGCTCAACGCGCGCGACCTGCCCGACAACCTGGGCCCGCTGCGTGCCGCGATCGAGAAGGCCGTGCCCCACGGAAGCAACCCCAAGCGCATGGGCCGCGACAAGGGCTCGTGGGAAACGCCGCCCGACGAAACCGATGCGGCCTGGGCCAAGCTGGTGGACGAGTTCGATGCAATCTGCGAGGACTACCCGCGCATCAAGAACACCAACAACCACAAGCACCTGGGAACGCTGGGTACCGGCAACCACTTCATCGAGGTGTGCCTCGACGAAGCGGGCGCGGTGTGGTTCATGCTGCACTCGGGTTCGCGTGGCGTGGGCAACGCCATCGGTACGCACTTCATCGAACTCGCGAAGAAAGATGCCGAGCTGCACCAGCGCAACCTGCCCGACCAGGACCTGGCGTACTTCGAGGAAGGCGCCAAGTACTTCGGTGACTACGTGCGTGCCGTGGGCTGGGCCCAGAAGTTCGCGCGTGCCAACCGCGAAGTGATGATGCAGCGCGTGGTCGCGGCCGCGCGCAAGGTCATCGCCAAGCCTTTCGAGGCGCACGTGGAAGCGGTGAACTGCCACCACAACTACGTGAGCCGCGAAACGCACTTCGGCGAAGACGTGCTCGTGACCCGCAAGGGCGCGGTGAGCGCCAAGCTCGGTGAACTCGGGATCATTCCCGGAAGCATGGGTGCCAAGAGCTACATCGTGCGCGGAAAGGGCAACCCCGAAAGCTTCATGAGCTGCAGCCACGGCGCCGGTCGAAAGATGAGCCGTACCAAGGCCAAGAAGCTGTTCACCATCGCCGACCAGATCGCCGCGACCGAAGGCGTGGAATGCCGAAAAGACGCCGACGTGATCGACGAAATTCCGATGGCCTACAAGGACATCGATGCGGTGATGGAGGCGCAGAAGGACCTGGTGGAGGTGGTCTACACGCTCAAGCAGGTGGTTTGCGTGAAAGGTTAGGAAGCCGTCCATCGAGGCCGGCACGAGAGGACCAGGATGAGGATCGACGAAAGATGCATTCGGCAAACTGAAGCGGAAATGGCGCGCTTGAATAATTCCTTGAGTGAGGCTTTCGGAAAGCGCGTCAACTCTCCGTCGGCACGGACTGCCTGGAAAACGGCCGCGGAAAACTTTCATCGCTATGAGAGCCCCGTGTTCGCGTTGTGGAGCGACGAAGCGCGGGAGGGAATTCTGCAAGGCAAGGGCGCATGGCGCGAAGGCGCGATGCTTTACCTCGCGTTGAGCCCGCGGTTCCATCGGTCCGGCTATTTACGCGATCGGTTGTGCCACCTGCTCAAGCAGTGCGAGTTGTCTCGAAATGAGCGCGAAGAACTGCGAGCAATCCTGCTTCAGACCTTGGTCCGAAGGCCTTCGACGGGGCGATTTCGTCACGATTGCCAGCTTGCGGCTCGATGGGCTGATGACGCGTTCACCGCCCGCGTTCGCGAGCTGGCGATGCGCAAGGATGGGTGGACGCGCGGACGCGCACAACGGATGCTGGATGTCATTGAGCAGAACGAAAAGCTGTGGAGCAACGAGTCATGAAAAACCACACGCCAAGCCGTGAGGAGATCAAGCTGCAGGCGCTTTCGCTGAAAGACGAGGCCGAGGTAGTCGCGTTGCGCGAAACGCTGCAGAGCGCCGGCTCAGGCTTCGAGTTCGCTGTCTATGGCGTTGCTGCGGATGTCGCTGATGTCGCTGATGTCGGCGAGACGCACCATCGCACAGCCCTGCGTCTCTTGTGCGACGACATCGCAGCGTTCGCCGAGCGCTACCGGCGGGAGACGATCGCGCGCGATCCCTCGCTGGCTTCGGCGTTCGGCGCCGGTCTCGCGTTCGACGTCGATGCCGCGCGGCCCACGACGCTCGATGCATCGGCGGTGGTCCGCGCCGAGCACTTTGCGCCGCGCTACCAGGTGGCTTGCACGCGCGACCTTGCGCAGGTCTCGTGGTTCGAATGGTTCTGCCAGGCCTTCGGCGATCCGCCATACGGACTGCGGGTCGCCGACGAAGCCGAGCGCGCGCAGTTGTTCCCGCGCTTTTGCCTATGCACAGGGCTGCTGCCAGATGAGCGCGTGACTGTGCTCGATTGGGTCGGCGACCCGCAGCGCGAACCCTGGCGCAGCACCTGGAGCACCTACTTCGACGCCGGAAAGGAGTGGTGGGGCATCTGGTGCTTTACCGTGTGGAACCCGAAGCGACGAACGTTGGCGACCTTGATTGCGAGCCAGACCGATTGAACGGAAAGAAGAAAAAGCCTGCGCTCTAGCGCTGGGAGGAAGGAAGAAAAAAATGATGCTGAAACTCACATTCCTGGGAACATCTGCGGGCGTACCGACGCGCCAGCGCAACGTCTCCGGCCTCGCGGTGCAGACCGTGCTTGGCGCCGACTGGTTCCTGGTCGATTGCGGCGAAGGCACGCAACACCGCCTGCTGCAAACCCCGCTGTCGCTGCACGACATGGCCGCCGTCTGCATCACGCATGTGCACGGCGACCATTGCTATGGCTTGCCGGGGCTGCTCGCGAGCGCGGGCATGGGCAAGCGCACGAAGCCGCTGAAGCTGGTCGCGCCGCTGCCGGTGTGGCAATGGTTCCAGGCCACGCGCCAGCTGACCGACCTGCACCTGCCGTACGAGGTCGAGCACGTGGACGTCGAAGCTCAGCCGCCGGTGTACGAAGCACCGGGCCTGCGCATCGAACGCCACGTGCTGCGCCACCGTGTGCCCAGCCACGCCTACCGCGTGCAGGTGCATACCCGGCGCGCGCGGCTGAAGGTCGATGCGCTGCACGCGGTCGGCCTGCCACCCGGCCCGGCATGGCGCGCGCTGCAGACCGGTGAAGACGTGCCCTTCAACGGCGCGGTTCTGCGCAGCGCCGATTTCGCGGAAACGCAGATCGACACGGCGAGCGCGGTGATGGGCGGCGACAACGCCGAGCCCGCGTTGCTGCGCGCCGCCTGCGAAGGCGTGCAACTGCTGGTGCACGAAGCCACCTACACGCAAGACGTGCTCGACAAGGTCGGCCCCGGGCCGATGCACAGTTCGGCGCGTCTACTGTCGGAGTTCGCGCAATCCGCCGAAGTGCCCAATCTTGTGCTGACGCATTTCAGCGCGCGGCACCAGAACGAAGACGGCATGCGGGAACTGATGGCCGAGACCCAGGTTCACTACCGGGGCAACGCCTTCCTGGCCAGCGACCTGGACGTGTTCGAACTCGACAGCGGCGGCAAGGTGACCGTCACGCGCGCCTGACTCAATCAATGGATCAATGGACAAGAAGAAAGAGATGCTCATGAGCACCCAGGAATTCCTGCGCTCCGCCCACCCCATCGAGCCCACCATGCGCGTGCAGATCATGGAGGCCCTGCGCGACATCGAGGCAACGCACGACGTCACCGTGCTGTTCGCCTGCGAATCCGGCAGCCGCGGCTGGGGCTTTGCCTCGCCCGACAGCGACTACGACGTGCGCTTCGTCTACGTGAACCGCCTGCCGTGGTACCTCACGGTTGCGCCGCGCCGCGACGTGATCGAGGTGCCGATCAGCGGCGACCTGGACATCAACGGCTGGGACCTGCGCAAGGCGCTGGGCCTGATGCGCGAGTCGAACCCGACGCTGCTCGAATGGCTGCGCTCGCCCATCGTGTACCGCGACGACGCGCTGGCGATGCCGCGTTTTCGCGCGCTGTCGGAGGCGGTGTTCTCCAACGCACGCGCGTGGCATCACTACACCTCGATGGCAAAGAAGAACTTCCGCGAGCACCTGCAGGCCGACGAGGTGCGCTACAAGAAATATCTCTACGTGCTGCGTCCGCTGCTGGCCGCGCGCTGGATCCGTACGCAGCCCGGCGTGCCGCCGATGCGCTTTGCCGACCTGGCGCAACACACGCTCGAAGTCGTGCGCGACGCCGCGCTCATCGACGAGATCAACGCGCTGCTCGATGTGAAGATGCGCGCTGGCGAAGCCGCGACCAGCCCGCGCTGGCCCGGCATCCATGCCTTCATCGAAGCCGAGCTGGCTGCCAACGCGGCCGAGCCGGTTACGCCGCTGCCGCAGGCCGAGGGTGCGGGACTCGATGCTTTTCTTTGCGAGACGGTGCTGCGCTTCGATGCGGCTGCATCGCCTGCCCATGAAGGAGTCCGCGCATGATCGAGCTCGACGGCTCGCAAGGCGAGGGCGGTGGCCAGATCCTGCGCACCAGCCTCGCGCTGTCGATGGCCACGGGCCAGCCCCTGGCCATCGAGAAGATTCGCGCGGGCCGCGCCAAGCCGGGCCTGATGCGCCAGCACCTGGCCTGCGTGAAGGCGGCCGCGGAAATCAGCGGTGCGCGTGTCGAAGGCGCCGAGCTCGGCTCGCAGTCGCTGCGCTTTGCGCCGGGCCCGGTGCGCGCCGGCGACTACCGCTTTGCGATTGCCAGCGCGGGCAGCTGCATGCTGGTGCTGCAGACCGTGCTGCCGCCGCTGCTGCTGGCCGGTGCGCCGAGCACGCTGCACCTGAGTGGCGGCACGCACAACCCGATGGCGCCGCCTTTCCATTTCCTGGAGCGGGCCTTCGCACCGCTGGTGCGCCGCCTGGGCGCAGACCTGCAACTGACGCTGCGCCGCTGCGGTTTCTACCCCGCCGGTGGCGGCGAGGTCGAAGCGACCATCGTGCCGGCGGCCGGTGCGCTGCAGTCCTTCGACCTGATGGCGCGCGGCGCACTGCAGTCGGGCCATGCGGAGTGCCTGGCGCCCGGCCTGCCGCGCCATGTGCCCACGCGCGAGCTTGAAACGCTGGGCGGTGCGATGGGCTGGTCCGGCGAGCAGCTTCGCTTCGGCACCGCGCGGCAGAACGAAGGCCCCGGCAACGCGCTGCTGGCCACGCTGGCGTACGAGCACGTCACCGAGGTCTTCACGGCCTTCGGCGAGAAGGCGCTCAGTGCCGAGCAGGTGGCGCATGGCCTGGTGAAGGAACTGCGCGAATTCCAGAAGAGCGAGGCGGCAGTCGGCCCGCACCTGGCCGACCAGCTGGCGTTGCTGCTGGCGCTCGCGGCGTGGCAGGGCAAGAAGGCCGGCGCCTTCACGTGCAGCGAGGTGACGGAGCACACGCGCACCAACTGCGCGGTGATCGAGCGTTTCCTGCCGGTGCGTTTCACCCTCACCGAAAGCCGCGCGGCTTCGACGGTGCAGGTCGCGCCGGCCTGACGAAAAAAAAACGCCGCGCGCTCAGGCGAGCGGCGTGGCGTTGGCGTACAGGCGCAGCAGCATCGCGCGCAGCGTCTTCACTTCGGCGGCGCTGAAGTCGGAAGTGGCCACCGCCTCGTAGTGCTGCGCGAGCGGAATCAGCTCGCAGGTGAGCGCCATGCCGCGCTCCGTCAATTCGATGCGCACCGCGCGCTTGTCGGTGTCGCACTTTTCGCGCGCCACCAGTTCCTGTACCGCCAGCCGGTCGACGATGCGCGACAGCGCCGACAGGTCGGTCGATGCATGCGTGGCCAGTTCCGACAGCGTCTGGCGCGGCGTGTGCTGCAGCGACGCGCACACGCGCCATTCACTGAGGCTGATTCCATAGGGCTTGAGTGCCTTCGCAAAGGCATTGCCCATGCGCGCGCCTGCGCGTGCCAGAAGGAACGGAATGGCCTTCTCGAGGTCGTGATCGCGGGACAGGGTTTTCATCTAGACATGGTTGATTATTCAAGTATATAGTCCGCCGCAATTGCTTGAATAATCAAGCAAAAAAGGAGATGACCATGAAACTGGACCCCACGCGCCGAGGCGCCATCGCGGTGATGCTTTCTCTTCTGTCGGCGGTGCCGCTGGCGCAGGCACAAGGCGCCGCCGCCAAGTGGCCGGCGCAGGCGGTGCGCTTCGTGGTGCCGTTCCCCGCGGGCTCGGCGCCCGACGTGCTGATCCGCCACGTGGGCGCCAAGCTCGGCGAAAAGTGGGGGCAGGGCGTGATCGTCGACAACAAGCCCGGCGGCAGCGGCGTGATCGGCATGAACGCCATCCTGGCGGCGCCCACCGACGGCTACACCTTCGGCTTCGTGCAGGGCTCGGCCATCTCGGTGGCGCCGAGCACCATCAAGGGCGTGAGCTACGACTTCAACCGCGACTTCGTGCCGATCACGCTGGCGGCCGTGGCGCCCTTCATGCTGGCCGTGCCGGCCAACTCGCCCTACAAGACGCTGGCCGATTTCATTGCCGCCGCGCGCGCCAAACCGCAGGGCATCGAGGTGGCCGACAACGGCCGGGGCACCGCGCCGCATCTCGCATCGGCATTGCTCGGCCTGCAGTCGGGCGCGCAGTTTCTCGAAGTGCACTACCCCGGCGGCGCGCAGGCGATGCAGGCCACGCTGGGCGGCCAGACCCAGATGATGGTCGAGACCTACAACGTGGTCGCGGGCAATGTGCAGGGCGGGCGCATGCGTGTGCTGGCCAGCATGGGCGACCGTGTGGAGGCGGGGCTCGAATCGTTCCCGCTCGCCAGCAAGACGGTGCCCGGCGCGGTGGCGCACGGCTGGTTCGCGGTGATCGCGAAGAAGGGCGTCGACCCGCTGGTGCTCGCCCGGCTCAACAAGGACATGAACGAAGCGCTGCTGCTGCCCGACGTGGTTGCGAAGTCGCGCGAGCTGGGCACCTACCCGCGCCCCGGCACCCCTGAACAACTGGCGCGCTACATCGCCGACGACCGCAAGACCTGGCAGGACGTGCTGGACAAGCTGAACATCAAACCGGAGTAACCATCCCATGAAAAACAAGATCGCCCTCGAAGAGCATTTCGCGATCGACCTGACGATTGCCGACTCGCAGGTCTATGCCCGCCCCGAGGTGTGGCAGGGCCTGAAGAACAACCTGCTCGACTTCGAGCAGCAGCGCATTGAGCAGATGGACGAGTGGGGCACCGAGCTGTCGATCCTCTCGCTCAACTCGCCGGCCGTGCAGGGCATTCCCGATGCCAAGCGCGCCATCGAGGTGGCTCGGCGCGCGAACGACGTGCTGGCCGAGCAGATCAGGCGCCACCCCACGCGCTTCGGCGGATTCGCGGCGCTGCCGATGCAGGACCCCGAAGCCGCCGCGCGCGAGCTGGAGCGTTGCGTGAACCAGTTGGGCTTTCACGGCTTCCTGGTCAACGGCTTCTCGCAGGTGGGCGACGAGAACACCGTCGTCTACTACGACGACGCGCGCTTCAACGATTTCTGGACCGCCGCCGCCGCGCTGAAGAAGCCCTTCTACATGCACCCGCGCGATCCGCTGCTGGCCCGTGAACCGATCTACGACGGTGCGCACTGGCTCACCGGCCCCACCTGGGCCTTTGCGATGGAAACCGCCATCCATGCGCTGCGCCTGATGTCGAGCGGCATGTTCGACCGCCACCCCGCGCTGCAGATGATCCTCGGGCACTTCGGCGAGGGCATTCCGTTCAACATCTGGCGTGTCGACCACATCTTGCGCAAGGGGCGCCGCGGCATGCCTTGCGACCGGGAGATCGGCGACTACCTGCGCAGCAACGTGCACATCACGACCAGCGGCAACTTTCGCACGCCGACGCTGCTGTCGACGATGCTCGAAGTGGGCTCCGACCGCATCATGTATTCGGTCGACTATCCCTTCGAGAAGCACGAAGACGCCGCGCGCTGGTTCGACACCTGCGAGATCAGCGAGAACGATCGCCAGAAGATCGGCCGCGACAACGCCCGCAAGCTGTTCGGGCTGAAGTGACATGAGCGCCACGAAAGACACACGTCCCGTGCTCGTGGCCGGCGGCGGCATCGGCGGGCTGGCGGCCGCGCTGGCCATGGTGCGCGAAGGCTATCGCGTGAAGGTGATCGAGCAGGCCGGGCAGATCGGCGAGATCGGCGCCGGCATCCAGCTCAGCCCCAACGCCTTCGCGGCCTGCGATGCGCTCGGCGTGGGCGAGCATCTGCGCGCCAAGGCGGTCTACACCGAAGAGATGGTGATGTTCGACGCCATCGACGCGAAGCGCGTGGCGAGCATCTCGCTGTCCGACGGGTTTCGCGAACGCTTCGGCAATCCGTATGCGGTAATCCACCGCGCCGACATCCACGGCGCGCTGCTCGAGGGCGTGAAGGCCACGACCGACGGCATCGAGTTCCTGACCTCGACCAAGGTCGTGCACATCGAGCAGGACGACGACGGCGTGACGCTCATCGACGCGCAGGGCGGCCGGCACGAAGGCCAGGCCGTGATCGGCTGCGACGGCGTGCGCTCGGCGGTGCGCCAGCAGTACGTGGGCGACAGCATCCGCGTGTCGGGCCACGTGGTGTTTCGGGCGGTGGTCGACACGGCCGACTTTCCCGAGGCGCTGCGCTTCACCGCGCCCTGCATCTGGGTCGGCCCCAACTGCCACCTGGTGCACTACCCGCTGAAGGGCGGCGACAAGTTCAACATCGCCGTCACCTTCCACAGCGACCAGCCCGAGGAATGGGGTTCGATGGACGGCGACCCGGCCGAGGTGCAGCGCTACTTTCGCCCGACCTGCGAGCAGGTGCAGCAACTGCTGCGCATTCCGAAAGCCTGGAAGCGCTATTCGACGGCCGACCGCAACCCCATCGAGCGATGGACCTTCGGCCGCGCCACGCTGCTGGGCGATGCCGCGCACCCGATGGTGCAGTACCTGGCGCAGGGCGCCTGCACGGCCTGCGAGGACGCGGTAACGCTGGGCCTGGCACTGCGCCGCGAAGGTGGCGACTGGCCGCGCGGGCTGGCCCTGTACGAGCGCTCGCGTGTGGCCCGCACCGCGCGCGTGGTGCTGTCGGCGCGCGAGATGGGCCGCATCTATCACGCCAAGGGCGTCGAGCGGCTGGTGCGCAACAGCATGTGGAAAGACAGGCCGCAGGAGCGCTTCTACGACGCGCTCGAATGGCTCTATGGCTGGACGGCCGACAGCTGCCTCGACGAGGCCGCGGCGTGAAGGCTTTTCCGCATTCCCTCGATGTCAGCGGTGGCGGCACCGCCACCGCGGCGCTCGACATTCCCGCGCTGATCGACAGCCACCCCGTCAGCGGTTTCCAGAAATGGATCCTGCTGCTGGTCGGCTGCGCGGTGGTCATGGACGGCTTCGACGTGCAGGCGATGGGCTTCGTCGCCCCGGCCATCGTGCAGGCCTGGGGCATCGACAAGGCCTCGCTCGGCCCGGTGTTCGGTGCCGGCCTGTTCGGCATGCTGGTCGGTTCGCTGGTGCTGAGCACCTGGGCCGACCGCATCGGCCGGCGTCCCGTGCTGCTGGGCGCCACGGTGTTCTTTGCGCTGTGCATGCTCGCGACCACCTTCACGCACACGCTGAACGAACTGCTGGTGATGCGCTTCATTACCGGCATCGGGCTGGGCGGCATCATGGCCAACGCCAGTGCGTTGGCCAGCGAGTACAGCCCGAGGCGTCGCCGCGTCACGTTGATGATGTGGGTGTCGTGCGGCTTCACTGGCGGCGCGGTGCTGGGCGGGCTGGTGTCGGCCGTGCTCATTCCATGGGGCGGCTGGCAGGCGGTGTTCGTGTTCGGCGGCATCGTGCCGCTGGTGATCGCCGCGCTGATGTGGCGCTACATGCCCGAGTCGATGCAGTTCCTGGTGCTGCGCGGCCGCAAGCTCGACCGCGTGCACGGGTGGCTGCGCCGCATCGCGCCGGAGCTGCGCATCGGGCCCGGCACCCGCTACGTGGTGCATGAGTCGAAGCAGGACGGCGCTCCGGTGGTCGAACTGTTCCGCGCGGGGCGCGGGCCGGCCACGCTGCTGCTGTGGGGCATCAACTTCATGAACCTGCTCAACCTGTTCTTCCTGGCGAACTGGTTGCCTACCATTGCCACCAGCGCCGGCTACAGCGGCGGCACGGCGGTGCTGGTGGGCACGCTGCTGCAGGTGGGCGGCGTGGCCGGCACGGTGGCCATGGGGCCGCTGATCGACCGCATCGGCTTCTACCGCGTGCTGGTGCCGATCTTCGCGGTGGCGGTGCTGGCCATCGCCGTCATCGGGCAGCCGGCGCTGCCGCTGGCACTGCTGCTCGCGGTGGTCACGGTGAGCGGCTTCTGCGTGGTGGGCGCGCAGCCCGCGCTCATTGCGCTGGCATCGAGCGTGTACCCGACCACGGTGCGCGCCACCGGCATGGGCTGGAGCCTGGGCATCGGCCGCGCGGGCTCCATCGTGGGGCCGGTGCTGGCGGGCTGGCTCATCGGGCTGCACTGGACAAACAGCGCGCTCTTCATCGCGGCGGCCGTGCCGGCGCTGCTGTCCTGCGTGATGGTGCTCTGCATGGGGCGATTGAAATTCACGGGCGCAACCGCGCGCCCCGGAGAAACGGCATGAACACAACGACGAACCCTTCCCCCGGCTGGACCCTGGCCGCCCGCGTGCTCATGGCCGCCATCTTCCTGGTCGCGGGCGTGCGCAAGCTCCTGACCTACGCCGCCACGCTCGGCTATTTCGGCAAGCTCGGCATTCCGCTGGCCGACGTGGTGCTGCCGCTGACCATCGCGCTGGAGATCGGTGGCGGGCTGCTGCTGATCGCCGGCTGGCGCGTGCAGTGGGTGGCGGGCGTGCTGGCGCTGTTCACGCTGGCCACGGCCTTTACTGCGCATGCGTTCTGGGCCGCCGACGCGGCGCAGTTCGCGGGGCAGCTCAACAACTTCCTGAAGAACGTGGCGATGGTGGGCGGCTTCGTGATGCTGGCGGTGCATGCCAGGCAGGCGGGCGCGGGGCGCTGAGCGCTGAGCACTGAACGCTCGGCGGAAAACTCCTTTCCGCTGGTGTTGTTGAACGGCCGGCAGGCCACTGGGACACTCGCGCCCGGCGTATTCTGCGCAGCAGATGCGCCCCCCGATTGCGAGTTCCAGAGGAAAGATCAAGCGATGTCCGTCCAACCCTTCGTCTACAACAGCGTTCCCCAGCGGGTGGTTTTCGGTGCCGGTTCGCTGCAGCACCTGGCACGGGAAATCGACGCGCTGGGCGCCCGCCGCGCATTGGTGCTGTCCACGCCCGAGCAGCGCCCGCAGGCCGAGCGCGTTGCCGACATGCTGGGCGCGCACGCGGCCGGCGTGTTCGACCGGGCCGTGATGCACGTGCCGATAGAAACCGCGCGCGAAGCGCGGGAGGTGGCGCAACGCCTGGGCGCCGATTGCGCCGTGGCCATCGGCGGTGGCTCGACCACCGGGCTGGGCAAGGCCATTGCGCTCGACTCGGGC
Source organism: Variovorax sp. KBW07 (assembly GCF_003852515.1). GTDB lineage: Bacteria > Pseudomonadota > Gammaproteobacteria > Burkholderiales > Burkholderiaceae_C > Variovorax. The sequence continues at coordinate 4,548 of NZ_QAJK01000125.1, read as the reverse complement.
CTGCCGATCCTCGCGATTCCGACCACCTACGCGGGCTCCGAGATGACGCCGATCTACGGCATCACCGAAGCCGGCATGAAGAAGACGGGCAAAGACTTCAGGGTGCTGCCGCGCACCGTGATCTACGACCCCGAGCTGTCGCTGAGCCTGCCCGTGGGCATGAGCGTGACCAGCGGCATCAATGCCATCGCGCATGCGGCCGAAGGGCTCTATGCCACCGACGCGAACCCCATCATGGACCTGATGGCGCAAGAAGGCATTGCCGCGCTGGGCCGTGCCTTGCCGGCGATCCGCGCCTCGGCCAAGGACCCGGCCGCGCGCGCCGACGCGCTCTACGGCGCATGGCTCTGCGGCACCGTGCTCGGCAACGTCGGCATGGCGCTGCACCACAAGCTGTGCCATACGCTGGGCGGCAGCTTCAACCTGCCGCATGCGGAAACCCACACCATCGTGCTGCCGCATGCGCTGGCCTACAACGCGGCCGCGGCGCCCGAGGCCATGACGCGCATCGCCAAGGCGCTGGGGGGCAGCAATGCAGCGCAGGCGGTGTTCGACCTGGCACGCGACAACGGCGCGCCGGTCGCGCTGCGCGATATCGGCATGAAGGAGTCCGACCTCGACCTGGCCTGCGCGCATGCGCTGAAGAACCAGTACCCCAATCCGCGCCCGCTGGAGCGCGATGCGATTCGTGCCTTGCTGCAGAACGCGTGGGAAGGCGTGCGGCCCTGAGCTGCCGTTTTCGCCCTTTCCGCCGCTTCCGCCGTCTTGCAGCGCCCGGCCCGCGGGCGCTGCGAACCGCTTACAGCGGCAGTGCGTCGCCGCGGGCGGCAGCGCGTGCGGCGGCGCGGACCGTGGCACGGTCGACGGTGCTGGTCACCACGGGCGCGACGCCCGACGATGCGCCTTCGGCGTACGGGTTGTCGCTGTGCGCGGCGGCAACGGCTTCGGCGCGGACCGCGGCGCGGCTGGTCGCCGAAACGATGACCGGGGCCGGGCCGGCGTTGGCACCCTCCGCATAGGGGTTGCCGCTGTGCGCGGCAGCCACGGCTTCGGTGCGCACGTCGGCGCGGCTGGCCTGCGAGGCGATCGATTGCACGCCTTCGTAGGTTTCGGCGTGCGCGGCACCCGCTGCGCCCAGCATGGCGAATGCGGCGGCGGACAGGGCGATGAGTTGCTTGGTGTTCATGATGAAAGTCCCTTCGGATGACTGCTGTGTGGGCGGCGGACATTCGTCGTTGCCACGGTATGCAGTGTGAAACCGCACCGTGGTTGGCGCTGTGCGTTTGCGCACCGCTTTCGCCGATTACGCGGGGACGTTCGCAGGCTGCGGGTACAGCACCTGAAGGGGCTCGGAGCGGCCCCGCACGGCGAGCGAATGGGCCGGGCCCAGCGCGTCGGCCACGCCGGCCTGCGCCGCCGCGAACAGCGAGACCACGAGGCGCGACGAGGCCATCTTCGAATGGTCCTGCAGCCGGCTCGCGGTGTTGACCACTTCGCCGATGGCGGTGAAGGTCGTGGTCTCCAGGTAGCCCACTTCGCCCACCGCCGCGCGCCCCGCATGCAGGCCCATGCCGAAGTCCAGCCGCTGGCCGAACTGCGCCTCGAAGCCTTCGCTCCATGCGTTCATGCGCTGCTCGATCAGCGTGGTGGCGTGCAGTGCCTGGCGGCAGGCGGTGGGCAGGTCGCAGTCGAGCCCGAAGATCGCCATCACGCTGTCGCCGATGAACTGGTTGGGCACGCCGCCGCTCTCGCGCACGGCCGCGCCCACGGTGGCGAAATAGCGGTCGAGCACATAGGCCAGGTCGAAGGGCCACTGCCGCTCCGACAGCCCCGACCAGCGGCGCAGGTCGACGAAAAGAATCGCCACGTCGCGCTCGCGCCCGAAACTGCCTACGGGCGCCGGCCGGCCTTCGTTGGGCAGCGGCGCGAACAGCGGCGTGACCTCGATGTCGCCGCGCGGGCGCAGCTGGCAGGCCAGCCGCACGTCGCCCGGCGCGCGCACGCGCTCGAGCGTGCGCTGCTCGTCGCGGCCCGGCACGCCGATGTGCTCGGCCGGCCCGACCACGCGCACGCGGCAGGTCGAGCAACGCGCGCGCCCGCCGCAGATCGACACGTGGTCGATGCCGTGCGAGCGGCTCGCCTCCAGCACGCTCCAGCCGCGCGGCACGTGCACTGTGCGGTCGGGGTAGCGCAGCGCCACCGACGGCTCGCGCGACAGCCGCGCGAACCAGTTGCGCCCCCAGCGGGCCGCCAGCAGGGCCATCAGCGCCAGCCCGTAGAACCACTTGATGCCGTCTTCCGCCGCGGCCAGCGCCTTGCCCTGCTCGGGCGTGGGCAGCGTCACCTGCGGCACGCCGGTCCACTGGAACTCGCGGCCCATCGACACGAAGCCCAGCGCGGCCATGACCGGCAGCACCACCGCCACGGCCAGCAGCACATGAGAGAAGCGCCGGTAGGCCGGCTGCGCGCGCAGCGCGAAGTGCAGGCCCAGGCAGCCGTGCGCCCAGGCCGCGAGCATCATGCCCAACTGCGCGGCGGCGCCGGGTACGTCCCACAGGCCCCAGACCACGCGCACGTAGGAGCCGTCGATGCCGTAGGCCAGGTAGGCGCCGCGCATGGCGGTCAGGTGCTTGGCCAGCAGCAGCGGCAGTGCAAAGCCCAGCAGCACGCGCAACCCTTCGAGCGGCGGCATGCGCAGCGTGCGGCGCTCCCACAGCGCGACCACGGCCAGCGCCAGGTGCGTGGCGGCGGCGCCGTACAGCAGCAGGGTGCCCGGCAGGCTGTGCCAGAACATCTGCACGCCGCGCAGCACGGTTTCGGCCGCGGCAAACGAATAGATGCCCAGCGAATGGTTCAGCAGGTGGGCCGTGATGTAGGCCATGAGCACCAGCCCGCTCGCCCAGCGCAGGTTGCGCCGTGTCGGCGGCCTGTGCGCAAGAAAAGAGGCGAGGGGGGAACGTCTGTCCATGAACGGGTTCGAATCGGTGCCCGAGCATAATGCGCGCGCCCCCACCGACCCCCGGCATGGCCAAACCTGAACCCACTCCCCGCTCCAGCCTCGCGCTGCGCCAGATCGCGCTGCTCGAAGGCCTGTCCGACGCCCGCCTCGGCCTGCTGGCCCAGCAATGCCTGTGGCACAGCGTGGAGGCCGGCAAGCCCCTGCTGCTGCGCGCCGAGCAGCAGGGCGAGGTGTTCCTGCTGGTCTCGGGCCGGGTGCGGGTGACGACCTATTCGGCCAACGGCCGGCAGGTCACCTTCCGCGACTCCGAAGCCGGCGAGCACTTCGGCGACATTGCCGCCATCGACGGCGGCCCGCGTTCGGCCGACGTGGTCACGTTGGAACCCAGCGTGGTCGCCAGCCTCGACCGCCCCGCCTTCATGGCCCTGCTGCGCGACGAACCGCTGGTGGCCGAGCGCGTCATGCAGCGCCTGGCGTCACTGGTGCGGCAGCTGTCGGAGCGGGTGATCGACCTGAGCACGCTGGGCGTGCAGAACCGGCTGCATGCCGAGCTGCTGCGCCTGGCGCGCGCCGCCGGCATCGACGGCAACCAGGCCCGGCTGGACCCGGCGCCCAAGCACGCGGCGCTGGCCAGCCAGATCAGCACCAACCGCGAGCAGGTAACGCGCGAGCTCAACGTGCTGGTGCGCGGTGGCGTGCTGCGCAAGGACGGCAAGGCCCTGCTCGTGGCCGACGCCGCCCGCCTGGCGCTGATGGTCTCGCAGGTGCGGGGCGACGACGCCGGCAACTGAGCCAGCCGCCGCAGATCGATCAGTTCCAGCGGCCGTTCTTGCCGCCGACGCTGAAGCGCCCCGCGCCCAGCAGCACCACGGTCAGCGCGCCGAACAGGTACAGGCCCTGCAGCTCGAGCGCCCAGCCGCCTTGCTTGGTGAGCGCGAACAGGTCGGCCATGTGCACCAGGCCCAGCGCCACGATCATGTTGATGACGACCACGCCGGCAGCGGCGCGAGTGAACAGGCCGGCCATCATGAGCAGCGGGGCGACGATTTCACCGACGAAAACAAGGTACGCCAGCCCGCTCGGCAGCCCGGCCTTGGCCAGCATGCCGCCGATGAAGCCGACGCCGGCGGAGAGCTTGAAGACGCCGTGCAGGAGCACAAGAAAACCGACGCTGACGCGAAGCAGGAGCTTGCCGGCGTCGTCGGTGTTGGCGGGGGAGAGGGCGGAAACGGGCGATGCGATCGGCGCACGCGGGGTGTTGGCGGCAGCGGCCTGGGTGTTCATGGCAGATCCTTGGAAACTTTGAAAACGAAGGGCCGTCGCGGAGTGCGGCGGTTGCGGTTCCAGTGTGCGGAGCTGTCGCTGGCCCGGATGTGCGTTTACGCACCTTTTTCCCGAAATACCAGGGGTGCTTTGTCTGCGGTCCTGTTTCGGGGGCGCTTTTCCGCTTGCTGTTCAGGGCGACGCCCACGCCGACGGTGTGCTCTGCTCCGCGAATGTCCCCCGCTTCGCTCCTCCTTTATTTCGCTGCGCAGAGCACACCATCCGCGTGAGCGTCATCAGAGTGGTCGTTGATCAGCGGTACACCA
>NZ_QAJK01000124.1 GCF_003852515.1 Variovorax sp. KBW07 | reverse complement strand
TCCCCGCAGCGAAATAAAGGAGGAGCGAAGCGGGGGACATTCGCGGAGGGGAGCACCCGGTGTCATTCGCACAAACCAAGAATGACCCCGAACCCGACAACCGAAGAAAGACTAAGCAGCCGCCTCAAGCCCGTTCTTGAAGTGCTCACGCATGCGCGCCATGGCCGCAGCCGCGTCGCGCGTCTCGATCGCGGCCATCACCAGGCGATGTTCCGCCAGCGATTCGCCAATGCGGCCTGCCTTCAGCAGCGAGTTGTGACGGTTCAGCTTCATCACCTTGCGCAAGTCGGCCACCATCTGGTCACGCCACTTGTTGTCCGCAATCGCCAGCAGCCGCATGTGAAAGCGCTCGTTGATCGCGAAGAAGTGTTCGCGGTCTTCCTTGCCCGGGGCCGCCGCCGCTTCCAGCTCCGCGTGCAGTGCCTTCAGTTCCGCGCGCTGGGCCTCCGTCGCGCGCTCCGCCACCACGCCGGCGGCGTCGCTCTCCAGCAGCGACAGCAGGTGGTACACGTCGGCCAGGTCCTGCTCCGACACCTCCGTCACGTAGGCGCCGCGGCGTACCTTCATCGTCACCAGGCCTTCGGCCGCCAGCACCTTCAACGCTTCGCGCAGGGGCGTGCGGCTGATGCCGTATTCCTCGGCCAGCTTGAGTTCGTCGATCCAGCTGCCGGGCTCCAGCTCCCGGCGGAAAATCCGCTGGCGCAGCAGCTCGGCCACCTCTTCGTAGAGGGCGCGGGGGGTGAGGGTGACGGCGGACATGAGCCGGACTGTACTTCAAAAAATGCGTTTGAATTAATAATTACGGATCGGTTAGACTCGCGGCCGGCTTGCAAATCCGTGCAGGCGAATTTGCGAATATCCAGCAAGACACTGCAAAGCGGCCCCTCATGAGCAGCACACCCGAACCCACCTTCAAGCCCGCCGACCTCGAGGCCTGGGCCAAGTCCGCTGCCAAGTCAGCGCCCGGTGGCGACGTGAATGCGCTCAACTGGATCACGCCCGACGGCATCAGCGTCAAGCCGCTGTACACCGCGGCTGACCTGCAGGGCCTGAAGTACACCGACACGCTGCCCGGCTTCGAGCCCTACCTGCGCGGCCCGCAGGCCACCATGTACGCGGTGCGCCCCTGGACCATCCGCCAGTACGCGGGCTTTTCGACGGCTGAAGAATCGAACGCCTTCTACCGCAAGGCGCTGGCCGCCGGCGGGCAGGGCGTGAGCGTGGCTTTCGACCTGGCCACCCACCGCGGCTACGACAGCGACCATCCGCGTGTGACCGGCGACGTCGGCAAGGCCGGCGTGGCCATCGATTCGGTCGAGGACATGAAGATCCTGTTCGACCAGATCCCGCTGGACAAGGTCTCGGTGTCGATGACGATGAACGGCGCCGTGCTGCCGGTGCTGGCGGGCTACGTGGTCGCGGCCGAAGAGCAGGGCGTGTCCAAGGACCAACTGAGCGGAACCATCCAGAACGACATCCTCAAGGAGTTCATGGTCCGCAACACCTACATTTTTCCGCCGGCGCCGAGCATGCGGATCATCGGCGACATCATCGAGTACACGGCGCAGCACATGCCGAAGTTCAACTCGATCTCGATCAGCGGCTATCACATGCAGGAGGCCGGCGCCAACCAGGCGCTGGAGCTGGCGTTCACGCTGGCCGACGGCAAGGAGTACGTGAAGACCGCGCTGGCCAAGGGCCTGGACGTCGACGGCTTTGCCGGGCGCCTGAGCTTCTTCTGGGCCATCGGCATGAACTTCTATCTTGAAGTGGCCAAGATGCGCGCGGCGCGCCTCCTGTGGTGCCGCATCATGAAGGAGTTCAACCCCAAGAACCCCAAGAGCCTGATGCTGCGCACGCACTGCCAGACCTCGGGCTGGTCGCTCACCGAGCAAGACCCGTACAACAACATCGTGCGCACCACCATCGAGGCCATGGCCGCGGTGTTCGGCGGCACCCAGTCGCTGCACACCAACGCGCTCGACGAAGCCATCGCGCTGCCCACCGAGTTCAGCTCGCGCATTGCGCGCAACACGCAGCTCATCATCCAGGAAGAGACGCACATCACCAACGTGGTCGACCCCTGGGCCGGCAGCTACATGATGGAGAAGCTCACGCAGGACATGGCCGATGCGGCCTGGGCCATCATCGAAGAAGTCGAGGCCATGGGCGGCATGACCAAGGCGGTCGACAGCGGCTGGGCCAAGCTGAAGATCGAAGCCGCCGCCGCCGAGAAGCAGGCGCGCATCGACTCGGGCAAGGACGTGATCGTCGGCGTCAACAAGTACAAGCTGAAGAACGAAGACGCGATCGACAGCCTGTCCATCGACAACGTGATGGTGCGCGACCAGCAGGTGGCGCGGCTGCAGGCCATTCGCGCCTCGCGCGACGGTGCCAAGGTGCAGGCCGCGCTCGATGCGCTGACCGACGCCGCCGAGAACAACAGCGGCAACCTGCTGGCACTGAGCATCGACGCGGTGCGCCTGCGCGCCACGGTGGGCGAGATTTCCGATGCGCTCGAAAAATCGTTCGGCCGCCATCGCGCCGACACGCAGAAGGTGACCGGTGTGTACGCAGCGGCCTACGACTCGGCCGAAGGCTGGGAAGCGCTCAAGACCGAGATCAACGCCTTTGCCGAAGAGCAGGGCCGTCGTCCGCGCGTGATGATCTCCAAGCTCGGGCAGGACGGACACGACCGTGGCGCCAAGGTGGTTGCGACCGCGTTCGCCGACCTGGGCTTCGACGTTGACATGGGCCCGCTGTTCCAGACGCCCGAAGAATGTGCGCGGCAGGCGATTGAAAACGACGTGCATGCCGTCGGCGTGAGCACCCTCGCGGCCGGCCACAAGACGCTTGTGCCCGCGATCATCAACGAGCTGAAGAAGCAGGGCGCGGACGACATCATCGTGTTCGTCGGCGGCGTGATTCCGCGGCAGGACTACGACTTCCTGTACGAAGCCGGCGTGAAGGGCATCTACGGACCGGGCACGCCTATTCCGGCCAGTGCCAAGGACGTGCTGGAGCAGATTCGCGCGGCGGTTGCGGCCTGAAGAAAAGCATCGACGTGAGCGATCTCTTGTCGCGGCTGTCGCTGCAGCCGGTGGACTCCGGCGATTTCGAGGACATGCTGGCCGTGCGCATCGATGCGATGCGTCCGAGCCTGGAGCGCGTCGGCCGCTTCGACCTCACGCGTTCGCGCGAGCGGCTGTCGGCCGGCTTCGTGGTGCCGTTCATGCACCACATCGTGCTCGACGGCGAGCAGCGCGTCGGCTTCGTCACGCTCAAGCCCGAGGACGCGGATGCGCTGCGCCTGGACCACCTGTACCTGCGCACCGGCTTCCAGGGGCGCGGCATCGGCGAATGGGTGATGCACTGGGCCAAGGCGCAGGCGCGCGAAAAGAACCTCGACATCAAGCTCACGGCGCTGGTGCAGAGCGATGCCAACCGCTTCTACCTGCGCCACGGCTTCGTGCTTGAAGGCGAAGAGGGCGTGGACCTGCACTACCGCTGGCGTGTGGCGTCGGAGGCGTCGGCAGCGTCGGAGTTGGCGAGCCGATGAAGACCGTGCAAGCCATCGAAAGCGCGGTCGTCGATGCGCCCGGCATGGCGCAGCGCCGCGCGATTGCCAAGGCGATCACGCTGCTCGAATCGACCCGCACCGACCATCGCGCGCAGGCCGACGAGTTGCTGACGGCACTGCTGCCGCGCACCGGCCAGTCGTTTCGCCTCGGCATCTCGGGCGTGCCGGGTGTGGGCAAATCGACCTTCATCGAAACGCTGGGGCTGCTGCTGATCGACAAGGGGCACCGCGTGGCGGTGCTGACCATCGACCCGTCATCGACCGTGTCGGGCGGCTCCATTCTTGGCGACAAGACGCGCATGGAACGCCTTTCGGTGCACGAGCGCGCCTACATCCGGCCCAGCCCGTCGAGCGGCACGCTCGGCGGCGTGGCCGAGAAGACGCGCGAAGCCATGCTGGTGTGCGAGGCCGCCGGCTACGACATCGTCATCGTCGAGACCGTGGGCGTGGGCCAGAGCGAAACAGCCGTGGCTGGCATGACCGACATGTTCGTGCTGATGCAGCTGCCCAACGCGGGCGACGACCTGCAGGCGATCAAGAAGGGCGTGATGGAGCTGGCCGACCTCGTGGTCATCAACAAGGCCGACATCGACAAGGACGCCGCGACGCGCGCACAGGCACAGATCACTTCGGCGCTGCGCCTGTTCGGGCACCAGGGCAACCCGGACCACGCGCATGCGGTGCACGACGCGCACAGCGGCGCCGAGGTGCGCTTCTGGCTGCCCAAGGTGCTGCAGCTGAGCGCGCTGGCGGGCACCGGCGTCGACGCCTTCTGGGACGCCGTCATGCAGTTCAGGCAACTGCAGACTGCCAACGGCAAGCTCGCAAAGCGCCGCGAGAAGCAGGCGACCGCGTGGATGTGGGAACGCATCGACGCCGGCCTGAAGCAGGCCTTCAGGCATCACGCGCAAGTGCGCGAGCTGCTGCCGCAGCTCACCCAGCAGGTGGCGCAAGGCGCGCTGCCGGCATCCACCGCGGCGCGCCAGCTGCTCGCGGCGGCGGCCATTACCGCCAGGCCGTGAGGCCCCCGAAAAACACACACAAGACATTGCAATTCAGGACCACAGCTTCGGAACCACACCATGCAAGAACTGATTGAAGAACTCGAAAAGCGTCGCGCCCAGGCGCGCCTCGGTGGCGGGCAGAAGCGCATCGATGCGCAGCATGCCAAGGGCAAGCTCACGGCGCGCGAGCGCATCGAGCTGCTGCTCGACGACAACACCTTCGAAGAGTGGGACATGTTCGTCGAGCACCGCTCGGTCGATTTCGGCATGGCCGAGCAGAAGATCCCCGGCGACGGCGTGGTCACCGGCTACGGAATGATCAATGGCCGCCTGGTGTTCGTGTTCAGCCAGGACTTCACCGTCTTCGGCGGCGCGCTCAGCGAAGCGCACGCCGAGAAGATCTGCAAGGTGATGGACCAGGCCATGAAGGTCGGCGCACCCGTCATCGGCTTGAACGATTCGGGCGGCGCCCGCATCCAGGAAGGCGTGGCCTCGCTCGGCGGTTACGCCGACGTGTTCCAGCGCAACGTGATGGCCTCGGGCGTGGTGCCGCAGATCAGCATGGTCATGGGCCCCTGCGCGGGCGGCGCGGTGTATTCGCCCGCCATGACCGACTTCATCTTCATGGTGAAGGACAGCAGCTACATGTTCGTCACCGGCCCCGACGTGGTGAAGACCGTGACGCACGAAAGCGTCACGGCCGAAGAGCTGGGCGGCGCCATCACCCACACCACGCGCAGCGGCGTGGCCGACATGGCGTTCGAGAACGACGTCGAGGCGCTGATGATGCTGCGCCGCCTGTACAACTACCTGCCGCTGAACAACCGCGAGAAGCCGCCGGTGCGGCTGGGCAACAACGGCCAGGGCGACCCGGCCGACCGGCCCGACTATTCGCTCGACACGCTGGTGCCCGACAACCCGAACAAGCCCTACGACATCAAGGAACTGATCCTGAAGGTGGTGGACGACGGCGACTTCTTCGAGCTGCAGCCCGACTACGCGAAGAACATCGTGATCGGCTTTGCGCGCATGGAAGGCCAGACCATCGGCATCGTGGCCAACCAGCCACTGGTGCTGGCGGGTTGCCTGGACATCAAGAGCAGCATCAAGGCCGCGCGCTTCGTGCGCTTCTGCGATGCGTTCAACATTCCGGTCGTGACCTTCGTCGACGTGCCCGGCTTCATGCCCGGCACCGGCCAGGAGTACGGCGGCATCATCAAGCACGGCGCCAAGCTGCTCTACGCGTATGCGGAGTGCACGGTGCCGAAGATCACCGTCATCACGCGCAAGGCCTACGGCGGTGCGTACGACGTGATGGCTTCCAAGCACCTGCGCGGCGACGTCAACCTGGCCTGGCCACGCGCAGAGATCGCGGTGATGGGCGCGAAGGGCGCGGTGGAAATCATCTTTCGCGAAGACAAGAACGATCCCGAAAAGCTGGCCGCGCGCGAAGCCGAATACAAGGCTCGCTTTGCCAACCCGTACGTGGCAAGCGCTCGCGGCTACATCGACGACGTGATCCTGCCGCACGAGACGCGCAAGCGCATCTGCCGCTCGCTGGTGATGCTGCGCGAGAAGAAGCTCGAGAACCCGTGGCGCAAGCACGGAAACATTCCGCTGTGAACGGCACGGAGAAGAAGAACATGTTCAAGAAAATCCTGATTGCGAACCGCGGCGAGATCGCCTGCCGTGTCATTCAAACGGCCAAGAAGATGGGCATCCTTACCGTCGCCGTCTACTCCGACGCCGACAAGGAAGCACGCCACGTCGAGTTGGCCGACGAGGCCGTGCACATCGGCGCGGCGCCCAGCCGCGAGAGCTACCTGCAGGCCGACCGCATCATCGCGGCCTGCAAGAAGACCGGCGCCGAGGCGGTGCACCCGGGCTACGGCTTCCTGTCGGAGAACGAAGCCTTCGCGCGCAAGGTCGAGGAAGAGGGCATTGCCTTCATCGGGCCGAAGCACTATTCGATCGCGGCGATGGGCGACAAGATCGCTTCGAAGAAGCTCGCGAACGAAGCCAAGGTCAACACCATTCCGGGCTGGAACGACGCCATCGAGACGGCCGAGCGCGCGGTCGAGATTGCCAAGGACATCGGCTACCCGGTGATGATCAAGGCTTCGGCCGGCGGCGGCGGCAAGGGCTTGCGCGTGGCCTTCAACGACAAGGAAGCCTTCGAGGGCTTCACCTCGTGCCGCAACGAGGCGCGCAACAGCTTCGGCGACGACCGCGTGTTCATCGAGAAATTCGTCGAGGAGCCGCGCCACATCGAGATCCAGGTGCTGGGCGATTCGCACGGCAACGTCATCTACCTGAACGAGCGCGAATGCTCGATCCAGCGGCGCCACCAGAAGGTGATCGAAGAGGCGCCGTCGCCCTTCATTACCGACGCCACGCGCAAGGCGATGGGCGAGCAGGCGGTGCAACTGGCCAAGGCCGTGAACTACCAGAGCGCGGGCACGGTGGAGTTCGTGGTCGGCAAGGACCAGAGCTTTTACTTCCTGGAAATGAACACGCGCCTGCAGGTGGAGCACCCGGTGACGGAGTGCATCACGGGGCTCGACCTGGTCGAGCTGATGATCCGCGTGGCGGCCGGCGAGAAGCTGTCGCTGACGCAGGCCGAGGTCAAGCGCGATGGCTGGGCCATCGAGTGCCGCATCAACGCGGAAGACCCGTTCCGCAGCTTCCTGCCGTCGACCGGCCGGCTGGTGAAGTTCCAGCCTCCGGCCGAGACGATGTTCGCGAGCGACACGAAGCACCTGCAAGGCGTGCGCGTGGACACGGGCGTGTACGACGGCGGCGAGATCCCGATGTACTACGACTCGATGATCGCCAAGCTCATCGTGCATGGCAAGGACCGCCAGCATGCGATTGCCCGCATGCGCGAGGCGCTCAACGGCTTCGTGATCCGCGGCATCAGCAGCAACATCCCGTTCCAGGCGGCGCTGCTGGCGCACCCGAAATTCGTGGCGGGCGACTTCAACACCGGCTTCATTGCCGAGCACTACGGCAAGGGCTTCCACGCGGAAGACGTGCCGCACTCCGACCCGTCGTTCCTCATCGCGCTCGCCGCGTATGTGCACCGCCGTTATCGGGCGCGCGCCTCGGGCATCAGCGGGCAGCTCGAAGGCCACGGCGTGAAGGTGGGCGAGCAGTTCGTGGTGGTGGAGCTGGGGCCGGAAGGCAAGCACGTGCACCACCCGGTGTCGGTGTCCGACTTCCATGGCAAGACCGGCGCGAGCGCGGTGGCCGTGGGCGACAAGAGCTACAAGATCGACAGCAGCTTTGCGCTGGGCGCGATCCGGGTGCAGGGCATCGTCAACGACAAGCCCTTCACGGCGCAGGTGGAGCGTGGCGCGGGCAAGAACCCGCTGGCGCTGCGCGTGTCGCACGACGGCACGCAGATCGAGACGATGGTGCTGTCGCCGCTGGGCGCGCGCCTGCTGGAGCTGATGCCCTACAAGGCGCCGCCAGACCTGAGCAAGTTCCTGATGTCGCCGATGCCGGGCCTGCTGGTCGAGGTGTCGGTGCAGCCGGGGCAGCAGGTGCAGGCTGGAGAGAAGCTGGCCGTGATCGAGGCCATGAAGATGGAAAACGTGCTGTTCGCCACGCAGGACGGCGTGGTCGGCAAGATCTCGGCGGGCAAGGGCGAATCGCTCGCGGTCGATCAAATCATTCTGGAGTTCAACTGATGGGTGCCAACGACCTGCAACAAGCGATCACGCTGCATCGCCCCACGAAACTCGCGGCGCCGCAAGGCCCGTGGACGATCGAGGCCATCCAGGCGCTGCTCGACAAGCCGCTGATGGACCTGCTGTTCGAGGCGCAGACGGTGCACCGCCAGCACTTCCCCGAAGGCGACATCGAGCTGGCCACGCTGCTGTCGGTCAAGACCGGCGGCTGCCCCGAGAACTGCGGCTACTGCCCGCAGTCGGCCGAGTTCGACACTGGCGTGAAAGCGCAGAAGCTGATGGAGGTCGACGAGGTGGTGCGTGCCGCGCAGGCCGCCAAGGACGCCGGCGCCACGCGCTTCTGCATGGGCGCCGCATGGCGCGCGCCGAAGGACCGCGACGTCGAGAAGGTGGCCGTGCTGGTCGAGGCCGTGAAGGGCCTTGGCATGCAGACCTGCGCCACGCTGGGCATGCTGGAGCCGCACCACGCGCACCAACTGAAGGCCGCGGGCCTGGACTACTACAACCACAACCTGGACACGGCGCCCGAGTACTACACCGACGTGGTCGACACGCGCACCTACCAGGACCGCCTGGACACGCTGGCCCACGTGCGCAGCGCCGGCATCAGCGTGTGCTGCGGCGGCATCGTGGGCATGGGCGAGGCGCCGGTGCATCGCGCGGGGCTGATCGCGCAACTGGCCAACCTGAACCCGTACCCGGAGTCGGTGCCGATCAACAGCCTGGTGCGCGTGCCGGGCACGCCGCTGGCCGATTCGGAACCGGTCGATCCGTTCGACTTCGTGCGCATGATCGCGGTCGCGCGCATCACCATGCCGACGGCGCGCGTGCGGCTGTCGGCCGGTCGCCAGCAGATGGGCGATGCGGTGCAGGCGCTGTGCTTCATGGCGGGCGCCAATTCGATCTTCTACGGCGACAAGCTGCTGGTCACGGGCAACCCCGACGTGGAGGCCGACGTGCAGTTGCTGCGCAAGCTGGGCCTGCAGTCGCGCCGCACCACGACCACCGAAAAAGTCGAGGTCTGCGCATGACGGGCACGGTCTCCGCGCGCCCGTTCAAGGTGCTGGGCATCCAGCAGATCGCCATCGGCGGACCCGACAAGCTGCGGCTGCAGAAGCTGTGGGTCGACATGCTGGGGCTCGAAGTCACGGGCACCTTCAAGAGCGAGCGCGAGAACGTCGACGAAGACATCTGCTCGATGGGCAGCGGGCCGTTCAAGGTCGAGGTCGACCTGATGCAGCCACTCGACCCCGAGAAGAAGCCCGCGGTGCACACGACGCCGCTGAACCACGTGGGCCTGTGGATCGACGACCTGCCCAAGGCCGTGGAATGGCTCACGGCGCAGGGCGTTCGCTTTGCGCCGGGGGGCATCCGCAAAGGCGCGGCCGGTTTCGACATCTGCTTTCTGCACCCGAAGGCGAATGAAGAATTTCCGATCGCGGGCGAGGGCGTGCTGATCGAGATGGTGCAGGCGCCACCCGAGGTGGTGACGGCCTTCAACGCGCTCGCGGCAACTGCTACGCGTTGAGCACTTTTCGAATCGGCGGTTTCACGTCGGCGCGCTGAGGCGGCAGCATCGGCAGATGTTCGCGCGCCGGGTTCAGGATGATCGAGGTCGCGGTCTCCGTGAGGATGCAGAACTTGGTGACCACCGCGTCGAGGTGGCTCACGTCGATCACCGCGATCTCCAGGATCCAGCTGTCCTCGCCGGTCACGTTGTAGGCATTGATGCATTCGGGCGTTTCCTGCACCAGCGCGACCACGCGGTCGTAGTCGGCGCGGCCGACGCGGATGATCGCGCGGATGCCGTAGCCCAGCCGCGTGAGGTTGACTGTGGCGCGGTAGCCGCTGATGACGCCCGCGGCTTCGAGCTTCTTCACGCGCTCCGTTACGGCCGGCTGGCTCAGGTGCACGCGGCGGCCGAGTTCGGCCATGGTGAGGCGCGCATCGGCCTGGAGTTCGGCCAGGATGCGGGTGTCGTGGGCGTCCAGCGTGGGGTTCAAGGCGAAGTCCATGTAACTCCTTTAAATCGACGGTGTGGCGTGGGCAGAACCATGAAATCTGCATGGCAGCCGAAGAGTGGCTTTCATACCATGTCGGGCATCTGGTTCCAACAAGAGACACCCTCGATATGGCGACACTCGCTTCCCCCGCCCATGCCGGGCCTGCTGCCGCGCAGCCCCGGCTGACGCCCCTGTTGTGGCTCTGCTTGGCGGCCACCTGGGTGGTCTGGGGCTCGACCTACCTGGGCATCAAGTACGCACTGATCAGCTTTCCGCCGTTCCTGCAGATGGGCTCGCGCTTTCTTTTCGCGGGCGTGCTGCTCGCGGTGTGGATGCGCTGGCGCGGCGCACCATGGCCGACGCGCCTGCAGTGGCGCAATGCGCTGGTGGTCGGCGCGCTGATGCTGGGTGGAGGCATGGGCGGCACGGCGCATGCCGAGGTGTCGATCGGCTCGGGGCTGGTGGTGGCTTTCATCGCGGTCATTCCGCTGCTGATCGCGCTGTTGAACCTGATCTGGGGCGTGAAGCCGTCGCGGCTCGAAGCGGCGGGCATTGCGGTGGGGCTGGTCGGTGTGCTGATGCTCACGCAGGGCAGTGGCTTCAAGGCGTCGCCCGAAGGCCTGGTGGCGATCTGCGTGGCGTGCAGTTGCTGGTCGCTCGGCAGCGTGTTGAGCCAGCGCAGCCTGCCGCTGGCGCCCGGTGCCATGGGCTTTGCGAGCGAGATGCTGTGCGGCGGCGTGGTGCTGATGGTGCTGGCCGCGGTGTCGGGCGAAACGATGAGCTGGCCGCCACAGCCCGTGGCGGTGGTGGCCTGGGTCTACCTGGTAGTGTTCGGCTCGCTGATTGCGTTCAACGCCTACATGGTGCTGCTCGCGCAAGCGCCGGCCGCGCTGGCGGCGAGCTACACCTTCGTCAATCCGGTGATCGCCATGCTGTTGGGCGTGTGGATCGCCAACGAGACGGTGACGCGCTTCGAGTGGTATGCCGTGGGCGTGGTGCTGGCGGGCGTGCTGCTGTTGCTCTTCAAGCGCTCGAAGGCGGCCTGAGCAAGCGGCTGGCTGTGCCGGTTCAGGTGCCGGGGCGGCGCCAGAACGCGAGGGTGGCCGCGAGCAGCCACATGCCGACCGCGCAACCGCGGTTCAGCGCCGTGAGGCCACGGCGCGAGAGCCAGCGCACGGCCTGCGTTCCGGCGGCTGCGTAGGCCAGCATGACGCAGGTGTCGAGCACCACGAAGATCGCGCCGAGCAGCAGGTACTGCGAGCCCTGCGGCTTGCCGATGTCGATGAACTGCGGCAGGAAGGCCGCGAAGAACAGCACCGTCTTCGGGTTGGACAGCGCCACGAGCAGGCTGCGCATCAGTGCGACGCGGCCCCGCGGCCGCACCTCGATGGCGGACTTGGCGAGCGCGGTGCCCAGGTCGGTCGCTTCGCTGCGCCATAGCTTGAAGCCCAGCCAGACGAGGTAGGCGACGCCGGCCACGCGGATCGCGTTGAAGAGCAGCTCCGACGCGGCAAGCAGCGAGCCCAGCCCGAGCGCGACGACCGCGATCAGCGTGACGCTGCCGAGCGACGCGCCGGCAATGCCCCAGCTTGCGCGGCGCATGCCGCCGTCGATGCCATTGGACAGCGCCAGCAGCATGGTGGGCCCCGGGATCACGGCCAGTGCGAGCGAGGCGACGACGTAGATCAGCAGGGTGTCGGTGGTCATGGTTTGGTGGCCGGCGGCGGGCGTTGTTGCGAGGCGGCGCGGGCACGCGCCAGTGCGGCTTCGACGATGGAGCGCTTGCGCGTGTCGGCGGCCTGGGGTTCGGCGATGGCGGGGAGGGCTTGCGCCTCGTTTTTGGCGCCGCAGCGATGCTCGCCGTGCAGCTTGTAGCGTTGCAGCGCTGCTTCGGCCTGGGTTTGCGACCACGCCTGCCAGCCGCTGCGGCCCGGCGTTTCGACTTCGAGCGAAATGCAGTCGACAGGGCAGACCGGAATGCACAGCTCGCAACCGGTGCAGTGCGCCTCGATCACGGTGTGCATGCGCTTGTTGATGCCGACGATGGCGTCGGTGGGGCAGGCGTCGAGGCAGAGCGTGCAGCCGATGCACCAGGCCTCGTCGATGACGGCCATGGCGCGCGGGCCTTCGGTGCCGAACTGGGGATCGAGCGGCAGCAGGGGCTGGCCCGTGAGCTGCGCGAGCCGGGCAATGCCTTCGGCGCCGCCCGGCGGGCACTGGTTGATGCCGGCCGTGCCGTCGGCCACCGCTTGCGCATAGCCTGCGCAATCCGGGTAGCCGCACCGTGTGCACTGCGTTTGAGGCAGTGCGTCGTTGATGCGTGCGGCGAGCCCGTTCACTTGCTGTTGGCGTGCGCGCTTTTAACGCGCGGCGCGGGTGGCGGGCTTCTTGCGCGCCACGGGCTTCTTGGCGGCCGCGACCGTGGTGGCCTTGGGCTTGGCCGGGGGCCTTGCTGCTGCGGCAACCGTGGCAACTGTGGCCTTGCGGCGGGCCGGCTTGACGGTGTCTTCGGCGGCCAGGGCATCGCGCGCGCTGGCGCGGCTTTGCGGCTGGTCGTTGGCGGCGATGAACTTCACCAGCTTGGGGTAGACCAGTTCGCGCCAGCGGCGGCCACTGAAGATGCCGTAGTGGCCCGCGCCCTTGACTTCGTAGTGCTCGCGCTTGGAGTCGGCGACGCCGGTGCACAGGCTGTGCGCGGCTTCGGTCTGGCCCGAGCCCGAGATGTCGTCGAGCTCGCCTTCGACCGTCAGCAGCGCGGCGGTGCGGATGTCTTGCGGACGCACGCGCTCGATCTGGCCTTCGGGGTTCTTCACGTCCCAGGTGCCGTTGACCAGCTCGAACTGCTGGAACACGGTGCGGATGGTGTCCAGGTAGTAGTCGGCGTCCATGTCGAGCACGGCGTTGTACTCGTCGTAGAACTTGCGGTGGGCCTCGGCGCTGGCGTCGTCGCCCTTGATGAGGTCCTTGAAGTAGTCGTAGTGGCTGGTGGCATGGCGGTCGGGGTTCATGGCCACGAAGCCGGTGTGCTGCAGGAAGCCCGGGTACACGCGGCGGCCTTCACCGGGGAAGCCTTGCGGCACGCGGTAGATCACGTTGTTCTCGAACCACTCGTAGCTCTTGTTCATCGCGAGGTTGTTGACCGCGGTGGGCGACTTGCGGGCGTCGATGGGGCCGCCCATCATCGTCAGCGTGAGCGGCAGCGGTTCCTTGCGGCTGGCCATGAGCGACACGGCCGCGAGCACCGGCACGGTGGGCTGGCACACGCTCACCACGTGGCAGTTGCCGTACTCGGCCTGCAGCAGGCGAATGAACTCCTGCACGTAGTTGATGTAGTCGTCGAGGTGGAATTCGCCTTCCGACATGGGCACGAGGCGTGCGTTCTTCCAGTCGGTGATGTAGACCTTGTGGTCTTGCAGCATGGTGCGCACGGTGTCGCGCAGCAGCGTGGCGTAGTGGCCCGACAGCGGCGCCACGATCAGCACCACGGGCTGGCTCTTGAGCGTCTTGAGAATGTGCGGCTCGTCGGTGAAGCGCTTGAAGCGGCGCAGTTCGCAGAACGGCTTGTCGAGCTCGATCGCTTCCTGGATGACGACCTCTTCGCCGTCGACCTTGACCGACTTGATGTTGAACTCGGGCTTTTCGTAGTCCTTGCCCAGGCGGTAGAGCAGGTCGTAGCCTGCGGCCATGCGCTGGGCCATGGGCAACTGGCCCCACACGGCGCCCTGGCCGTAGAGCTTGGAGGCTGCCTGTGCGAAGTCCGAGAACGGCTCCATCAGGGAACGCTGGGCTTCGTAGAGTTGATAGAGCATCGCTGGTCTTGGAGTGGAATGTTGCGGTGCAATATATCAGCGCATTCGCTGCGATGCAGGGGGCCTAACCCCTACACCGACCCCGCTGCGAGGGTCCTTCTCTTGCAAAGTGTGGGGGAATCGTCNNGACGATTCCCCCACACTTTGCTGTCACCTAGATGACTTTGGCAATCGACGCGCAGACGTAGTCGATGTTCTTGCTGTTGAGCGCGGCCACGCACATGCGGCCGGTGTCGGTGCCGTACACGCCGAATTCATTGCGCAGGCGCACCATCTGGTCCTTCGACAGGCCCGAGTAGCTGAACATGCCGATCTGCGTGGTGATGAAGCTCATGTCTTCCTTCACGCCGGCGGCCTTGAGGCCGTCGACCAGCTTCTGGCGCATGGCCTTGATGCGCACGCGCATCTCGCCGAGTTCTTTTTCCCACAGGGCGCGCAGCTCGGGGTTGCCGAGCACCGCGGCCACCACGGCGCCGCCATGGATGGGCGGGTTGCTGTAGTTGGTGCGAATGGCGATCTTGAGCTGCGACAGCACGCGGCTGGCTTCTTCCTTGTTCTCGCACAGCACCGACAGGGCGCCGACGCGCTCGCCGTACAGGCTGAAGCTCTTCGAGAAAGAGGTCGAGACGAAGAAGGTCAGGCCGGCATCGACGAACTTGCCGACAGCCGCGCCGTCTTCCTTGAGGCCGTAGCCGAAGCCCTGGTAGGCCATGTCGAGGAAGGGCACCAGGCCCTTGGCCTTGACGACGGCAACCACCTGGTCCCACTGGGCGGCGGTGATGTCGTAGCCGGTCGGGTTGTGGCAGCAGGCGTGCAGCACGACGACCGTGCCGGCGGGCGCCGCGTTCAGGGCGGCCAGCATGCCGTCGAAGTTGATGCCGCGCTTGGCCGCGTCGTAGTAGGGGTAGCTTTCGACTTCGAAGCCCGCGTTGGTGAACAGGGCGCGGTGGTTTTCCCAGCTCGGGTCGCTGATCAGCACCTTGGCGCTGGGGTTGATCTTCTTCAGGAAGTCGGCGCCGACCTTCAGGCCGCCGGTACCGCCGATGCCCTGGATGGTGGCGACGCGGCCCGATTGCACGGGTTCGCTGTCCGCGCCGAAGACCAGGCCCTTGACGGCGTTGTCGTAGGCCACGATGCCGTCGATCGGCAGATAGCCGCGGGCCGAGGGGGCCTTCATCATGTTTTGTTCGGCTGCCTGCACGCACTGGAGCAGGGGCAGCTTGCCGTTGTCGTCGTAATAGACGCCGACGCCGAGATTGACCTTGTTGGGGTTGGTGTCGGCTGCAAATTGCTCGTTGAGGCCGAGGATCGGGTCGCGCGGCGCCATTTCGACCGCGGTGAACATAGACATGGAAAGGTCCTTTGGGATGAAAGCTTCGCTGGCAACCGGACTTGCGCTACGCTTTCCGGTTGCCTTGAATTTTACCGGCGCGATCGCCACCTGTCGGGAACAGCCATGCCAGAGAACAACGAAGCCATAGCAGACCTGAAGAAACTGGACCCGATCGGTCCGGCGAAACCGGGTGAATTCATCCGCTACCCCGACTCGCCTTTCGAGTTGTTCCAGCCCTATCCGCCGGCCGGGGACCAGCCCAAGGCGATCGACGGGCTGGTCGAGGGCGTGATCGACGGCGAGGTGTTCCAGACGCTGCTGGGCGTCACGGGCTCGGGCAAGACCTTCACCATGGCCAACGTGATCGCGCGGCTGGGCCGCCCGGCCATCGTGTTCGCGCCCAACAAGACGCTGGCGGCGCAGCTCTACAGCGAGTTTCGCGAGTTCTTTCCTAAGAACGCGGTCGAGTACTTCGTGAGCTACTACGACTACTACCAGCCCGAGGCGTACGTGCCGCAGCGCGACCTGTTCATCGAGAAAGACTCCTCGATCAACGAGCACATTGAGCAGATGCGGCTGTCGGCCACCAAGAGCGTGCTGGAGCGGCGCGACACGGTGATCGTGGCCACGGTGAGCGCCATCTATGGCATCGGCACGCCCGAGGACTACATGGAGATGCGGCTGATTGCCCGCGTGGGCGACAAGATCGGCCAGCGCGACCTGATCGCCCGGCTGATCCGCATGCAGTACACGCGCAACGAGCAAGACTTTGCGCGGGGCACTTTCCGCGTGCGCGGCGACACCATCGACGTGTTTCCGGCCGAGCACAGCGAGCTGGCCATCCGTTTCGAGCTGTTCGACGACGAGATCGAGTCGCTGCAGCTGTTCGACCCGCTGACCGGCCGTGTGCGGCAGAAGGTGCCGCGCTTCACGGTGTACCCGTCGAGCCACTACGTGACGCCGCGCGACAAGGTGCTGGCCGCCGTGGAAACCATCAAGATCGAACTGGCCGAGCGGCTCAAGGAACTGGTGGGCGCGGGCAAGCTGGTCGAGGCACAGCGGCTGGAGCAGCGCAGCCGTTTCGACCTTGAGATGCTCGCCGAAATCGGCCACTGCAAGGGCATCGAGAACTACACGCGGCACCTGTCGGGCGCGGCGCCCGGCGAACCGCCTGCCACGCTGACCGACTACCTGCCGAAGGACGCGCTGATGTTCCTCGACGAGAGCCACCAGATGATCGGCCAGCTCAACGCCATGTACAGCGGCGACCGGGCGCGCAAGACTACGCTGGTCGAATACGGCTTTCGCTTGCCGAGCGCCATGGACAACCGGCCGCTCAAGTTCGAGGAATTCGAGACGCGCATGCGCCAGTGCATCTTCGTTTCGGCCACGCCGGCGCAATACGAGAAGGACCATTCGGGCAATGTCGTCGAGCAGTTGGTGCGGCCGACGGGGCTGATCGACCCCGAGGTCGAGGTGCGGCCCGCCACGCACCAGGTGGACGACGTGCTGGGCGAGATCCGCATCCGCGTCGACAAGGGCGAGCGGGTGCTGATCACCACGCTGACCAAGCGCATGGCCGAGCAGCTGACCGATTACCTGGGCGACAACGGCGTGAAGGTGCGCTACCTGCACAGCGACGTGGACACGGTCGAGCGGGTGGAAATCTTGCGCGACCTGCGGCTGGGCACCTTCGACGTGCTGGTGGGCATCAACCTGCTGCGCGAAGGCCTGGACATTCCCGAGGTGTCGCTGGTGGCGATCCTCGATGCCGACAAGGAAGGCTTCTTGCGCGCCGAACGCTCGCTGATCCAGACCATCGGCCGAGCGGCCCGCAACCTGAATGGCAAGGCCATTCTGTATGCGGACCGGATGACGGACTCGATGAAAAAGGCGATCGGGGAGACCGAGCGCCGCCGCACGAAGCAGATTGCCCACAACGAGGCCCATGGCATCACGCCGCGCAGCATCGTCAAGCAGGTGCGGGACCTGATCGACGGCGTCTACAGCGAGAAGACCGGTAAGGAAATGGCCAAGCTCGACCTGGAACGCGCCAAGGTCGAGGACATGAGCGAAAAAGACATTGCCCGCGAAATCAAACGGCTCGAAAAGCAGATGCTGGAGCACGCCCGCAACCTCGAATTCGAGAAGGCGGCGCGGGTGCGCGACCAGCTGGCGCTGTTGCGGGAGCAGGCTTTTGGCGGTTCGAGCAGCGACAACATCGCGGGTTTGTCGCAGTAGGTCGGAGGTTCGCGTTCTTCAAGCGGGCAGCGCTGGGGTTTACCCCAGCAGACCTGAAGGTCTTCTGCTATACTTGACCGAAATACTCAACAACAAGAAGAACTTCGCGATGAAGGACCGACTCCTACCCCCAGGTTCACCGGGGTCAAGGGTCGGGCAGGGCGGAGACGAAGTCATCGCAGCCCCAGGCCGCGGTGTCATTTCAACGGTAAGCACTTGAAGGAGCTTGCGATGCGTCTCACTACCAAAGGCCGTTTTGCGGTCACAGCAATGATCGATCTGGCGTTGCGTCAGAACACCGGTCCGGTCACGCTGGCTGCGATCAGCCAGCGGCAGCAGATTTCGTTGTCGTACCTCGAGCAGCTGTTCGGCAAACTGCGCCGCCACGAACTGGTCGAATCGACCCGTGGCCCCGGCGGCGGCTACAGCCTTGGCCGCAAGGCCGCGGACATTACCGTGGCCGACATCATCGTCTCCGTCGATGAGCCCATCGATGCCACGCAATGCGGCGGCAAGGAAAACTGCCTGGGCGAAGCCGGCCGGTGCATGACGCACGAGCTCTGGGCCTCGCTGAACCAGCGCATGGTCGAGTTTCTCGATTCCGTCACGCTGCAGAAGCTGGTCGACGACCAGATCGCCAAGGGCGTGCAGATCGAGAACAAGCCGGTCGTCAAGCGCGCGATCTCGGCACAGCCGGTGGTCAAGCCGATTCGCGTGAATGCGCCGAATTCGGTGTTTGCCCTCGGCAACGTGTTCGCCAAGTCCTGAGTTTTCGATAGCGCCTTCGGGCGCTGTCACGAGCAGCCAGATTAAAAAACAACCCCCACGCCAGCACGAGCCAGCCATGGACGTAACTCCTCATTTCCCGATCTACCTCGATTACGGCGCGACCACGCCGGTCGACCCGCGTGTGGTCGACGCCATGATTCCCTGGTTGCGCGAGCACTTCGGCAACCCGGCGTCGCGCAGCCACGCCTGGGGCTGGGAAGCTGAAGAGGCGGTCGAGAAGGCACGTGCCCAGGTGGCCGAGCTGATCAACGCGGACCCTCGCGAAATCGTCTGGACGTCGGGCGCTACCGAGTCGATCAACCTAGCCCTGAAGGGCGCTGCTCAGTTCTACAAGGGCAAGGGCAAGCACCTGATCACGCTGAAGACCGAGCACAAGGCCGTGCTCGACACCATGCGCGAACTCGAGCGCCAGGGCTTTGAGGTCACTTACCTCGACGTCGAGGAAAACGGCCTGGTCGACCTCGATAAGTTCAAGGCAGCCATTCGCCCCGACACCATCCTGGCCAGCGTGCTGTTCGTGAACAACGAAATCGGCGTCATTCAAGATGTGGTCGCGCTGGGCAATGCCTGCCGCGAAAAGGGCGTGATCTTCCACGTCGATTCGGCCCAGGCCACCGGCAAGGTCGAGATCGACATCACGAAGCTGCCCATCGACCTGATGAGCCTCGCCTCGCACAAGACCTACGGCCCCAAGGGCATCGGCGCCCTGTACGTGCGCCGCAAGCCGCGCATTCGCCTCGAAGCGCAGATGCACGGCGGTGGCCATGAGCGCGGCATGCGTTCTGGCACGCTGCCCACGCACCAGATCGTCGGCATGGGCGAGGCCTACCGCATCGCCAAGCTCGAAATGAAGGACGACATCGCCCATGCGGCTCGCCTGCAGAAGCGCCTGCTCGACGGCCTGAAAGACGTGGAGCAAGTGTTCATCAACGGCGACCTCGAGAAGCGTGTGCCGCACAACCTGAACATGAGCTTCAACTACGTCGAAGGCGAGTCGCTGATCATGGGCATCAAGGGCCTGGCGGTGTCGTCGGGTTCTGCCTGCACCTCGGCCAGCCTGGAACCCAGCTATGTGCTGCGCGCCCTGGGCCGCAGCGACGAGCTGGCCCACAGCAGCCTGCGCATGACCATCGGCCGTTTCACGACCGAAGAAGAAATCGACTACGCCATTTCGACCATCAAGCACAACGTCGCGAAGCTGCGCGAGCTGAGCCCCCTGTGGGAAATGTTCCAGGACGGCGTCGACATCAGCACGATCCAGTGGTCGGCCCACTGACGGACAAGACAAGAACGGCCCACCCGGCGCTCCACGATTGAACAAAGTTTGAGAGGTACACCATGGCATATTCATCCAAGGTCATCGACCACTACGAAAACCCGCGCAACGTCGGCTCCTTCGAAAAAGGTGACGACACGGTAGGCACCGGCATGGTCGGCGCACCGGCTTGCGGCGACGTCATGAAGCTGCAGATCAAGGTCAACCCCGAAACCGGCGTGATCGAAGACGCACGTTTCAAGACCTACGGCTGCGGCTCGGCCATCGCTTCCTCGTCGCTCGTGACCGAATGGGTCAAGGGCAAGACGCTCGACGAAGCGGCTGCGCTCAAGAACGCGCAGATCGCCGAAGAACTGGCACTGCCGCCCGTGAAGATCCACTGCTCCATTCTGGCCGAAGACGCCATCAAGGCCGCAGTGAGCGACTACAAGGCCAAGCACGGCGTCAAAGCGGCCGAAGCCGAAGCTGTTCACTGACATGGCCGTCACGCTGACCGAAGCCGCTGCACGGCACGTCACCCGTTACCTCGGCAAACGAGGCAAGGGCGTGGGTGTGCGGCTGGGCGTGAAGACCACCGGCTGCTCGGGCCTGGCCTACAAGCTCGAGTACGTGGACGAGTTCACCCCTGAAGACGTGGTGTTCGAAGACCACGGCGTGAAGGTGCTGGTCGATCCCAAGAGCCTGGCTTACATCGACGGCACGCAGCTCGATTTCGTGCGCGAAGGCCTGAACGAGGGCTTCAAGTTCATCAACCCGAACGAGCGCGACCGCTGCGGCTGCGGGGAAAGCTTTCGCATCTGATGCGCCGTCGCTGACTGCGACCACAGCCGCCACCATGTCATGTGCTGGCGGTTTTTTCTTGCCATGAACCTGAACGACACCGACTTTGAACTGTTCGCCGTCCCGGCGACCTTCGCGCAGGACCGCGCCGCACTCGATGCGCGCTGGAAAGAGCTGCAGCGCGAGGCTCACCCGGACCGCTTTGCCGCGCAGGGCGCCGCAGCCCAGCGCGTGGCCATGCAGTGGTCGGTGCGCATCAACGAGGCCTACCAGCGCCTCAAGGACCCGATTCGCCGCGCCAGCTACATCTGCGAGCTTCATGGTGCGCCGCTGAATGCCGAGAACAACACGGCCATGCCTCCCGACTTCCTGATGCAGCAGATGGAGTGGCGCGAGGCGCTCGACGACATCGACAGCATTGCCGCGCTCGAGCAGCTGCAGGCCGAGGTCGAAGTGGCCCATGCGCGCGCGCTGTCGTCGCTCGACTGGCTGATCGACGAGAAGGGTGACTACCCCGCCGCTGCTCAGCAGGTGAGAGCCCTCATGTTCATTGAGCGCTTCGGGCAGGACGTCGAAGCCAAATTCGATCAGTTGGGACAATAACGAAATGCACCCCCACACTCCTCACTTCGTGTATTCGCTGCCCCCCGAGGGGGCGCAGGCCTCCCTTGGGGCGGCCCGGCGGGAGGCCTGATGGCTCTTCTTCAGATTTCCGAACCCGGCCAGGCGCCCGATCCGCACCAGCGCCGCATTGCCGTGGGCATCGACCTCGGCACCACGCATTCGCTGGTTGCCTCGGTGCGTAACGGCGTGGCCGAATGCCTGCCCGACGACCAGGGCCGCGTGCTGCTGCCCTCCGCCGTGCGCTACCTTGATGGTGACCGCCGCCAGATCGGCTTCGACGCGGTTGCTGCGCGCGCGCAGGACCCGGCCAACACCATCACTTCGGTCAAGCGGCTCATGGGCCGCGGCCTGGCGGACATCGCGAACCGCGAAGCCATGTCCTACCGCATCGAAGGCGGCGACGGCGGCATGGTGAAGGTGCAGACCCAGGCCGGCGAGAAGTCGCCGGTCGAGATCAGCGCAGAGATATTGGCAACGCTGCGCTTTCGCGCCGAAGACACCTTCGACGACGAGCTCTATGGCGCGGTCATCACCGTGCCCGCCTACTTCGACGAAGGCCAGCGCCAGGCCACGAAAGACGCCGCGCAGCTCGCCGGCCTCAACGTGCTGCGCCTGATCAGCGAGCCCACGGCCGCGGCCATTGCCTACGGCCTGGACAACGCGAGCGAAGGTGTCTATGCGGTGTACGACCTCGGCGGCGGCACCTTCGACATCTCGATCCTGCGGCTCACGCAGGGCGTGTTCGAAGTGATTGCCACGGGCGGCGATTCAGCGCTCGGCGGCGACGACTACGACCATGCGCTCGCCGATTTCGTGCTGGCCCAGACCGGCCTGCAAACCCGAAGCGACAACGACAAGGCCGCCATGCTGGTGGCCGCACGTGCCGCGAAAGAGGCGTTGACCGATGCCGATTTGGTGGCGTTCCGCGCGGAAGTCGCGGGCGCGACGGCCTCGTTCGAGCTGACCCGCGAACACTTCGACGCCGCAACCAAGCCGCTCACCGACCGCACCATCGCGGCCGTGCGCAAGGCATTGCGCGATGCGAAGCTCAAGCCCGACGACCTGCAAGGCATCGTGCTGGTCGGCGGCTCGACCCGCATGCCGCAGGTCCGCCGCGCCGTGGCTGAATTCTTCGGCCGCGAGCCGCTGGTCAACCTGAATCCCGATGAAGTCGTGGCGCTCGGTGCCGCGATCCAGGCCAATCAACTGGCCGGCAACAACGGCGCGGGCGAACTGCTGCTGCTCGATGTGATTCCGCTGTCGCTCGGCATTGAAACCATGGGCGGACTGGTCGAGCGCATCGTGCCGCGCAATCAGACCATCCCGACCGCGATGGCGCAGGACTTCACCACCTATCAAGACGGCCAGACCGCGTTGGCGCTGCACGTGGTGCAAGGCGAGCGCGACCTGGTGGCCGATTGCCGCAGCCTCGCGCGCTTCACGCTGCGCGGCATTCCGCCGATGGCCGCCGGTGCCGCGCGCATCCGCGTGACCTTTACCGTCGATGCCGATGGCTTGCTGAGCGTCAGTGCCAAGGAGCAGGGCAGCGGCGTCGAGGCCAGCGTTGCGGTCAAGCCCTCGTACGGCCTGTCGGACGATCAGATCGCGACCATGCTGCAAGAGAGCTTCTCCACTGCGCAGCAAGACATCCAGGCCCGCGCGCTGGTGGAAGCGCGCGTCGATGCAGACCGCATGCTGCTCGCCACGCAAAGCGCGCTGAACGCCGATGGCGACTTGCTGAGCGACAGCGAGCGCGCCGTGATCGACGCGTCGATGGCCAAGCTGCGCGAAGCCATCAAGGGCAACGAAGCCGCCACCATCGAAGCCGTGACCAAGGCGCTTGCCAACGACACCGAGGCCTTTGCCGCCCAGCGCATGAACGCGGGCATTGCGCGCGCGCTGGCTGGCCGTAAGGTCGAATCTCTGTAGAACAACAACATGCCCACGATCAAGATTTACCCGCATCCCGAGTACTGCCCGCAAGGCGCCGAAATTACCGCGCCCGCCGGCACCTCGATCTGCGAGGCGCTGCTCGACAACAACATCAACATCGAGCACGCCTGCGAGATGAGCTGCGCCTGCACCACCTGCCACGTCATCGTGCGCGAGGGTTTCAATTCGCTCAACGAAGCAGAAGAGGGCGAAGAAGACCTGCTCGACCGCGCCTGGGGCCTGGAGCCGCAATCGCGCCTGAGTTGCCAATCGATCCTGGCGCAGGAGAATGTGACGATCGAGATTCCGAAGTACTCGATCAACCACGCCAAAGAGAACCATTGAAAGAGTCACCGTATGTCGCGCCAGATCGTCCTTGATACCGAAACCACCGGCCTCTCCGCCGAGAACGGCGACCGCATCATCGAGCTCGGCTGCGTCGAGCTGTTTGCCCGCAAGCTCACCGGCAACGACCTGCACATCTACTTCAACCCCGAGCGCGAGAGCCATGAAGACGCGCTCAAGGTGCACGGCCTGACGACCGACTTCCTGCGCGACAAGCCGAAGTTCGCCACGCTGGGCAACGACATCGTCGAATACCTGCGCGGCGCCGAGCTGATCATTCACAACGCGGCCTTCGACGTCGGGTTCCTGAACAAGGAGCTCGAAATGGCGGGCCTGCCGCCGCTGCGCAGCTTCGTCGGCGAAGTGACCGACACGCTGGCCATGGCCAAGCTGGTGTACCCCGGCAAGCGCAACTCGCTCGACGCGCTGTGCGACCGCTTCGGCGTCGACCGTTCCAACCGTACCTTCCACGGCGCCAAGCTCGACGCGCAGCTGCTGGCCGATGTGTACATCAACCTCACGCGCGGGCAAGACGCGCTGCTGATCGACGTGGCCTCGAACGAGCCTGAGCAGGGCACCACCGTGGTGGCGATCGACCTGACCCAGTTCGAGCTGCCGGTGATCATGGCGGCCGAGCATGAGCTGACCGCGCACGAGGCCGTGTTGGCGCAACTCGATAAATCAAGCAACGGCAAAACCTTGTTTCGCCAAAACGCTTAAAAAGCTGTGGCATAATCTGAGGCTTCGCACAGCGCGATACGTTTTCAAGACGCTGCAGTCAAACAGCAGCGTCAAGGGCGGTTAGCTCAGGGGTAGAGCACAGCATTCACACTGCTGGGGTCGGAGGTTCGAAACCTCCACCGCCCACCAAACTTGATAAAAAGCGACCTGGATCTCCAGGTCGCTTTTTTTGTTTGTGCGCTTGCTTGGGGTGGGGGAGGCTAGTTGGCCTTGAACAGGTCTTCGCAGCTGTCGCACGCAAAGTACAGCTTCTGCTCCCCGCATTGAACAGAACCCGTGGCGCCGGCACGAATCTGCCAGTCGCACGATTTGCCCTGGCGGCTCAGCGTTCCCTCGACGTAGCAGGGCGCCAGTTCGTAGTTGTCATGCAGCGTCTTGTAGTCGACCTGCCGTGCCCGCGAAAAGAATTCCCGCGCCTTGCCATGGCTCTGCGGCACATCGGAAGTGCGGCAGCGGGCCGGCTCGTCGGAATGAAAGTCGGCGACATAGACGTTGGAGAAGGCCGCGTCGCCGGTTGCGCAAGAAGCGACGAGCATGGCGCCGACGGCCAGGGCAATGGCACGCGCTTTCGCTTTCATTTCCATATCGCCGAACTCGCTTCGCCCGGATTCTTGTACGAGACGGTCGGGTGCCTGTAGACGTCGCTCGACTTCAGGTTGAACTGCACGTACAGCGCGTCGATCAGCCACTGGAGCGATGTGTTCTGTGCTGCCGTCACGGCTTCGTAGCTCTTGTCGTCGATGTGCATGCCGACCAGCTCGATGCCGATGGAATCGCTGTTCACCGGGTAGCGGTCGGGGTACGACTTGGCGCGCTCGTGTGCGTCGAGTGCATTGATCTGGCTGGTCCAGGACATCGCCAGCATCTTGGCCATCGCGGCCGTGTCGCAACTGCTCTTGTTGACGGTCAGGCACTTCGATTTGATGAGCTTGCCGACGTGGTAGCAGCGCGCGAAGACGCTGGCGGTCTGGTAGATCTGGCCGTTCTTGTCGATCAGGAAGTGGGCGCCGTTGCCGCCCACCTGGTAGCCGTTGAGGCTGGACTCGGCGGTTCCCGAATCGGTCTGGTGAACGACGATGGCGAGCACGCTGGGCAGGCTGCCGTGCTCGATTCCGGACGACCGCCGAAGGATCACCTTGGGATCGATCAGCATCCCGTTTGCATCGATGGTGGACATTGCTCTCCCTGAAGAAAACGAAGCTGGCCGGGTGCGGCAGCGCGTCAAAGTACAACATAGCCTCGGGGGATTTCAAAGACACAGGAAGTAGTAATGCGAGGGCTGGTCGCCTTGCTGCGAGGCGCATCGTGGCGAACCGGCGACGTTGAGCTATCGAATTGTCGGCACCCGCCGACGGCAAGTGCAGCCCGATGCTGGCGCCAGTACGGCGCCAGGCGCCTACAACTTCAGGCAAAGGAGAGCAGCCATGGCCACGCACCCCGATCTTCCGACCCCCGTCACTCCGAACCTGCCTGTCGAGCCCGACGAAGGGCCGGGCACGCCGTCCGACGAACCCACCGATCCCGAGCCGCCACCCTCCGTGTCGTGAGGTTTTCGGCGCGCAAGCCGCGATAAGCTTGCGCGATGGATGAAATCGATTGCGCCGTCATCGGCGGTGGTGTGGTGGGGCTGGCCGTGGCGCGCGAATTGGCGCTGGCTGGCCGGGAAGTGCTGGTGCTCGAAACCGAAGGTGCCATCGGCACCGGGACCAGTTCGCGCAACAGCGAAGTGATTCACGCGGGCATCTACTACCCGCAGGGCTCGCTCAAGGCGAAGCTGTGCGTGGAAGGCAAGGAACTGCTGTATGCCTACGCGGCGGAGCGCGGCGTGCCGCACCGGCGTTGCGGCAAATTCATCGTGGCGACATCGCCCGAGCAGGCTGGCCAGCTCGAAGCGATCCGGGTCAAGGCCGCGGCCAATGGCGTGGATGACCTGGTTCAGATCACCGCGCAGCAGGCCATCGCGATGGAGCCGCAACTGCATTGCGTGGCGGCGCTGCATTCGCCGAGCACCGGCATCGTCGACAGCCACGCGCTCATGCTGAGCCTGTTGGGCGATCTCGAAAATGCGGGCGGCATGCTGGCGCTCAAATCGCCCATCACGCGGGCTGAATGCGGTGATGGCGCCATCGTGCTGGTAGCGGAAGACGGAACGGCACTGCGCTGCCGCAGCGTCATCAATGCGGCAGGGCTCGGGGCGCCGGCGCTGGCCAGCCGCTTCGAAGGGCTGGCGCCCGAGACGATCCCCAAGGCGTACTTTGCCAAGGGCAACTACTTCACCCTGTCCGGCAAGGCGCCGTTCGGCCGCCTCATCTACCCCGTGCCCGAGCCGGGTGGCCTGGGCGTGCACCTTACCGTCGACCTGGGCGGCCAAGCCAAGTTCGGGCCCGACGTGCAATGGGTCGCGTCGGCCGACGACCTGGTGGTCGACCCCGCGCGTGGCGATGGCTTCTATGCCGAGGTTCGCAAGTACTGGCCTGCGTTGCCCGATGGCGCGCTGATCCCGGGCTATGCGGGCATGCGGCCCAAGATTTCGGGACCGGGCGAACCGGCCGCCGACTTCGTGATCGACGGCCCCGAGTCGCATGGCGTGCCGGGGCTGGTGAACCTGTTCGGCATCGAATCGCCGGGGCTCACGAGCAGCTTGGCCATCGGCCGCCATGTGGCCCGCCTGCTCGCGCAGGCCTGACGTTCAAGGCCGCATCGTGAGGGCATTGGGTGCGACGGCGGGCACAAGTCCGCACATCTGTCGCGCATGAGGGGCTTTCGAGCCTGTAACATGACAGCACGCCATATGCTGGCGTGAAGCCGCCGGCGCGGTGCCGGTGTCATCACGGAGGAAAGATTCCAATGAGTGCATCCAACAATCTTGAAGCAGCAGCCGAAGACATCGCGAGCGACGTGCGCGGCGTGCTGGCCAGCAAGGACCTGGATTCGGTTCCCCACATCAAGGCGCTGCGCCAGCGCATCGACACCAAGCTCGCCATCGCGCGCGAGCTCGCCGCCGAAAAAAGCAAGCTTGCCGCCAAGAAGGCGCGAGACGCGGCCACCGCCACCAACGCCTACGCTCACGACGAACCATGGCAGATCGCCGGTGCCGCACTGGCCGTCGGCGTGCTGGTGGGCCTGCTGCTTGGCCGCCGCTGACCTGAGCACCCACCGCAGCATCGTTCACCAGGCGCCTCGGCGCACTGCCGGGGCCGGCTCATGAGGCTGCGGTCATTGTTCGGGCTCGACGCCCGGATCCGTCGGCTGCGCATTGCCGCCGCCGAAGGCGCCCTGGCCGCCGAAGACCGGGTGCAACTGCTGCGCATGGCATGGGAAGACGAGAAGCAGCGCCTCAAGCTGATGCTCGTGTTCGTGGTCGCCGTGCTGGGGTTGACCACCGTCGCCGTGGCGCTGCTGTCGATGGCGGTGGTGGTGAATTTCTGGGACACGCCATACCGCGCCACGGCCGCCTGGTCGGTGGCCGGTGTGTGGATCGCGCTTTGGGTGGTGGCCGCCGTCGGCTTGCTGCTGACGCTGCGCAACGCGTCCAGCAGCTTCATCCCGACGCGCCATGAGTTCGAGCGCGACTGGGCCTGGGTGCAAGACCGCTTCGGCCTGGGCAAGGACCCGGAGCAGCACGAAGACGAACCACGCCCCGCACGCCCGGCCACGCGCGAAGAGCTGCTGGCCCGCATGGACCGTCAGCGCGAGCGCATCGCAACGATGCAGGGCGGGCGCGAACCCCAACCCGCGAGCGCCTCGGCCGATGCGCCTCCGCCCAACGAAACGGCTGCCGCCGCCGCGTTGCGCATCGCGAAGGCGCATCCGGTGGCCACAGGTGTCGTTGCCGCGGCTGCCGTCGTGGTGATCCGTCCGAAGCGCCTGCTGCGCTGGGCCGCAGTCATCGCGCCAATTCTCTGGCGCATGCGCTGAGAAGAAGCGAGACGAAAAAGCCTCAGGCCTTGCTGCGTTCCCGCAGCAGCGCCTGGGCAGCTTCGCGGACCAGCGCAGGGCCGCGATAGATCAGCCCCGTGTAGATCTGCACCACGTCCGCGCCCGCGGCGATCTTGGCCTTGGCATCGGCCGCGCTCAGGATGCCGCCGACCCCGATGATCGGGAAATCTTTCCCCAGTGCCGCGCGCAACTGCGCAATGACCCGGTTGCTCGCCTCGCGCACCGGCGCGCCCGACAGCCCCCCGGCCTCGCCCGCATGCGGCAGGCCCGCGACCGCGTCGCGTGCCAGCGTGGTGTTGGTGGCGATCACGCCGTCCATGCCGTGGCGCTGCAAGGTGGCGGCGATGACCGCGACCTGGGCTTCGTCGAGATCAGGCGCGATCTTCACGAACAGCGGCGAGCGCTTGTCGTGGCGCGCGGCCAGGGCTTCGCGCCGCTCGGCCACCGCGCCCAGCAGGGCGTCGAGCGCCTCGTCGCTCTGCAGCGAGCGCAGGTTGGCCGTATTGGGGCTCGAGATGTTGATCGTTACGTAGTCGGCATGCGGGTACACGCCGTCGAGGCAGGCCAGGTAGTCGTCCACTGCGCACTCGATCGGCGTGGCGGCGTTCTTGCCGATGTTCAGGCCCAGCAGCATCGGCGCCTTGGTGCCGCCGCCGGCCCTGCGAAAACGCGCCTTCTGCACGTTGGCCAGGAAGGCGTCGAGCCCTTCGTTGTTGAAGCCCAGCCGGTTGATGAGCGCGTCGCGTTGCGGCAGGCGGAACATGCGCGGCTTGGGGTTGCCCGGCTGCGCCTTGGGCGTCACCGTGCCGACTTCGACAAAGCCGAAGCCCATGGCCGAGAAGGCATCGATGCAGCGGGCGTTCTTGTCGAGCCCGGCGGCCAGGCCCACGCGGTTCGGAAAAGTCAGCCCGGCAAGCTGGACGGGGTCGTCCACGCGCGGGGCCGAGTAGGCGCAGGCCAGCGGCGTGTTCTGCGTGCGTGCCAGTCCGTCGAGGGTCAGTTCATGGGCATGCTCGGGGTCGAAACCGAACAGGAAAGGGCGGGCCAGGCCGTAGAGCGAAGAGGGCATCAGCAGGGGCATCGGATAATTCTCGACTTCAATGAGCCAAGGATTCTCCGCGATGACCGCACCCGCCTCCCCAACTTCCGCCCCTGGCGCCCCCGCCGCGCTTTCCCAGGACGAACTCAAGGCCCAGGTCGGCCTTGCCGCGCTGGCCTACGTGGTCAAGGGCGAGATCGTCGGTGTCGGCACCGGCTCGACGGTCAACAAGTTCATCGACGCGCTGGCCACCATCAAGGACCAGATCAAGGGCGCCGTTTCCAGCTCGGTGGCCTCGACCGAACGGCTGCGCGCACTGGGCATTCCGGTGTTCGACAGCAATGAAGTGGAAGAACTGGCCGTCTACATCGACGGGGCCGACGAAATCGATCACCGTGGCTTCATGGTGAAGGGCGGCGGCGCCGCGCTCACGCGCGAGAAGATCGTCGCGGCCCAGTCGCGCAAGTTCATCTGCATTGCCGATGCGTCGAAGCTGGTCGAGACGCTCGGTGCTTTCCCCCTGCCGGTCGAGGTGATCCCGATGGCCGTTCAGCGCGTCATGCGCCAGTTTGCCGCCATGGGCGGCATTGCCCAGGTGCGCGAGAAAGACGGCCTGCCGCTGGTGACCGACAACGGCCAGCACATCATCGACGTGACCGGCCTGCGCATCAGCGATCCGCGTGCCTTCGAGTCCGAGGTGAGCCAGTGGCCCGGCGTGGTGACGGTCGGCGTGTTTGCCTACCAGAAGGCCGATGTGTGCCTGCTGGGCACGGCCACGGGCGTGAAGACGATGCAGTTCGCCTGAAGGCAGAAGGACTGAAAGGACCGAAGGGTGGGCCGAACGGCCCTTCGGTTCAGGCCCGGATCAGAACTTGATGCCAGCCGGGTTGCTGGGGCTCGGTCCGCTCGGCGCGGCCTGCGGCGCGGGTTGCGCTGCCGGTGGTGCCGCGGCGGCACGCGGTGCGGGCGCCGCCTGCTGGGCAATCAGCGGCCGGGCTGGTGTGTTGCGGTAGCCCGCGGGCAGGCTGTTGCTCTTGGGGTAGCCGGCCGCATCGAGGTACTTCGACCAGTCGACGTCGCCGTAGCCCTTGAGCTGCTGCGAGCCGATCGTGAGCAGCGGCAGCGAGGTCTGGCCGCTCAGGCGCTGCAGCGCCTCGATCTCATCATTGCTCTTGATGGTGCGTTCCTCGAAGGGAATGCCGCGCGTGGTGAGCAGCGTGCGGCCCTCGCTGCAGGGGCCGCAGTCGTCGCCGGTGTACAGCGTGACCGGGAAGCGTTGTGCCACCTGGCGCAGTTCGTAGGGCAACCCTGTATTGGCTAACGTGCCGGCGGCGCCTTGCGGTGCGGCGGCGGGCTCGGTGCTGGCCGTGGGGGCGCGGTCGGAGAAGGTGACCTTGCCGTTCTTGTCGACCTGGCGGTAGACCGGCTGCGCCATGGCGCCCGCGGCAACGAGCACAAGGGCGAGGCCTGTCAGGCGATGCAGTGAGAATTTGTAAATGGTCGGATGCATCGCCCGAGTATCGCAAGCTTCAGCGCCGCATCAAGCGGGCTGGGCCTGCGCCATGCCCTGGTGTCGCAGCAGCGCATCAAGCTGGGGCTCACGGCCGCGGAAGGCCTTGAACGAATCCATCGCACTGCGGCTGCCGCCGGCCTCCAGGATGGCCTGGCGGTACTTGCGGCCGGTCTCGATGTTCGGCTCGCCATCGGCGCCCACGGTTTCCTCGAAGGCCGCGTAGGCGTCGGCGCTCAGCACCTCGGCCCACTTGTAGCTGTAGTAGCCGGCCGCGTAGCCGCCCGAGAAAATGTGGCTGAAAGTATTCGGCGTGCGGCTGAAAGCGGGCGAGGGCATCACCGCGACTTCGGCGCGCACCTTGCCGAGCAGCGCCATCACGTCGCCGGGCCTGGCGGCGGCCGCGTGGTACTCGGTGTGCAGCAGCATGTCGAACAGCGAGAACTCGATCTGGCGCAGCGTCTGCAGGCCGCTCTGGAAGTTCTTGGCGGCGGTCATCTTGTCGAACCGCGCGCGCGGCAGCGGCTCGCCGGTGTCGACGTGGGCCGTCATGTGGCTGAGCACGTCCCACTCCCAGCAGAAGTTTTCCATGAACTGGCTCGGCAGTTCGACCGCGTCCCACTCGACGCCGCTGATGCCCGAGATGTCGCGCTCGTTCACCTGCGTGAGCATGTGGTGCAGGCCGTGGCCGAATTCGTGGAAGAGGGTGGTCACGTCGTCGTGCGTGAGCAGCGGCGGCTTGCCGTCCACGCCGCTGGCGAAGTTGCAGACCAGTTGCGCGACCGGCGTTTGCAGCATGCCGTTGTCGGGGCGCAGCCAGCGGGCGCGCACGTCGTCCATCCAGGCGCCGCCGCGCTTGGCGGCGCGAGCCGAAGGGTCGAGGTAGAACTGGCCGACCTTCTGCACGCCTTGTGGGGTTTGGCGTTCGATGCGATAGAACTCGACGCTCGGGTGCCACGTCGGCGCGCTGTCGCGGCGGATCGACACTTCGAACAGCGTCTCGACGATCTTGAACAGGCCGGCCATGACCTTGGGCGCGGGGAAGTACTGCTTCACCTCCTGCTCGCTGAAGGCGTAGCGCGCTTCCTTGAGCTTCTCGCCGATGTAGCTCCAGTCCCAGGGCTGCGGGTCGGTGATGCTCAATTGTTCGGAGGCAAAGGCGCGCAGGTCGGCCAGGTCGCGCTCGCCGTAGGGCTTGGCCTTGGTCGCGAGATCGCGCAGGAACTTGACGACCTGCTCGGGCGATTCGGCCATCTTCGGCACGACCGACAGTTCGCCGAAGTTCTTGTAGCCGAGCAGCTTGGCTTCTTCTTCGCGCAGCGCGAGGATCTCGGTGATCAGCGCGGTGTTGTCGAATGCCGCATCGCCGAATTCGCTGGCCCGCGTGACGTAGGCGCGGTAGAGCGTTTCGCGCAGCGCGCTGCTCTTGGCGAACTGCATCACCGGCAGGTAGCACGGCATCTTGAGCGTGAGCTTGTAGCCGTCCTTGCCTTCGGCTTCGGCGGCAGCGCGGGCTGCGCTCACCACGTCTTCCGGCACGCCTTCGAGCTCGCCCAGCTTGGCGTAGTAGGCGAAGGCGTCGGTGGCGTCGAGCGCGTTTTCGCTGAACTTCTGGCTCAGCTCGGCCTGGCGTTCCTGGATGTCGGCAAAGCGCTTCTTGGCGTCGCCTTGCAATTCGGCGCCGCCCAGCACGAAATTGCGCACGGCGTTGCGGTGCGCCTGGCGTTGCTCGGCATTGAGCGTGGCGACGTCGATGGCCTTGTACTTGGCGTACAGCCGCTCGTCGGAACCCAGGCTGGTCCAGAAAGCGGTGACGCGGGGCATGGCTTCGTTGTAGGCGGCGCGCAGCTCGGGCGTGTCGGCCACGGCGTTGAGATGGCCCACGGCGTTCCAGGCGCGGCCGAAGCGCTCGGACGCGACTTCGAGCACCTTGGAAATCGCGTTCCAGTCGGCCGGAAACTCCGGTGCCGTGACGGTTTGCAGTGCGGTCTCGGCTTCGGCCAGCAGCACATCGACGGCGGGAGCGACGTGCTCCGGCTTGATGCGGTCGAACAGCGGAAGATCGGTGAAGTCGAGGAGGGGATTGTTCGTCATGGCCATGAAAGTTACTTGGCGGCGCGTTCGGCCGCTTCAAGGGTGTTGACCAGCAGCATGGCGCGGGTCATGGGGCCGACGCCGCCCGGCACGGGCGTGATCCAGCTGGCCACTTCCTTCACGCCGTCGAAATCGACGTCGCCGGCCAGCTTGCCGTCGGCCTTGCGGTTCATGCCCACGTCGATGACCACGGCGCCAGGCTTCACCATGTCGGCGGTCAGCAGGTTCAGCTTGCCCACGGCGGCCACCACCACGTCGGCCTGGCGCGTGATGGCGCCCAGGTCTTGCGTGGCGCTGTGGCAGATGGTCACGGTGGCGCTCTTGGCCAGCAGCATCATGGCCATCGGCTTGCCGACGATGTTGCTGCGGCCGATGACCACGGCGTGCTTGCCGCGCAGGTCGTAGCCGATCGATTCGAGCATCTTCATGCAGCCGTGCGGGGTGCAGGGCCAGAAGCCGGGGGCACCGGTCATCAGCGCGCCGGCGCTGGCAACGTGGAAGCCATCGACGTCCTTGGCGGGCGATATGGTCTCGATGACCTTCTGGCTGTCCATGTGCCTGGGCAGCGGCAGCTGCACCAGGATGCCGTGCACCTTGGGGTCGTCGTTGAGCGCGCGGATACGGGCGAGCAGGTCGGCCTCGCTCATGTCGGCGGGGTAGCGTTCCAGTGTGGCCTGCAGGCCGGTTTCGGTGCTGTCGTTGACCTTGTGCTTGGTGTAGACCTGGCTGGCCGGATCGTCGCCCACGAGGATGATGGAAAGGGCCGGGTTCACGCCACTGGCCTTCAGCGCGGCGGTGCGGCCGGCGACCTCGGCACGGATGGTTTTTGCGAGGGCGTTGCCGTCGATCAGTTGGGCGGTCATCGGTTTCGATTTTCCAAGTAAAAACGCCCGCTTGCGCAGGCGTGGGGGATATGCATTGCTATCGGGGAAATAGCTTCTAGGCCTTGGCCGCGGGGGCCGCCTGTCCGAGCGCGATCTTCAGCAGGTCGGCCACGGTGTTGGCGTTGAGCTTTTCCATGATGTTGGCGCGGTGCGCCTCCACCGTCTTGATGCTGATGCCCAGGTCGTCGGCAATCTGCTTGTTCAGGCGGCCGGCGACGATGCGCTCGAGCACCTGTGCCTCGCGGCCCGTGAGCTTGGACAGCAGCGCGTCGCGGCTGGCCGACTGCTGGTGCTGCGTGAAGGCGCCGCGCGCGTGTTCGAGCATGCGCTCGACCAGCGTGACGAGTTCTTCGTCGTTGAAGGGCTTCTGGATGAAATCCATGGCGCCCTTCTTCATGCTGTCGACCGCCATGGGCACGTCGCCGTGGCCGGTGATGACCACGATCGGCAGCGGGGAGCGCCTCTCGATCAGCCGATCCTGCAATTCGAGGCCGGTCATGCCGGCCATGCGGATGTCGACGATCAGACAGGCGACTTCGCGCGGGTCGTATCGGGAGAGAAAGGATTCGGCGGAATCGAAGCAGCGGACTCTGTAGTCCTTGCCCTCGAGCAGCCATTGCAGCGAATCGCGTACGGCTTCGTCATCGTCGACGACGTAGACCGTGCCCTTCTTCGGAATCAAACTCATGCAGGTACCTTTGCCTCGTCGCTAGCTACGGAACTGATAGCGTCCAACACCGGAATCCAGAAGGAAAAACGGCATCCGATCACATCCGGGCCATTGTAGATGTTCTCTGCCTGCATCCGGCCGCGGTGCGACTCGACGATGGTCCGGCACAAATTCAGCCCGATGCCCATGCCTTCCGGCTTGGTGGAGAAGAAGGCTTCGTAGAGCCGGTCCATCACTTCCGGTGCCAGGCCCTTGCCCGTGTCCTGCACCGAGAACTCGATGGCGTTGTGACCTTCGATAACCTTTGGCAACACACGGAGTTCAACGCTGCGGCGAGCCAGCGGGCGGTCGGCAATGTCGATGGATTCGGCGGCGTTCTTCAGCAGGTTGACCATCACCTGCTCGATGAGGATCGGGTCGACGCGCACCACCGGCAGTCGCGCGGCCACGTAGTGGTTCAGGCGCACATTGCGGCGGCGCAGCTCGATGCCCGCGAGCTCGACCGCTTCGCTCACCATCGTGGCCACGTCGGCCGGCGTGCGGTTGGGCTCGCTGCGCTTCACGAAGGAGCGGATGCGCTGGATGATCTGGCCCGCGCGCTGGGCCTGCTTCGACGTCTTCTCGAGCGCGGCAAGCAGCGCCTCGGTGTCGATCGTCTGGCCCTTGATGCGCGACATCATCCCGTTGCAGTAGTTGGTGATGGCGGTCAGCGGCTGGTTGAGTTCGTGCGCCACGCTCGACGCCATTTCACCCATCGTGATGAGGCGGCTCGCGGCTTGCGCGCGGTCGGCCTGTGCCGCGGCCTGCTCCTCGGCATCGCGACGCGGCGTGATGTCGGTCGCAATCACCAGCTGTGCAAGGCGCCCGTCGACCCAGGTCAGGTAGCGCGAACGCACTTCGAGCCACTTGCCCAGGTGCGGCACGAAGATCTCGTTGTTGGCGGTCTGCGCGGCGGTGAGCGTGTCGATGGGCAGGCCGGCATACGGATCGACGTCGTCCAGGCCTTCGTCGTGCGCGTTCGATGCCGGCACGCCGGCCTGCGCCACCATGCCCAAGTGGCCCACGGTGTCGGAGCCGAACCACAGGCGGTACAGCTTGTTGGCGAACAGCAGTTCCTCGCTGCCGATGGGCGCCACCGACACGGCTGCGTCCAGCGCTTCGAGCACGGTGGTGAAGCGTTCGTACGACGCCGACAGCTGTTCGCGAATGCGCGTGGGCTCGGTGATGTCGGTCATCGACGTCATCCAGCCGGTCTGGTGGCCGCGCGCGTCGATCAGCGGCGACACATAAAGCCGGGCGTTGAACACGCTGCCGTTCTTGCGCTTCACGCGCACCTGGAAGCCGCCGGGCAGGGCACGCCCGTGCAGCTCTTCTTCAAGGCGCTCGTTCATCACCTCGCGGTCGGATTCCAGCCAGTAGGGGAAGGGCGGCGATTGCCCGACCAGCTCGGCTTCGCTCCAGCCCGTCATGGCGCAGAACGCGGCGTTCACATAAGTGATGCGGCCTTGCAGGTCGAGCACGCGCATGCCGGTCAGCATGGAGTTTTCCATCGCCCGGCGGAAGTTGGTTTCGGCCACCAGCCGCTGCTGTGCCTGAAGTCGTCGTCGCGTATGGCGCCAGGTGCCGATCAGCATCCAGCTGGTGAGCACGCTCAGCGCGCAGACCAGCCAGAACAGGCCGTTGCCCACCACGCCCTGCGAGGTGCGGTAGGCCTGGGCGCGCAGCACCAGCGCATTGCCGACCGGGGACACCGGCACCTCGTATTCGTTGGTGCGTTCGGTCCAGGGCAGCAGGCGCGTGCCGCCGTCCTTCAGGTTGGCGGTGTTGCCGGCGATCACGTTGCCCTTGGCGTCGAGCAGCGAGACGGCATAGCGCGCCTGCACCTCGGAGGGCATGCCGTAGCGCAGCAGGCCATCGACCGAGAACTCGCCCAGCACCACGCCCGCGAACAGGCCCTGGTCGAACAGGGGGATGTGCAACTGAAGCATGGCCGGCGGGTCGCCACCGGCCACGGGCTGCGAGTACACCGGCTGGCGCAACTCGCGCGCCAGGGCGTAGTTGCTTTCGATGTCGCCGGGGCGCAGCACGTCGCCGATCAAATGCTGCTGCGCGGGGTGCACGCTGGGCGCCGCATAGCCAGCCTTGAAGCGGCGGCGGTCGTCGATCCACGTGATCGTCTGCAGCTCGGGGAACTGGCTGACCAGCGACTCGGCCCGGCTGGTGAATTCGACCGGGTCGATCTCGCGGTTGGACGCATCGCGCGCGATGCGCATCAACTGCTCTTGCCGCTCCAGCAGGCGCAGCCGCATGCGCTGCTGCGCGTATTCGACGTCGCGTCGCACCGACTCCTGCTCGCGCTCGACTTCCTCGGTGCGCAAGTACCAGAAGGCCGAGACGATGGCTGCAAGAAAAAGAAGCACGGCCGCCATCGGCGCGAGCATGGCGACGGCGTCTTGCAGCACCGGCGTCTGCCGGCGCCACCAGCGGCGCCACCAGGACAGCGGCGAGGCATTCACGGCACTGCGGGCCACGGCCAGCGGAGAGGAAAAGGGCATGCGCCGAGTTTAGGGGATGCCCCCTCTGACGGGCTGGAAAGGCGGGGTGACACTGGTCCCGGCGCGGTTGCGCTTTTTGCCATCGAGAAACCTCTGAAATATCACATTAAGAAATCAACTGACGCCATTTGAAATGCCGGGATTTCTATGAGAAACTCCCGCGCGTTCGCTGCTTAGCGCACTAAATTACAGCCACAGCCCTAAAAGGAGAGACAAGCATGTCGGCAAATCCCGAGAACCTGTTCGGCTCGGCCGCAAACGATGCGGACGCCCAGGAGACCCGTGAGTGGATGGATGCACTGTCTTCCGTCATCCAGAGCGAGGGTCCGGAGCGGGCCCACTTCCTTCTCGAGCAACTGCTCGAGCACGCCCGTCAGAACAGCGTCGACATGCCGTTCTCGGCCAATACCGGCTACGTCAACACCATCGAGCCCGGCGTGGAGGCTCGCAGCCCCGGCAACCTCGAGAT
This sequence comes from Variovorax sp. KBW07, assembly GCF_003852515.1. GTDB lineage: Bacteria > Pseudomonadota > Gammaproteobacteria > Burkholderiales > Burkholderiaceae_C > Variovorax. Next base: position 8,304 of record NZ_QAJK01000124.1, on the reverse strand, counting down.
CGAACAGCGCCTGCGCGCCTACATGCGCTGGAACGCGATGGCGATGGTGGTCAAGGCCAACCGCCATCACCCGGCCGAAGGCGGCGACCTGGGCGGCCACATCGGCTCCTTCGCTTCGCTGGCGAGCATGTTCGGCGCCGGCTTCAACCACTTCTGGCACGCCGAGAGCGAAAACCACGGCGGCGACCTGCTGTACATCCAGGGCCACGTGTCGCCCGGCATCTATGCCCGCGCGTACCTGGAAGGCCGCCTGAGCGAAGAGCAACTGCTCAACTTCCGCCAGGAAGTCGACGGCAAGGGCCTGTCGAGCTACCCGCACCCGAAGCTCATGCCCGAGTTCTGGCAGTTCCCCACGGTGTCGATGGGCCTCGGCCCGCTGATGGCCATCTACCAGGCCCGCTTCCTCAAGTACCTGCATGCCCGCGGCATTGCCAACACCGAAAACCGCAAGGTCTGGGTGTTCTGCGGCGACGGCGAAATGGACGAGGTCGAATCGCTGGGCGCCATCGGCCTGGCCGCGCGCGAAAACCTCGACAACCTGGTCTTTGTCATCAACTGCAACCTGCAGCGCCTGGACGGCCCGGTGCGCGGCAACGGCAAGATCATCCAGGAGCTCGAAGGCGAATTCCGCGGCGCCAACTGGAACGTCATCAAGCTGATCTGGGGCAAGGGCTGGGACGCCTTGCTCGAGAAGGACCATGACGGCGCGCTGCGCAAGATCATGATGGAGTGCAACGACGGCGACTACCAGTCGTTCAAGGCCAACGACGGCGCCTACGTGCGCAAGAACTTCTTCGGCCGCGACCCGCGCACGCTGAAGATGGTCGAGCACCTGAGCGACGACGAAGTCTGGGCGCTGCAGCGCGGCGGCCACGACTCGCAGAAGGTGTACGCCGCCTTCCACGCCGCGCAGGGCCACAAGGGCCAGCCCACGGTGGTGCTCGTGAAGACCGTCAAGGGCTTCGGCATGGGCAAGATCGGCGAGGGCAAGAACAACGTCCACCAGACCAAGAAGCTCAGCGACGAAGACATCATGGCCTTCCGCGACCGCTTCAACATTCCGATTCCCGATAGCAAGATCGCCGAGCTGCCGTTCTACAAGCCGGCCGACGACACGCCGGAAATGAAGTACCTGCACGAGCGCCGCAAGGCCCTCGGCGGCTACCTGCCGCACCGCCGCACCAAGGCCGACGAAGCGTTCACGGTGCCGTCGCTCGATACCTTCAAGTCGGTGATGGAGCCCACGGCCGAAGGCCGCGAGATCTCGACGACGCAAGCCTACGTGCGCTTCCTGACGCAGTTGCTGCGCGACAAGGCGCTCGGCCCGCGCGTGGTGCCTATCCTGGTGGACGAAGCCCGTACCTTCGGCATGGAAGGCCTGTTCCGCCAGATCGGCATCTACAACCCGCATGGCCAGCAGTACACCCCGGTCGACAAAGACCAGGTCATGTACTACAGGGAAGACAAGGCCGGCCAGATCCTGCAGGAAGGCATCAACGAAGCCGGCGGCATGTCCAGCTGGATTGCCGCGGCCACCTCGTACAGCACCAACAACCGCATCATGGTGCCGTTCTACGTGTACTACTCGATGTTCGGTTTCCAGCGCATCGGCGACCTGGCCTGGGCCGCCGGCGACATGCAGGCCCGCGGCTTCCTGCTGGGCGGCACCTCGGGACGCACCACGCTCAACGGCGAAGGCCTGCAGCACGAAGACGGCCACAGCCACATCCTGGCCAACACCATCCCGAACTGCGTGAGCTACGACCCGACCTTCGCGCATGAAGTCGGCGTGATCCTTCACCACGGCCTGAAGCGCATGGTCGAGAAGCAGGACAACGTCTACTACTACATCACGCTGCTGAACGAGAACTACCCGATGCCCGGCCTGCAGCCCGGCACCGAAGAGCAGATCATCAAGGGCATGTACCTGGCCAAGCAGGGCCCCGCGGTCAAGGCGGCAAAGGGCAAGGAAGCGCCGACCGTGCAACTGCTGGGCAGCGGCACCATCCTGCGCGAGAGCTTCGCGGCGCAAGAGCTGCTCGAGAAAGAGTGGGGCGTTTCGGCTTCGGTGTGGAGCTGCCCGAGCTTCAACGAGCTGACGCGCGACGGCCAGGATGCCGACCGCTGGAACCTGCTGCACCCCGACCAGGCGCCGCGCGTGCCGTTCGTGGCCGAGCAGCTGTCGGCCTCGACCGGCCCGGTGGTCGCTTCGACCGACTACATGAAGGCCTACGCCGAGCAGATCCGCCCCTTCATCCCGAAGGGCCGTACCTACAAGGTGCTGGGCACCGACGGCTTCGGCCGCAGCGACTTCCGCAACAAGCTGCGCGAGCACTTTGAAATCAATCGTCACTACATCGTGGTGGCCGCACTCAAGGCGCTGAGCGAAGATGGCACCGTGCCGGTGGCCAAGGTGGTCGAAGCGATCAAGAAGTACGGCATCAACGTCGACAAGGTCAACCCTCTCTATGCCTGACCCTCTCGAGCAAATGTGGCTTTGCCACTTTGCTTGACCCCCTCGGGGGCGGGCTGGGCGCAGCCCGGCCCTGGGGCTCAACAATCAACGAACGAAACGGCGCCTCACGGCGGGAGACAAACGATATGGCAGCAGTGGAAGTCAAGGTGCCGGACATCGGCGATTTCGATGAAGTCGCGGTGATCGAGGTACTGGTGAAAGTGGGCGATACGGTCAAGGCCGAGCAGTCGCTCATCACCGTGGAGTCGGACAAGGCGTCGATGGAAATTCCGTCGTCGACCGCCGGTGTGGTCAAGGAAATCAAGGTCGCCGTGGGCGACAAGGTGAAGGAAGGCTCGGTGGTGCTGGTGGTCGAAGCCGAGGGCGCGGCTGCCGCCGCCCCGGCACCGGCCGCTGCGCCTGCTGCCGCGGCACCCGCCACAGCGCCCGCACCGGCTGCCTCACCTGCGCCAGCAGCCGCGCCGGCTGCCTCGGGTCCGGTCGAGATCAAGGTGCCGGACATCGGCGACTTCAAGGACGTGGCCGTCATCGAGCTGCTCGTGAAGGTCGGCGATACGGTCGCGGCCGAGCAGTCGCTGATCACGGTGGAGTCGGACAAGGCCTCGATGGAAATCCCGTCGTCGGCTGCCGGCGTGCTCAAGGAACTCAAGGTCAAGGTTGGCGATACGGTCAACATCGGTGACCTGATTGCAGTGCTAGAAGGCGCCGCTGGCGCCGCGGCGGCACCTGCTGCCGCGCCCGCACAGGCCGCGGCCGCCGCACCGGCGACCGCGACAGCCAGTTCGCCTTCGCCTGCGCCCGCTGCAGCATCGCCTGCACCAGCCGCAGCCGCAGCGCACAACCCCACCACGGCGCCGACCGGCAGCCTGCCGCATGCCTCGCCCTCGGTGCGCAAGTTCGCCCGCGAACTCGGCGTGCCGCTCGACGAGGTCAAGGGCTCCGGCCCCAAGGGCCGCATCACGCAGGAAGACATCCAGGGCTTCACCAAGGCCGTGATGAGCGGCCAGGCCAGCACCAAGGCCTCGGCGGCCAAGGCGCCGGCCGGTGGCGGCGCCGACGGCGCGGCACTGGGCCTCATTCCATGGCCCAAAGTCGACTTCACGAAGTTCGGCCCGGTCGAGCGCAAGGACCTGTCGCGCATCAAGAAGCTCAGCGGCGCGAACCTGCACCGCAACTGGGTGATGATTCCGCACGTCACCAACAACGACGAAGCCGACATCACCGAGCTCGAAGCTTTCCGCGTCTCCACCAACAAGGAGAACGAGAAGTCGGGCATCAAGGTCACGATGCTGGCCTTCGTGATCAAGGCGGTGGTCGCGGCGCTGAAGAAATTCCCCGACTTCAACGCCAGCCTCGACGGCGACCAGCTGGTCTACAAGCAGTACTACAACATCGGCTTCGCGGCGGACACGCCCAATGGCCTGGTGGTGCCGGTGCTGAAAGATGCCGACAAGAAGGGCATCCTGCAGATCAGTGCCGAGATGGGCGAGCTCGCCAAAAAGGCACGCGACGGCAAGCTCGGCTCGGCCGACATGCAGGGCGGCTGCATGTCGATCAGCTCGCTCGGCGGCATTGGCGGCACGCACTTCACGCCCATCATCAACGCTCCCGAAGTAGCCATCCTCGGCCTCTCCAAGGGCCAGATGAAGCCGGTGTGGGACGGCAAGCAATTCGTGCCGCGCCTGACGCTGCCGCTGTCGCTGTCGTACGACCATCGCGTGATCGACGGCGCCCTGGCAGCGCGTTTCAACGCCTACCTGGGCCAGGTGCTCGCAGACTACCGCCGCATCCTGCTATGACCACCGTAGTGGCCGTCCGCAAAGGCGGCCAGGTCACGATGGCAGCCGATTCCCTGGTGACCTTCGGCGACACGCGGCTTTCGCACCGTGCCGAGAAGAACCAGAAGATCTTCTCCATCGACGACGCGGCAGGGCAGAGCCTGTTCGCGGTGGCCGGTGCCGCCGCGCATTTTTTGGTGCTGCAGCATGCACTGGCCGCGCAACCGCGCGAGCAGTTGCTGTTCGGCAGCAAGCACGAGATCTTCCGCACCTTCACGCTCTTGCATCCGGTGCTGAAGGACTCGTTCTTCATGCAGACCAAGGAAGATGACCACGAGCCCTACGAGTCGAGCCAGTTCACGATGCTGATGGCCAACGCAAGCGGCATCTACGGCATCTACAGCTACCGCGAGGTGTTCGAGTTCAAGGAGTTCTGGGCCATTGGCTCGGGACGCAGCTTTGCGCTCGGCGCCATGCACGCGGCCTATGACATCAAGTCGCGCACGTCGCGCGACGTGGCGGAGGCAGGCATTGCCGCCGCCTGCGAATTCGATCGCAATTCGGCCCCACCGGTCGACGTTCTCACACTCAAACTGAAAGTGTCCAAATGAGCGAACAACAAATCAAGGTGCCCGACATCGGCGACTTCGACGAAGTCGCGGTGATCGAGGTGCTCGTCAACGTCGGCGACACGGTCAAGGCCGAGCAGTCGCTGATCACGGTCGAGTCGGACAAGGCCTCGATGGAAATTCCGTCGTCGTCGGCTGGCGTGGTGAAGGCGCTGGCGGTGAAGGTGGGCGACAAGGTCAAGCAGGGCTCCGTGGTGCTGACGCTGGAAGTCGATGGCGCTGCTGCCGCGCCTGCACCGGCCGCGGCTGCACCCGCTCCGGCTGCCGCCGCGCCAGCGGCACCCAAGGCTTCGCCCCCCGCGCCGGCACCGGCTGCGGCGCCTGTCGCGTCCACGTACGGCGGCAAGGTCGATGTCGAGTGCGACGTGATCGTGCTCGGCGCCGGCCCCGGAGGCTACTCGGCCGCCTTCCGCGCCGCCGACCTCGGCCTGAAGGTGGTGCTGATCGAACGCTACGCCACGCTCGGCGGCGTGTGCCTGAACGTCGGCTGCATTCCGTCGAAGGCGCTGCTGCACGTTGCTTCGGTGATGGACGAGGTCAAGCACTTCGCCGACCTGGGGGTGAGCTTTGCCGCGCCCACGGTCGATCGCGCCAAGCTGCTCGGCCACAAGAACAAGGTGGTGGGCAAGCTCACCGGCGGCCTCACGGCCATGGCCAAGATGCGCAAGGTGACGGTGCTGCGCGGCGTCGGCAACTTCATCGATCCGTACCACCTGGAAGTGGAAGAAACTTCCGGCACCAGCTGGGACACCACGGGCAAGAAGCAGACCGTCAAGTTCCGCAACGCGATCATCGCCGCCGGTTCGCAGTCGGTCAGCCTGCCGTTCATGCCGAAGGACCCGCGCATCGTGGATTCCACCGGCGCGCTCGAGATGGGCACCGACCCCAAGCGCATGCTGATCCTGGGCGGCGGCATCATCGGCCTCGAAATGGGCACCGTGTACTCGACGCTGGGCGCGCGCCTGGACGTGGTCGAAATGCTCGACGGCCTGATGCAGGGCGCCGACCGCGACCTCGTCAAGGTCTGGCAGAAGATGAATGCGCCGCGCTTCGACAACATCATGCTCAAGACCAAGACGGTCGGCGCGGAAGCCACGAAGGAGGGCATCAAGGTCACCTTCGAAGGCGAGAACGCACCGAAGGAGCCGCAGGTGTACGACCTGGTGCTGCAGGCCGTGGGCCGCAGCCCGAACGGCAAGAAGATCGGCGCCGAGAAGGCGGGCGTCACGGTGAGCGACCGCGGCTTCATTCCGGTCGACATCCAGATGCGCACCAACGTGCCGCACATCTTCGCCATCGGCGACATCGTGGGCCAGCCCATGCTGGCGCACAAGGCGGTGCATGAGGCGCATGTGGCGGCCGAGGTGATCGCCGGCGAGCAGAAGGGCGACAAGGAGCTGTCCAGCGCGGCCTTCAACGCCCGCGTGATCCCGAGCGTGGCCTACACCGACCCCGAGGTGGCGTGGGTCGGCCTCACGGAAGACCAGGCCAAGGCCGAAGGCATCAAGGTCAAGAAGGGCCACTTTCCGTGGACCGCTTCGGGCCGCGCGATTGCCAACGGCCGCGACGAAGGCTTCACCAAGCTGCTGTTCGACGCCGAGACGCATCGCATTCTTGGCGGCGGCATCGTCGGCACGCATGCCGGCGACATGATCGGCGAGATCGCGCTGGCCATCGAAATGGGCGCCGACGAGATCGACATCGGCAAGACCATCCACCCGCACCCGACGCTGGGCGAAAGCATCGGCATGGCGGCGGAAGTAGCGCACGGTACCTGTACCGATCTGCCGCCGGCGAAGAAGTAGCAGCGGTTGCCCGAAAGGAGGCGAGCGAGAATGCGACGCGCATTCCGCTCGCTTCTTCTTTTTGGGAACCTCGATGCCTCTTCCTCTTGATAAGACCCTCAAGCTTGTCGCGATAGCGGCGGCCGCGACGGCACTGCTCGCCGGTTGCAACGAGCCGGCGCCCGCGCCTGAAAAATCCCAGAAGCCGGCCCTGGTCGCGCCCAAGGCGGAAGTGCCCGCTCCGGGCCTGCAGGCCCCGGCAGGCGGCGCTTCTTCGCAAGGAACGACGACTGAGCCCGAGCCGTCGAAGCCGGTTGCGGCCCCCGCTCCGCCGCCCCAGCCCCCACGCCCGCCCGTGGTGACCTGACGCCGATGAACGCGCCGGTCATTGCGGCGCCCGATGGCCCTGGCTCCCTGTGGCTTCGCAGCAAGGTATTCGATGCCTTCCTGATCTTCGGCGTGCTGGCGATTGCGCTCGCGATGGGGATGGTGGCGTCCATCAGCCCCGCGCTGTTTCTCACGGTGTTGACCCTCGACGTGTGGCTCTTCGCCTATCCCCACGTCACGTCGACCTACACAAGAATCGCGTTCGACCGCGAAAGCATCCGGCGCCACTGGTTCCTGCTGCTGGGCCTGCCGCCCCTGGTGCTCGCAGCCACGTCCACTGTGGCGGCGCTGTGGAGCGTGGGCGGGCTCTTCACGGTCTACTTCGTCTGGCAGACTCACCACTACACCCGCCAGTCCTTCGGCATTGCCAGGGCGTACCGGCGCAAGGGCCCTGGTGCGGGCGCGACGGACTGGCTCGCCGATGCAGTCATCTATGCATTCCCGTTGTGGGGGCTGCTCCACCGGGCCGCGCAGGGCCACAAGGAGTTCTACGGCTACCCCTTGTTCCTGTTGAACGTGCCGGCCTTCGTGGCGCAGGGAGCGGGCGTCGTCGCCATTGCGCTGGGCGCGGCGTGGGCGGTCAGGGAGGCGCGGCGGTGGATGAACGGCGACGCCCATCCCGGCCGCGCGATGTTCGTGGCGACGCATGTCTTCATCACGACCCTGAGCTATGTCCTTTTCGCGGACATCACCACGGGCTGGCTGTTCATCAACATCTGGCACAACGCCCAGTACCTTATGTTCGTCTGGGCGCAGAACGCCAGGCGTTTCGCCGACGGCGCAAACGCCCACAAGAGCCGATTCCTTGCTTACCTGTGCCAGCCCCGGAATGCACTGCAATACCTGGCCTTCTGCATCCTCTTCGGCGCTGCGCAGTACGAGCTGATCAAGCGCGGCGCGGAGCAACTGGCGTGGACGATGTTCCCGGTCATCCTGGTGCTGTACCTGACGGTCAATTTCCACCACTACCTGGTCGACAGCGTGATCTGGAAGCGCAAGGTGGCCGGGGCGACCTGACGCTCTTCAGGTCGCGATCAGCGGTTCTTCAGGCGATCTTTAGATGGGCGAGGCAAACTTCTCCTGTCCAAAACAGATCGTCCGCCGCGTGCGGAACCCGAGAAATTGCACCAGCCAACTCATTCACCTGTTCGCAATGCGCAAGCCGTGATTGGCGAGCCGCTCGCCGCAAATGCGTTGGACGGGGTGTCGGCTGTTGCTGCTGCTACTGCCGTTCAGGGCGACGCCCGCGC
>NZ_QAJK01000123.1:13350-69965 GCF_003852515.1 Variovorax sp. KBW07 | reverse complement strand
AGCTTGGCCAGGAAGGTCTCGACGAACTTCGGGCGCAGGTTGCGGTAGTCGATGTAGTACGCGTGCTCCCACACGTCCACGGTCAGCAGCGCCGTGTCGGCGGTGGTCAGCGGCGTGCCGGCGGCGCCGGTGTTCACGATGTCCACCGAGCCGTCGGGTTTCTTCACCAGCCAGGTCCAGCCCGAGCCGAAGTTGCCCACGGCCGACTTCACGAACGCTTCCTTGAAGGCGTCGTAGCTGCCCCACTTGGCGTCGATGGCCTTGGCCAGCGCGCCGCTGGGAGCGCCGCCGCCTTGCGGCTTCATGCAGTTCCAGAAGAAGGTGTGGTTCCAGATCTGGGCCGCGTTGTTGTAGATGCCACCGCTGGCCTTCTTGATGATCTCTTCCAGCGTCAGGGCTTCGAACTCGGTGCCCTTCTGCAGGTTGTTCAGGTTCACGACATAGGCGTTGTGGTGCTTGCCGTAGTGGTACTCGAGGGTTTCCTTCGAATACTCGGGGGCCAGTGCGTCAAGAGCGTACGGCAGGGGTGGGAGCACATGTTCCATGGTTTTTTCTCGTGGGTTGGTTGTGGGGAATCAGGGATTCTAGGAAGTAATTATTGAGGTCGCGTCGGACGCGTTCCCGTTGCATCGCCGGGCTTGACGGTCAGGTCGACCTCGCCATCGGCCAGCCGCGCCACGACGGCATCGCCGGGCGCCAGTTGTCGGGCGCTGACGATGGCGCGGCCACCCGGGTCGGTCAGCCACGCATATCCGCGTTGCAAGACCAGGGCCGGATCAAGCAGCCGCAAGCGCAAGGCCACGCGCTCCAGGCGCTCGCGCCGCTGCACCACGGCACGTTCGAACTTCAGGGGGAAATCGGCTGCGATCAGGCGCGGGGCTTGCGCAAGGCGCTCCCGCCTCGACAGCACGGCGTACTGAAGGCGCTGTGCATGGTGCGCCAGCCGAAGCTGCTGGCGAGCCACAAGATTCGAGGGCCTTCCGAGGCGACCCGCTGCCTGGTCGAGACGCTGCCCGAGCGCGTCGAGCCGGCCGCCCAGCGCATCGCCGAGCCGCTCGTCAAGCAAGTCGAGCGCGCCGAGCCACAGGTCGCGCGGCGCACTGACCAGTTCCGCCGCCGCGGTGGGCGTCGGCGCGCGCAGGTCTGCGCAGAAATCGGCGATGGTGAAATCGGTCTCGTGCCCCACGCCGCTGATCAGCGGCACAGGGCTCTGGACGATGGTGCGTGCCAGTGTTTCGTCGTTGAAGGCCCAGAGGTCTTCGATGGAGCCACCGCCGCGCACCAGCAGGATCACGTCGACCTGAGGCTCGAGCGCGTAGAGCGATTGCAACGCGCGCACCAGCTCGGCCGGCGCATTGGCGCCCTGCACCGCCGCCGGCGCCAGTACCACCGGAATGTGCGGCACGCGCCGCCGCAGGGCCGTGACCACGTCATGCAGCGCAGCAGCACCCAGCGACGTGACGACACCCACCGCGCGCGGCATGGCCGGCAACGCCCGCTTGCGCGCCGGATCGAACAGCCCCTCGGCTTCCAGGCGCGCCTTGCGTTGCATGAACTGCTCGAACAGCGCCCCCTGCCCCGCACGCCGCAGGCTTTCGACCACGAGTTGCAGGTCACCGCGCGGCTCGTACACCGCAAGGCGTCCGCGCACCTCGACCTGGTCACCATCGCGCGGCGAAAAATCGAGCAGGCCGGCGGCGCGGCGGAACATCGCGCAGCGCAACTGGCCGGACTCGTCCTTGAGCGAAAAGTAACAATGTCCACTCGACGCCCGCGAAAAACCGGAGATCTCGCCGCGCACCGCGACCGGATTGAAGCGCGCATCGAGCGCATCGGCGACCGCGCGGCACAAGGCGCCCACGGCCCAGACGCGTGGCCCGGGCGCGGAATTCGCGTCACGCAGGTTCATGAAGTGCACGCTCGGCGCAATGCCACTCTTCCACAACGGGCGGCGTCGCCCCCGTTCCTTGGCCCCGGTACGGGACAGGCGCACGGTTTCTCGTGCAAGCCATTGATTTCATTGAAAAAAGTGCTGCTCAAAATTCAGTCGTTCTAGCGGAAAGCCCGTCCCATGCGGGTTCGGACGCGTTGCGCAGCAGGTTAATCACAAAGTTATCCACAGAATCTGTGCGTCCTTGCCGACACGAAAACAAGCCGCGTGGCGATGGTGGGCTCAGTGGATAATCGCCGCGCATTTGCAGTCTACGGGCCGGAGGATTTTCTTGTTTTCCATCATTGTTGCCGCGGGCTGGCCTATCTGGCCATTGCTCGCCTGTTCGGTCATTGCGCTCACGCTGGTTATAGAACGTTTCACGAGTCTGAAGACCGTGAGGGTACTGCCGCCGAAGCTGCTCGACGAGACCATTACCGTGTCGCGGGGCTCCATTCCCGGCCCCGATGTCGTGACCAAGCTGGAAAGCAACTCGATGCTCGGCCAGGTGCTGGCCGCCGGCCTGCGGGCGTTGAACGCCAATCCGCGCTGCACCGAAGACGACCTGCGCGCCGCCATGGAGGCGTCGGGCCGCACCATCGCGCACAAGCTGGAGCGCTACCTGCCGGCGCTGGCCACCATTGCCTCCGCCGCGCCGCTGCTCGGCCTGCTGGGCACGGTGATCGGCATGATCGAGATCTTCGGTTCGCAGTCGCCAGGCAGCGGAGCCGTCGGCTCGGGCAACCCCGCGCAGCTGGCGCACGGCATCTCGATCGCGCTGTACAACACGGCCTTCGGTTTGATCGTGGCCATTCCCACGCTGATCTTCTGGCGCTACTTCCGCAGCCGCGTCGACGAATACCTGCTGAACCTCGAGCTGTCCGGCGAGCGCTTCGCCCGCCACCTGAACGCGCTGCGGAAATGACCCGCGCCCGCATGCAGTTTCGCCACGGCTCGCGCGATGAGCCCGAGATCAACCTGATCCCGTTCATCGACGTGCTGCTGGTGGTGCTGATCTTCCTGATGCTGTCGACCACCTACAGCAAGTTCACCGAAATGCAGTTGCGGCTGCCGACGGCGGATGTCGACGCGCAACGCGACTATCCGAAGGAAGTGATCGTGACGGTGTCGGCCGACGGGCGCTATTCGGTCAACAAGGCCGCCGTTGCCGACCGCAACGTCGAAACCGTGGCCGCAGCGCTCGCCGCCGCGGCCACCGGCGGCAAGGACAGCGTGGTGATCATCAGCGCCGACGCGAGCAGCCCGCACCAGGCCGTCGTGACGGTGATGGAAGCCGCGCGCCGCGCCGGCCTCATGCAGATCACTTTCGCAGCCCAGTCGACGGCGCAAGCCGGGCACTGAGTGCCTTCCGAAGGCCGCGGCACCACCGGCGCCTCGGGGTCGCGGCTGCAAGACGCGTGGCTGCACCGCGGGCCGCTGGCCTGCCTGCTGTGGCCCTTGTCCCTGCTCTACGCCGCGATCTTCGCCTTGCGCGGCTGGCTCTATCGATTGGGATGGCTGCGCACCGAGCGCGTGCCGGTGCCCGTGATCGTCGTCGGCAACGTGATCGCGGGCGGCGCCGGCAAGACGCCGGTCGTGATGGCCGTCGTGCGGCACCTGCAGGACAGTGGGCAGCAGGTCGGCGTGGTGTCGCGCGGCTACGGACGCCACACCGACGACTGCCGCGAAGTGCTCAACGACAGCGACCCACGCGATGTGGGTGACGAGCCCGCGCTGATCCGCCACGCCACGCATGCACCGGTGTTCGTAGCGCGGCAGCGTATTGAAGCCGCGCGGGCCCTGCTGGCGCGCCATCCGTCCACCCAGGTCATCGTCAGCGACGACGGGCTGCAGCACCTGGCGCTGGGCCGCGACATCGAGATCTGCGTGTTCGACGACCGAGGCATCGGCAATGGCTGGCGCTTGCCCGCCGGCCCGTTGCGCGAGGCCTGGCCGCGCCACTGCGACCTGGTGTTGCACAGCGGCGAGCGCCCCGCATTCGCCGGTGGCTACACGGCCACCCGCCGACTGGCATCGCACGCATTGACCAGCGAGGGGAAACACGTCCCTTTGGAAACCCTCGTCGGCAAGCCAGTGATCGCGCTGGCCGCCATCGCACGGCCCGAGGCATTCTTCGAGATGCTGCGTGCGCGCGGCCTCACGCTGGCCGAGGCCATCGCGCTGCCCGACCACCACGATTTCGACGGCTGGCAGCGCCCCTCCGACACCACCCTTCCCCTCGTCTGCACGGAGAAAGACGCGGTCAAGCTGTGGCGCAAGGCACCCGACGCGCTGGCTGTGCCGCTGCACTTCGCGCCGGCCCCGGAATTCTTCATCGCGCTCGACGCAAAGCTATCATCGCTCGATGGATACCAAGCTGCTTGAACTGCTCGTCTGCCCTGTCACCAAGGGCCCGTTGACCTGGAACCCGGAGAAGCAGGAGCTGTGCTCGCGCAGTGCGCGCCTGGCCTATCCGGTGCGCGACGGCATCCCGGTGCTGCTCGAAAACGAAGCCCGCACGCTGTCCGACGACGAGTTGGGGCTGTGAGCTTCACCGTCCTGGTGCCGGCGCGACTGGCGTCGACACGGCTGCCCAACAAACCGCTTGCCGATATCGCCGGCGTGCCGATGGTGGTGCGCGTTGCCCAGCGCGCCAGCGAATCGGGTGCGGCGCGCGTGGTCGTCGCCGGGGACGATCCATCGATCATTTCAGCGTGCCGGGCGCATGGCGTCGAAGCCATCCTGACGCGCCAGGACCATCCCAGCGGCACCGACCGGCTGGCCGAGGCCTGCGAGCAACTGGGCCTTGACGGCGACGACATCGTCGTCAACGTGCAGGGCGACGAACCGCTGATCGACCCCGCGCTGATCGACGCCGTGGCGTCCGAACTGGCCGCGCATCCGCAAGCCGCAATGAGCACGGCCGCCCACGAGATCGATTCGATCGCCGACTTCATGAACCCGAACGTGGTGAAGGCCGTGCTCGACGCGCAGGGCCACGCCCTCTATTTCAGCCGCGCCCCCATTCCTTGGTGGCGCGACGGTTCCGCCAACGGAGCGGCACCGACCGTGCTGCCCAGCCCGGCTCCGCTTCGCCACATCGGCATCTACGGCTACCGCGCGGGCTTCGTGCGCAAGTTTCCGTCGCTGCCGCCGTCCCCCGTTGAAGCGACGGAGGCACTCGAACAATTGCGTGCGCTGTGGCACGGGCACCGCATCGCGGTGCATGTGAGCCATGTCGCACCCGGGCCGGGCATCGACACCCCCGAAGACCTGGCACGCGTGCGGGCCGTCTTTGCAGCGAAGCCAGCCCCCTGAGCAGACGCGTCGCCCGAGTGAAGACAAGGGGAAATCCCCAACGGCACGCGTGCTATCCTCGATGCAACTCCGCCTTGCCCAGCCATGGGGCCGACGCTTGGCGCGACACAAAATCTAAGAACCGTCCGAGGACACCATGAGACTAATTTTGCTGGGCGCGCCCGGAGCGGGCAAAGGCACGCAAGCGGCCTTCATCTGCCAGAAATACAGCATCCCTCAAATCTCGACCGGCGACATGCTGCGCGCCGCCGTAAAGGCCGGCACGCCGCTGGGGCTGCAGGCCAAGGCCGTCATGGACGCCGGTGCCCTGGTCAGCGACGACCTGATCATCAACCTCGTGAAAGAACGCATTGCACAGGCCGACTGCGCCAGCGGCTTTCTGTTCGACGGTTTCCCGCGCACCATTCCGCAGGCCGACGCCATGAAGGCGGCGGGCGTCAAGCTCGACTACGTGCTTGAAATCGACGTGCCCTTCAGCGACATCATCGAGCGCATGAGCGGTCGTCGTTCGCACCCCGCTTCGGGCCGCACGTACCACGTCAAGTTCAATCCGCCGAAGGTGGAAGGCAAGGACGACGTGACCGGCGAAGAGCTGATCCAGCGCGAAGACGACAAGGAAGAAACCGTGCGCAAGCGGCTCGACGTCTACAGCCAGCAGACGCGCCCGCTCGTCGACTACTACTCGGCCTGGGCCAAGGCCGACCCAGCCGCCGCGCCGAAGTACCGCGCCATCAAGGGCGTAGGCACGGTCGACGAGATCACGCAACGTGCGCTTGCCGCACTGAACAGCTGACCTGACGTTCCCGCCGCCCTTCGACAATTCGACAGGGCGGTTTTCATTTCCCCAGCAGTTCCAGCATCAGCGCGATACGCGCCTTGACCGGCGTGAGCGTGCCTGCGTCGCGCAACCGGTCGTCCGGCCTCGGCAGGATGCGGCCATTGGCGCAGCGCGTGGCACGCAACACCGCAAGCCCGCTGTCTTGCGCCTTGAGCGCCGCTGCCTCCAGCGCGTGGTGCAGAGTGCCGTTTCCGGTCGCGGCAAGGACCAGCCCACGCACCGGCTCGGCGCTCCCCGCCTGCAGCAGCGCATCGACGAGCGCGCCGCTCGCGCCGGCGTGACTCATGACGATCTCGACACGCGGCCATTGAATCGCGGCCTTATCCAGCACCTTTGCTGCTGACAGCGCAGCCCCTTGCGGCCACGGCCTGACGCATCGCACATCGCCCTCTTCCACATAGCCGACCGGCCCCGCATCGCCCGAAGCGAAGGCGTCGAGCCGGTAGGTGTGCACCTTCTGGATGTCGACCCCGCCGTGGACCGTGCCTGCGCAAACCACCGTCACGCCTCGGGCGCCGGCCGTTGCCGCCACCACGATGGCATCGCGCACGTTCTGCGGCCCGTCCGGCGCCAGCGCCGTGGCCGGACGCATCGCGCAGGTCAGCACCACGGGCTTGGCCGTCGCGAGCACCGAATGCAGGAAGAAAGCCGTCTCTTCCAGCGTGTCGGTGCCATGGGTGACCACGACGCCCGCCACATCGGGCTGCGCCAGCCAGTGTGCACAGCGCTGCGCCAGCTTCTGCCAGATGTCGAACGACATGTCCTTGCTGTCGACCTGCGCCACCTGCTCGGCCACCAGCGTCACGCCTTCGGGCGCCTCGATGCCGCCCAGCAGGTCGGCCACGTCCACCTGCCCGGCTGTGTAGCCGATGTTGTCGCCGCTGCTTGCGGCCTTGCCGGCGATGGTTCCGCCAGTGCCCAGGACCACCACGCGACGCATTTCAGGCAAAGGGGAATTGGCCATCGCTTGTCAACTTTTAAAAACTGGTTAAAAATACAGGCACTGGATAAATAGCCAGTGCCGCAAGGAACCACAAATGCAGTTCGCAGTGAAGCTTACAGCCCGCCAGCAGCAGATCCTGGACTTGATCCAGAGCGCCATCGCACGCACCGGTGCGCCGCCAACGCGCGCCGAAATTGCCAACGAGCTGGGGTTCAAGTCGGCCAACGCCGCCGAAGAACACCTGCAGGCGCTTGCCCGCAAGGGCGTCATCGAGCTTGTCAGCGGCACCTCGCGCGGCATTCGCCTCAAGGGCGACGCGCTGCGCTCGCTCAACGAAACGCGGCACCGCGAAGGCGGCCAGTTCTCGCTCTCGCTGCCCGGCATGGCACAGCTCGCACTGCCGCTCATCGGCCGCGTCGCAGCCGGCTCGCCCATCCTGGCGCAGGAGCACGTCGACCAGACCTACTACGTCGAGAACACGCTGTTCCAGCGCCAGCCCGACTACCTGCTCAAGGTACGCGGCATGTCGATGCGCGATGCCGGCATCATGGACGGCGACCTGCTCGCCGTGCAGGCCACCAAGGAAGCACGCAACGGGCAGATCGTGGTGGCGCGCCTGGGCGACGAAGTCACGGTCAAGCGCCTGAAGCGCAACAAGCTGGTCATCGAGTTGCACGCCGAGAACCCCGACTACCCGACCATCATCGTCCAGCCCGGCGAGCCTTTCGAGATCGAAGGCCTCGCGGTCGGACTCATCCGCAACACCATGCTGATGTAGGCCTCGCGGCCTGCTTGCAGCAGCACCTCATCCGGCCGCAACAGGTGGCGGGCGTATGGCGCGAAGTCGCCATCACCCTGTCGCGGCCGATTCAAGAAATCCTGCCTGTGTTCAACCTCATACTTTTTTGGAGTTCACATGGGAATCGCCCTCCTCGCCATCGCTGATTTCTGGATGCCGCTGCAATCGCTCGCCAGCCGCCTGATGCCGGTTCGCCGCTCTCACCGCCGGGACCCGCTCGATCACGGCGAAAGCTCGGCCGGGCTGCGCTATGTCGCGGTACGGCCCGCCTGCACCACCCGGTCCGGCAACGGCGCCGCGTCGGCAACGGCTACCGCCGCACCGGCACGCCCGCTGCGTGTGGTTCGCGTGGTCGACCGGCAGGGGTCGCAGCGCACCAGCAACCGCGTCGTGATCTCCGGCCGCATGGCCGACGTGTGCGCGGAGCTTGACCGCCTGGCGGCGCTCGAGACGGCGGAAACCATGGGCGCCGCCCCGCGTTCGGCACGCCTGCACTGAGTCCGCACACCCCTGCGAGAGCCCCCAGGGGTGGGTATCCAAACGTTCACAGGCGCGACATCCCAATGCTGCGAGGCACAATGGCACGCCATGAACATTGTGATCCTCGACGACTACCAGGACGCCGTGCGCAAGCTGCGCTGTGCCGCCAAGCTGGACGCGTACGCGGCCAAGGTCTACACCAACACGGTCAAGGGCATCGGGCAACTGTCGGTTCGCCTGAAGGACGCCGACGTGATCGTGCTGATCCGCGAGCGCAGCCAGATCTCGCGCCAGCTGATCGAAAAGCTGCCCAAGCTCAAGCTCATTTCTCAGACAGGAAGGGTCGGCGGCCACATCGACGTCACGGCCTGTACCGAGCGGGGCGTGGCGGTGGCCGAAGGCACGGGCTCCCCGCAGGCACCCGCCGAGCTCACGTGGGCGCTGATCATGGCGGCCATGCGTCGGCTGCCGCAGTACATCAGCAACCTCAAGCACGGTGCGTGGCAGCAGTCGGGGCTCAAGTCGGCCTCGATGCCGCCCAACTTCGGGCTCGGCTCGGTGCTCAAGGGCAAGACGCTTTGCATCTGGGGCTACGGCCGCATCGGCCAGCTGGTCGCGCGCTACGGGCAGGCTTTCGGCATGCAGGTGGTGATCTGGGGCCGCGAGGCAAGCTGCGCCAAGGCCCGCTCCGACGGTTTCCAGGTGGCGCAGAACCGCCACGAATTCTTCGCCCAGGCCGACGTGCTGTCGGTGCACCTGCGGCTCAACGAAGAGACCAACGGGCTCATCACGCTGGAAGACCTCTCGCGCATGAAGCCGACGGCGCTGTTCGTCAACACCTCCCGCGCCGAGTTGGTCGAGGCCGATGCCCTGCTTGCCGCGCTCAACCGCGGCCGCCCCGGGCTGGCCGCCATCGACGTGTTCGAGAGCGAGCCGCCGTTGCAAGGCCATGCCCTGCTGCGCTTGGAAAACTGCATCTGCACGCCGCACATCGGCTACGTCGAGCAGGAAAGCTACGAGAGCTATTTCGGCCAGGCTTTCGACAACGTCGTGAGCTACATCAACGGCAACCCCACGAACATCGTGAACCCCGGCGCGCTGCAGGTTCGCCGGTGAGCCTTTCATGAGCCGCCGGGCCGACCCAAGGCGAGCACCGCAGCCGAAGGCAGAGGTCAGTCGGTGAGCCAGCCCGCGCCGCGGGGCGCGCTCTGGGCGCTGCTGGCCGGCAATTTCGTGATCGGCACGGGCGTGATGGTCGTGCCCGGCACGCTCAATGAAATCAGCACATCGCTGGCCGTCAGCGTCGCAAGCGCGGGCCAACTGATCACAGCCGCCGCAGCCGTGATGTGCATCGGTGCGCCATTGCTGGCCGCTGCAGTCGCGGGATGGGACCGCCGCCAGCTGCTGGCCCTCACCCTGCTCTGGTATGCCGCCGGACACGCCCTCTCGGCGCTGATGCCGAGCTTCGGCGCCCTGCTCCCGATGCGCATGCTCACGGTGATCGCGCCCGCGATCTTCACGCCCCAGGCTGCCGCCTGCGCCGGCATGCTGGTGCCGCCCGAGCACCGCGGGCGGGCCGTGACCTTCGTCTTCCTGGGCTGGTCGATGGCCTCGGTGCTGGGCCTGCCCATCGGCGCGCTGATCGGCGGCCACCTGGGCTGGCGGATGGCCTTCCTGGCGATTGCAGCGATGAGCGTGGTGAGCGCGGCATCGATCTGGCTCACCCTGCCCCAAGGCATCCGCCCGGCGGCGCTGACCGCCGCCGCCTGGTCGCGCGTGCTTCGCAGCCCGGTGCTGATGGGCATCGTCTCGGTCACGGCGATGCAGGGCGCGGGCCAGTTCGTGCTCTTCAGCTATTTCGGCCCGATCCTCAAGCAGAGCTTCGGTGCCGATGCCACCACACTGAGCCTGATGTGGGCCCTGTTCGGCGCCTGCGGCCTCGTGGGCAACATGCTGGTCAGCCGCTTCATCGACCGCATCGGCGCGGGCCGCATGGTGCTGGTCACGACCCTGCTGATTGCATTGAGCCTGCTGCTGTGGCCGCTGGCCTCCACGTTGGCCTGGCTGGCCGTGGTGCTGGTTCCCTGGGGCCTGGGCTGCTTTGCCACCAACTCGGCCCAACAGGCCCGCCTGGTGGGCCTGGCGCCCGCCCTCGCTCCGGGCTCGGTGGCGCTGAACAGCTCGGGCATCTACACCGGCCAGGCGGTCGGTGCGGGGCTGGGTGGCTGGCTGCTGGCCAACGACGCGGCCGCCTGGATGAGCTGGGTCGGTTTTGCCCTGCTGCTGGTCGCCCTGACGCTCAGCGTGACCATCGACCGCAGCCGCCGCCCGGCCTGAAATCGCGCCCCCGCGTAAGACCCTTCACGCCCCGGGCGCGCGAGATTGCAAAATCGGGGCCTGCCGCCGCGCTTCGGCCTCCGCTTGCGCGGCAGCTGCGCGGATACCACCCAACCAGCGAAAATCTTCATCCAATGACAGTGAACTACTCCCGAATCGGCGTGATCGGCGCCGGCGCCATGGGACGCGGCATCGCGCAGATCGCCGCCCAGGCCGGCAGCGAAGTGCTGCTGCTCGACAGCTTTGCAGGCGCCGCGGAGCGCGGCCGCGAAGCCCTCGTCGCCCAATGGAACAAGCTGCACGAGAAGGGCAAGATCGACGCCGCCGCGCGCGATGCCCAGATTGCCCGCGTCAAGGCCGTCGACTCCATCCAGGCGCTGGCCGGCTGTGACCTGGTGATCGAAGCCGTGGTCGAAGACCTCGAGGTCAAGCGCAAGCTGTTCCGCGAACTCGAAACCGTGGTGGCACCGACCGCCACGCTGGTCACCAACACATCGTCGCTGTCGGTCACGGCCATCGCGGCCGGGCTGGCGCGCCCCGAACGCATCGCGGGCTTCCACTTCTTCAACCCCGTGCCGCTCATGAAGGTGGTCGAGGTGGTCGCGGGCTTCAAGACCTCGCCCGAGGTCTGCAAGCAACTGGCCGGCTACGCCACGCAGATGGGCCACAGCGCCGTGCAGGCGCAAGACACGCCCGGCTTCATCGTCAACCACGCGGGGCGCGGCTACGGCACCGAGGCGCTGCGCATCGTCGGCGAAGGCGTGGCCGATTTCGCGACCATCGATCGCATCCTGAAAGACCAGGCGGGCTTTCGCCTTGGCCCCTTCGAGCTGATGGACCTGACGGCGCTCGACGTGTCGCACCCGGTGATGGAGTCCATCTACCACCAGTACTTCGAAGAA
The DNA here is from genome assembly GCF_003852515.1 of Variovorax sp. KBW07. GTDB lineage: Bacteria > Pseudomonadota > Gammaproteobacteria > Burkholderiales > Burkholderiaceae_C > Variovorax. The sequence goes on along the minus strand of NZ_QAJK01000123.1, from coordinate 58,418 downwards.
CCGCGCTTCCGCCCCAGCGTGATCACCGCGCAGCGCCTGGCTGCCGGCGCACTGGGCCGCAAGACCGGCGAGGGCTTCTACCGCTATGACGACGGCGTGATGCAGCAGGCGCCCGAGGCCCCGCCGCCCGTGGTCGAGGGCACGCCTTCGGTATGGGTGTCGCCCCGTGCGGCACGCCGCGCCGAGCTGCTGCGCCTGATCAACACGCTGGGCGCACAGATCGACAGCGGCGCCGCCGCCGCCCCGCACTCGCTGATTCTTGTCGCGCCGCTGGGCTTCGACGTGACCACGGTGGCCGCCGTCGAGCGCCTGGACGCCACGCGCACCGTCGGCATCGACATGCTGATCGACGACGCCGCCACCAAGCGCCGCGTGCTCGCCACCAACCCGGCCACGCGCCGCGACATCCGCGACGCCGCGCACGCCCTCTTCGCGCGCGACGGCAAGGCCGTGAGCGTGATCCGCGACAGCGGCGGCTTCGTCACGCAGCGCGTCATTGGCACCATCGTCAACATCGCCACCGACATGTGCCAGCAGCGCGTGTGCTCGCCGGCCGACCTGGAGACCGCCGTGCAACTGGGCCTGGGCTACCCACGCGGCCCGCTGGCCATGGGCAACCTCTACGGCCCGACCAACATGCTCGAAGTGCTGTTCAACCTGCAGACGGTGTACGGCGATCCGCGCTATCGCCCGAGCCCATGGCTGCGCCGCCGCGGCGCGCTGGGCCTGAGCCTGCTGCACGAAGAAGAATAAGAAACCACCAACCGACCGACTGGAAACGCGACACAGCGATGACCGCCGAACTCAAGAGCACCAGCGAAGGCAGCACCATGGTGCTGACCATCGCCAATCCCACCCAGCGCAATGCGCTGGGCCCCGAGATCTACGCCGCGGGCATCGAGGCGCTCAACGGCGCCGAAGGCAGCAGTGAGATCCGCAGCGTCGTCATCGTGGGCGAAGGCGCATGGTTCTGCGCCGGCGGCTCGCTGCAGCGCCTGCTGGCCAACCGCCAGCTCGACCGCTCGGTGCAGGCCGAGAGCATCGAGGGCCTGCACAACTGGATCGACTCGATCCGCACCTTCCCCAAGCCGATCATCGCGGCGGTCGAAGGCGCGGCGGCGGGCGCGGGCTTTTCGCTTGCGCTGGCCTGCGACTTCGTGGTGGCCGCGCGCGACGCGGTCTTTGCGGCCTCGTACAGCAACGTGGCGCTGTCGCCCGACGGCGGCCTGAGCTGGCACCTGGGCCAACAGCTGCCGCGCCAGTTGGCCAGCGAATGGCTCATGAACGGCGAGCGCATCGGCGCGCCGCGCCTGCATGCCCTCGGGCTGGTGAACGAGCTGACCGAAAACGGCCAGGCGCTGGCGGGCGCACTGGCGCTGGCCACCAAACTCAACGCCCGCGCGCCGAATTCGCTGGCCAGCATCAAGGAACTGCTGAGCGAGGCGCGTGGCGCCACGCTGGCTTCGCAGCTCTCGCAGGAGCGCGACCACTTCGTGCGCAACCTGCACCACGCGAACGCGGGCATCGGCATTGCCGCGTTCCTCGACAAGACACCGCCGCAGTACGAGTAACGCCTCACGGCGTCGCTCCCGTGACACCCATCAGCTTTTCAGTCGCCGAGAGGACAGACCAATGGACGACCCCATTCTTACTATCGAAGAACGTGAAGCGATCAACAGTGGTCGCTGGTTTTCTTCCTTATCTCCATCGCTACGGCACGACATCCTCCGATGTGCTTTCGTCAAACGCTACAAGGACGGCGACCTGATCGCTGCCCGCGGCGACCCGCCCGACCACTGGATTGCCTGTGCCAAGGGCGCGGTCCGCGTGAGCTCGACGGCCGTCTCGGGCAAGCAGGTGACGCTGACCTACGTGGAGCCGGGCATCTGGTTCGGCGACGTGGCGATGTTCGACGGGGACCGGCGCACGCACGACACCTACTCGCATGGCGACAGCACCATCCTGTGCGTGGCGCGTGCCGATTTCCAGAAGATCCTGGCCACGCACGTGGAGCTGTACGAAGCGCTCATGCGGCTGCAGGCGCGCCGCATCCGCACGTTGTTCGGGCTGGTGGAAGACCTCAATACCCTGCCCCTGCGGGCGCGACTGGCCAAGCAGCTGATTCACCTGGTGCGCAGCTACGGCGTGCCCAACCTGGACGACGGCAGCCAGATGCGCATCGGCCTGCAGCTGGCGCAGGAAGAGCTCGCGCAGCTGCTCGGCGCTTCGCGCCAGCGGGTCAACCAGGAACTCAAGACCATGGAGCGCGAGGGCACGATCCGGATCGAGCCGGGCGGCCTTGTCGTTCTGGATCGCGCGGCGTTGATGCGCGTGTCGGAAGCAGAAAGCTAGAAAACTGAAATGAGCCAGGACTTTTCCAACTTCATCGGCACCCGCGCCGTTTCGCAACAGCACGCTTTCGACGTCGATGCGCTCGCAGCCTGGCTCGAAAAGAACCTCGATGGCTTCAAGGGCCCGCTGACGGTCGAGATGTTCAAGGGCGGGCAGTCGAACCCGACCTACAAGCTCGTCACGCCCTCGCAAAGCTACGTGATGCGTGCCAAGCCGGGGCCAGTCGCCAAGCTGCTGCCCTCGGCCCATGCGGTCGAGCGCGAATTCAAGGTCATGAGCGGCCTGCAGGGCACCGACGTGCCGGTGCCGCGCATGCATTGCCTGTGCGAAGACGAGGCCGTCATCGGCCGCGCCTTCTACGTGATGGAGTTCATGCAGGGCCGCGTGCTCTGGGACCAGTCGCTGCCCGGCATGAGCAATGCCGAGCGCACCGCCATCTACGACGAAATGAACCGCGTCATCTCAGCCCTGCACACGGTGAAGTTCGCCGAGCGCGGCCTGGCCGACTACGGCAAGCCCGGCAACTACTTCGAGCGCCAGATCGGCCGCTGGAGCAAGCAGTACGTCGCCTCCATCACCCAGCCCATCCCCGAGATGGACAGGCTGATGGAATGGCTGCCCGCGCACATGCCGGCCAGCGCGCGCGACGAGAAACTGGTGTCGATCGTGCACGGCGACTTCCGCCTGGACAACCTGATGTTCCATGCCACCGAGCCGCGCGCCATTGCCGTGCTCGACTGGGAGCTGTCGACGCTCGGCCACCCGCTGGCCGACTTCAGCTACCACTGCATGTCGTGGCACATCTCCGGCGAAACCTTCCGCGGCATCGGCGGCCTCGATCACAAGAGCCTCGGCATTCCGACCGAGAGCGAGTACATCCGCAAGTACTGCGAGCGCACCGGCCTCACCACGCCCGAGGCGCTGGCGCCCGACTGGAATTTCTACCAGGCCTACAACCTGTTTCGCATGGCAGCGATCCTGCAAGGCATTGCCAAGCGGGTCGAGGCCGGCACCGCATCGAGCGAACAAGCCGTGGCCTCCGGCCGTGGCGCGCGTCCGATGGCCGAAATGGCCTGGCAGTTTGCCCAAAAGGCATGAGCCGCTGGGCCGCCCCAAGGCGAATACCGCAGCCCAAGGCGAAGGTTACTCAGTAACCAGCCCCCTACACCCACCAGGAGACGAAGATGGATTTCGAATACTCGGCCAAAACCAAAGATCTGCAGAAGCGCGTCAAGGCGTTCATGGATGAAAACATCTACCCGGCCGAGGCCGAGTACAGCGCCGAGCTGGCCGCCAACACGGCCGCGGGCAAGCGCTGGACCGCACTGAAGACGGTCGAGAAGGTCAAGGAAAAGGCCAAGGCCCAGGGCCTGTGGAACCTGTTCCTGCCGGTCGACAGCGCCTCGGCCTCCGGCTACGCCGGCGCCGGCCTGACCAACCAGGAATACGCGCCGCTGGCCGAGATCATGGGTGCGGTGCCATGGGCGAGCGAGGCCTTCAACTGCTCGGCGCCCGACACCGGCAACATGGAAACCATCGCGCGCTACGGCTCGGAAGAAATCAAGGCACGCTGGCTCAAGCCGCTGCTCGAAGGCCAGATCCGCTCGGCCTTTGCCATGACCGAGCCCGACGTCGCGTCGAGCGACGCCACCAACATCTCCACGCGCATCGAACGCCAGGGCGACGAGTACGTCATCAATGGCCACAAGTGGTGGATTTCGGGTGCGGCCGATCCGCGCTGCGCGGTCTTCATCACCATGGGCAAGAGCGACCCCGATGCGCCCCGCCACTCGCAGCAGAGCATGGTGGTGGTGCCGGCCGATGCCAAGGGCATTCGCATCGTGCGTCCGCTGAACGTGATGGGCTACGACGATGCGCCGCACGGCCACGTCGAGATGTATTTCGAGAACGTGCGCGTGCCGGTCGGCAACATCCTGCTCGGCGAAGGCCGTGGCTTCGAGATCGCCCAGGGCCGCCTTGGTCCGGGACGCATTCACCACTGCATGCGCCTGATCGGCCTGGCCGAGCGCGCGCTCGAGCTGATGTGCAAGCGTGCCTCGTCGCGCGTGGCCTTCGGCAAGACCGTCGCCTCGCAGACCGTGACGCAGGAACGCATTGCTGAAGCACGCTGCAAGATCGACATGGCACGCCTGCTCACGCTCAAGGCCGCATGGCTGATGGACGTGGCCGGCAACAAGGTCGCCAAGAACGAAATCGCCATGATCAAGGTGGTAGCGCCGAGCATGGCCTGCCAGGTGATCGACTGGGCCATGCAGGTCCACGGCGGCGGCGGCATGTGCGACGACTTCCCGCTCGCCTACGCCTACGCCGGCGCGCGCACCCTGCGCTTTGCGGACGGTCCGGACGAAGTGCACCGCAACGCCATCGCCAAGTGGGAGCTGGGCAAGTACTCGGCCAACAAGACCGAAGCCGACATGCCTGTCACGCGCTTCTGATTCGTCTTGCCCCCTCTCCCTCCGGGAGAGGGTTGGGGTGAGGGCCGACGGCGATCAATTCGCCTCGGCCCTTTTTCTTTTTCAGAGCTTCTTCTGCAGGAAGACCGCGTGCCCAAAGGCCGGGTCGAGCTGATAGCTCTTGAACCCCTCGCGCTCGTAGGTACGCAACGCCGGCGCATTGCCCGACAGCACTTCGAGCGTGAGCTTGCAGGCACCGCGCTTGCGCGCCTCCTGCTCCACCTGCGCGAACATCTTCTGCGCCACGCGCTGGCCGCGATGGCTGGGCAGCACGACCACGTCATGCACATTCACCAGCGGCTGGCAGGCAAAGGTCGAGAAGCCTTCGATGCAGTTGATCAGGCCCACGGGCGTGTCGCCATCGAAAGCCAGCACGCTGAAGGCCTGCGGGCGCGCCGCCAGCGCCGCAGGCAGCCCTTGGCGCACGGCCGGTTCGAGCGGCGTGCCGCCACCGGCAGGATCGCTCGCGTAGGCATCGAGCAGGTCGACAACGGCCGCGGCGTGCGCGCCGTCGCGGTAATTCGCAACCAGGGTTTCAATGCTCATTGCGCCAGTTCCAGCGTAGCCGCGAGGCGCTTTGCACACGACCTGGATTGCTCCGCATCGCGCGCCTCGACCATCACCCGCACCAGCGGCTCAGTGCCACTCGCACGGATCAGCACGCGGCCCGCATCGCCGAGCTCAGCCTCGATACGCTCCGTTTCGCTGGCCAGCGCCTTGTTGGCCTTCCAGTCCTGGCCGGGCGCGAGACGCACGTTGATCAGTGTCTGCGGAAACAGCGTGACGCCGTCGAGCAGCTGCGCCACCGTCTTGCCGCTGCGCACGCAAGCCTGCAGCACCTGCAGCGCGCTCACGATGCCGTCGCCCGTCGTGTGGCGGTCGAGCGCGAGCAAGTGCCCCGAGCCTTCGCCGCCGAGCAGCCAGCCGCGCTTGTCGAGTTCTTCGAGCACATAGCGGTCGCCCACCTTGGCGCGCACGAATTCGATGCCCTGTCCGCGCAAAGCCACTTCAACGGCCTTGTTGGTCATGAGCGTGCCGACCACGCCCGCCGGCTTTTCGCCGCGCGCGATGCGTTCGGCCACCATCAGGTAGAGCAGTTCGTCGCCATTGAACAGGCGCCCGCTGGCGTCGACCAGTTGCAGGCGGTCGGCGTCGCCGTCGAGTGCGATGCCGTAGTCGGCCTTCTGCGCCGTCACCGCGGCAACCAGCGCCTCGGGATGCGTCGCGCCGAAGCCCTTGTTGATGTTGAGCCCGTCGGGGGCGCAGCCGATGCTGGTCACTTCGGCGCCCAGTTCGTGGAACACGTTGGGCGCCACCTGGTAGGCCGCGCCGTGCGCCGCATCGACCACCAGCTTCATGTCGCGCAGCGTCAGGTCATTGGCGAAGGTGCTCTTGCAGAACTCGATGTAGCGGCCTGGCGCGTCGTTCAGGCGGCGCGCCTTGCCGAGGTCGGCGGAGGCGGCCCACACCGGCGCCTCTTCGAGCGCGGCTTCGACGGCCAGCTCCCAGGCGTCGTCGAGCTTGGTGCCCTGCGCGCTGAAGAACTTGATGCCGTTGTCGGGAAAGGCGTTGTGGCTGGCGCTGATCACCACGCCGAGGCTCGCACGCTGGGCACGCGTGAGGTACGCCACGCCGGGCGTGGGCAGCGGGCCCAGCAACACCACGTCGACTCCCGCCGAGTTGAAGCCCGATTCGAGTGCCGATTCGAGCATGTAGCCCGAAATGCGGGTGTCCTTGCCGATCAGCACCGTGGGGCGCGACTGGGTCTTCTTGAGCACGCGGCCCACGGCGTGCGCGAGGCGCAGCACGAAGTCGGGGGTGATGGGTGCCTGGCCGACCGTTCCGCGGATGCCGTCGGTGCCGAAATATTTACGGGTCATGTGGTTTCCTCTTTTCTTTGTTGTGGTTGTTCTTCCGTCGCCTTCATGGCGCGCCATACGGCAAGGGCGGCCACCGTGTCGCGCACGTCATGCACGCGCACCACGGCCGCGCCACGGTCGACGGCCAGCACCGCGGCAGCCACGCTGGGCACGATGCGTTCGCCCGCGGTATCGATACCGGTGACCGCGCCAATCGACGACTTGCGCGACCAGCCCAGCAGCAACGGGTAGCCGGCAGCAAGGAGCTCGCGCTGCCGACCCAGCAGGGCGAAATTCTGCGCCACCGTCTTGCCGAAGCCGACGCCCGGGTCGAGCGTGATGCGCGAAGGATGGATCTGCAAGGCGCCAAGCCGCGCAACCTGTTCGGCCCAGAACGCGAGCACCTCGGGGATCACGTCGCCGTCCATGGGCGTGGCCTGCATGGTCTGCGGATCGCGGTGCATGTGCATCAGGCAGATGCCGCACGAAGGGTGCGCGGCAACGGCCTCGAGTGCGCCCGGCTGGCGCAGCGCCCAGATGTCGTTGACGATGTCCGCGCCCAGGTCGAGCACTGCGCGCATGACCTCGGGCTTGTAGGTGTCGATGGACAGCGGCACGTTCAGCTTCACGGCCTCGCGCACCACGGGCAGCACACGCGCCAGCTCGGCATCGAGCGGGACGGCCGGGCTGCCGGGGCGGGTCGATTCGCCGCCGATGTCGAGAATGTCCGCCCCCTCTTTCAGCAACTGCTCGCAGTGCTTCAGCGCGGTACTGGTAGACGCATGCGCGCCGCCATCGGAAAAGGAATCGGGCGTGACGTTGACGATGCCCATCACGCGCGGTTGCGCAAGGTCGATCGCGAAGCGCGCGGTCTGCCAGACCGCGGCGGCGCCCTTCGGCACCTCATGCGGCGCACCATGAAAAACGGGGCCAGAGGCCCCGTTGTTGCTTGCTATCAAGCCCACCTCAAGCGGCGGTCGGCGCCGGGTCGGTATTGACGGCCGGCGTGCCGCCACTGCCACCGCTGCCCGAAGGAGGGGTGCGCGGCGTCCAGTCCTTGGGCGGACGCGGTGCGCGGCCGGCCATGATGTCGTCCAGCTGTTCGCTGTCGATGGTTTCCCACTCGAGCAGCGCCTTCGCCATCGCGTGCATCTTGTCGCTGTTCTCTTCGATCAGGCGGCGCGCCAGGGCGTACTGCTCGTCGATGATGCGGCGCACTTCGCCGTCGACCTTTTCCATGGTCTGTTCGCTCATGTTCGTGGTCTTGGTGACCGAGCGGCCCAGGAACACTTCGCCTTCGTTCTCGGCGTAGACCATCGGGCCCAGCGCGTCGGTCATGCCGTAGCGCGTGACCATGTCGCGGGCGATGGAGGTCGCGCGCTCGAAGTCGTTGCTGGCGCCGGTGGTCATCTGGTGCATGAACACTTCTTCAGCAATACGGCCACCGAACAGCATGCTGATCTGGTTGAGCATGTACTCGCGGTCGTAGCTGTAGCGGTCTTGCGCCGGCAGGCTCATGGTCACGCCGAGGGCGCGGCCACGCGGAATGATGGTGACCTTGTGGACCGGATCGCACTTGGGCAGCAGCTTGCCGATGAGGGCGTGGCCGGACTCGTGGTAGGCCGTGTTGCGGCGCTCTTCCTCGGGCATGACCATGCTCTTGCGCTCGGGGCCCATGAAGATCTTGTCCTTGGCCTTCTCGAAGTCCTGCATCTCGACCACGCGCGCATTGCGGCGCGCGGCCATCAAGGCAGCTTCGTTGCACAGGTTGGCCAGGTCGGCGCCGGACATGCCGGGCGTGCCGCGGGCGATGACGCTCGGGTTGACGTCCTGGCCCAGCGGAACCTTGCGCATGTGCACACCGAGGATCTGTTCGCGGCCGCGGATATCGGGCAGCGTGACATACACCTGGCGGTCGAAACGGCCGGGGCGCAGCAGCGCGGCGTCAAGAATGTCGGGGCGGTTGGTGGCAGCCACCACGATCACGCCGAGGTTGGTTTCGAAGCCGTCCATCTCGACCAGCATCTGGTTGAGGGTTTGTTCGCGCTCGTCGTTACCGCCGCCGAGGCCGGCGCCACGCTGGCGACCCACCGCATCGATTTCGTCGATGAAGATGATGCAGGGTGCGTTCTTCTTGGCGTTCTCGAACATGTCGCGGACACGGGCAGCGCCCACGCCGACGAACATCTCAACGAAGTCGGAACCCGAGATCGAGAAGAAAGGAACCTTGGCTTCGCCGGCGATCGACTTGGCCAGCAAGGTCTTGCCGGTGCCCGGAGGGCCGACCAGCAGCAGGCCGCGCGGAATGCGGCCGCCGAGCTTCTGGAAGCGTTGCGGGTCTTTCAGGAAGTCGACGACTTCACGGACTTCTTCTTTTGCCTCGTCGCAGCCCGCGACGTCGGCGAAAGTGACCGTGTTGTTGTTCTCGTCCATCATGCGGGCCTTGCTCTTGCCGAAGCTGAACGCCCCGCCCTTACCGCCGCCCTGCATCTGGCGCATGAAGTAGATCCAGACGCCGATCAGCAGCAGCATCGGGCCCCAGCTGACCAGCAGCGTCATGAGGAGCGAGCCCTCTTCACGCGGCTTGACGTCGAACTTGACGTTGTGGTCGATCAGGTCGCCCACGAGGCCGCGGTCGAGCACCGTGGCGGTCGTGCGGATCTTGCGATCGTCGTTGGTGACGGCGATGATTTCGCCGCCGCCGGCGCCTTCAGGAATGACGGCGCTCTTGATCTGATTGTTCCGGACCTGGTCCAGGAACTCCGAGTAGCTGACTGCTCCCGAGCCGACTCCGCCGCGGGTGTCGAACTGCTTGAACACAGTGAACAACACCATCGCAATGACGAGCCAGACGGCAACTTTGGAAAACCACTGATTGTTCAAACGAAGCTCCAGGCTAAAGCGCGTGACGAGAATATGAAATCTGCGCTGTGGATACGCAATTGCGCCCCATTTTAGGCTTTTCAAGCTACGAAAAGCGGGCATTTCCCTAAAGCAGCCATAGGCTGACAGGGGTTTGCGCCCTGTACGCACGCCTTCCGGCAAGGTATCAAGGCGTATCCGAGGCCTTCAAACCCATCCCGACAAGGAAGGTCTCGGACGATTTATCGCGCGAAGCCTTGGGTTTGAAGGGCTTCACGGTACGGAAATTGGCCTTGAACATCTTTACAAGATCGTCATACCCGCTGCCATGGAAAACCTTGGCCACCAGCGCCCCCTCGGGCTTCATGTGGTTCTGGGCGAAGTCGATTGCAAGCTCGATCAGGTGTTCCACCCGGGCCGCATCGGCCGAATGGATGCCCGACAGGTTGGGCGCCATGTCCGAGACGACCAGGTCCGCCTTGCGGCCGGCCAGCACCCCCAGCAGCTGTTGCAGCAGCGCGTCTTCCCGGAAATCGCCCTGCAGGAAGGTCACCCCTTCGATGGGCTCCATCGCCAGGAGGTCGAGCGCCACGATGGTGCCGTTCAGCGTGCCCACCGCGGCGCCGTCGGGCGACATGCGGCGGCGCAGGTACTGGCTCCAGGCCCCCGGGGTGGAACCGAGGTCCACCACCAGCTGGCCCGGCTTGACGAGCCCCAGCGACTCATCGATTTCCTTGAGTTTGTAGGCGGCGCGCGCCCGATAACCCTCCCGCGTGGCAAGTTTCACGTAGGGGTCGTTGATATGGTCATGAAGCCACGCTTTATTGACTTTTTTGCTTTTGGCTTTGGTGCTCATAGGTGTCTTCGTATACGCGTCGATAATACGGGGATGCCCGCCATTCAACTTACCCCTGCCGAGCGCAAGGTGCACCGCGCCGAAGCTCACCACCTGGATCCGATCGTCATGGTCGGTGGAGACGGGCTCACCCCTGCCGTAAAAAAAGAGGCCGACGCGGCCCTCAAGGCCCACGGCCTGATCAAGGTGCGCGTGTTCTCCGACGACCGCCTTGCCCGCGACGCCATGCTGCAGACGCTGGCCGACGAGCTCGACGCAGCCCCCATCCAGCACATCGGCAAGCTGCTGGTGCTCTGGCGCCCGAAGCCCGAAAAAGAGCGTGTGATCGATGAAGACCGCATGCCCGGCCCGCGCGACGTCAAGGTCCTGAAGTACAGCAAGCGCGGCGGCCAGCGCCCCGAAATCAAGACCCTGCGTGTGCTCGGCAACCAGCGCCTCACCCCTGGCGGCACCATCAAGCGCGCCAAGGCCAAGCGGCCACTCTCGGCCAAGAAGCGCAACCAGGCGGACTGAACTTGGCGCCAGCGCAAGGCGCCCAGCGCCATATCCTCTGCATGAAGTGGGGCACGAAATACGGCCCCGAGTACGTCAACCGCCTCTACGCGATGGTACGCCGCAACCTCAGCGGCGACTTCAAGTTCGTGTGCCTGACGGACGACGCCAGCGGCATCCGCCCCGAAGTGACGTGCCTGCCCATACCGCAGCTCAACCTGCAACTGGCCCCGGGCCAGCGCGACGGCGGCTGGAAGAAGCTCACGACCTTCGAGAAGGACCTGCACGGCCTGCGGGGCACCGCCCTGTTCCTGGACGTCGATGTGGTCGTCGTGGGCAGCTTGGACGCCTTCTTCGAGCAGCCCGGCGAGTTCCTGATCATTCGCGACTACCCCCGCCCCTGGCGGCGCGAGCGGATCACCGGCAATTCGTCGGTCTACCGCTTCGAGCTGGGCGCCCATGCCGACATCCTGGCCTATCTGCGGGCCAACCTCGACAAGGTCCAGGCCAAGTACCGCAACGAGCAGGCCTACCTGTCGGACATGCTCCACAAGCAGGGCAAGCTGGCCTACTGGCCCGAGGCCTGGTGCCCGAGCTTCAAGTACCACGGCATTCCGACCTGGCCGACCAACTACTGGGAAGAGCCTTTCGTCCCCGCGGACGCGCGCATCATGATTTTTCATGGCGAATGCAATCCGCCCGATGCGCTCGCGGGACGGCGCAACCGCGCCTTCCGCTACATCCGGCCCGCGAGCTGGGTCGCGCGATTCTGGAAAGAATGAGTGGATGGCGGCGAAAGACCGCCATCAGCGCCGCCTGGTGCTGTTTAGTGCCGCTCAGCGCGGCGTGCGGGCAGCGCCCATCCGCCACAGCAGCACACCTGTGCAAATCCATTGCACGAAGTACATGCCGGTGCCCACCGGGTGCCACAGCTTGAGGTTTTCCCGCGCCATGATGCGCGGGGCCACGGCGTATTGCTGAAGCAGTGCCATCAGCAGCGCCCCCAGGATCAGGAAGATGGCCGTCAGCGCGGGGCCATCCATTCGCTCGTCGGCCTTGGCGCGAAAGTGGATCAGCAAGATCAGCCCGCAAGCGATGGCAATCCAGCTTTGCGCCTCGAACAGCTGGCCAGCAAAATTGCCGGCCACCGACGGGTTGCCTAGTTTGGCGAACAGCATCGGCACCACGAGAAAGCCGACCGTGGAGAGACTGCCCCACCAGAAGGCAGCGAGCATCAGCGCAACGCGGTCTTTCATCGATGGTTCACTCAATGGGCTGGGCGATCAGATGTAGCGAACAGCCACGATCTCGTAGCGCTTCAGGCCGCCCGGCGCCTGCACTTCAGCTGTATCGCCCTCTTCCTTGCCGATGAGCGCGCGCGCGATCGGGCTGGAAATGTTGATGAGGCCCAGCTTCAGGTCGGCTTCGTCTTCGCCCACGATCTGGTACTTCACCGCTTCGCCGCTCTCTTCTTCCTCAAGCTCGACGGTAGAGCCGAAAACCACCTTGCCGCCGGCATCGAGCTCGCTCGGATCGATGATCTGCGCGGCCGACAGCTTGCCTTCGACTTCCTGGATACGGCCTTCGATGAAGCCCTGGCGGTCCTTCGCGACCTCGTACTCGGCGTTCTCGCTCAGGTCGCCCTGGGCGCGCGCTTCGGAAATCGCGTTGATGACCCAGGGACGCTCCACGGTCTTGAGCTTGTGCAACTCGGCGCGCAGTTTTTCGGCACCGCGCTTGGTAATTGGAATGGTGGCCATGTTTGGTTCTCCATAAAGCGAAACCGCCGAACGATGCCGTTCGGCGGTCGATGGGGGGACAAGATCAGACGAGATTGCGTCCGGTCAGCCGGCTCAGGATGGCGAGCGGGCTCGAATCTGGATTGTATTGCTTCGACGCGGCCAGATGAAGGGTCTGCTCCAGCATGTACTGGCCCGCCATCACGGCGTGCGAGGTCTGGTCGGAGAAGCACACCCACACCGAGCCCGGCGGGAACTTGGCCGTTTCCTGTGGCGAGCTTTCCTGGTAGCCCATGTCCGACTTCATGCCGTCGTGCAGCTGCAGCATCAGGTGGTCGTACTCGCTGCGGAACGACTTGGTCACGTGCAGCGCCTGCAACAGCTTTGCCTGCCAGCGCACATAGGGCTTGGCGCGCGGCAGGAAGCGCTTGGCGATGTCTTCGAAAGGCTCGCCCACGCGCCACACGCGCGGTGCGCCTTCGGGGTTGACGTTGGTGAACACCCGCAGGATGCGCTCGCCGTAGTTGGGCCGCGACGGGAACGCATCGACGTGCAGCCGGCGGTCGTCGGCACGCCACGACTGAACGCGCGTCTCGACCTGCGCGGGCCGGTAGCTCGTGGGCGCGAGGCGCAGCGCCGGCGTGTAGTGCGGCAGCAGCCCATGAATGAGCTGCTGCGCCTGCGCACGAAACCGCCCCACCATCGCAGCCGCTGTGCGCTGCACCGCTTCGTCACCCACGGCGCCCTTGAGCTTGCCACTGGCATCGAGGCTGATGTTGCGCACGTCGGGCGACAGCAGGCTGGGGGTGAGCAGGCTGCGCTCTTCGGGCAGCAGCTCGAAGCCCAGGCGCGGAAAGTACAGCACCTTGCCTGCTTCCAGTTCCGCGATCCACGCCTCGTTGGGCGTGGCCGCGTTCCAGTCGTTCAGGTCCAGTTCGACGAGCTGGGTTTCCATGGCGACGGCGCTCAGGCTGCGGCCAGCTGCGCGTGCATCTCCTGCACCGAGATCACGCCCAGCTCGTCCATGAAGCCCATGCCCTCGACCGCGGCTTCGGCGCCGAAGATCGTGGTGAAGGTGGTCACGCGGGCCAGCAGCGCCGAGGTGCGGATCTGCCGCGAATCGGTGATGGCGTTGCGGCGCTCTTCCACCGTGTTGATGACCAAGGCAATCTCGTTGTTCTTGATCATGTCCACGATGTGCGGGCGGCCTTCGGTCACCTTGTTGACCGTCGCGCACTCGATGCCCGCTGCGCTGATCGCGGCGGCGGTGCCCTTGGTCGCGGTCAGCACGAAGCCCAGCTTCACCAGGCCGCGCGCCACTTCCACGGCACGCGCCTTGTCGTTGTTCTTCACCGAGATGAAGACCTTGCCCGATTTCGGCAGCAGCGTGCCTGCGCCCAATTGCGACTTCACGAAGGCTTCGCCGAAGGTCTTGCCCACGCCCATCACTTCGCCGGTCGACTTCATCTCGGGGCCGAGGATGGTGTCCACGCCCGGGAACTTGACGAACGGGAACACGGCCTCCTTCACGCTGAAGTACGGCGGCGTGACTTCCTTGGTGATGCCCTGCGACGCCAGCGACTGGCCCGCCATGCAGCGTGCCGCCACCTTGGCGAGCTGGATGCCGGTGGCCTTGCTCACGTAAGGCACGGTGCGCGATGCACGCGGGTTCACTTCGAGCACGTAGATGACGTCCTTGCCATCTTTTTGCTGGATCGCGAACTGCACGTTCATCAGGCCGACCACGTTCAGCGCCTTGGCCATGGCGGCGCTCTGGCGCTTCAGTTCGGCGATGGTGTCGGCGTTCAGGCTGTAAGGCGGCAGCGAGCAGGCAGAGTCGCCCGAGTGCACGCCGGCCTGTTCGATGTGTTCCATCACGCCGCCGATCAGCGTGCCGCCTTCGGCGTCGCGGATGCAGTCGACGTCGCATTCCACCGCGTCGTTCAGGAAGCGGTCGAGCAGCACCGGCGAGTCGTTGCTCACCTTGACCGCTTCGCGCATGTAGCGCTCCAGGTCGCGCTGTTCGTGCACGATTTCCATCGCGCGGCCGCCGAGCACGTAGCTCGGGCGAACCACCAGCGGATAGCCCAGTGCCGCGGCCTTTTCGAGCGCCTCGGGTTCGGTGCGCGCGGTGGCATTCGGCGGCTGGCGCAGGCCCAGCTCGTGCAGCAGCTTCTGGAAGCGCTCGCGGTCTTCGGCCGCGTCGATCATGTCGGGCGAGGTACCGATGATCGGCACGCCGTTGGCTTCGAGGTCGAGCGCGAGCTTCAAGGGCGTCTGGCCGCCGTACTGCACGATCACGCCGAGCGGCTTTTCCTTGTCGACGATCTCGAGCACGTCTTCGAGCGTCAGCGGCTCGAAGTACAGGCGGTCGGAGGTGTCGTAGTCGGTCGACACGGTCTCGGGGTTGCAGTTGACCATGATGGTCTCGTAGCCGTCTTCGCGCATGGCGAGCGCGGCGTGCACGCAGCAGTAGTCGAACTCGATGCCCTGGCCGATGCGGTTCGGCCCGCCACCGAGCACCATGATCTTCTTCTTGTCCGTCGGGTCGGCTTCGCACTCGTCTTCATAGGTCGAGTACATGTAGGCCGTGTTGGTCGCGAACTCGGCCGCGCAGGTGTCGACGCGCTTGTAGACCGGGCGCACGCCCAGGGCGCGGCGCTTCTCGCGGATCGCGGTGTCGGTGGTCTTCAGCTGGCGCGCGAGGCGGCGGTCGGAAAAGCCCTTCTTCTTCAGCGCGAGCAACGTGTCCTTGTCGATGTCGCCCAGCGACTTGGTTTCCAGCTCGAGCTCGATCTTCACGATCTCTTCGATCTGCACCAGGAACCACGGGTCGATCTTGGTCAGCGCGAACACTTCGTCGACGCTCAGGCCCATGGCGAAGGCATCGCCCACGTACCAGATGCGCTCGGGGCCGGGCTCGCCCAGTTCCTTTTCGAGCACTTCGCGGTCTTGCGTCTTTTCGTTCAGGCCGTCGACGCCCACTTCAAGGCCGCGCAGGGCCTTCTGGAACGACTCCTGGAAGGTGCGGCCCATGGCCATCACTTCACCCACCGACTTCATCTGTGTCGTCAGGCGCGAGTCGGCCTGCGGGAATTTCTCGAACGCGAAACGCGGGATCTTGGTGACCACGTAGTCGATCGATGGTTCGAACGACGCGGGCGTGGCGCCACCGGTGATTTCGTTGCGCAGCTCGTCGAGCGTGTAGCCCACGGCCAGCTTGGCCGCAACCCTCGCGATCGGGAAGCCCGTGGCCTTGGAGGCCAGCGCCGACGAACGCGACACGCGCGGATTCATCTCGATGACGACCATGCGGCCGTCCTTCGGGTTGATGGAGAACTGCACGTTCGAGCCACCGGTGTCCACGCCGATCTCGCGCAGCACGGCCAGCGAGGCATTGCGCAGGATCTGGTATTCCTTGTCGGAGAGCGTTTGCGCGGGTGCCACGGTGATCGAGTCGCCGGTGTGCACGCCCATCGGGTCGAGGTTTTCGATCGAGCAGACGATGATGCAGTTGTCCGCCTTGTCGCGCACGACTTCCATCTCGTACTCTTTCCAGCCGAGCAGCGATTCTTCGATCAGCAGCTCGTTGGTGGGCGAGGCCTCGATGCCGCGCTTGCAGATGGTCTCGAATTCGTCGGGGTTGTAGGCGATGCCGCCGCCCGTGCCGCCGAGCGTGAAGCTGGGGCGGATCACGGTCGGGAAGCCGAGCGTCTTCTGCACGGCCCAGGCTTCGTCCATGGTGTGGGCGATGCCCGAGCGGGCCGAGCCAAGGCCGATCTTGGTCATCGCGTCCTTGAACTTCAGGCGGTCTTCGGCCTTGTCGATGGCTTCGGGCGTGGCGCCGATCAGCTCGACCGGCTTGTTGGTGGCCGCACCCGTGTACTTGTCGAGCACGCCGTTGCGCCAGAGGTCCAGCGCGCAGTTCAGCGCGGTCTGGCCGCCCATGGTCGGCAGGATCGCATCGGGACGTTCCTTGGCGATGATCTTCTCGACCGTCTGCCAGGTGATGGGCTCGATGTAGGTCACGTCGGCCGTGGCCGGGTCGGTCATGATCGTCGCGGGGTTGCTGTTGATCAGGATGACCTTGTAGCCCTCTTCGCGCAGCGCCTTGCAGGCCTGCACGCCGGAGTAGTCGAACTCGCAGGCCTGGCCGATGATGATCGGGCCGGCGCCGATGATGAGGATGGATTTGAGGTCTGAGCGCTTGGGCATTTTTAGTCTTACCAAAATCTGGCGGCGCGCCAGTCGGACGCGGGCAGCCAGGTTGTCATCTGTGAATCGTTCGCACCGACGCTTCCTTGCAGGACATGCGCCAGGACGCTCGGCTCGATCTCGTCGAAGCGGACAGCTTGCGCTCCGATTGCCGCGCCGATGCGGTTGTTGTGCCGGTCCATCCGGTTCGCGTCCTTGTCACCGGACTCCATGACGCGTGTCGTCCAATAGACGGCGACCGGGCTCAGCGTGTAGGCGACCACGGCACTGGCCAGCGTGTGACGGTACGCGTCCAGGGGACCATTCTTGCCGCCCGGCAACTCCGACTGCACGACATGCGCTCCCGTGTACCCGAGCACGAAGGCCGGATACGACGCGATCAGCACAAGACATGCAAGCGTTGCGAGCTGTCGGCGGCGGATGGACACGTTCAGCCCTTCTTGGCCATCAAGGCAATGAAGCGATCGAACAGGTAACCGATGTCATGCGGACCCGGCGAGGCTTCAGGGTGGCCCTGGAAGCAGAACGCGGGCTTGTCGGTGCGCGCCAGCCCTTGCAGTGTGTTGTCGAACAGGCTGATGTGGGTGGGGCGCAGGTTGGCCGGCAGGGACTTCTCGTCGACCGCGAAGCCATGGTTCTGGCTGGTGATGCTCACGCGGCCGTTGTCGAGGTCCTTCACCGGGTGGTTCGCGCCATGGTGGCCGAACTTCATCTTGAAGGTTTTCGCGCCCGAGGCCAGCGCCATGATCTGGTGGCCAAGGCAGATGCCGAAGGTGGGAATGCCGGTTTCGATCAGTTCCTTGACGGCGCTGATGGCGTAGTCGCACGGCTCCGGGTCACCGGGGCCGTTGGCCAGGAAGATGCCGTCGGGCCTGAGCTTGAGCACGTCGGCCGCGGGCGTTTGCGCCGGCACCACGGTGATGCGCGCGCCGCGCTGCGCGATCATGCGCAGGATGTTCTTCTTGACGCCGTAGTCGAACGCGACAACGTGGAACTTGGGCGTGATCTGCACGCCGTAGCCCGCGCCGAGCTTCCACTCGGTTTCGGTCCATTCGTAGGTTTCGGTGACCGACACCACCTTGGCGAGGTCGAGGCCGGCCATGCTGGGCGCGGCCTTGGCGGCGGCAATGGCCTTGTCGATCAGCGCCTGGGTGATGGCTTCGCCTTCGGCCAGGCCCAGGATGCAGCCGTTCTGCGCGCCGTGGGTTCGCAGGTGGCGCGTGAGCTTGCGGGTGTCGATGTTGGCGATGGCCACCGTCTTGCCGGCCACGAGGTATTCGCTCAGCGTGGCGGTCTTGCGGAAGTTGGAGGCGACGAGGGGCAGGTCCTTGATGATCAGGCCCGCGGCATGGATCTTGTCGGCTTCGATGTCTTCCCCGTTGACGCCGTAGTTGCCGATGTGCGGATACGTCAGGGTGACGATCTGCTGGCAGTAGCTCGGGTCGGTGAGGATTTCCTGGTAACCGGTCATGGCGGTGTTGAACACCACTTCACCGGTCGTGGAGCCGGCGGCTCCGATCGAATTGCCTTGAAAGACCGTGCCGTCTGCGAGCGCCAGGATGGCGGGCGGGAAACTTCCCTTGAGAGACAAAAGCACTGGGTTCTCCGGATGGTTACGGTCGCCCGGAGCCCCAGGCGCGTTGCCTGCGGACTGCTGCTTAAGGGGATTTTGGCGTTAAAGGCGGCCGGGCGACGCTATTGCGAGTAAGCCCCCGATTGTAGCTCGGACTGCGGCCCTATTCGGACTGAAGGGCTGCGCCGCTCGCATGCAGGCAGATGGCAGCCGCGGCAGCCACGTTGAGCGACTCCTCGCCGCCGGGCTGGGCAATGCGGATCTGGTGCGTAGCGCGGGCTTCCAGGGCCGGCGAAACGCCCTGCCCTTCGTGCCCCATGAGCCAGGCACAGGGGTAGGGCAAACGCGCCTTGTGCAGCCATTCGCCGTGGTGCGAGCTGGTCGCAACGAGTGGCACCTTCAGGCCGTCAAGCAGGTCAGCCTCCACACCTTCGATGAGCCGCAGGCCGAAATGAGCGCCCATGCCGGCGCGCAGCACCTTCGGCGCCCACAGCGCGGCCGTGCCCTTGAGCGCGATCACCTGGGTGAAACCGAAAGCAGCGGCGCTGCGCAGGATGGAGCCAGCATTGCCGGCGTCCTGCAGGCGGTCGAGCACCACGCTGGGCGCGTCGGGCAACAGTTCGGGGCGAACGGGCACGTCGAGCACGAAACCCATCGGCGCGGGCGATTCCAGCCCGCTCACGCCACGCAGCAGATCGTCGCTGACTACTACGGTTTTGATAGCACTGTTCGTCCATTCGACGTGTGCATTCGGCCAGAAAGATTCGGAAAACACCGCAATGGCCGGCTTCACGCCGCGCGCCAATGCAGCCCGGCACAGGTGGTCTCCCTCGAGCCAAATGCGGCCCAGCTTGCGGTACGCGCCAGGGTCCTGGGCCAGCTTGCGCAAGTCCTTGAGCAGCGGGTTGTCGCGCGAGCTGATGTGGCTGGCGCCGGCTTCGGATGTCATTCGGGGTTCAGGGTGCGGCGCGCAGGTCGAGGCGCACTGGCTCGGAGGCACCGACGACCATGGCGACAGACGCGCTCCCCACGGGCACCACCACGCTCGCAGCCGCGGCGGTACGGGCCAGCGCCGCGGCCACCGGACTGAACGACTTGCGGTGGTGCACGCAGGCCCCGTGGCGCCGCAGCGCCTCCAGGTGCTCGGGCGTGCCGTAGCCCTTGTGGCCGGCAAAGCCGTAATGCGGGAATTCGGTGTGCAGTTGCTCGCACAGGCGGTCGCGATGCACCTTCGCCAGGATCGACGCGGCGGAGATCGCCTTGACCAGCGAGTCGCCCTTGACGATGGCCTCCGCCAGCACGTCGAGCGTGGGCAGGCGATTGCCGTCGACCAGCACCTTGGCCGGCTTCAGGCGCAGCCCTTCGACCGCGCGGCGCATCGCGAGCATGGTGGCCTGCAGGATGTTGTGGGTGTCGATTTCCTCGACCGTGGCGTGAGCAATCGAGCAGCACAGTGCCTTGGCCAGAATCTGGTCGTGCAGGCGCTCGCGCTGCTTGGCCGTGAGAGTCTTGGAGTCGGCGAGGCCGCGAATCGGCCGCAGGTCGTCGAGGATCACGGCCGCGGCCACCACCGGGCCGGCCAGGGGGCCGCGCCCCGCTTCGTCGACGCCCGCAAGCAGGCCTGGCGCATCCCACACCAGCGGGGCCTGCTCAGCCTTCAAGAACTTTCTGGATCGCATCGGCGCAAAGTGTCGGCGTATCGCGCTGCAATTGCACGTGCAGCTCGGAAAATCTTTGTTGCAGCGCCTGCGTCTTTTCGGGCGCGTCGAGCCAGTCGAGCGTGGCCTGGGCCAGTGCTTCGGGCGAGGCGGCTTCCTGCAGCAATTCGGGCACCACGAACTCGCGGCACAAGATGTTGGGCAGGCCGACCCAGGGCTGCAACTGCTTGCGCTGCATAAGCCGCCACGAGAGCGCGTTCATGTTGTAGGCAATGACCATCGGCCGCTTGAACAACGCGGCTTCGAGCGTGGCCGTGCCGCTGGCGATCAGCGTGACATCGCAGGCGGCCAGCGCGGCATGCGACTGGCCGTCGAGCAGCTTCACGCGGCCGGTCATGCCGCTGGCCTGCAGCATCGCTTCGACCTCCGCGCGCAGTCCCGGCAGGATGGGCGCGACAAACTGGAGCGCGGGCCGCGCCTTCTGCATCAGCGCCGCGGCAGCGAAGAAACGGGCCGCCAGGTAGCGCACCTCGGAACGGCGGCTGCCGGGTAGCAGCGCGACGACCTGTGCATCGGGCGCCAGGCCCAGCGCGGCGCGCGCGCCGGCGCGGTCGGGCGTCATCGGAATCACATTGGCCAGCGGATGGCCCACATAGCTGGCCGCCACGCCCTGCTCTTCCAGCAGCGCGGGCTCGAACGGAAAGATGCACAGCACATGGTCGGCCGCGGCCCGGATCTTCTCGATGCGGTCAGCGCGCCAGGCCCAGATCGACGGGCAGACGAAATGCACGGTCTTCATGCCGCGGCTGCGCAATCCGGCTTCGAGGTCGAGATTGAAATCGGGGGCATCGACGCCAATGAACAGCTCGGGCCACTCGCGCAGCAGACGGGCCTTGAGCTGGCGTCGGATGCCGGCGATTTCGGCGTAGTGGCGCAGCACCTCGATGTAGCCGCGCACGGCGAGTTTTTCCTGCGGCCACCAGCTCTGGAAACCATGGGCCAGCATGCGCGGACCGCCGATGCCTGCCGTCTGCAGTGCAGGCCAGCGGGCATGAAGGCCGTCGAGCAGCAGCCCCGCGAGCAGGTCGCCGGAGGCTTCGCCAGCGACCAGCGCGAAGCGTCGCTGTGCGTCCGTCTGCATCGCGGTCACATCAACGCGCAATACCGCGCGTCGAGCTGGCGATGAAAGACTCCATCAGCGCGACATCTTCGGCAGCTTCCGGCATTTCGGTCGCCAACGCCGCGATACCGGCACGCGCCTCTTCAAGCGTCTTGCCCTGGCGATACAGCAGGCGATGCATCTGCTTCACGGCAGCCAGGCGCTGCGCCGAAAAATCCCGCCGGCGCAGGCCCACGATGTTGAAGCCGCGAACCGCCAGCGGATTGCCATCGACCAGCATGAACGGCGGTACGTCTTGCGACACCGCACTGGCGAAGCCGACCATGGCGTGAGCGCCAACCGAGACGAACTGGTGAATGCCCGTCAACCCGCCGATGGTGACCCAGTCGGCCAGGTGCACATGGCCAGCCAGCGTGGTCTGGTTGGCCAGCGTGGTGTGGTTGTCGACACGGCAGTCGTGCGCGATGTGGGTGTAGGCCATGATCCAGTTGTCGTGGCCCACGCGCGTCACGCCGCCCGCACCCGGCACGCCGAGGTTGAAGGTGCAGAACTCGCGAATGAGGTTGCGGTCGCCGATGACCAACTCGGTCGGCTCACCCGCGTACTTCTTGTCCTGCGGCACGGCGCCGAGCGACGAGAACTGGAAGATTCGGTTGTCGCGCCCGATGGTGGTACGGCCCTCGATCACGCAGTGCGCGCCGATGGTGGTGCCCGCGCCGATCCGCACATGCGGACCGATCACGGTATAGGGCCCGACCGACACCGAGGCGTCGAGTTCTGCCTTGGGGTCGACGATTGCTGTCGAATGAACCTGGGTCATGCCTTGTAAATGACTGCTTCTGCGGCCGGATCAGCTGATCTGGCGCATGGCGCACATCAGCGTGGCTTCGCAGGCGAGTTCAGTGCCGACGCGGGCGCGGCCCTTGAACTTCGAGATGCCTGCTTTCATGCGTTCGATCTCGACCTCGAGCGTGAGTTGGTCGCCCGGCTCCACGGGGCGCTTGAAGCGCGCGCCGTCGATCGCCGCGAAGTAGTAGACGGTGTTGTCGTCCGGCACGATGTCGAGCGAATAAAACGACAGCAGCGCCGCCGCCTGGGCCATGGCTTCGAGCATCAGCACGCCCGGCATGACCGGACGGTGCGGAAAGTGGCCGTTGAAGAAAGGCTCGTTCATCGTCACGTTCTTCAGTGCCGTGATGCGCTTGCCCTTTTCCATGTCGAGCACCCGGTCCACCAGAAGGAACGGGTAGCGATGCGGCAGCAACTTGAGAATTTGATGGATATCGAGCGTCGTCGTCATGATGTTCTGTTCCTGCATCGTCGTCATTTTTTCGAGGGAGCTTTCTCCAGCGCCTTCAGTCGTTCGCGCAGGCTGTGCAACTGCTTGAGGGTTGCCGCATTCTTTTCCCAGCTCGCATTGTCATCGATGGGAAACATGCCGGTGTACTGCCCGGCCTTGTGAATCGAACGGGTTACCGTGGTGGCGGCAGACACGTGCACGCCGTCGGCTACGGTCAAATGCCCCAGCACGATGGCGCCGCCGCCGAAGGTGCAGTTGGCACCGATGGTGGCGCTACCGGCCACGCCGACGCAGCCGGCCATGGCGGTGTTCTTGCCGACGCGCACGTTGTGGCCGATCTGGATCAGGTTGTCGAGCTTCACGCCGTCTTCGATCACGGTGTCGTCGAGCGCGCCGCGGTCGATGCAGGTGTTGGCGCCGATTTCGACGTCGTTGCCGATGCGCACCGCACCCAGTTGCTCGATCTTGACCCATTGCCCCTGGTGCAGCGCCAGGCCGAAGCCGTCGGCCCCGATGACCACGCCCGGATGCAACAGGCAGCGCTCACCGATGACGCAGTCTTCGCTGACCGTCACGCGTGACTTCAGCACGGTGCCCGCGCCGATGCGAGCGCCCCGCTCCACCACGCACAACGCGCCGATGCGCGCCGTGGCGTCGACTTGCGCTTCGGCATGAATGACGGCGCTGGGATGGATGCGATCGGCGTCCGGACGCGCGTGGTGCGCCTTCCAGAGCTGCGTCAGGCGCGCAAAGTAGAAGTAAGGATCGGGCGTGAGAATGAACGCCCCGCGCGCCGCGGCCGCCTCGCGCATGGCAGGCGACACGATCACGCAGGCCGCCTTCGAGGCAGCCAGTTCCTGTTGGTACTTGGGGTGGCTCAGGAAGCTGAGCGCATCGGGCTGTGCATTCTGGAGCGGCGAAAGCCGCTCGATGGACAGCGTGGCGTCTCCATGAAGCTCGCCCCCAAGGGCGTCAACGATGGCTCCGAGCTGCAGCGACACGCCGGTTCGCGGCGTTACTTGCCGGCCGCAGGCGCAGAAGATCCGGCCGACGCGTTCAACGCCTTGATCACCTTGTCGGTGATGTCGTGCTTCGGATTGATGTAGATCGCTTCCTGCAGGATGGCGTCGTACTTTTCAGTCTCGGCCACCTGCTTCACCACGCGGTTGGCGCGCTCGTAGACCTGCTGGAGTTCTTCGTTCTTGCGCGCATTCAGGTCTTCCTGGAATTCGCGGCGCTTACGCTGGAAATCGCGGTCCTGGTCGACGAGCGCACGCTGGCGCGAAACACGCTGGCTTTCAGACAGGGTCGGCGCCTCGCGCTCGAATTTTTCCGAGGCGGCTTTGAGCGCATCGCCCTGCCCGGTCAGGTCTTTTTCGCGCTTGAGGAATTCGGCTTCGAGCTTCGCCTGGGCAGCCTTGGCAGGCTGCGCCTCGCGCAGCACGCGGTCCGGGTTCACGAAACCGATGCGAAAGGTCTCCTGCGCCTGTGCGGGCACAGCAGCGAGCAGGAAAACAGGGACCAGGAACGCGCCTGCTGCGGCGCGAATCATTTGCTTCATTTAGAAAGACGTTCCGATCTGGAATTGGAGGCGCTGAATTCTATCCTTCGGGATCAGGATGAAGCCCGTGGCAGGATCCGTCACTTCCTTCTGTGACATGACAGGGAAGGCATAAGCCAGGCGCAGCGGACCGAGCGGCGAGATCCAGCTGATCCCGAGGCCGACCGAAGCACGCAGCTTTTTCTGGGCCTTCCATTGAGCATCCGTAAGGCCTGGCGCACGCGACCCGAACACGTTGCCGATGTCGAAGAAGCTGTACAGGCGCAGCGTACGGTCGTTGCCGGCACCCGGGAACGGCGTGCTGAGTTCGGCGTTGAAGATCGCCTTCTTGGTGCCGCCGAGTGCGGCGCCTTCGGTCTGGCCGTAGAGCGGGATGTCGCGCGGGCCCAGCGAGTTCTGTTCGAAGCCGCGGATCGAGCCCAAGCCACCGGCGTAGAAGTTCTTGAAGATCGGGAAGACCTTGTTGCCGAACGCCTTCGCATAGCCGACTTCGCCGTTGATCGCGAAGGTGTACTGCTTGTTGATGGCGAAGAACTGCTGGTACTGGTAGTTCGTCTTCAGGTATTTCATGTCGCCGGCCACGCCAACCTCGAGGTTGGCACGCTGCAGGCGTCCGGTCGTCGGGATGAGCGCGCTGTCGCGGCTGTCACGGCCCCAGCCGATGGTCAGCGGAACACCCCACACGCTCTTCTCGTCGCAACCCGTCACGAAGAAACCGCTCGCGTCCTTCGTGCACTTGAAGTAGCTGAGATAGGACGGCGGCGTGTACAGCCCCGAGAAAGACGTCGTCTTGTTCGGATCGAACGCATAGCGCTCGAGGCCGACACCGAAGAAGACCGTGTCGACTTCGCTGAACGGCACGCCGAAACGGATGGACGCGCCCTGGTTGACCAGTTTGTAGTCACCGTCGATGGTGCTCGAGTACGGCCGGGTCGTCGTGTGATAGACGCTGATCGTGCGCGAGATGCCGTCCTTGGTGAAATACGGGTCGGTGGTGGTCAGCGACAGCGTACGGTTGTACTTGCTGGTGTTGACCTGCACGCCCAGGAAATTGCCCGAGCCGAACACGTTTTCCTGCGAGATGCCGAAGGTCAACGCGACCTTTTCAGCGCTCGAGTAGCCGGCGCCGAGCTGCAGGCTGCCGGTGGGCTTTTCAGCCACGTTGACGGTCAGATCCACCTGGTCGGGCGAGCCGGGCACTTCTTGCGTTTCGACGTTCACTTCGGTGAAGAAGCCAAGGCGGTCCACGCGATCGCGCGACAGCTTGATCTTGTCGCCGTCGTACCAGGAGGCCTCGAACTGGCGGAACTCGCGGCGAATCACTTCGTCGCGCGTCTTGTTGTTGCCGCCGACGGCCACACGCCGCACATAGACGCGGCGCGCAGGCTCGGCCTGCAGCGTGAGCGTGACGCGGTTGTTGACGCGGTCGATCTCGGGACGCGCCTGCACGCGAGCAAACGCGTAGCCGAAGGTGCCGAAATAGTCGTTGAAGGCCTTGGTGGTCTCGGTGACCTGCTCGCCGTTGTAGGGCTCGCCCGGCTTGATGGTGATCAGCGACTTGAATTCGTCGTCGCGGCCGAGGTAGTTGCCGTCGAGCTTGACGCCCGCGACCACGAACTTCTCGCCTTCGGTGATGTTGACGGTAACCGTCAGGTCCTTGCGGTCCGGCGAAATGGCGACTTGCGTCGAATCGATGCGGAACTCGAGGTAGCCGCGCGTGATGTAGTACGAGCGCAGCGTTTCGAGGTCGGCGTTGAGCTTGGCGCGCGAATACTGGTTGGACTTGGTGTACCAGCTCAGGTAGCCGCCGCTGTCCTGGTCGAACAGGCTCAGCAGCGTCGATTCGCTGAAGGCCTTGTTGCCGACCACGTGGACTTCACGGATGCGGGCCGACTCGCCTTCGGTGACCGTGAAGGTCAGGTTGACGCGGTTGCGCTCGATGGGCGTGACGGTGGTCACGACCTGCGCGTTGTAGAGGCTGCGGCTCACGTACTGGCGCTTGAGCTCCTGCTCGGCGCGGTCGGCCAGGGCCTTGTCGTAGGGGCGGCCATCGGCCAGGCCCACTTCGCGCAGCGCCTTTTGCAGCGCTGCCTTGTCGAATTCCTTGGCGCCGACGAAATCGACGTCGGCAATGGTGGGCCGCTCTTCGACGATCACCACCAGCACGTTGCCGTTCACGTCGATGCGAACGTCCTTGAACAACCCCAGGTCGAACAGCGCGCGAATGGCGGCGGAACCGCGCTCGTCGCTGTAGGTATCGCCCACGCGCAAAGGCAGCGATGCGAAGATCGTGCCGGCCTCGACGCGTTGCAAGCCTTCGACGCGAATGTCGCGCACCGTGAAAGGCTCGACGGCCCAAGCTGCCGTGGCGGCCAGCGCGCTGGCAACCACCGCGGCAACGCTACGCAGGCGAAAGCGACTGAAGTTTTTGTTCATCTGTGAATTGAGCCGGCACGGAAAGGGCCGGCAGAAAGTTAACCAAAGAGCCGCGTGACGTCGTTGAAAAGTGCGACCGACATCATGACCAGCAGCAAAGCGACACCGCCGCGCTGAAGCCGTTCCATCCAAGCATCAGAGACGCTTTTGCCGGTCAGGCCCTCCCAAAGATAATACATCAGGTGCCCCCCATCGAGGACCGGCAGCGGCATGAGATTGAGCACCCCCAGGCTCACGCTGATGAGCGCGAGGAAGACGAGGTACTGGGTAAAACCGAGACTTGCGGACTTGCCGGCGTAGTCGGCAATGGTGAGCGGGCCACTGAGGTTCTTGAGCGAAGCCTCGCCG
Source organism: Variovorax sp. KBW07 (assembly GCF_003852515.1). Classification (GTDB taxonomy): domain Bacteria; phylum Pseudomonadota; class Gammaproteobacteria; order Burkholderiales; family Burkholderiaceae_C; genus Variovorax. Next base: position 31,573 of record NZ_QAJK01000123.1, on the reverse strand, counting down.
ATGACCATCTTGCCCATCATGCGCACGGTGAGGGCGGACACCTCCCAGGTGCGCACCACGCCGCGCCAGATGCCGTCGACAGGACCCTGGCGCACCGTCACCATTTCAGGCGGAGCGCCGACGAAGGCGCCGACACGGGCGACCTTGGCACCGTTTTCTTCCCGCACTTCGGGTGTCACGTCGAGCGTGAGCGGCTGGCCGCCGCGCTCGATCTGCCAGGCTTGCGTGCGCGGCTGGCCGCCGTCGACCGAGGCGCGGATCACCTCGCGCAGCTGCTGGCCATCGATGATGGCGGTGCTTCCGATGCTGCGGACCAGGTCGCCATTGCGAAGGCCGGAGCGCTCGGCCGCGCTGCCCGCCATGACTTCCCCGATCTCGGGGCGGGTCAGCGGTGCAAGCACGCCGATCTTGCGGAACATCTGCGGATCGGCGTCGCGGGTTTCGATGCGACTCAGTGGAAGCAACACCTGGCGCGAAGGCCGGCCGCCCTCGCCTGCCACTTCGAGCGTCAGGTCGTGACCGTCGAGCGCGCCGCGCGTCATGCGCCAGCGCAGGTCTTCAAAAGATTGGACGGGCGACAGATCGCCATCGAAGCCCGCCTGCGTGATGTGCTCGCCACCACGCAAGCCCGCTGCTTCAGCCAGCGAGGCCGCCACCGGCCGCGCCAGCTTGGCGACCGGCTCCTGCACGCCGATCCAGTTGACCGCCGTGTAAAGCACGACGGCGAGCAACAGGTTGGCAATCGGGCCCGCGGCGACGATGGCCGCGCGCGAACGCAGCGGCTGGGTATTGAAGGCGCGATGGCGCTCTTCAGGCGCGACCGGCCCCTCGCGCTCGTCGAGCATCTTGACGTAGCCGCCCAGCGGGAATGCGCCAATGACGAACTCGGTAGATTGCCCCGGATGCTGGCGCTTGGGCTGCCAGCGGAACAGCGCCTTGCCGAAGCCGACCGAAAAACGCTCGACCTTGACGCCGCAGGCCACCGCGACGCGGTAGTGGCCGTATTCGTGCACGGCGATCAAGACACCGAGCGCGACCACAAAGGCTATGACAGTGAGCATCAGGAACCTTCGAGAGCTGGTAAGGGGTCAGTCAGGCTGCGAAACGCAGTGCCGCGGCATTGGCCGCCGCGCGTGCGCTGGCATCGAGCGCCAGCAGGTCGGCCAGCGATGCCGGCTTGGAGGGGGCGACCCGCTCCAAAGTTTCCATGTTGACCGCATGAATGCGATCGAAACGCAGGCGCCGGTCCAGGAAGGCCTCGACGGCGACCTCGTTGGCGGCGTTCAGCACGGCGGTGGTGCCGGGCGCTGCGCGCAGCGCGTGCCAGGCCAGGCTCAGCCCCGGAAAGAGCGCCGCGTCGGGTGCATTGAAGGTCAGGGATGCCATCTGGCGGAAATCAAGACGCGCAGCGCCGCTTTCGATGCGCTCCGGCCAGGCCAGGCCCACCGCGATCGGCACCCGCATGTCGGGCGTACCGAGCTGCGCCATGACCGATGCATCGGTGAACTGCACCATCGAATGCACCACGCTCTGCGGATGAATGACCACCTCGATCTGCTCGGGCAAGACGCCGAACAGGTGGCGCGCCTCGATCACCTCGAGCGCCTTGTTCATCATCGTGGCCGAGTCGACCGAGATCTTGCGGCCCATGACCCAGTTCGGATGCGCGCAAGCCTGCTCGGGCGTGACCGCCCCCAGGGTTTCGGGCGCACGCGTGAGAAACGGGCCGCCCGAGGCGGTCAGGATGATCTTGTCGATGCGCCGCGACCACGTGGACGGGTCTTCGGGCAGCGACTGGAAAATGGCCGAATGCTCGCTGTCGATGGGCAGCAGCGTGGCGCCGCCCTCGCGCACCGTTCGCATGAACAGCTCGCCGCCGACAACCAGGGCCTCCTTGTTGGCCAGCAGCAGGCGCTTGCCGGCGCGGGCGGCGGCCAGGCAAGGGCCAAGGCCCGCGGCACCGACGATGGCTGCCATGACCGCATCGACCTCTTCGTGGGAAGCTATCTTTTCAATAGCATCATCGCCGGTCAGGACGTGCGTCTTCAAGCCGCATTGCTTGATTTTTTCCGCCAGCAACGCCGCATGCGGCGCGCTGGCCATCACGGCGAAGCGCGGCGAGAACTGGGCGCACTGTGCAAGCAGCTCGTCCACCTTGGTGGCGGCCGACAGCGCAAAGACCTCGAAGCGCTCGGGGTGGCGGGCAATGACGTCGAGCGTGCTGACACCGACCGAACCGGTCGAGCCGAGCACCGTCACGCGTTGTTTGGGAGTGTTCACAGGAAGGCCAGCATCATGGCAATGGGAAGTGCCGGCAAGAGGGCATCCACGCGGTCGAGCACGCCGCCGTGGCCCGGTAGCAGCCGGCTGCTGTCCTTGGCACCGGCGCTGCGCTTGATCAGGGATTCGACGAGATCGCCCACGACGCTCATCGCAGCGAGAAAGATGGCGCCCAGCAGCAACAGCCACCAGCCGCGCTCGTACAGGCGCGTGTAGAGGCTGGCGACGGTTGCGCCCAGTGCCTTGTCGGCCCAGACCCAGGCGAACGCCAGCACCACCACGCCGATCATTCCGCCCCAGACACCTTCCCAGCTCTTGCCCGGGCTGATCGCCGGCGCCAGCTTGCCGCGGGTGAACTTGAGGCCGAAAGCACGGCCGGCGAAATAGGCGAACACGTCGGCCACCCACACCAGCACCAGGATCGACAGCAGGAAATTGATGCCCACAACGCGCGCCTGCACCGCGGCAAGCCACGCGACCCACAGCGCCAGCAGTCCACCGACCAGCCGCAGCCCGCGCGGAATGCGGGGCCAGCCCGGCACCGCAACGCGCAACAGCGCCGCACCGCCCAGCACCCAGGCCGCGGCGGCGAGGGTCCACATCAAGACCAGCGGCTGCTCCAGCAGGCCCAGCCACCACGACAGCCCACACAGCAGCACCGTCTCGGCACCCAGGAACAGCGACATCTTCTGGCCGTAGCCGTTCAAACGGCCCCACTCCCACGCCGCCGCGCCGATCAGCACGAGCATCACGCACGCGAAGGGGATGTAGTTGCGATAGAACAGCGCTGGCAGCAGGATCGCGAGCAGCACGATCGCCGTGAGGATGCGTTGTTTGAGCATGCGGGAGGTGTTGGGGTCTCTTCAGGCAGTGGCCGTCGAGACCTGTGCCGAGGTTTGGCCGAAGCGGCGCTCGCGGCCCTGGAACGCGCCGATGGCCTCGTCCAGCGCGGCCTCGTCGAATTCGGGCCACAGCTTGTCGCTGAAGAACAGCTCGGCATAGGCACTTTGCCAGAGCAGGAAATTGGACAACCGCTGCTCGCCACCCGTGCGGATGAAAAGGTCGGGGTCTGGCACATGGGCCAGCGCCATCGCGCGGTCGAGGCTGGCTTCGGTGATGGCATCGCCCTGCGCCGCCAGCTTGGCGGCAGCCTGCGCGATGTCCCACCGGCCGCCGTAGTTGAAGCAGACGTTGAGCACCATGCGCGTGTTGTGCGCGGTGGCAGCCTCGGCATCGACCAGGCCTTTCACCATCTTGGGCGAGAGGCCGGCACGCTCGCCGACGAAATGCAGCCGCACGCCGTCGCTGCTGAGCCGGGGCACCTCGCGGCCGAGCGCGCCGACCATGAGTTCCATCAGGCCCGACACCTCTTCGACCGGACGATTCCAGTTCTCGGACGAGAAGGCGAACACCGTGAGCACGCCCACGCCGCGGTCGGCGCAAGCCTTGACGCAGCGCCGCAGCGATTCAACGCCCTGCTTGTGCCCCGCCACGCGAGGCAAGAACCGCCGCGTCGCCCAACGGCCGTTGCCGTCCATGACGATGGCAACGTGGTGGGGAATGCGCGGCGATGACGAGGCCATGGCAGGCCTCAAACGGCCATGATCTCCGCTTCCTTGGCCGCGACCAGCCGGTCGATTTCGGCGATGTGGCGGTCGGTGACCTTCTGGATCTCGGCTTCGGCGCGCTTCTGGTCGTCTTCGGAAGCGAGCTTGTCCTTGACCAGCTTCTTGACCGACTCGTTCGCATCGCGGCGCAGGTTGCGCGTGGCGATCTTGGCGGTTTCGCCTTCGTTGCGGACCAGCTTGGTCATTTCCTTGCGGCGCTCTTCGCTCATGGCGGGCAGCGGCACGCGGATCAGGTCGCCCATCGATGCGGGGTTCAGGCCCAGGTCGCTTTCGCGGATGGCCTTCTCGATCTTGGCGCCCATGCCCTTTTCCCAAGGCTGGACGCTGATGGTGCGCGAGTCGAGCACCGACACGTTCGCCACCTGGCTCAGCGGCACTTGCGAGCCGTAGTAGTCGACGTGGATCGAGTCGAGCAGGGCCGAATTGGCACGGCCCGTACGGATCTTGGTGAGGTTGTTCTGGAATGCGGCGAGCGATTGGTTCATCTTCGCGTCGGTCGCACTGCGGATGTCTGCAATGGTCATCTCAAATACTCCTAGGCATGCACCAGCGTGCCTTCGTCCTCGCCCATCACGACGCGCTTGAACGCGCCGTTCTTGAGAATCGAGAACACCTTGATCGGCAGCTTCTGGTCGCGGCACAGCGCAAAGGCCGTGGCGTCCATGATGCCGAGATTTTGCGCGATCGCCTCGTCGAAAGTCAGCGAGACGTAGCGCGTTGCATTGGGGTTGGTCTTGGGATCGGCGGAATAGACGCCATCGACCTTGGTCGCCTTGAGCACCAGCTCGGCGCCGATTTCGGCACCGCGCAACGCAGCGGCCGTGTCGGTGGTGAAGAACGGGTTGCCGGTGCCGGCAGCGAACACCACGACCTTGCCCTCTTCGAGGTACTGCAGGGCCTTGGGGCGCACATAGGGCTCGACCACCTGCTCGATGGCAATGGCGGACATCACGCGGGCCACCAGGCCCTGCTTGTCCATGGCGTCGGCAAGCGCCAGCGCATTCATCACGGTGGCCAGCATGCCCATGTAGTCGGCCGTGGCACGGTCCATGCCGACGGAGCCTCCCGCGACGCCGCGGAAGATGTTGCCGCCGCCGATGACCACGGCCACCTCGACGCCCATGTTCACGACCTCGGCGATCTCCTCGACCATGCGGACGATGGTGGCGCGGTTGATGCCGAAGGCGTCGTCGCCCATCAATGCCTCTCCCGACAGCTTCAACAAGATTCGCTTGTGGGCTGGGCGGGGATCAGACATGGGCAATTTCCTTGAGTTGGCGGGGGCGAGTGTAAAACGTAGCGGTGAAAAAGCGGCGGCACGCGTTCGCGCACCGCCGCTTTGGTGGCTGCTGGTTCAGGCAGCAGCCTTGGCGGCAGCAACTTGCGCAGCCACTTCGGCAGCGAAGTCGTCGACCTTCTTTTCGATGCCTTCGCCGACCACGTACAGGGTGAAACCCTTGATCGAGGTGTCGGCGGCCTTGAGCATCTGCTCGACGGTCTGCTTGTCGTTCTTCACGAACGGCTGGTTGTGCAGCGAGACTTCCTTGAGGTACTTCTGCACGCCGCCTTCGATGCGCTTGGCAACGATGTCGTCGGGCTGGGGCTTCTTGCCTTCGGCTTCTGCAACCTTGCGGTCTTCGGCAGCCTTGCCGGCAGCCACGGCGCGCTCTTTTTCGATCAGCTCGACAGGCACGTCCGATGCCTGGATGGCGACCGGCTTCATGGCGGCGATGTGCATCGCGACGTCCTTGGCCGACGTGTCGTCGCCTTCGAACTCGACCATCACGCCGATGCGCGTGCCGTGCAGGTACGAAGCCAGCTTGCCGTTGCCCGTGAAGTGCTTGAAGCGGCGGAAGCTCATGTTCTCGCCGATCTTGCCGATCAGGCCCTTGCGCACGTCTTCGAGCGTGGGGCCGAAGCCGTCCTGCTCGTAAGCCAGCGCGCCCAGGGCGGCGATGTCAGCGGGGTTGTTCTTGGCGACCAGCATGGCGGCAGCGTTGGCCAGGGCCAGGAAGCTGTCGTTCTTGGTGACGAAGTCGGTTTCGCAGTTGATTTCGATCATGCCGCCGACAGCGCCGTCGACATACGCCGTGACCACGCCTTCAGCGGTGATGCGGCCCGATGCCTTGCCAGCCTTGTTGCCGAGCTTGATGCGCAGCAGCTCTTCGGCCTTTTCCATGTTGCCGTCGGCCTCGGTCAGGGCCTTCTTGCATTCCATCATCGGCGCGTCGGTCTTTGCGCGCAGTTCGCCGACCATGCTTGCGGTGATTGCAGCCATTGTTGTATCTCCGTAAATCCAAAAATCAGGTTAAAAAAAAGGGGCACCAAAGCCCCTTCTTCAGGCTCGCGAGCGCGCCAATCAGGCCGAAGCGCTTTCTTCGACTTCGACGAATTCGTCGCTACCGCCTTCGGCGATGGCCTTGACCACGTCACCGCCGGCGCTGTTGCGGCCTTCGATGATCGCGTCGGCGATGCCGCGGGCGTACAGCGTGACAGCCTTCGACGAGTCGTCGTTGCCAGGGATCACGTAGTCGATGCCTTCGGGCGAGTGGTTGGAGTCAACCACGCCGATCAGCGGAATGCCCAGCTTCTTGGCTTCGGCCACGGCGATCTTGTGGAAGCCCACGTCGATCACGAAGATGGCGTCCGGCAGCGCAGCCATGTCCTGGATGCCGCCGATGTCCTTCTCGAGCTTCGCGATTTCGCGCGAGAACGTGAGCTGCTCTTTCTTGCTCAGGCTGTCGAGGCCGGCTTCTTGCTGGGCCTTCATGTCCTTCAGACGCTTGATCGAGGTCTTGACGGTCTTGAAGTTGGTCAGCATGCCGCCGAGCCAGCGGGTGTCGACGAAAGGCACGCCGGCGCGACGGGCTTCAGCCGCCACGATTTCACGGGCCTGGCGCTTCGTGCCGACCATCAGGATCGTGCCGCGGTTGGCCGTGAGTTGCTTGGCGTACTTCATCGCGTCCTGGAACATCGGGAGCGACTTTTCCAGGTTGATGATGTGGATCTTGTTGCGGTGACCGAAGATGAACGGAGCCATCTTGGGGTTCCAGAAGCGGGTTTGGTGACCGAAATGGACACCGGCTTCCAGCATTTCGCGCATGGTGGTAGACATTGAAATTACTCCAAAGGTTGGGTCTAAAATCCAGCCCGTTTTGTGCTCTTTTGAATGGAGTCACAACACCTTGATTGGGCCGGTTTGCGGATGTGTTTGACTGGATGCAACGGGAGCCGTCGCTCGGCCAGCGAAACCCAAAGAGTATAGCACGGCCGCAGCCCCCTCTTCCCTGAACCCGAGCCGTCCACGCGGCAGTTGCAGCCACCCATGAACGACCTACACGCCACCCGTCTCACCCTTCTGGCAGGTGGCTCCGATGCACGCACCGAAATGGAGCGCGCCATCGATATCTCCGGGTCGCCGGCTTGCGCCCACGTCTTCACCCGCACCCTGTTCGACGAGGCCCGCCGGGCTGCCGCGGCATCTGCGCCCGAAAGCCGGCTCGCCGGCCTGGCCTTCACGGCCAAGGACCTGTTCGACGTGGCAGGCCAGCCGACGCCCGCCGGCTCGGTGGTGCTGTCCCATGCCCCGGCGGCCAAGGCCGACGCCCTCTCGGTCGCGCGCCTGCGTGCCGCGGGCGGCGTGCTGACCGGTCGCACGAACATGAGCGAGTTCGCGTTTTCCGGCGTGGGCGTCAACCCGCACTACGGCACGCCGGCCAACGTGAGCGACCTCGCCACACCGCGTATTCCGGGCGGCTCGTCATCCGGTGCGGCCATTTCGGTGGCCAGCGGCGCCGCCTTCATCGGCCTGGGTTCCGACACCGGCGGCTCGATCCGCATTCCAGCGGCACTGAACGGCATCGTCGGCTTCAAGAACACCGCCCGGCTGACGCCGGCCGACGGCGCGCTGCCGCTGTCGACCACGCTCGATACGGTCTGCGCCATGACCCGCTCGGTGCGCGACGCCATCACCGCCCATGAAATCCTGGCCGCGCGGACCGTGACGGCCGGTTCCGCCGCTATTGGCGCCTACAGGCTGGCCGTGGTGAAAAACGTTTTCTTCGACGGCATTGAATCGGCCGTGGCCGCCGCCTTCGAGCGTTCGCTCAAAGCACTGCGCGCGGCAGGCGCCCGCATCGAAGAAATCGAGCTGCCCGAGCTGGCCGACCTGCAGGCCATCAACGCCACCGGCGGCTTCTCCGCAGCCGAGTCACATGCCTGGCACCGCTTGCTGCTGGAACGCAGCGGCGCCGGCTACGACCCGCGCGTGGCGCAGCGCATCCTGCGCGGCGCCGGCATGAAGGCACACGAATACATCGACCTGATCCATGCCCGCCGCGACTGGATCGCCCGCGTCGAAAAGGCGCTGGCACCTTTCGACGCCGTGCTGTCGCCGACCGTACCGATCACCGCGCCGTCCATCGTCAGCGTGGCGCCGGGCGCCGAGCGCGACGAAGAATTTTTCCGCGTCAACGCGCTGCTGCTGCGCAACCCGTCGATCATCAACATGCTCGACGGCTGCGCCATCTCGCTGCCTTGTCATGCCGCCGGCGAACTGCCGGTGGGCCTGATGCTGTGGCATGCCGGGCTGCACGACGACGCCGTGCTCGCGATTGCGCTGCAAGCCGAGCGCACGCTGCAAAATCAATAGCAGCAGTCGCCCGATTCACGGGCGCCTGCTCTCTCTTTTATCTAGAACATTCAATGAAAATCGCGATCGTGGGCGCCGGCATCATCGGCGTCACCACCGCCTGGGAACTGGTTTCCGACGGCCATGAAGTGACCGTGTTCGAGCGCCGAGGCGCCGCTGCGGAAGAAGCCAGCTTCGCCAATGCCGGCGTGGTCGCCCCCGGCTACGTCACGCCATGGGCCGCGCCGGGCATGCGCGGCAAGGTGCTGCGCTCGCTGCTGTCGTCGCACGGCGCCATCAAGCTGCGCTGGCCGCTGAGTTCGCGCGACCTCGGGTGGATGTCGCGCTGGCAGAAGGCCTGCAAGCTCGAAACCTACCTGGCCAACCGTGCCCGCATGCAGCGCCTGGCCTTCTACAGCCGCACCCGGCTGCACGAGGTGACCGAGGCGCGCGAGCTCAGCTACGAACGCAGCGACGGCTACCTGGTGCTGCTGCGCTCCAAGCGCGAGAAAAAGCTGATCCAGCCCGGCCTCGACGTGCTGCGCGCCGCCGGCAGCGTGTTCAAGGAAGTCGATGCCGACGAGGCCCGGCTGATCGAGCCCGCCCTCAGCACCGACACCGCACTGGCCGGGGCCATCCATCTGCCGGACGACGAAGTCGCCAACTGCCGGCAGTTCGCGCTGCTGCTCAAGTGGGAGGCCGAGTCGCTTGGTGCGCAGTTTCACTTCAACTGCGACATCGCGCCGTTGAGCCGCGCGGCCCCCACCTCGCTGTCGCTGGCAAGCGGCTCGGAAGCCATTCGCTTCGACGCCATCGTGGTGTGCGCCGGCCTGGCCTCGGCCACGCTGTTGCGTCCGCTGGGCCTGCGCATTCCGATGGCGCCGATCTACGGGCATTCCGTCAGCGCCCCTATTCGCGAACCGCTCAATGCGCCGCGCAGCGCGGTGATGGACGAGCGCTACAAGGTCGCCATTTCGCGCCTGGGCCAGCGCGTGCGCGTGGCGGGCAGTGCCGAAATCGGCGGCTCGCTCGACAGCATGAATCCCGCCGCCGTGCAGACGCTCTACAAGGTGCTGCACGACTGGTTTCCGGGTGCGGCCACGCTGCAATCGGGCGTACAGCAGTGGAAAGGCGCACGCCCGATGCTGCCAGACGGCCCGCCGGTGCTGGGCGCCAGCGGCATTCCGGGCGTGTGGCTCAACCTCGGCCACGGTTCGAGCGGCTGGGCTTTGTCGTGCGGCAGCGCGCGCGTGCTGGGCGACCTGATCGGCGGGCAAGACCCGGGCGTCGACCTCGAAGGCCTGGGCGTCGAGCGGCTCAGTCTTTAGGACCCCAGCGGCGCAGCATCTCCCGGCTGGCCGGCGCTTCGACCGGCAGTTCGGGCGCTGCCGGCGGCCTGAGCCTCTGGACCATCAACCCGAGCAGCGCGGGCACGATCCACACGAAGAGCACCAGGCACAGCGCGTAGCCCGCCATCACCAGCCAGCGCAGAACGACTGCGGTCTCGTCGAGCGGCACTTCGAGCCAGCGAATGACACCGACGCCATAGCCGGCTCCCGCGGCCCAGGCCAGGTCGCGCAACGGCAACCAACGCCTGAACTCCGCAAGCATGAACGTGCCCCACACGATGCCCAGCAGGCCAGCGGCCCAGCCCAGGCCGAGCGTCCATGCCATCACCGAGATCACGAAAACCGCGATCCCCATGAGCAGCAGGACCAGCACCCAGCCGAGGCTTTTGAACATCATCCATCGATGATAGGCGGCGCACCGGCGGCCATGCGCCCGCCCCGGCGGCACAATGGATCGATGCAACGCATCTCTTCCGCCACCACAGCCGATCTGTTCGATATCGCGGCCACGCGCCGCATCGAAAAAGCCGCGGCGAACGCCCTGCCCGCCCACACGCTGATGCAGCGCGCGGGCCTCGCGGTGGCGCGGCTCGCCATGGCCATTGCGCCCCATGCACGCACGGTCTGGGTGGCTTGCGGGCCGGGCAACAACGGCGGCGACGGCTTCGAGGCGGCGGCGCAATTGCGGCATCAGGGGTTCTTTCCGGTTGTCACTTTCGCGGGCGATGAGGGCCGATTGCCACCGGATGCCAAGGCGTCGCTGCAGCGTGCGCGAGATGCGGGCGTTCTCTTTGCGCCGAACCCGCCCGCCGCGTACGAACTGGCTATCGACGCACTGCTCGGCATCGGATCGTCTCGACCACCCGAAGGCACGATGGTCGAGTGGCTTCAGCAGATGCACGCGAGCGGGCAGCCAGTGCTCAGCGTCGACGTGCCGTCCGGGCTGAATGCGGATACCGGCGTTCTTTCGCTGGGCAGCGACCTTCTTCGCACGAAGACCCAACCAGCCCGAACCTGCCTGACTTTTCTCACCCTGAAGCCGGGCCTCTTCACCGCGCACGGACGCGGTGCCGCGGGCACGGTCTGGTTCGACGACCTGGGTTGCAGCGCCTTCACCGACCAGCCGATCGCTCGCCTCGCCGGCTCACCCGAAGCGACTTCGCGCACGCATGCGTCGCACAAGGGTAGCTACGGCGATGTCGCAGTGATCGGTGGCGCGCCGGGCATGGCGGGCGCCGCATTGCTGGCCGGCTCGGCGGCGCTGCATGCCGGCGCGGGCCGCGTGTTCGTCGGCTTGCTCGACCCGAGTGCCGCGCCGGTCGATACCGCGCAACCCGAACTGATGCTGCGAGACGCCCATGCCCTGGACTTTTCCGGCATGGCGGTGGTCTGTGGTTGCGGCGGCGGAACAGCTGTGCGTGAGTTGCTGCCGCGCGTGATCGCGACATCTGCAGCCTTGGTGCTCGATGCCGACGCCCTCAATGCCATCGCCGCCGACAGCGCATTGCAGACACAACTGGCATCGCGCGGAAAGCGCGGGCGGCCCACGGTGATCACGCCGCATCCGCTCGAAGCGGCGCGCCTGCTGGGCTGCACGGCCGAAGCCATCCAGACCGACCGGCTCGCCGCCGCGCGCGAACTCGCCTCACGCTTTCACGTCGTGGCGGTTCTCAAGGGTTCTGGCACCGTGATCGCAGATGCGGGCGATGCGCCTGCGGTCATCAACCCGACCGGCAATGCCCGGCTTGCAACGGCCGGCACCGGCGACGTGTTGGCCGGCATGATCGGTGCCGCACTGGCAGGCCATCGGCCGGCCTTTGAAGCAGCATACGAAGCCGCCTGGCAGCACGGCCACATCGCCGACACATGGCCGGCCGATGCAGCCCCGCTGACGGCGGGCGCGCTGGCCCGCCGCGCGCCCACGCCCGCCTGAGCTTTTTTAGCCGCGCCCGACGAAGGGCATCTTCGTCGCCATGATGGTGTGGAACAGCACGTTGGCCTCCAGCGGCAGGTTCGCCATGTAGAGCACCGACTGGCCGACGATCTTGACGTCGATCAGCGGCTCGATGGCCAGTTCGCCGTTGGCCTGCGGCACGCCCTTGGCCATGCGCGAGGCCAGCTCGGTCATCGCATTGCCCACGTCGACCTGACCCACCGCGATATCGTACTTGCGGCCGTCGAGCGACGCGGTCTTGGTCAGGCCTTCGACCGCATGCTTGGTCGACGTGTAGGCCGCCGAATTCGGTCGCGGCGTGGTGGCCGAGATGGAGCCGTTGTTGATGATGCGGCCACCGCGCGGCGTTTGCGCCTTCATCGTGCGGAACGCCTGCTGGATGCAGAAGAACATGCCGCTCAGGTTGATGTCGACCACGCCCTTCCACTGCTCGGGCGTCCAGTCTTCAAACGGACCCGGCGGGTTGCCCACGCCGGCGTTGTTGAACAGCAGGTCGACGCGGCCGAAGCGCTCCACGGTGGCGGCAAACAGCGCTTGGACCGATTCGGCATTCGCCACATCGGTAGGCACGGCGAACGCACGCGCGCCGGCGCCCGACTCTTCGGCCACCTGCTCCAGCGGCTCCAGGCGACGCCCTGCCAGCGCCACGCTCCAGCCGTCGCCCAGCAGCGCCAGAGCCGCTGCACGGCCAATGCCCGAACCGGCGCCAGTGACGATGGCAATGCGGCCCCTGTTGTTGCTCTCAACGCTCATGCTCGATGTCTCCTGTTTCTCTGCTTGTCTGTCATTTCGTTTGCGAGAGGATGCATTTCATCCACGGCGGGGCTTGCGCCCCTTCATCTTGTTGGCGGCCTTCTTGACTGCCGACTTGAAGGCCTGCATGGCCGACTGCGGCCCCGCGGCCACGGCGACCGTGCCGCGTTCCGCGCGCGGCTCGCTGGCAGCTTCGGTCTTGTGGCGCGAACTGCGCTTGGCCGATGCCTTGACCGGCACGCCGCCGGACGTCGCGCCCTTGTCCTTCATGGCGCGCGCCGTCAGGTCTTCGCCTTCACGCACGAGGCGGAAGTCGATCTTGCGGCCGTCCAGGTCGACGCGGCTCACCTGCACCCGCACGCGCGTGCCGATGGCATAGCGGATGCCGGTGCGCTCGCCGCGCAGTTCCTGGCGCATCTCATCGAACTTGAAGTACTCGCCGCCGAGCTCAGTGATGTGGACCAGGCCTTCGACATACATCGCGTCGAGCGTGACGAAGATGCCGAAGGTGGTGGCCGCGGTGACCACGCCGCCGTATTCCTCGCCCAGGTGCTCGCGCATGTACTTGCACTTGAGCCAGGCCTCGACGTCGCGGCTGGCTTCGTCGGCACGGCGCTCGTTGGCACTGCAATGCAGGCCCGCGGCTTCCCATGCCAGCACTTCCTTGGTCGGGGCGATGGTCGCCTTTTGCGGCTTGGTCGTCGGCGCCTTCACGCGCGAAGCCAGGCGCTTGGCCAGCTTGGCATGCGCCTCGCCCGGCGTCGGCAGCATCGGCAGCTGGTAGCGCGTCTTGGTGAGGATCGCCTTGATCACGCGGTGCACCAGCAAGTCCGGGTAGCGGCGAATCGGGCTGGTGAAATGCGTGTACGCCTCGTAGGCCAGGCCGAAGTGGCCGCTGTTGAACGGCGTGTAGATCGCCTGCTGCATCGAGCGCAGCAGCATGGTGTGGATCTGCTGCGAGTCGGGCCGCTCTTTGGTGGCCTCGGCAATCGCCTGGAACTCGCCCGGCTTGGGGTCGTCGGTGATGCTCAGGCCCACGCCCATGGCCTTCAGATACCCGCGCAGGATTTCTTTCTTCTCGGGCGTCGGGCCTTCGTGCACGCGGAACAGGCCCGGGTGCTTGCCTTCGGCGATGAAGTCTGCACTGCAGACGTTGGCCGCGAGCATCGCTTCTTCGATGAGCCGGTGCGCCTCATTGCGCGTGCGCGGCACGATCTTCTCGATACGGCCGGCGTCGTCGCAAATGATCTGCGTCTCGGTGGTCTCGAAGTCGACCGCACCACGCTTGCCGCGCTGCTTGAGCAGTGCCTTGTAGACATCCGCAAGATTCAGCAGGTCCTTGACGCGGTCCTTGCGCTTGGCCGCTTCAGGGCCGCGCGTGTTGCCAAGGATGGCCGCCACTTCTGTGTACGTGAAGCGCGCGTGGCTGAACATCACGGCCGGGTAGAACTGGTAGGCGTAGATCTCGCCGTCGGCGGCCACGAGCATGTCGCACACCATGCACAGGCGCTCGACTTCGGGGTTGAGCGAGCACAGGCCGTTCGAGAGCTTCTCGGGCAGCATCGGAATGACGCGGCGCGGAAAGTAGACGCTGGTGGCGCGGTCGTAGGCATCGATGTCGATGCCAGAGCCGGTCTGCACATAAGCGCTGACGTCGGCAATCGCAACCAGGAGGCGCCAGCCCTTGCCACGGCCCACCTTCGCGGGCTCGCAGTACACGGCGTCGTCGAAGTCGCGTGCATCTTCGCCGTCGATGGTGACGAGCGGAATGTCGGTCAGGTCGACGCGCCCCTTTTTATCGGCGGGACGGACCTTCTCTGGAAGCGCCTTGGCCTCGGCCAGGCACTCCGCGGAAAACTCATGCGGCACGCCGTACTTGCGCACGGCGATTTCGATTTCCATGCCGGGGTCGTCGATCTCGCCCAGCACTTCTTTCACACGGCCCACGGGCTGGCCGAACAGGGCCGGCGGCTCGGTGAGTTGCACCACGACAACCTGCCCCACCTTGGCGGGACCGGTCGCCCCCTTTGGAATCAGGACGTCCTGGCCGTAGCGCTTGTCTTCGGGGGCAACGAGCCAGATGCCGCCTTCGTGCAACAGGCGGCCGATGATCGGCTGCTCGGGGCGCTCGACGATCTCGACCACGCGCCCCTCGGGACGACCGCGCCGGTCTTGCCGCACGATACGTGCCTTGACGCGGTCCTTGTGCAGCACTGCGCGCATCTCGTTCGGAGGCAGGTAGATATCGGCCTCGCCGTCATCTCGCTGCACGAAGCCGTGCCCGTCGCGATGTCCTTGAACAGTGCCTTCGAATTCATCCAGCAAGCCGCTGGAAGTGACATTATTTTTGATATGATCTCCTTCTTTCCTGAAATTCAAAACATAACTGCTTCGGCAGGTATGCGGGCCCAGATGGCGGAATTGGTAGACGCACTAGTTTCAGGTACTAGCGAGTAACATCGTGGAGGTTCGAGTCCTCTTCTGGGCACCAAGTTTAAACAGACCCTTAGCAAGTTCTTCGGGTCATTCGATTCAAGCCACCGGCCTCCGGTGGCTTTTTTCATGGTCGTTTGAATACGCATCAAACGGCCGACACGGTCAAGCCGCGCGTTGCCAGCGCACCAGCAATGAACCCGACGCGATTTACGCGCCCGGAACAAGGCCAGCACTTCATTTGCTTCAACACGTCGAGTTGTTCGCGCCAAATTGTGTATACTCGTGGGCTCTGCTGCAGAGCAGAGAAAGCCCAGATGGCGGAATTGGTAGACGCACTAGTTTCAGGTACTAGCGAGTAACATCGTGGAGGTTCGAGTCCTCTTCTGGGCACCAAGTTCAAGCAGACCCTTAGCAAGTTCTTCGGGTCTTTAGATTCAAGCCACCGGCCTCCGGTGGCTTTTTTCTTGTCCGCTTGAATCAGAAACATCAAACGGGCAGCGCGATCAGGTCATGGCCCTCGGCGCCAACGATGCGCGCGCGAGTGAACTCACCGACTTTCAGCGTCTTGCTGATCTTCTCGGGCGGCAGCAGGCGAACCGTGCCGTCGATCTCGGGTGCATCGGCGTACGTGCGCCCCACCCCACCCTTGCGGCCCATGCCCGGCGCCGAATCGACCAGCACCTGCATCGTCGCGCCGATGCGCTTTTGCAGCTTGGCGATCGATACGGCTTCAGCCACTTCCATGAATCGGGCACGGCGTGCTTCGCGTTCAGGCTCGGGCAGCATGCCCGGGATGTCGTTGGCGGTCGCGCCTTCGACCGGGCTGTAGGCAAAGCAACCGGCGCGATCGATCTGCGCTTCACGGATGAAGTCGAGCAGATGCTCGAACTCCTGCTCCGTCTCGCCGGGAAAACCGGCAATGAAGGTGCTGCGGATCACCAGCTCGGGGCACACCTCGCGCCAGCGCGCCAGGCGCTCCAGGTTTTTCTCGCCGCTGGCCGGACGCTTCATGCGCTTGAGCACATCGGGATGGCTGTGCTGCAGCGGCACGTCGAGGTACGGCAGCACTTGGCCGCTCGCCATCAACGGAATGATTTCGTCGACGCTCGGGTACGGGTACACGTAGTGCAAACGAACCCATGCGCCGTAAGGCTCGGCGATTTCACCGAGCGTTCGCACCAGCTCGAGCATGCGCGTCTTGACGGGCTTGCCGTCCCAGAACCCGGTGCGGTACTTCACGTCGACGCCATAGGCCGAGGTGTCCTGGCTGATCACCAGCAGCTCTTTCACGCCGCCTTCAAACAAGGCCTTGGCCTCGCCAAGCACGTCGCCGACCGGCCGCGACACGAGGTCGCCGCGCATCGACGGAATGATGCAAAAAGTGCAGCGGTGATTGCAGCCTTCGCTGATTTTCAAATACGCATAGTGGCGCGGCGTCAGCTTGAGGCCGGCGATGCCGAAAGCGTTCGGCACCAGGTCGATGAAAGGATCGTGCGGCTTGGGCAGGTTGGCATGCACCGCGTCCATCACCTCTTGCGTGGCGTGCGGGCCGGTAACGGCCAGCACGCTCGGGTGCATCTGGCGCACCAGATTGCCACCCTGGTCGCCGGTCTTGGCGCCCAGGCAGCCGGTGACGATCACGCGGCCGTTCTCGGCCAGCGCTTCACCGATGGTGTCCAGGCTTTCCTTGACGGCATCATCGATGAAGCCGCAGGTGTTGACGATCACCAGATCGGCACCTTCGAAAGTCTTGGAGGTTTCGTAGCCCTCGGCGCTCAGGCGGGTCAGGATAAGTTCGGAATCTGTAAGGGCCTTGGGGCAGCCCAGGCTCACAAAGCCAACCTTGGGGGCGGCGGACTTTGTCGTTCGTTCGGGGGAGGCAACTTCGCTCATATGCCCCTATTGTCCCAGCTATCGGTGACAGCCGGGCAATCATTGGGCAACGTCCGTGTCCGAACGCGGCGGCTACTGCAAGCGCGCCTCCGGACGGCCGGACGGCACTCAGGGACGCTTGATGCCAAAGGCCCCCAATACCTGCTCGGTGTTTTTCTGCATCTGCTCCTGCATCTGCAGGAAGACGTTCTTCGATTGTTCGACGTAGTTGCCCATCAAGCCCTGGAGCATCGGCGACTGCATGGTCATGAACTTCGACCACATCTCCGGCGTCAGGCCTTCGGCCTTGTCCGCCAACTGGGCCTGGACTTCGGTCATGGCCTGGATGTTCTTCTCGAGATACGGCCCCATGTAGCCCTGCATCGCCTGGCCATAGAAACGGATGATGTGCGCCAGCACCGGCTCGGTGAACATCGGCGCGCCGCCCGCTTCTTCTTCAAGAATGATCTGCAGCAGGATGCTGCGCGTGAGATCGTCGCCGGTCTTTGCATCGCGCACCACGAACTGGGCGTTCTGGATGACCAGTTGCTTGACTTCGGCCAGCGTGATGTACGCGGATGTCTCGGTGTCGTAGAGCCTTCGGTTGGGGTACTTCTTGATCACTCGCTGTACCGGCTTGACCCCGGACTTCTTGCTCTGCACTGCGGACTCCTTCACATGGACGCCCATGTCATCGGATGATTCTAGGGAGCGGTTTTGCTGCATCGCGACAAGGTTTACCCTGACCGCCCGGCCGCGCCGCGCACTTTCACTCAGTCCGGCGATGTGGCGTACTCGGCGCCGCATGCATGGCAAGACGCAGACTCGGGGCGCTCTTCGATTGCCTCGCGAAAACGCAGCGGGCTTTTCTGCCCGTAGACCACCCAGCAGCGCGGGCAGTGCTCCTGGCCCACAGTCGGAAGATAGGCACGGGCGCGCTGCTCGGCACGCTCTTCGGTCAGCGGCATGCCCTGTCGTTGGGCACGCACCACTTCGCGTGCGGCCATGGTGTCGGTGCGGCCACTTGCGTGGTCATTGATACCGTAGACGGCGCGCGCGAACTCGACGGGAGCCTGCTTGAGCAATGCCGCCACGCGCTTGTCGGCATGAGCCCGATCAACCAGCGTCGATCGCGTATTCATCGAATCGCTTATCAAGAAATTTGGAGAGGAGTTGCAGAGTGACCAAGGTAGCACAACAATGTGGCCAAGGTCTTTTTTTGCATCACCACAAGGGACGATATGAGCACCGGGGAACCCGGTGCATGCTCTGTTCAACGGGTCCGGTGGTTGGCCGGGGTTGAAACAGAAATTGGTAGGCG
>NZ_QAJK01000123.1:251-13287 GCF_003852515.1 Variovorax sp. KBW07 | reverse complement strand
CGCCTAAGGATGTGTCCGAGAAGCAGTTATTGTAGCAGGAGAAAACGCACTTTTCAGCGGCGACGTGCAGATCGCACACCAATCACTGCCGTGACCACGCCGAGCACATGCGTGAGCCGTGCCGCATCGGAGATTTCCACGGTGAACGTCATCCATGCCGTGCCCTTGATCGATTGGGTCTGCACACCGATCACGTTCATCTTCTCTCTCGCGAAGACGTCGGAAATATCTCGCAGCAGACCTTGGCGATCCGCTGCTTCCACAGCCACGTCCACCGCATAGACCGGCGTGTCGCCACCCTTCTTCGGCGTGCCCCATTCGACATCGATCACACGCTCGCCATCTCGCGTGGCCATCGTGCGGAAGTTGCTGCAATCGGCGCGATGAACACTGACGCCGTGCCCACGCGTGACGAAGCCGCGAATGGCATCAGGTGGCGCGGGCTTGCAGCACTTGGCAAGCTGCGTCATCAACGACGACACGCCCACCACCAATACGCCGCCCTTGCCCGACTTCTCGCTGCCGCGCGCCTTCTTGATCAGCACGCCGTCGTCGGGACCCGGTGCCGGCTCTGGCGGACGCAACAGCGTCTCGATGTTGCGCAGCGAAAACTCGTCCTTGCCGACCACTTCGAACAGATGGTCCGCCGACTTGAAGCCGAGCTGCGAAGCCAGGTCTTCGAGCCGCATCGCGGTCTTGCCTTCGCGCTGCAGCAGCTTCTCGACCGCCTCGCGTCCGCGCGCCACGGTCTCGTGCGTGATCTGTGCGTTGAACCATGCGCGCACCTTGGCGCGCGCACGGTGGCTGGCCAGGTAGCCCAGCTCGGCATTCAGCCAATCGCGCGACGGCCCGCCTTCCTTGGCCGCAATGATCTCGACCGTCTGCCCATTCGACAGCGGCGTGTTCAACGGCACCATGGCGCCGTCGACACGCGCACCGCGGCAGCGATGGCCCAGCGTGGTGTGCACCGTGTAGGCGAAGTCGACCGGCGTCGCGCCTTGCGGCAACTCGACGATGGCGGCGTCGGGCGTCAGCACATAGATGCGGTCGTCGAACAGGCCCTGTCCCTGCAGGCCACCCGACAGATCACGCTCCCAAGCCAGCAGTTGCCGCAGCACTGCGATCTTGGCGTCGTACTCGCCGCTTGCCCACACGCCCGCATAACCCTTGTGGCCTGCTTCCTTGTAAGCCCAGTGCGCCGCCACGCCATGCTCGGCATGGTCGTGCATTTCTTCAGTGCGAATCTGGATCTCGATGGGCTTGCCCGGCTTGCCATCGACCAGCTCGCGCACCACCGTGTGCAGCGACTGGTAGCCATTCGGCTTGGGCCGGGCGATGTAGTCATCGAACTCCTCGTCGATGGGCTGGAAATGCGAATGCACCCAGGCCAGCGCCGCATAGCAATCCTTGACGTCGGACACCACCACGCGCAGCGCGAGGATGTCGAACACCTGCGCGAAGTCGAGCGACTTGCCGCGCATCTTCTTGACGATGCTGTAGATATTCTTGGGCCGCCCCTGCACGGTGGCGTGCACGCCCTCCGACTGCAGTTCGCGCTCCAGCTGCGAACGCAGTTGCTCGACGTGGCCTTCGCGCTCGATGCGCTTCTCGTCGAGCAGCCGTGCAATCAGCTTGTAGGTTTCGGGTTCGAGAAAGCGAAAGGAAAGATCCTCGATCTCCCACTTCACCTGCCAGATGCCGAGGCGGTTGGCCAGCGGCGCAAACACCTGCAACGACTCGCGCGCCACGCTTTCGGGCGCCGGCTGCTTGCTGGCGGCCGCATGGCGCAAGGTCTGCAGGCGCGAGGCCAGCCGCAGCATCACCACGCGCAGGTCGCGCGAAAACGCCAGCAGCATCTTGCGCACGTTCTCGGTCTGTGCACCGGCGCCTTCGAGCTGATTGCCCTGCGAGGCCGAGCGGGCCTGCTCCTGCACGCGAACCAGCTTGGTCGTCTCGACCGCAAGCGCCGCGAAGTTGTCGCCAAACACCTTGGCGATGACTTCTTGCGGGCGGTTCAGGTGCTGGCAAGCATAGACCAGGTAGCTCGCGGCCTGCATGGCCTCGGAGCCGCCCATCTTCGCGACGATGGCAGCCACCGCGTCGGCGTGCGCGAGCGTGTTCTCGCCGGTGTCCAGCTTTTCATCGGCAATCAGCGGCTCGGCGAAGGCACGGGCGCGCGCGAGCATGTTCTCGATCACCGGCGTGCGATCGGCCGTTGCGGCGGACAACGGATAGTCGACCATGGCCATATCGGACATGGGTGCCGTCTGGAGGCTCGAAGACTCGCGCTTCACGCTTCACTCAATCGAACAGGAAATCGGTAACGACAGCGATCTGTGCGGGATCGACAAAGGTCGGCGCGTGACCCACGCCGTCGAACTCGACCAGCTTGGCATGCGGGCCGCGCTGCGTCATGGCCAGGGCCGTCTCGCGTGACAGCAGATCGGACACGGCACCGCGCGTGAGCAGCGTGCGCGCCTCGATGGCGTCGTACAGGCTCCACATGATCGCGCCGCCCTGCACCGCCGCTTCGGGCGTGATGGCACGCAGCGCCACGCCGATGGCCGGGTCGTAGTGAAGCACCCACGATTCCGCCGCCGAGTCGTTGTCAGCACCGGCATCGACCTTGGCCGAGCCATCCGCCGTGCGCTGCGACGCTGGCACCACCAGGTGCCGCGACAGCGCCAGCCACTGGGCCGGCGTGTGCGGGCCGAAGGTGGTCGACAGCGCCCACATGGCATCCGCGGCTGCCTGCACGCTCGCGTAGCGGCCGCCCTGCCCCACATAGGCACCGATGCGTTGCACCGCGGCGGGCTCGATGGTCGGGCCGACGTCGTTCGCAACGAAGCGCCGGATCGGCCTGGCCAACGGCAGTTGCTTGTGGCCCGCCAGCACGAAGCCGATCAGCCCGCCCATGCTGGTGCCGATGTAGTCGAGCGTGTCGATGGCCTGCTCGCGCTGCAGCTGCGCAACGAGCGCCACCATGTCGACCGCGTACACCGGCACCTGGTAGAAGGCCGGATCGCGCAGCCAGTCGCTGCGGCCACGGCCCACCACGTCGGGGCACACCACGCGCACGTCGCCGCCGGCGCGCGCCACGATGGCCTGGGCCAGCAGGTCGAAATCGCGCCCCTGGCGCGTCAGTCCGTGCACGCAGACCACGACACGCGCGCTGCGTGCATCGCCCCATTGCCAATAAGCCATGCGATGGCCGCCCTGGGCGTCGTCGCACGCCACGTAATGAAGCGTCGGTTCGGTCATGAAAACAGCGTGGTCCTGGTGCGGATAATGGGTTCGTCGCATCCTAATTCATCCGGAGATTGATCTTCATGCTCAAAGGCAAAACCGCGCTTGTCACGGGGTCCACCAGTGGCATAGGCCTCGCCATCGCCAAGTCGCTCGCCCAGCAGGGCGCGCACATCGTGCTCAACGGTTTCGGCGACGCCGAAACCCCCAAGGCCCAGATCGAGGCGCTGGGCGTTCGCGCCGAATACCACGGCGCCGACATGAGCAAGCCCGACCAGATCGAAGACATGATGAAGTTCGCCGCGTCGAAGTTCGGCCGCGTGGACATCCTCGTGAACAACGCCGGCATCCAGCATGTGGCCAAGGTCGAGGACTTTCCCGCCGAACGCTGGGACGCCATCATCGCCATCAACCTCACCAGCGCGTTCCACACCACGCGCCTGGCAATCCCGGCGATGCGCGAAGCCAACTGGGGCCGCGTCATCAACATTGCATCGGCCCACGGCCTCGTGGCCTCGGCACAAAAGTCGGCCTATGTGGCGGCCAAGCACGGCATCGTCGGCTTCACCAAGTCGGTCGCACTCGAAACCGCGACCACCGGCGTCACCGCCAACGCCATCTGCCCAGGCTGGGTGTTGACGGCGCTGGTGCAAAAGCAGATCGACGACCGCGCGGCGCGCGAAGGCATCACTGCCACGCAGGCGCAGAACGACCTGCTGGGAGAAAAGCAGCCTTCGCTGCAGTTCACCACCGTCGAGCAACTGGGCGGCCTTGCGGTCTTCCTGTGCTCGCCGGCGGCCGACCAGGTCCGGGGCGTCGCCTGGGCCATGGACGGCGGCTGGACTGCCCAGTAATGGGTAGCCCAGCGGTAGCGCTGCCGCGCGCCCTGTTTACTTGAGCTGCACCGAGCCCGACACGCTCACGACCACGCTGGTCTTGCCGGCTTCGACCGGCACGGCCGAATCGGCCGAGAACGACTTGGCCTGCATGGCCATCATGCGCGGATGGATCGGGCCGCTGTCGTTCGCATTCACCGACACCTCGCGCAGCGTGTAGCCGCCGAAGCCGAAGCCCTTGGCCAGCTCGTTGGCCTTCTGCTTGAAGCTCTCGATGGCGATGTTCTGCGCCTCGACCTCGGTCTTGGCGCGCTGTTCGCGGCTCAGGCCGAAACCGACGTTGCCCACGCTGAGCGTGTTGATGCGGCCGGCCGTCTGCGTGATGCGCGGAAAGTCGCGGCCCTCGAGCACCAGCTCGGTCGAGCCCTGCCAGCCATTGATCTTGCCGTCCTTGGTGTAGCGCGGCGACAGGCTGAAGTTGCCGGTGCGCACGTCGAGCTGGCCCGGCTGCGCGTTCTTCTTGGCCTCGTTGAGTGCGGCGTCGAGCGCGGTCTTCAGCTGGGTCTGCACGGTGGCGGCATCGGCCGCGTCGCGCGTGGTCACCAGCGTCATGCTCAGCATGTCCTGCTGAACCTCGACCGTGCCGGAGGCCGTGAGCTGCAGCACGTTCTGGGGCGCGGCCGTGATGACGTTCTGGGCCAGCGCGGAGCCGGCCACGGCCAGGACGGCGCAGGCCGCGAGCAATTTGACTGTGTTCTTCAAGGCGAAGTACTCCCTTAGTTTGTTTGAATGAATGGCAATGAGGGCAAGCCCCCTCGCCAGCGCCAACCCCTCAGGGTCGTTGGCTGCGCGGTGCGGTCAGCGAACGGGCCGCGGTCGGCGGTGCCGGTGCGATCCGCTCGGCAGGTTGTGATTCTGCCGAGTTCAACAAGGTTCCCGCAGCGGGTGGCACCCACTGGCCGCGCACCTGCTGGCGCAGCTCGAACAGCTCGGCGGCCGTGAGCCGACGGCCGGCAATGGCTTCCTCGCGCCGGATCTCTTCCCGCTGCGCCGCCCGGTGGGCGGCTACCGCATCGCGGACTTCGCTGCGGCGCACCTCGCCGACCCTCATGAAATCACCAGGAACCGCCAGCGCCGGCGCGCAAGCGAAAACGAGGATGAACGGCAGCGCGGAAAAAGGTAGTCTCATTGAGCGGAAGTCAGTGGGCAGCGAGGACTGTGCCACCTCTGGACGAAGCCCGGATGACCAGAACGCGAGCGTCCGCAAGTTTTGTAACTTAGTGTCAAACCATAAGTAAATCCGGCTCAACGAGCCCTTAACGCCTTCAGAATCGGCCCTGTTACAAATTCATCGTTGTAGAAATGACTCAAGTTCCCGCTCGCACAGACAAGATCGTGATCGTCGACGACGAAGCCCGCATCCGCGACCTCCTGCGCCGCTACCTGACGCAAGAAGGTTTTGAAGTGATCGTGGCCGAAGACGGCAAGGCGCTCAACCGCATCCTGCTGCGCGACACGGTCGATTTGATCGTGCTCGACCTGATGATGCCCGGCGAAGACGGCCTCTCGGTCTGCCGCCGCCTGCGTGCCGCCAACGACCGCACGCCGATCATCATGCTCACCGCCAAGGGCGAGGACGTCGACCGCATCGTCGGCCTCGAGGTCGGCGCCGACGACTACCTGGGCAAACCGTTCAACCCGCGCGAACTGCTGGCACGCGTGCACGCCGTGCTGCGCCGCCGTCCGCCGCTCGAAGCGCCGGGCGCCCCCTCTACCGAGAACGAGACCGTCACCTTCGGTCCGTTTGCTTTCGACCTCGGCTCGCGCACCCTGAAGAAGGATGGCGAAGAGCTCTCGCTGACCACCGGCGAGTTTGCGATGCTGAAGGCGCTGGTGCGCCATCCGCGTCAACCGTTGTCGCGCGAAAAGCTGGCCCAGCTGGCGCGCGGCCGCGAGTTCGAGCCTTTCGACCGCAGCCTGGACGTGCAGATCTCGCGCCTTCGCAAGCTGGTCGAATCCGACGCCGCGGCGCCGCGCTACATCCAGACCGTCTGGGGCGTGGGCTACGTGTTCGTGCCGGACGGCACGGCCTGACGCGCCGTTGACAGGTGGCCATCGGCCATTCCGCCAGACCCGGCCAGGCGCAGCAGGATGACGGCGCGCAGGTCACGATGCCCAGCCCTCTCGAGGGCGCCGGACACCGCGACCGCCGCCCCGGCCTCAAGCTGGGCTTCAGCCTTTTCTGGCGCACATTCTTCCTGCTCGCACTGCTGCTGATCGGCTGTACCGTCGCCTGGCTGCAGACTTTCCGCTCGCTCGAATACGAGCCGCGTGCCATTCAAACCGCGCACCAGATTGCCTCGCTCGTGAACCTCACGCGCGCGGCGCTGGTGTATTCGGACGCCATCACGCGCGTCTCGCTCATCAAGACGCTGGCCGACCAGGAAGGCGTGCGCATCCTGCCGCGCGAGCCCAACGACCGTTTCCAGCCCTACACCAGCGGTGCACTCGACCTGCGCGTCACCGAAGAGCTGATCGAGCAACTCGGCGAAGGCACCACCGTGGCCAGCCGCGTCAACGACGAAGCGGGCCTGTGGATCGGCTTCACCATCGAGAGCGACACCTACTGGCTGCTGCTCGACCCCACCCGCTTCAGCCGCGTGGGCGGCCGCACCTGGCTGGTCTGGCTCAGCACCGCCATGGCGCTGTCGCTGGCTGGCGCGGCACTCATCACACGACTCATCAACCTGCCGCTCAAGCAGCTGTCACGCGCCACCATGCAGGTGCGCGAGGGCGAGTACGAGGCGCACCGGCTCGACGAGCGTGCCCGCACCAACGAAATACGCGCGGTCAACATCGGCTTCAACCGCATGGCCGACCAGCTCGCCAAGATCGAGCAAGACCGCGCCATCATGCTGGCCGGCATTTCGCACGACCTGCGCACGCCGCTCGCGCGCCTTCGGCTCGAAACCGAGATGAGCGTGGCCGACGAAGACGCGCGCGACCACATGGCAGCCGACATCGCCCAGCTCGACGCGATCATCGACAAGTTCCTCGACTACGCCCGCCCCGACCATGTCGACCCACGGCCGGTGCTGCTGCGCGACGTGGTCGATGCCTGCACCTACGCCGTGCAGGACTACGAAGAGATGAACATCACCGTCGACGTGCCCGCCGACCTGCGCGTGCTGGGCGACGAGGTCGAGCTCACGCGCGTCATCTCCAACCTGGTCGAGAACGCGCGGCGCTACGGCAAGACGCCTTCCACGGGCGTGGCAGACGTCACCATCCAGGCGCAGGCGAACAACGATGCGGTGCTGATCAAGGTGCGCGACCATGGCGCGGGCGTCGAGCCCGCCCTGCTCTCGCAACTGACCAAGCCCTTCTTCCGCGGCGACGCGGCGCGCACTTCGGCGGCGGGCGCGGGCCTGGGCCTGTCGATCGTGGCAAAGAACATCGAGCGCATGGGCGGCACCTTCGCGCTGACCAGCACGCCGGGGCGTGGCCTTGCCGCGCACATCCGCATGCCGCGCGCCATGCCCGAAGGCAAGCCGGTGCCCAAGCCGGCCGAAGCGGTGACAAGCAAGAAGATCTGAAGAAGCCTGCGCCTCGGTCTCGCGCAACAGACCCGAGCCCAGGCCCAGGCTTCAGCGGTGCAGCAAGACGGCCGCGCGCGCTTCCATCGCGCGGCCTTCGCCCACCGGGCCGAGCTTTTCCGCCGTCTTGGCCTTCACGTTGACCTGATCGAGCGCAATGCCCAGCGTGTCGGCAATGCGCTGGCACATGGCCGGGATGTGCTGCGCGAGCTTCGGGGCCTGCGCGATCACCGTGCTGTCGACGTTGCCGATCTCCCAGCCGGCTGCCCGCACACGGCGCGCCGCCTCGGCCAGCAGCACCGCCGAATCGGCCCCGCGAAACTGCACGTCCGTGTCGGGAAAGTGCCGGCCGATGTCGCCCAGCCCCGCGCCCCCGAGCAGCGCATCGGTAATGGCGTGCAGCAGCACGTCGGCATCCGAATGCCCCAGCAGGCCAGTGGTGTGCGGCACCTCGACGCCGCCCAGGATCAGCTTGCGCCCCGCCACCAGTTGGTGAACGTCCCAGCCTTCGCCGACGCGGATATTGAACGGTGTCGTCATGCCATGGCTTTCTTGCGGCCGAGCAGAACCGCCTCGGCCAGCGCGAAGTCTTCGGGAAAAGTGACCTTGAAATTCTGTGCGCTGCCCGGCACCAGCAGCGGCGACAGGCCGATGGACTCGATGGCGCTGGCCTCGTCGGTCACCACGTCGCCCACGCGCTCCAGCGCATCGAGCAGCATGCCGATGCGGAACATCTGCGGCGTCTGCGCCAGCCACTTGTCGGCCCGCGACAGCGTCTGCGAAACGCGGCTGTCGGCCGACGACACCTTCAGCGTGTCGGCCAGGCGCAGCGCCAGCAATCCGCCCACGGCGTCGTGCTCGCAGGCCGCAATCAGCGCCTCGATCTGGCTCGACGTGACGAGGCAGCGCGCCGCGTCGTGCACCAGCACCCAGTCGTGCGCGCCGGCGCCCTTCTGCCGCAGCGCCACCAGCCCGTTGCGCACCGTGGCCGCGCGGGTCACGCCGCCCACGCGCAGCAGGTGCTCGCCCTGCCCCGGAAAGCGCGGCAGCACCGCGTCCACATCGCGGTCGTCCGGCGACACCACCACCGCCAGCCCGGCAAAGCGGCCCGCCAGTGCGCGAAAGGCCTCCACCGTGTGGGCCACCATCGGCTGCCCCGCGATGCGCTGGTACTGCTTGGGCTGCGCGCCGCCCGCGCGATGGCCGTTGCCGGCACAGGGAATCAGCACGAAAAATCGGGAAGAAGACATGGAGTGCGCCACAGGCCGATGGCCGACAAGCAGATAAAGGGCCGCCATTCTAGAATTGCCCTTCGCACACCCCTCGCCAGCCGGCGCGGGGTGTTGTGCATTTTTCGAAGCGTTCCATGGACCTCCCCCACCTCACGGCGGGCAAGCGTTTCACGCTGCCGCGTCCCCCTTTGTCGGCCGATGCCTTGCTGCTCGCGCAGCTGGGAATGCGCGAGAAAAGCGCGGGCCGCGCCACCGCGATGTTCACGGCCGACGCCAACGACGCGCAGCGGCTCATCGACGAAATCGCCTTCTTCGCGCCCGAACTGCGCTGCGCCCTGTTCCCCGACTGGGAAACGTTGCCCTACGACAGCTTCTCGCCGCACCAGGACCTGATCAGCGAGCGCCTGGCCACGCTCTGGCGCATCAGCCAGAAAGAAGCCGACGTGGTGCTGGTGCCCGCCACCACCGCGCTCTACCGGCTCGCGCCGCCGGCCTTCCTGGCCGGCTACACCTTTCATTTCAAGGCCAAGCAGAAGCTGGAAGAGTCCAAGCTCAAGGCCCAGCTCACGCTGGCCGGCTACAGCCACGTGACGCAGGTGGTGAGCCCGGGTGAATACGCGGTGCGCGGCGGCCTGATCGACCTGTTCCCTATGGGCTCGCCGGTGCCTTTTCGCGTCGACCTGTTCGACGACGAGATCGACAGCATCCGCACCTTCGACCCCGACACCCAGCGCAGCCTGTACCCCGTGCCCGAAGTGCGCCTGCTGCCCGGCCGTGAATTCCCGATGGACGACGACGCCCGCGGACGCTTTCGCAGCCGCTGGCGCGAACTGCTCGAAGGCGACCCGACCAAGAGCCGCATCTACAAGGACATGGGCAACGGCGTGGCCACCGCCGGCATCGAGTACTACCTGCCGCTGTTCTTCGACGAGACGGCCACGGTGTTCGACTACCTCGGCCCCGATGCCACCGTGGTGCTGCACGGCGACCTCGAACCCGCGTTCCAGCATTTCTGGCAAGACACCCACGAGCGCTACCGGCTGGTGCGGGGCGACCCCGAGCGCCCGGCGCTGCCGCCCGAAGCCCTGTTCCTGAGCGCCGAACAGTTCTACCAGCGCGCCAAGCCGCACGCCCAGCTCGCCATTCGGGGCGACGTCGCCACCGAAGCGCCCTACGCCGAGTTCGACAAGCTGCCGCCCTTTGCCGTGGTGCGCGGCGCCGAAGACCCGCTGGTCGGCCTGAAGGCCCACATCAAGACCACGGCGCACCGCGTGCTGCTGATCGCTGAGAGCGACGGCCGGCGCGAAAGCTTGCTCGATTTCTTGCGTGCCAGCGGCGTGAGCCCGCCGGCCTTCGATTCGCTGGCCGAGTTCGAAGCCTCGCCCGACGAAAAGATCGGCATTGCCACCGCCGCGCTGGCCTCGGGCTTTGCGTGGCGCGAACAGGGCATCGACCTCGTCACCGAAACCGAGCTGTTCGCCACCGCGCCCACCACGCGCCGCCGCAACAAGAAGCAGGAGCAGGTCAGCGACGTCGAGGCGCTGATCAAGGACCTTTCCGAGCTCAACGTCGGCGACCCGGTGGTCCACACCGCGCACGGCATCGGCCGCTACCGCGGGCTGATCCACATGGACCTGGGCCAGGGCGTCGACGAAGAAGGCAAGCCGCTGCTGCAGGAAATGCTGCACCTGGAGTACGCCGACAAGGCCACGCTCTACGTGCCGGTCTCGCAACTGCACCAGATCAGCCGCTACACCGGCGTCAGCGCCGACGAGGCGCCGCTGCACAAGCTGGGCTCGGGCCAATGGGAAAAGGCCAAGCGCAAGGCCGCCGAACAGGTGCGCGACTCGGCCGCCGAGCTGCTCAACATCTACGCCCGCCGCGCCGCGCGCGAAGGCCATGCCTTCCGCTATTCGGGCGCCGACTACGAGGTGTTCGCCAACGACTTCGGCTTCCAGGAAACCGCCGACCAGAAGGCCGCGATCCACGCCGTGGTGCAGGACATGATCTCGCCACAGCCCATGGACCGCCTGGTCTGCGGCGACGTGGGCTTCGGCAAGACCGAGGTGGCCCTGCGTGCCGCCTTCATTGCCGTCACCGGCGGCAAGCAGGTGGCCTTCCTCGCGCCCACCACGCTGCTGGCCGAGCAGCACTACCAGACGCTGGTCGACCGCTTCGCCAAGTGGCCGGTGAAGGTGGCCGAGATGAGCCGCTTCCGTTCGGCCAAGGAAATCACCGCCGCAGCCAAGGGGCTGGCCGAGGGCACGGTCGACATCGTCGTGGGCACGCACAAGCTGCTGTCGCCGTCGATCAAGTTCAAGAACCTGGGCCTGCTCATCATCGACGAGGAGCACCGCTTCGGCGTGCGCCACAAGGAGGCGATGAAGGCCATGCGCGCCGAGGTCGATGTGCTCACGCTCACCGCCACGCCGATTCCGCGCACGCTGGGCATGGCGCTCGAAGGCCTGCGCGACCTGAGCGTGATTGCCACCGCGCCGCAGCGGCGCCTGGCCATCAAGACCTTCGTGCGCAACGAGGGCACCGGCGTGATCCGCGAGGCCGTTCTGCGCGAACTGAAGCGCGGCGGGCAGGTCTACTTCCTGCACAACGAGGTCGAGACCATCGAGAACCGGCGCCAGAAGCTTGAAGAAATATTGCCCGAGGCCCGCATCGCCGTGGCCCACGGCCAGATGCCCGAGCGCGAGCTGGAGCGCGTGATGCGCGACTTCGTGGCCCAGCGCTACAACCTGCTGCTGTGCTCGACCATCATCGAGACCGGCATCGACGTGCCCACGGCCAACACCATCGTGATGAGCCGCGCCGACAAGTTCGGCCTGGCGCAGTTGCACCAGCTGCGCGGCCGCGTCGGACGCTCGCACCACCAAGCCTATGCCTACCTGATGGTGCCGGACACCGAAGGCCTGACCAAGCAGGCGGCGCAGCGGCTCGACGCGATCCAGCAGATGGAAGAACTGGGTTCCGGCTTCTACCTGGCCATGCACGACCTGGAAATTCGCGGCACCGGTGAAGTGCTCGGCGAGAACCAGAGCGGCAACATGATGGAGATCGGCTTCCAGCTCTACAACGAGATGCTGAGCGAGGCCGTGCGTTCGCTCAAGGCCGGGCAGGAGCCCGACCTGCTGTCGCCGCTGTCGGTCACCACCGAGATCAACCTGCACGCCCCCGCCCTGCTGCCCGACGACTATTGCGGCGACGTGCACCTGCGGCTGTCGTTCTACAAGAAGCTGGCCACGGCCAAGACGCCCGACCAGATCGACACGCTGCTGGAAGAAATCGTCGACCGTTTCGGCAAGCTGCCTCCGCAGGCGCAGACGCTGATCGACACGCACCGGCTGCGCGTGCTGGCGCGGCCGTACGGCGTGGTCAAGGTCGATGCCGCGCCGGGCATCATCCATATCACCTTCAAGAAGGATCCGCCGGTCGATTCGATGGCCATCATCCAGCTGATCCAGAAGAACAAGCACATCAAGCTCGCCGGCAACGAAAAGCTGCGCATCGAGCGCGAACTCAAAGAGCCGAAGGAGCGTGCGCAGATGGTGCGCGACGTGCTGCGCAGCCTCGGTCAACCCCTCGTCAAGGAACCCGCCCCCGCATGAGCCCCCTGAGCGCAACCCGTCAAGAAATCTCCCCCGGCCTCGTCCTCCAGCGCGTGAAGCCGCCGCTGGCGCTGGCCGACTTCAAGCTGATCGCGTTCGACATGGACTCGACGCTGATCAACATCGAGTGCATCGACGAGATCGCCGATGCCGTCGGCAAGAAGGCCGAGGTGGCCGCGATCACCGAGGCCACGATGCGCGGCGAGATCAAGGACTTCAAGGAGAGCCTGCGCCGCCGCGTGGCATTGCTGCAGGGCGTGCCCGTCACGGCGCTGCAGCAGGTGTACGACGAGCGGCTGAAGCTGAACCCCGGCGCGACCGAACTGGTCGCCGCGTGCAAGAAGGCGGGGCTCAAGGTGCTGCTGGTGTCGGGCGGTTTCACGTTCTTCGCGAACCGTGTGAAAGACCGGCTGGGCATCGATTTCGCACGCTCGAACCTGCTGGACGAAGCCGATGGCAAGCTCACGGGCCAGGTGGTGACGCAAAGCTGGGGCGACATCTGCGACGGC
>NZ_QAJK01000123.1:0-191 GCF_003852515.1 Variovorax sp. KBW07 | reverse complement strand
GCCAACGACCTGCCGATGATGGGCGAAGCCGGCCTTTCCGTGGCCTATCACGCCAAGCCGAAGGTTCGCGAACAGGCCATGGTTGCCATCAACGAAGGCGGACTCGATCGTCTGCTGGAAATCCTGAAATGACAGTTCGGTTTTTTTGACGCATTGCTGGTGAGTGACGTGCGTTGTTCAGGGCGACGCTC
>NZ_QAJK01000122.1 GCF_003852515.1 Variovorax sp. KBW07 | reverse complement strand
AGGGCATCGGGTGCTTCCCGCAGCGAAATAAAGGAGGAGCGAAGCGGGGGACATTCGCGGAGGGAAGTACCCGGTGTCAGTCGCACAAGCCAAAGAATGACCCCGCTCCCAAACAGCAGCGCAGTTCAGCGCATGTAGCCCAGGTCTCGCACGTCGGACCGGACAGCTGCCCTGTCGACACCCTGCATCGGCAAGCTCACCAGCAGTTCCAGCCGACGACGCAACGAGAACAACATCTGGACCGCCGCATGAGCCGTGGCTTCGTTGTTGTCCGTGCCGGCCGCCACGTCAGGGTAGGCCCACAGCGCCGCATCGGGCTGTCCGGGCCACGGTGGATGCAAAGGCTCGGTGGCTGCGTCCAGCGTGATGATGAAGTCGGCGGCGGGCGAACTCGAGCGCGCGAACTCGTCCCAACTGCGCGGTGCGTGGCTCGGCAGTTCCATGCTCGCACTCTTCAATGCACCGACGGCCGCGGGATGGAATTCGTGGGCCAGTTGCCCCGGCTGGCCGCAGGAATAAGCCGAGAACCGCTTCGGGTCCAGGTGCGCTAGGCAGGCTTCGGCCAGGATGCTCCGCAATGAGTTTCGTCGCGAGACGAAGATCACGGCTATTCGTTTTTGCATGGAGCCTTCACTATAGCCACCTCGTGTGACCCCTGCCACTGCGCCATCAATCCAGCGATTTTCCCCTCGAAGGATCTGTCAGTTGAGCACGAAGACGCGCCGGAAATTCTGTACCGCGCCGTCGCCGTTTTCGCGCAGGCCTAGCTCCAGTTCAAGCCCCGTGGCGGTGGCCCGCGCGGGCGCGATGCCCGGCAGGTTGCGCCAGCCTTGCCCCGGCTCCCATGCACGCAAACGGAAAACGGAAACGGCGTCCAGCACCGTCACGCGCGCGGCCGCATCCGGTGGCGGCAAGGGAAACAATGACGACACCGCACCGCTGGCCCTGTACAGCACGCCGCCACGCTGCCACCACTGCACGCGCTGCCAGTGACCTGGCGCGGCGGGCGCGGTGCGCACGATCTCCAGGAAGAACGGCATGTCGGCCTGTGCACGCACCTGCAGCGCTGACGGCAACAGTTCGATATTCGCACCCAGCACCGGCAACGGCAGTTCGGTGGTGGCACGCAGGGCCACGTCGCGCTCCAGCTGGTCGAGCGCACGCATGAGCCTGGCGATGCCTTCGGTGCGTTCCTCAAGCCGGCTGTTGGCTCGCGTCACGCTGTCGAGACCTCGCCAGGCCATCACGCTCAGCACCGCCATGAGCGCGATGGCGATCATGACTTCGATCAGCGTGAAGCCCCGTTGCCGTTGCCGTGGCCGTTTCGCTGGACGCATCTAGCGGGTCTCCGGCATGCGGGTGCGCAGCGATGCGAGGCGGTTGCCGCTGCCTCTGCCCTCTCCACCTTCTTCCGCCAGGTACACGTCGACCGTCGCGGCGCGCAGTCCATCGACCGCGGGGCTCAGCTCCAACCGGCAGACGAGGCGCACGCCGCCTTGCGGACACGGGCTGCGAACAACGCCGGGCGTGTTCGGCCCCTGCCCCAGCTGCAGTTCCGCCAGGCGGTTTTCCGCGGACAGCATGGCCAGCGATTGCTGCTGCAGCAACCCGAGGTTGGTGATGGTGAGGCTCGACGCGCGCACGATGGCCGCAAGCGCGATGCTGACGATGGTCAGCGCCATCAGCACTTCGATCAGCGTGAAGCCCCGTGCGCTTGTGCTTGTGCTTGTCGATGAACGAGGCGATGCATGCATGGCTCAACGCACCTTGTAGCCACCCGCCGCATCGCGCTGCACGGTGACCGTCGCCGCGCCGTGGCGCAAGGTCAATTGCCAGCTCGCGCCGATGGGTTCGGACGTCAGCAGCACCGGCTTCGCGGGCGTCACCTCCACCGGCGTCACGCGCCACTGCCGGGGCCGCAGTTCGTCGTCGCGCCCGAAGGTGTCGAGCGCGCCGGCCGTCGACACCACCGGAATCGCGCTGCCCGCCACGCCCTGCCAGGTGCCGCGCGCAAAGCCGTAGCCATCGGCATTGGCCTGCCACGCGATCACGCGCCCGTCGATGCGCACTTCGTTCTGTGCCACCGCCAGGTGCTGCACCAGTTCGCGCGCATCGCGCCGCAGGTCTTGCGCGGGGTCGGGCGCAACGCTCAGGCTGATCGCCGCGGTCGCGATGCCGACGATGACCATCACGACCATCAGCTCGATCAGCGAGAAGCCGCATTCGGCGGCCCGTGGAAATGCCTGTCGCATGCGCACCTTCATGACGTGGCGCCCCGCTGGATTCGCAAGGCCACGGCCCATGCTAGGCGCGCCGTGTGATGCGCGCATGAAAAAACGCTGACACGAAACCCCAACGCCCCTGTGATAGACACGAAGCCCGAAGACCGCCAAGGAAAAATCATGATGTCCGCCGCAATGACGACGAAGCCCTCCGCGAAGTACATCGTTCATGCGGTCGGCCTGTTGCTGGTGGTGGCGGGCATCGCGACCTGGGCGCACCTGCTCGGCAAGCCCGCGCCGCAGGCACCGGCCGCGCGCGTGCAAGGCAACACCGAAGCAGACCCCGCCGCCGATGCGCTGGCCGCGTGGTTCGGCCCCGGCGAGCTGCGCGCGAACATCGCGGTCAAGGGGTTGATAAAAAGCGCGGCACAAGGCGTCGTGGTGCTGGCCGTCAACGATGCGCCGCCGCGGCCGTACCAGGTCGGCGAGACGCTCGCGCGCTCGGTCACGCTGAAGGCCATCGAAGCCGATGCGGTGGTCATCGACAAGGCCGGCGTGGCCGAGCGCATTGCTGCGCCTGCGATGCCGCAGCTTGCGACGCCGGGCATCGCCAGGGCCAGGGCCAGCGCCGCTTCCGCCGACACGGCCGCGCGCTAACGGCCGTTGCCGCGTCCCGCCACGGCGGGCCGGCATTCAACCCACCGCTTCATGCGGCCTGGCACCCGGTGCCGCGGCACCCGGCACGGCCGACGCCCATGTCGACAGCGCATGCAGCAGCCCGCGGTTGACCCGGAAATCGCCGTCGCCCGACTCCGGCAGGAAGGTGTGCGACAGGCAACGCGTAATGACGCGCACCGCCCGCGCGTCGGCCCCCACCGCATTCAGCTCGCGCGTGAACGCTGCGCGCTCGGGCAGCGCATCGGCGAACTTCTCGAAGCCCACGAACCAGCGGAACAGCATGTTGTAGGCAAGGCTCTCGTGCACCTTCTCGCCGTCTTCCAGCGAATAGATGATCTGCAGCATCAGGCACTTGAACAGCGTGGCCGCGCCGATGGTGCTGCCGTGCTGGCGCTCCAGGTCGGCGAGCAGGTCGCGCTCGTAGCGCAGCGCGTCTTCCACCAGGTCGTGCAACGGCACCAGCGGGTGGCTCTGCGGCACCAGTGCGCGCAGGTTGTCGGCCTGCACCCAGGCCTGGTGGCTCACGATCCACACCCACGGCGAGCCATAGCGATTGACCGCCACCGGCGCCTCGCGCGCCCGCTCGACGATCTTCGAGAGCTTGGCGTCCAGTTCCTGCATGGTGACCCGCATGGGCGACATCCACTTCATCATCATCTGGTTTCCTCCACGTCAACGCAGCGCGCCCAGCGCCTGCCGCAGCGCCGTGTCGACCTTGCGCACCGACACGCCGTGGCGCCGGGCCACCTCCTGGCGCGACATCTCGTGCCAGCGCAGCGCCAGCAGCACCGACTGGTGGCGGCGCGGCAGCCTCTGCATGGCGCGGTCGACCGCGGCCACTTCCGAGCGCGCCTCGGCAATGAGCTCGGGGCCGGGCTGCAGGTCGGCCACGTCACCGACATCGGCCCCCTCGTCGTTCAGCCCGCTCCAGCGCTTGCGCGCGCGCAGGCTGTCCATTGCCAGGTTGCTGGCCACGCGGTAGACGTAGGCATCGGGGTTGGCCGGCGCCTCGTGCGCCCGGCGTCCGCCCAGCCGCAGCCACGCCTCGTGCAGGCATTCGCTTGCAAGGTCCGCGCAGCCGAACTGCCGCTCCAGGCGACGGTGCAGCGCGGTGTAGTGCGCCGCCAGGTGCGCCTGCAGATCGACCGCCGGCGCCGGTGGCTTCCTTGCCTTCTCCGCGCGCGGCACCACGGCCGGCAGCCGCCCGATGCGCGCGTCCAGCTGTCGCCAGACCGAGGGAAAAAGCAGGGAGAACCGGTCTGGCGCGCCGCTGCGCATCGCCTGGGTGTTGGGGGTCATGTTGGTTTTCGCTGAACGCCCGGCGTGCCCGCGTCCGGGATCGCCGGTTGCGGGAAAGGCCAGGCCTCGAGACAAGAAAAAAAGGACGGAGGAATGCGCCCGCCAGCCCGGGCGCCGGGCACGGGTCAGCGTTGCAGGTTGGCGCGCTCCTCGTCCGTCAGTTGCCGGCTCGCCGCCGGCGGCAGGCTGCCGCCACCACCCAGCACGCGGATCACGCTGCGCGGGTTGTAGGCGACCGGCGTGCCGGCCTTGCCGGCCGGCGCGTCGCTGCTGCCGTTGTTGTTATTGTTGTTGCCATTGCTGCTGCTGTCGCCGTTGCCGCCCGGCGCCGGCTCGTTACCGAAGCCGAGCACGCGCACCGTGAACACCGAAGGCAACGCCTGCCGCGCCGCGGCGCGTTCGCGCTGCACCGCTTCCTGCGCGGCCGTGCTGGCCTGCGCCGCGGCCGCGCTGGCGTTGGTGAGCGCGCCGACGTTCACCGAGACGATGGCCGGCAGCCCCGACGACTTGCCCTGCGCCACGATGTTGTCTGCGTTCACCACGTGCAGCGCCGCGACGCTGATGTTGCCCGACACGCGGATGCCGGCCTCGCCGGGGTCGATGGTGCCCAGCGGCGCGACCAGGTCGACGTCGCCGCGCGGCACTTCGGCGATGGGCGCCAATGTCGCGATGCCCGCGCCCGAGCTGGGTGCCTGGGGGGAGATTTCGACGTTGCCCATGTTGTCGTAGACCACCTTGGGCGGCGTGTACAGCACCGTCGTCTTCGAGCCGCGGCCGGCGTTGATGTCGCCCTTCTCGGACCACACGAAGATGTCGCCGCCGAAGGTCGTCATGATGCGCGACAGCCCCAGCAGCACGCTGCCTTCGCTGAACATGCGGATGTCGCCCTTCCCCTGCGTCAGGACGCCCGCCGTGGCCGGCGGCACCTGGCCCTGCACACCCACGATGATCTGGCCGCCCGGCGCCATCATCTCGATATTTCCGCCGAAATTGGTGCGCACGCCCGAGCCGCCGAACATGGTGATGTCGCCGCTGCGCGCGATGGCACGGCCGGCCGCGTCGTTGTCGGGGAACAGCGTGGCGATCATCTCGCGGCCACGCAGGTACGAGCCCGAGCGGCTGCTGTTCGGGTCGTTGTATTCGCGGCCGCCTTCGCGCAGTTCGGCGTAGTACACCTCGCGCAGGAAGATGCGTTGCTGCTCCGGCGCCAGGGCATCGAAGTACGCCAGCGCCTGTGCGGTGCTGCCGCCGTCGAAGCCGTAGCGCGCCTTCAGCCATGCGGCCAGTTCCGCCTCGTAGGTCTTGACGGCCTTGCCCGGCTGGCTGGCCAACGACGCGCCGGCCTCGGCGCGTTTCGACGGATCGAGGTAGCGCGTGCGGATCGCGGACATGTCCAGGCCCGAGGCCGCGGCCGATGCCCCCACGCCAGCCATCATCGCGACCGATGCACCCGAACGGGTGTCGCCAGGCACGGTCGGTCCTATCGACGTGATGCCCCCGCGGTCTTCCTGCAGCAGGTTGCGGCCCGCCGTGACCTCCAGCGTGCCGGGGCCGGCGATGTCGAAGTTGGCGTAGAGGATGTCGCGGCCGGCGGAAACGATGGAAACGTCGGTCGGGTTGTTGTGGACGATGAGGTTGCCGCGCAGCTGGGAGCCGCCGGTTTCACTGGCGCCGGTTGTCGCGCTGCCGGGCACATCACCGGCGTTGACGATGTCGCGCGCCGCCCGGATGCGCACCGGCGCGGCGGCGTTGTACCAGGTCGTGCCGGTGCTGTTGAAGTTCACGGCCTCCCCGGTCTTCAGGCCCACGATGTCGCCGCCCGCGGCATAGAAGCGGATCGGCGGTGCATTCGCCGCGCGACCAAGTCCGGCGCCCGCGCTGTTGGGGCCGAAGGCGAAGAGCGTTGACAATGAACCCGGGCCCAATCCATCCCCCGAGATGTTGGTCACCTGAACCGGGTTCAGAAAATCATCGCGAAACACGCCGGCAAACGCCGGATTGAATGGCGACGGCAAGGGCGTGCTCGCGCCGGACATGCTGACCGAGTACCTGCCCGCGTAGATCGAGCCGCCGGCCAGCATTTCCAGTTCGCCGGTGGCCGACGGCGCAAGCGTCAGGCCGTAGGTCAGCTTGTCAGGATTGCCCACGGCCTGCGGCAATGCCGAGTAGCCGTAGTAGAGGTTTCCCGTCAGGGCCGCAGCCCGGAAGATGGAGGGATAGACGATCCATGCGTCTTTCGTCGTGGTGCTGACGAGGGCGTCGCCGCTCGCCATGATGGGCGTCAGATGGCCGCCGGCAGCGGTGAGGTCGATGGCGCTGCGCCCGCTCCAGAGGCTGAACCAGCCCTGGCCGCCGGGGTGGCTCTTGCCGCCGAAATCGAAGGCCGGGGCGTTGGGCGTGTCGCCGCGTCCCGGATCGGCGGCACCGCCGAGCACCAGATCGCCGAGCGTGCGCAACTGGACCACGGAATCCCCGGGCACGAGGTTGATGCCGCCTCTCGCGTTGGCATAGGTTGCCGTCAGGGGGTCCATGCCGCGCGCATCGACGAGATCGACAAACGCGTACTTGCTGCTCGGGAACATCAGGCCCAGGCTGCCGATCGATGCCGCGCTGACGTCCGTCGCACCTCGCAGGTTGGCAATGGCGCCAGTGAGCATGAGCTTTTCGGTCCCGGCGCTCATGCCGCGCTGGGGATTGAGTGCACCGGCCACCCGCATGTCGATGTCGCCGCCTCCCGTGAGTGCGAGGCTTCCGTCGGCACCGACCCGCCCCGTGCCGCCAACCGCGACCACCAGCCCCTGGCTGCGTTCTTCGTTGCCCAGGGCGTCCGACCTGTTCCCGCGCAGGCCGATGGTGCCGGCCTCGCCTCCCACCCGGATGCGAACGTCGCCACCGCCGAGCGCACCGATGCCCGTGAAGCCGACGATCCGCGGCGGGTTCGAGCTGAAGCTGTCGACTGGGGCATAGGCGCCGAAGTTGATCCACCAGGCGGTGGGAATCGGTGTGTCCAGAGGCGCCGTGCCAGAGCCCTGCCGCCACAGCCAGTTGCCCGGCACCACGCTGGACGCCGTCGTGCCGCTGATGTCGCCCACCAGGTTGCCGCCGGCTGCAATCAGCACGTTGCCGCCCTGGTCGGGATACCAGGCGCGATAACCCGCCAGGCTGCGTTGGTAGTCGAGCAGCGGGTCCTGCGGGCCGATCACCGTGTCGTCGGCCCGCTTGCCGCGCGGGCGGTTGTAGGCGGCATCCGCGGTGGTTGCCGTGCCGGCGGTGTACACGCCGTAGAGCGAATCGCTGCGGATGTCGCCCGCCGCCACCAGCTGCAGGTCGCCGGTGCCGGTGCGCACCACGCTGAAGGTCGGCTGGGCCGGCCGGCTGCCTACGATGGCCGGCGTGCCGCCCTTGAACGTGCACCAGTCGAAAAAGATGGTGCACCAGAACTGATCGCTTTCGGGCACCGGTTCATTCTCGACACCGCCGTTGCCATTGGCGGCCGTCCACACCTGGATCTGCCCGACCAGCCCCGTCTCGAACGCCATCGTGTAGTGCGTGTCCGCCAACCGGATGGCGCCCTTGGAGGCCGGGTCGGTGGCGCGCCGGTCGGCCGATGCGAGGTCCGCGCCGGCCACCAGTTGCATGCTCCACGACGTGGCGCCCTCGCCCAGCATCGGCGCCACCGCCCAGTTGCGGCCCTGAACGCCATTGACGACCGGTCGCAGGTTGATGGGCTTGTCGCCCGGCAGTTCGACCCACGTCATCGACGGGATCAGCGATCCCCGCTTCAGGTCGAGCGTGGCGGTGGTCGTCATCTCCACCGGCAACGCCACGCCCTTGGGCCAACGGAGCGGGCCAATCGGCGTGGCTGCACGCAACGCCGTGCCGGCGCCGAGGCGCATGCCCGCCTCCAGCGCCACCGCGCCCCGCAGCACCGAGCCCGCCGCATAGGCAAGCGTTCCGTCGGCGTTGTGGATGTCGGCGGCCACGACCGTGCCCGCAGCCAGGTTCAGCGGCCCGGCAAGCACCACGGCCACCGGCAGCACGGTGCCCGCCGGCAAGGTCATCGCCCCCACGTCCACGCTGTAGTTGAGCGTCGACCCGGCCGGAAAGCGCGTGCCGGGCTCCAGTGAGACACCGTCGATCGGAATGACGATGTCGCCGCCGAAGGGGGTGCTGGGCGAGTTGTTGGGGCCGCGCGCCTCGGTCAGCACCCAGCCGCTGTCGTCGGGCGTGGCAGCGGGCGGCGCAAAGCCGTCGTTGATGCTGCCCTGGATGTTGAGGTTGCCGGTGGCGCGGATTGCGAGCCGGCCCGGCTCGCCGAAGCCGCGCCGGGCCGGGTCGCCGAAGCCGCGCCGGGCCGGATCACCGCGATTGGCATCCGGGCCGTAGCGGTAGCCAGAAAAGTCCAGGTCACCGTCTACCGTGAGGTCGCCGTTGGGGTTGTCGGCGCTGATCTTGCTGACGATCTCCACGCCGGGGCGCAGGTGGTAGCGGCCCAGGCCCGACAGCCGACTGCCCAGGGCTGTATTGCGCAGCGCCGCATCGACGAAGAGCTGGCTGTGTCCGTCGATCTCGTCGAGGTAGCCCTGGGTGATGAGTTGCGGCTTGAAACCGGACACATCGGTCTGGCCGGCGAGCGGCGCATCGTCGTAGCGGCGGAAGGCATTGACCGCGATGGTCTTCGCGCCCAGGACGACCGGCGTGCCATTGACCGTGACCGCCACGTCGTTCGCGCCGGCACCGCTCCCCTCGCTGCCCGCGCCCCCGGTGCGGCGTGCATTGAGGTCGAGCGTGCCGCGCGCCCTGCCGTCGTTCTGGCCGGCGGCGGTGCCCACGGGCACGTCGGTCCCCGCGCGCAGGTCGATGCGCGCGCCGCTGCCCAGCGTGAGCATGCCGCTGCTGCTGGTCAGCTCGACCACGGCCCGGTTGGGGCTGTCGATGATCTTGCCGTAGCTGTCGACCCGCAGGCCCGTACCGTGCGCATCGAGCGTGCCGTCGACCGTGAGGTCGCCCTTTGCCGCAAGGCGGATCGTGCCGACCTGGTAGCCGCTGGCATCGATGCGGCCATCGACCCGCAGGCTGCCGCCGTCCACCGTGATGGCCACCTCGCGGGCCTTGACGCCGTCGCCCACGACGAGGTCGCCCTGCTTGAGCTGGAAGCGGCGCGCGCCGAACATGCCGCCCTGGTTCAGCCGGCTGTTGAGGCCGGCGAAATCGTTCAGGGTCTGCGCGCGCACCGTGAGTTCGCCCGCGTCGTACGGGACCACCGTGCCGCCCACGTCGTGGCTGCCGGTGGCGCTGCCGAGCAGTGCGCCGCCGAGATCGATGCGGCCCGCACCGGCACCGAGCGCCGTCGCCTCGATGGTGCCACCCCGGCTGTTGCGCGCGGACACGTCGATCGAGCCGCCCGCCGCCTGCCGGATGTCTCCCCCGGTGCTGTTCATCACGAGGTCGCCGCCCCAGCTGTACTTGTCGACGTCGAACAGCCCGACCTTGCGGCCGGAAAGATCGATGCGCGAAGCCGAACCCAATGCGATGTCGCCGGTGGCCGACAACACCAGCCGGCCTGAAGGCAGCACCACGTTGCCGTCCACGCCGATGCGCTGGCCCTTCAGCTCCAGCGTTGCGCCCAGCGCCTGGTTCGAAGCCTGCGCACCGGCACCACCCGGCGACACGACGTCGATGGCGCCGCCGGCGGCGATGCGCATCACCGAGGCCGCCTGCCCGGTCAGCACCGGCGATTCGATGCGCAGGTTGCCGCCCTCGCGTGCATAGCCTTCCCCGGGCACGTACGCATCCTGGCGGTGGTAGACCGCCAGCGTGCCCTTGCCGCCGGAGGTGACCTGTTCGGAGGCCTTGAGCCTGACGTCCGCAAAGCCCAGCGCGAGCCGTGCATTGGTGGCGGTGTTGTCCGCCGGCGTGTTCGGGCCCTGCCCCAACACGATGGTGCGGGCCGCGATGTCGAGCGCGCCGTCGCCCAGCAGATCGACCATGGGCGCGCCGGGTGCGGCTTCAGAGCCGGCCCAGACGAACTCGCCGGCGCGAATGGCGGCAACGTCGCCCGCCTTGCCGTAGCCATGAATGGCCGGCGTGCCGAGCACGAGGCGCTGGAGGCTCGATGCATCGAACTTCACCGCGCCATAGATGTTGACCGCATCGCGCGCATTGAGCACGAGGGTTTCGAGCGCCGGCACGCCAGCCGCGGTGTTGCCGGCCAGCAGGCGGTCGAGCCGGGCCTGGTTGAGCCCCAGGCCGAGCGGCAGGCGCCCGGCGGCGCTGGCGGCCGCAATGCTTGCGTCTTCGCCCATGTTGACGGCTGCCATCGCGAACACAAGGTTGCGCGTGCCGTACGACAGGTTGTCGGCCAGGAGCAGCGCGCCATCGGTGGCGATGGCCAGCGTGCCCTCCGAAACCAGTTGCGTCGTGCCGGTGCAGGCGCTGCTCGCGCAGCGGCCGATGTCGACAAGCCCGCCGCCGGCCGCGCCGTTCGGCGACGACGAAAGCTGCATGTTGAACCAGCCGTTGGACAACGCCAGCACGTTGTTGCCATAGAAGACATAGCCCGCGCTCGAATCGAAGCTTGAGCGTCCGCGGCCCAGTGTGCTGAGCGAGGCACCCTCTTCCACGATGAGCTGGTCGCCTCCCAGCACGATGTCCGAGGCCGACAGTCGCGCGCCGCTGCGCACGATCAGTGTGCCGTTGCCCACGATGTCGACGATGCGCCCCCGCGACCCGTAGGTGGTGACGATGGAGCTGTTCAGGGCCAGGCGCGGAGCGTTGAGCCGGTTCAGGTCCGCGTCGTAGACGGATACGCCGTTCAGTCCCTCGGTGGGGGGCCGTCCGTCCGCAAGCACTTCGCCGACGTTCAGCGACGCCGTTCCGCCGAAGCCCTGCGTACCGGCCTCGGCGCTGAGGCGGGCCTCGCCGTTGAAGGCAAAAGGGACGCCCCCTGTGCCTCCGCTCTTCGGAGGCTCGAAGACGATATCGAGATTCTTCGCGTCCGAGGTCAGCCTGCCGCGCATGAAACCGAGCCGCGCCGCGTCGGACAGCACGAAGGCGTTGTAGCCGGTCTCGTTGTAGCTGGAATGGGTGCGCACCTTGAGGGCCGGCGTAAGGATCAGGCGGCTGGGCAGTGCATCGCGGATCGCGGTGTTGGCCACGCCGAGGTAGCCGGCCGCCACGTAGGAGCCGTCGCCCGTTGCCGGAACAGCAGGAACGCCAGGACTGCCGGGGCGGCCGGCCGGTCCCACCTCCACCCGGAAGGCGCCCGGCAGCAACGCATAGTTCGACGGCATCAGCGTGTAGGTGCCGGCCGGCAGGCCCGGCACGCCGGCGGGAATCGTCACCTGCTGGCCGATGCCCGGCATGCCGGCGCCGGCCTCGGGAGCCACCGGGGCATAGCGGGCGGCGCTGCCGGGCACGATGGCATAGACCGCGTTGCCCGCCTGGCTGTACGTGTTCACGGGGTTCGCGTTGACGAGCGGCGTGGCAAGAATGTCGGCCGAGCCGCCGCGTCCCGCGACGAAGCCCGCGCCAGCCAGAGTGCCGCCGCCCGACAGGTCCAGGACCGCGTCAGACTGCACGTCGACCCGGCGGGCCCTCAACAGGATGTCGCTCGACGCGCCCACGCTCGTCGGGCGGACGGCTTTCTTGTCGTACAGGTAGTTCAGGCCATCGACCGTGCCGCCGTAAGGCGTCAGGAGCCCCGCTGCACTCACCGAGGTGATGCTGCCCGGCTGCAGGACCAGACGCTCCACTCTTTTGGTCGAGCCCTGATCCGCCGGGCCCAAGGTTAGGTGGCCGAGCGGCGCGCGCACGATGCCGCCCTGCTCGACCGTTTCAGCACTCAATACCAGCGTGCCGAAAACCGAGTCCGGCAGGGCAACGTCGCCATCGCCGTAACGCCGGATGGCCAGTACGCTGCCCGGGACATAGCCGACGATGCCGTTGTCCGGGTCCTCCACGCGGTAGCCGGCGGTGACTACGGCGCTGGCACCCGTCGCCGGGTAGATTTGCGCGCCGGTGAGCGTCAGGCTGCCCGGTGTCGACAGTTCCGTGGCAAAGCCGGCAGACAGCCCCTGCAGCAGGCGGATGTCACCGCGGCTCGACAGGTCGATGCTCCCGAACCCCTTGCGGTCGACGGTGTACGCCGACATGCCCAGGTCGATGTCCGCGTGCACGCCGAAACCGACGCGGTCGCGCACATCGACCAGGTCCGCCAGCACCGAGAAGCTGCCATCGCCGGGCTGCTGCGAAGCCCCCTTTGCCCAATTGGCCGCGGGCAGCGTGCTGTTGTCGTTCGGAATGCGGGTCACGCCCGCAAGGCGCACGTAGGGCGCGGACAGCGACACCTTCGAACCGGTGGCCGCCCCCTCCGCGTGTGCATAGGTGCCGGCGTACAGGCGCAGGCTCTGGCCGATGCGCAACGCCACGTCGCCGTCGAAGCTCAGCGGTCCGTGCACCAGCATCGACAGGTTGTCGAAGCCGCCGGCCTCGATCCGGTCCACGCCGACCCGCGCCGTGCCCGTGCGCAGGAGCCCGGCCGCCTGTGCCGGGGTTTGCGCTGCCGCCAGGGCGCTGTCTCCCTGCGTCTGTGCCAGCACCAGTTCGCGGTGCCTCAACACGTCGCCGCGCGTTTCCGCGGTCGGGTAGTTGGCCGATTCGAGCGCCAGCGCCAGCGTGCCGCCCGCGGCCC
This sequence comes from Variovorax sp. KBW07, assembly GCF_003852515.1. Lineage (GTDB taxonomy): Bacteria > Pseudomonadota > Gammaproteobacteria > Burkholderiales > Burkholderiaceae_C > Variovorax. The sequence continues at coordinate 28,960 of NZ_QAJK01000122.1, read as the reverse complement.
CGACGCCGCCCGAGGCCGCGCGCAGCGTGCCGTCGAGGTAGAGCCCGAGGCTGGACTTCAGGACGATCGAGCCACCTGCGCTGGCGACCGTCGATGCCCCGCCCGTGCCGTCGCGGTGATCGAGCACAGCACTGCTTCCAGACGCATCGAGCAACGCACCCGGGCGAATGACGATGAACGAATTCGCTGCAGTGGCCTCGCCCGTGGCCTCCCAATCGGGCGCCCCACCGATGCTGATGGTGCCTCCACCCGCGACGCGCCCGTAGGTGCGGCCGAACACGTCTTGCGCGGTGGCCGCACGCGCGGCGACATCGAGCACCGCGCGGTCGCCGATCCAGATCAGGCCGGTCTTGTCGGCAGTCGGCCCGCCGTCGATGGCGATGGTGCCGCTCGGGGCGACGAGCCGGCCGTCGACGGTCACGCCGCGCCCCAGCAGGGCGATCGACTGGCCCGGATCGACCTCGATCGTCGCGCCCGCGCGCAGGTCGACGGGCGCGCTGACGCCCTGGCCCGAGGCACCCGTCGACTGCAGCACGAGGCTCGCGCCGCCGCGCTGCGTGAGCACCCCCTGCTGGGCGTCTTCGCGCCACGTCGGTGGCATCCAGCGCTCGAGCGCCGCGTCGGGGCTGCTGCCGCCGGGCACAGTTCGCGCGCCCTCGGACACGCGGTAGACCGGCATCCGCACATCCAGCTTCGCGTTCTCGGCCACGACCACGCCCAGGCGGCCATCGATCTCGTAGCGGGCGAAGCCCGACTGAAGAATCGCGGAGTCGAGCGACAGGTTCGGGCGGGTGAGCACCGATTGCGTGAAAACCGCCCCCGCATTGATTCGGGTACCGCTCGCCACCGTGAAATCGGCAATCGCCGTGTTGCCTGCCGTCAGCGTCGCGGCTTGCGGCCGGATCGCAACCCCGCCCGGAAAAATGTTGGGCGGGACCACATAGTTGGCCGGGAACGACGTCTCTTGGCTGAGGTTCGTGATCGTGGCGCCCGCCGGCACAGTCTCGCTCTTCGAATTGCCATCGCCCGTCCTGAAGGCGCGGAAGTCCATACTGACACCATTGACAATGGCGGTCACGGTGTAGAAGCGACTAGGACTGCTCCACGATACATCGGGTAGCTTCCAGTCCGACGCCAAAGTGACGGCGTTCTGCCCTTCGTCGAACACAGGCGCCGTCCCTACCGTTTCCCCCGGCTGTGCGCGCGTGCGCTGGTAGCTGTAGGCCACCGGCAGGACATCGCCCGCCCGCACCTGGTAGTCCTGCAGCAGGATCAGGTCGGTCGGTGCCGCCTGCCCCGGGGCCAGCGTGCCGCCGCTGCCTGGCACTTGGCCACCGAGGATGATCGCGGTGCCCGACGCCATGCGCAGCGTGCCCCCGCCGTTGACGCCGTATCCGCGGATGTCGCCGTCGATGGTCAGCAGGCCGGGATTCGAAGGCTCCTTCGACTCCACATCGGCGAACAGCGTCACGTTGCCCCCGCGGCCGCCGCGCGTCTTGCCATTGACTAGGAGTGCACCGCCCGAAGACACATCGACCAGCGAGCCCGCCGCGAGCGTCACCGCGCCCGAACTGCGCAGGCTCACCGTGCCGCCGTCGAGATACGGCAGGCCCCGCGTGTCGCCGGGGTCGAGCTGCTGGTTGCTCCACAGGCCACGCGCGTCGAGCGTCACTCCCTTTGCAACACTCACTTCGACCGGCGTCTCGGCGGCCACCGGCAACACGGCATCGACCGGCTTGCCCGTGTTGGAGAAACTGCTCTGCACATTGCCCAGCGCAATCGAACCGCCGCGCGCCGTGAGGTCGGCGTTGACTTTCACCTGCGTCGCGTGGAGCACGATGCTGCCGCCGGGCGCCACGGTGAGCGCGCCGTCCACCGTCACGCTCTTGTTGGCCACGGCAACGACCGTGCCCAAGCCGAATCCGTTCAGGCGTTGGTTGTCGAGATACAGCGCGTCCTTGCGCGCCTGCGGCAATGCGTCTTCAGGCTGCAGACCCGCACCGATGTCAGGCTCCGCATGGCCGACCACCACACGGTCGAAGGTCGGCGCGAGGCGGCTGAAGGTGCCGACCGGTCCCAGCTTCGCATCGGCGTTGTAGGCGGTCGTGTAGCTGCCGAGAATCAGTTGCGCGGCCTGGGCCGCGGCGTTGTGCGACTGCGCATAACCGTCGAACGCTGCGTCGCGCTTCACGGCCTGGCGCGGCCCCTGGAAAGCGTTGGCCGTGATGTCGCCCTCGATCACCGCCGCGCCGGTGGCCACCACCAGCCGGCCCGCGTCGCGGCCCACCGTGTAGCCGTTCTCCAGCCTTTGCTGGGGGCCGATCAGCGGGTTGTAGAAGTAGCCCGTGTTCTTGATGCCCCAGCGCTTGTGTTCGTCCTCGAAGCCCTTGTACACGCCGGTGTAGGCCACGTCTGCGGGTGCGTTCGACACTTCGTAGAGCCGGCCGTCGGCGCCCTTGAGCCAGCTCTGGCGGATCGCGCCGGTCTGCACATCGAGCGTGCCGCCCGAGAGGTTGATGTTCGACCCGGCCTTCGTCACCAGTTCCCCGCCGCTGAAGGTCACGCTGCCGCCCTGTGCCGCCCATTCGCCGATGCCGTGGCCCTGCAGTCCCAGGTAGCCGCCGACTTCGAGCAGGCCGCCCGGCGTGTACCAGCGCTCCTTGTCGTAGCCGCCCACGCCGGCGGCCACGCGCACCAGCTTGCGCCGGTCGATCCACACGTTGGCGTTGTTCAGCTTCGAGGTGTCGCGGTTCAACGGCGCATCGCGCTGCTCGTTGCCCTGGATGTTGATCTTCACGTTGTTGGACGACATGGCCACCTGCACGCCGACCGCGCCCGACACGTCCAGCCGCGCGCCATTGGCCACGGTGCTGCGGCCACCGGTCTTGCCGGCGCTCACGGCCAACTGCCCGCCGGTCGCCAGCGTGGTCGAGCCGCCTTCGAACATCACGTTGCCGCCCGAGACGATCTCGATGCGCGAGAGGTCGCGCCGGTCGTCCAGCAACGAGAGGTTGTCGAACGCGCCGGCGGCAGCCGTCGGGCGCAGCATGTTCTGCTTCGCGGACTCCACGATCACCGCATCGCGCTGGCTGTCGAGCGCCGTGCGGCCGTTGCCGTCGTCGAGCAGCACCGCATTCAGCGCCCGCTGCGTCACCGTCACGCTGCCGAGCTTGTCGCTGGCGGAGCTCAGCAGGTGGATGGTGCCGCGCGTGTCCACCGTGGTGGTGGCCAGCGCCACGCCGTCCTGCACGACCTTGCGGCCGGCCAGCGTGATGTCGCCTTCGGGTGCCTGCAGCAGGCCGGTGTTGACCACGCGGCCCGCGGTGCTGTCGGCAACGAACTGCGGTGCGACTTCATTGCCGCGCGTGGTCGATGCCTGGTTGGCGGCCGTGCCTTGGCCGGGCCGCACGATGAAGAAATCGCCGGCGGCCATCTGCACCTGCCCGCGCGGCGTGGTGATGGTGCCGGCGTTGCTCACCTCCTGCCCCATCAGCAGCACGTAGCCGCCGCCCTGCTTCACCGAAGCAGGCGTGCGCGTGGCGAGCTGCGCGCCCGCTTCCACCGTCACCGCGCCGCCCGCGTCGGTGAAGCTCGGCGTGAAGCCGTCGCTGGTCTTTGCGCTGTGGATGCCGCGCGCCCTGAACTGCTCGTCGCCGATGCGGGCCGCGGCCGCCACGAGGTTGCGCGTGTCGGTCTGGCTGCTGCCGCTGAACACGATGCCGTTGCGGTTGGCGATGAGCACCGTGCCGTCGGCCTTGATCTGCCCCTGGATCTGCGAGGGCCGCGCCTGCGGATCGTTCACGCGGTTGAGCACCGCCCAGTCGGCCTGCTGCTTGAAATCGACCGTGGTGTTGCGCCCGACGTTGAAGGTTTCCCAGTTCAGGATGGCCTTGTCGCCGGTCTGCTGGATTGCGACATTGGTGCGGCCATCGGCCTGCTGCGTCTGCACCGGCGCGTTGGCGTTGCGCCAGCCTGCCGTGAGGCTGTCGGTGTCGACCTTCAGGCCGCCATCGGCCAGGCCATCGGGGACCGATGTGCCGTTCTTCAGTGCCGCTTCGCGCGCCGCGGCCTGTGCGGACTGCTGGGCAGCAATGGCCTGTGCGGCCAGGTTCAGATTGCTGATCGAGCGTTGCAGCTGTGCATTCGCCTGCTGTTGCTGCAGCGCCGGATTGGTCAGGCTCGACGCCGGTGCGCCGTTTCGCAGGCGCCCTGTCTGCAGGGCCCAGGCCTGCTCCGCGCCCTTGTCCGCAAACCATGCGCGACTAAGACTCTGCGCCGCGTGCACCGGGCCGAACGTACCGAGCGCCGCCAGCGCCACGGCCACCGAACGCGAGAGTGGCGTCAGGCGAAGATCGCCCCGGCTGACGGGTGCCCGCCCGTCCACTGCTGCAGAACGGCGCGAACGGGAAGTGTGCGGATTCAAGACCATGATTGCCTGGGACGAAAGTGCAAGGAAGATGGGTCGGACGCAGCACCGGTTGCGGCGCCGCGACCTGGAATTCGGATGTCGCCGGCCGTGCGGGCGATCGATGGAAGCGATGGAAGGCCAGAGGCACTGCGGCGGCGCCGGCGTTGCGGCAATTCACGGCCCGCGGGTAGCAACAACTGCCAGAGCACCACGGCCTCGCGCCAGGCCTGGGCATGCACCGCGCTGCGCGCGCACCAGGCCCCGAGCGCCCGGACTTCCTGTCCGTCGATGCAGGGGCGGTTCAGGCGAACGATCCAGGCCAGCGCTTCGCTCAGGCAAGCGTCGTGGTCGTCGCGGTCGTCGCTGTGGGCGCTGCACGGGCGGTCGTCGAGAGGCGTCGGTTCCATACCTCCATGACGAGCCTGCGCAATGCAACCCGTAAATTAAATGAACATCAGCCCAGCATCACGATGCCGCCCGGAAAGCTGCGCATCCGTGCGCCATAGAGTTCGCGGATCATCAAGAGCGCGTTGTCGACGCTGCGCAGATTCAGTTGCATCGTGACCAGCGTGCGGCCCAGTTCCTCGTTGCGCAGGAGCACCTTGCCCGGCCGGTAGCGATTGATCTCCTCGACCACTTCCGACAGCGGCATGCGGTCAAAAGACAGCAGCCCGGTGCGCCACCTGTCGACGCTGGCCAGGTCCACGCGCACGACTTCCCGCAGGCCCGCCGTGTCGTAGCTGACCTGCCGCCCGGCTTCGAGCGAGCGCTGCTCGCCGTTCACCGACACCGTCACGCGGCCATCGAGACAGGTCACGCAGACCTGCGGCCCGGTGTGGCGGATGTTGAAACGCGCCGCGCGGGCCAGCAGGCGGCCGCCCCCTGTCTCGACGAAGAAATCGCTCGTGCCGCTGGCGGCCACTTCAGCCTCCCCGGCCAGCAGTGCCATGCCGCGAGGACGCTCGCCACCGCCGATGCGATTGACCCGCGTCTGCGTGTTCATGTTCACCCTGACGTCCTGTCCCAATGCCACCTGCCGCTGCTCGCCGGTCGCGGTGCGGTAGTCCGCCATCAGGTCGCCGACCGAAGGCCACAGGCCCAGGGGCGGATCGACCACCATCGCACCGGCGGCCACCGAAGCCGCCACCGCGCCACCGAGAAATGCCCGGCGCCCCGGCGAGTGCAAGGCCGCCGACAGGCCCGACCAGGAAGTGCAGGAAACGCCCGACCACGGGAAAGCCCGAGCCCGCGGCGCCTGGCCTACCGCTTCCTTGGCGAGCAAGGGATCGAGCGCAGACCACGTCCGCATGAGGTCGCGCCACGCCTGCGCATGTGCCGCGCTGTGGGTGGCCCATTGCCGGAATGCATCGGCATCGGCTCGTGTGGCGCCGCCCGAATGCAGGCGCACCCACCAGGCCTGCGCCTGGCGTTCAAGCGCACCCGGTTCGGATTCGGAGGAAGACATGGCGCTCATCGTCAGTATTTTCTCGGGCCGGCAAAGTGGCCGCGCTGTGCAGCCTCCACATCCGGCAGATGCTTCTTGCAGAATTCCAGCGCCGCGCGCAGTTCTTTTTCGACCGTGCTCAGCGACACGTCGAAGCGCCGGGCGATCTCGTCGTTCAGCTGCCCCTCGACGCGCGCCGCCACCAGGATGGCGCGGCGCCGCGCCGGCATGCGGCCCAGCACCAGGCCCAGAGCACGCACATCGCTGCGCGCGCTGGCAATTCGTTCCGGGTCGCTCACCTCGTCCACGATGTGCACCAGGTCATCGATCTCGCCGCGCACCAGCAGCACGTTGCTCTGGCGGTAGTGGTCGGTGGCGATGTTCGCCGCCATGCGCAGCAGGTAGGCGTCGGCGTTGTTCACCGTGCCCGTATCGCCCATTGCCGCGAGCCGCAGCCAGGTTTCCTGCATGGCATCGGCCGCGTCGTCGCGCGAGCCGACGATGCGCTCGAGCTTGCCGCGCAACTCGACATAGCGCGCGACCATGCGCGCGCGCAGCGTGGACGACAAGCCTTCGTTCATGGCGTGCGCACTTCGCCGGAATAGGACGCCTGGCTGCAGTCGGACTCCGCGCCCGGCCCTTCCGGCAACAGCAGGACCACGAGCGGCTGCGGCAGCGTGGGCGGCGGCGGGCTGTCGACCGCCAGCGAGCGCACCCGCCCCTGCACGGCCGCATCGCGGGCCGCATCGCCCGTCGTGCTCAGGAGACGGAAGCGCTCCACCGCGCCGCGCGCATCCAGGCGCAGCAGCAATGCAAGGCGGTAGCTGCCCGGCCGCGTTTCGGCCGAGGCGCACAAGGTGCTGCGCAAGGCCTGCTGGACCCGGGCGGCGTAGGACTGATGCAAGACTTCCCCTTCTTTGAATCCAGACTCTTCCATGCCCGCGGCCTCGGGCAGGGCCTGCGAAGCGGCATTGCCGGGAATGCGGGCGGCGTGAATCACCACCGACGTTGCATTCGCATGACGCGCCTGCAGGCCTGTTCCCACCAGCATGGCTTCCAGGGCCTCCTGTGCCGTCAACGTTCCTCGCACGGCACCGGAGGAACGCTGCGCATGCTGGCCATCGATCAATATGTCCAGTCCGGTCGCCTTGCTGTAGGCATCGATGGCATCGCCCAGGCGCTGCGCCGCGATATCGAACTCGATGCGCACCACCGGTGTCATCCGCATGGCCGGCGCGGTCTGCTGCTGCGCCTGCGCGATACGGGTGCCGAACAGCGGTGCCGCACAGGCCAGGCACCAGGCCAGTGCCAGGACACGGACCGATGCCGAATTCACGTTCATACCGGGTTGACGCACATGCTCCTGAGTTGCCGCACCTGCCGCAGTGCCCGAAGGGCACGCCGACAAACCGGAACGACATTAGCCCGCCGAGGTGACGCTCGCATGACATCGCAAGGTGGTGCAAGACGGTGGGTTGGTTTGGGTTCGACCCGGCACGCGGACACGAAAAACCCCGAAGGGTCGGACCGCGCCTCGACGCGGTCTTTTCCTTCGGGGTCATTCGAACCGGCGGCTCCCAGATGCGCCGGTTTCGAACCCTCGCGTTGTTGCGTCCGCCGATCAGTTGGCGGCGACCGGGCGGCCGATGCCGTTGCAGACGTTGGTGTTGCCGATGGCCAGCGGGTGCGTGCCGCTCAGGAACACGTCGTTGATCGCCTTCTTCCAGTTCGTCGTGGTGGTGCCCGTGGCGGGCAGGTTGACGAAGTTGTGGGTGGTTTCGATCTTCGTGTCGTACGTCGTGCCGTAGAGGCCGGCCAGGAAGGTCTTGATCTTGCCTTGCACGACCGTGTCCTTGTAGCACTGGTTCACCAGCAGGTTGGTCGTGCCGAAGATCGGATAGCCAGTGGCTGGCTTGGCGTATGCCGGCACCCAGTTGAGCGGGTTCATGGCAGCCGTCAGTTCAGGAGCGGTCAGGCCGGCCGTCGGCAGTGCGGTACCTGCGAGCACGGTGCGGATTGCGGAAGCCGCCGGCAGGTTGCCGTTGATCTTCGCAACCACCGAATTGTCGCTGCCGGTGTAGTTGGTTTCGGGGCTCAGGTAGCCGATGCGGCCATCGGTGCCGAACGCGCTCGACACGCCGCTGCTGCCAGTAACGCCCACCCAGTGGCTGGGAATCGTGCCGCCAGTGACGGCGCCGGACACCACGGTCGTGAAGGCGTTGGACACGGCGAAACCAGAGCCCGAGCAAGCGGCTGCGAGGTAACGGCTCAGCAGCTCGGTGGTGCCACTGGTGTCGGTGCGATAGACCACGCGAACCAGGTTCGTGCCAGGGTTCGTGGGGGTGGCGGTGCCCAGCAGCTGTTCCCAGGTCAGGTTCGGCTGGAGGCTGGGCGGGCTGCTCACGATCAGCGGCTTGTTGCTGAACACCGCGCACACCTTCGCGTCCGTCAGGTCCAGCGCGGTCACACCGGTGCGCTTGTAGGGAAGCAGCACCGAGGTGGCGACGGCCGGGATCTGGATCAGGCGGCCCCAGGCAGCCGGGTCCGTCGCGGGCTTGCCGACGTGAGCGGTGTTGTAGGTGTCGCGCTCGGTCGCGCTCAGGGCGGAATCGCTGCCGGCGAAATGCACCGATTGCGTGACGGGCCACAGGAACGAGAGGTTGTCCGAACCCTGCGACTCGTTGTAGTAGTTGGTCTTCAGGCTCGTGGCCGTGCCCGAGCGCGGAACCACGTTCGACAGGAAAGCCGACTTGCCGATACCGCTGCCGGTGCCGCTGTAGCTGAAGTCGGTCTTGCCGACACCGCTCGGGAGGATGTCGTCATACAGGATCTCGGGCAGGGTCGCGCCACCACCCACCACGATGTTTGCTTGCGCGGAAGCCGCACCCGCAGCCAGAAGACCCGCCATCATCACAGCCGACAAAGCGACCGTCTTGAACTTTGCATTCATGGAAACTCCTTTGAATGGACCAAAAGAAATGAGCTGCCAGGGACATGGCGTTTGTGTTTTTTGCCTGTCCCTTCGCTGCCTGTGTCGCCCCTCTGGCGACGCCTTCATCTTCTTTTCCACAGGTGACAGGAGCCCGAAAAAAGCTCGGGAACACGGCCACAAAAACTCCCGTGTCCGATGCTGTTTTCGCGAGCGGATGCTCCCGAAAATTCAACGCACCATCTGGTTGATTTCCATGATCGGCATGAGCACGGCGAGCACGATCATCATCACGACGCCGCCCATCGCAAGGATCATCAAGGGCTCGAGCAGTGTGGTCAGGCGCATGGCCCGCCGCTCCAGATCGCGGGAGAGGTTCTGCGCGGCACGCTCGAACATGGCCGCGAGCGCACCCGTCTTCTCGCCGCTGGCCACGAGGTGCACGAGGTTCGACGGAAAAATCTTTTGCGCTTTGAGTGCCGCGGCGAGCGGCGTGCCCTCTTTGACGCGGCCGGTGGCTTCGAGCACGCAGCGCTTGAGCCATTCGTTCACAAGCGTCTGCCGCGCGGCTTCGAGCGCGCGCAGCAGCGGCACGCCCGCATCCATGAGGATCGACAGCGTGGACGCGAAGCGCGCGGTGTCGACGCCGAGCGCATAGCGCCCGACCATGGGCATGCGCAGGATCAACCCGTGCCAGCGCAACCTGCGCCTCGCATCGCGCAACGACGCGCGCGCCACAGCCCAAGCGCCGACGATGAGGCCCGCGGTAAGCCAGCCCCATTCGCGCACGAAGGCGCTTGCGGCCAGCATGACGCGGGTGATGGCCGGCAGCTCCTGCCGCGCCTGCGCGAAAGCGCCGATGACCTGGGGCACCACGTAGCCCAGCAGGAACACGACGATGCACAGCGACACGAAACCGACGATGGCCGGATAGATGAAAGCAGTGAGCACCTTGCCGCGCAGGTTGTCGCGGTTCTCCAGGTAGTCGGCCAGCCGCTCCATCACGCGCGCGAGGTCGCCGGAGTCTTCGCCCGCGCTCACCAGCGCGCGGTAGATTTGCGGAAAGTCGCGTGGCCGTTCGCCCAGTGCATCGGCCAGCCGCATGCCGGCGCGCACGCTGTCGCACACGGCGCTGAGCGATTCGGCGACGTGCTTGCGCTCGGCCTGCTCGATGGTCGCGACCAGCGCCGCTTCGAGCGGCAGGCGCGCACCGAGCAGGCTGGACAGCTCGCGCGTGGCCCAGCACAGGTCGGCCGCGCCGAGCCTGGGGCTGAGCCAGGCGAATGCCCCGCCGCTGCCCGCCTTCTCTCGAATGTCGAGCGGCGTGAGGCCGCGCTCGCGCAACTGCGCGCGCACCGAGCGCGCGGACTCGCCTTCGGTGGTGCCGCGCTGGATGTCGCCGCCGGCAGTGGCGGCCTCGAATTCGAAACGTGCCATGGCGTAAGCCCCGCCCGGTCAGGCGTCGCGCGTCACGCGCAGGATTTCCTCGGCGGTGGTCACGCCGTCGCGCACCCAGCGCTGGCCGTCTTCGCGCATGGAGCGCATGCCGTGGCGCACGGCGGCGGCGCGCATGGCCTGCTCGTCGCCGCCTTCGTGAATCAGGCGCCGGATGTCTTCGTGCACCACGAACAGTTCATGGATGCCGGTGCGGCCTTTGAAGCCCGAGTGGCCGCAGGCCGGGCAACCGACCGGCACGTAGGCCACGCTGCCATCGGCCCGGGTCTGCGGCGCCTTGCAGGCCGGGCACAGGCAGCGCACCAGCCGCTGCGCCAGCACGCCGAGCAACGACGACGACAGCAGGAAGGGCTCGATGCCCATGTCGCTCATGCGCGTGACGGCCGACACCGCGTCGTTGGTGTGCAGCGAGGCCAGCACGCCGTGGCCGGTCAGCGACGACTGCACGGCGATCTGCGCGGTCTCCAGGTCGCGGATCTCGCCGATCATGATGTTGTCCGGGTCTTGCCGAAGCGCCGCGCGCAAGGCCGCGCCGAAGGTCATGCCGATCTTGCTGTGCACGGGAATCTGGCCGATGCCCGGCAGGTCGTACTCGACCGGATCTTCGACGGTGAGGATGTTGCTGGTGCTCAGGTCGAGCTGGCCCAGCGCCGCATACAGCGTGGTGGTCTTGCCGCTGCCGGTGGGGCCGGTCACGAGCACGATGCCGTGCGGCTGCCGCACGAGGCGCGTGAGTTCGGCCAGCGTGTCGGGCGCCATGCCCAGGCGTTCGAGCCGCAGGCGGCCGGCGTCTTTTTCGAGCAGGCGCAGCACGGCGCGCTCGCCGTGGGCCGTGGGCACGGTCGATACGCGCACGTCGATGGGCCGGCCACCCACGCGCAATGTGATGCGGCCGTCTTGCGGCAGGCGCTTTTCGGCGATGTCGAGCTGCGACATGATCTTGATGCGCGAGATGAGCGCCGCATGCAGCGCCCTGCGCGGCGCCACCACGTCGCGCAGCGTGCCGTCGACGCGGTAGCGCACCACCGAATGGGTCTCGAACGATTCGAGGTGCACGTCGCTCGCACCGTCGCGCGCGGCCTGGGCCAGCAGCGCGTTGATCATGCGGATGACGGGCGCGTCGTCCTGCGCATCGAGCAGGTCGGTCACGGCGGGAATGTCCTGCATGAGCCGCGCCAGGTCGACCTGCTGCTCGACCGCGCCGACCACCGAGGCGGCGTCGTCGGCCTCTGCGTAGTTGTTGCCGAGCAGTGCGTCCATTTCCTGCGGACCGACCTGGCGCAGCGGCAGCTTGCCGAGCAGCAGCCGCGCCTCGACGATGGCCCAGCCCGGCGTGCGCTGGCACACCACGAGCGTGGGCGTGCCGCCGTCGTGCTGCACCACGAGCCGCTGGCTGCGCGCCCAGGCATGCGGCAGCGTGGCTACCACGTGGGCAATTTCGGGCGGCGCGGCGTTCATGGCGTGTCCACCCGCTCGGGCCGGTAGCCCAGTTCGCGCAGCACCGTCATTGCGTTGTCGACCGATTGCGCATCGCGCGGAACGTCGGCCCGCACCAGGTTGCCCTCCCCGCCCGGCCCGCCGACGATGTACGCGCCGATGCCGCTGATGCGCACGCGCTTGACGATGCGCACCGCGTCCGACTCCGAATTGGTGTCGGCGATCTGCACCACCGCGAGCTTGTCGTTGGCCGCACCGGAAGACGCTGCGGCATCGGATTCGACGGTCACGCCCTTCGGCAGCTGCGAGCGCAGCACGGGTGGTGGCGGTGCCGCTGCCGCAGGCGACTGCCGCGTCTCGCTGGCCGATGCGGTGGGCGGTGGCGCCTGCTCGCGCGTGCGCTCCCAGTTCTGCGGACGCAGGTCGACCGCGGGCGCATCCGCCGGCGGCAACACCGGGCCGCCGGTGTCGGGCAGCAGGCCGTAGGGCATCGGCCGTATGCGCCCCTGCTGCATGCGCATGAAGTTGTAGCGGTCGAGCGTGAGGCTGCGGCTCGCATTGGCATCGCGGATCACGTAGGGCCGCAGGAAGATCATCAGGTTGGTCTTGACCCGCTGGCGCTTGTCGTAGCGAAACAGGTTGCCCACCACCGGCAGCGAGCCCAGGCCCGGCACGGCCTCGGTGCCGTTGGACACGTTGTCTTCCATCAGGCCGCCCAGCACCATGATCTGCCCGTCATCGACCAGGATGCTGGTGTCGAGCGCACGCTTGTTGGTCACGATGCCCGATACGTCGGAGGCCTGCGTGTCGATGTTCGACACCTCCTGGTAGATGTCGAGCTTGACCGTGCCGCCCTCGGAAATCTGCGGCCGGATGTTCAGCTTCAGGCCGATGTCTTCGCGCTGGATGGTCTGGAAGGGGTTGGTGCTGCTGTTGCCGTTGGTGATGTACTGCCCGCTCACGAAAGGCACCGTCTTGCCGACCATGATGGAAGCCGCCTCGTTGTCCAGCGTGAGGATGTTGGGCGTCGACAGCACGTTGGCGCCGTTCTTGGTCTGCAGCGCGCGCGCCAGCATCTTGAGGTTGAGAATTTCTCCCACGCCCGGCAGCTTGACGGTGCCATCGACCACGCCGATGTTCAGCCCGCGGGGCATGGCCTCGATGGTGTTGCGGGCGTTCGGGTTGAATGTGGCCGCGCCGAAGTTCGCGCCACCGGTCACCCGGCCGTTGCGCCCGCCGGCCATCCACTGGATGCCCAGTTCCGATGCATCGGTCTCGGTCACTTCGACGATCAGGCTCTCGACCAGCACCTGCGCGCGCCGCTGGTCGAGTGTGTCGATCACGCGGCGCAGGCTGCGGTACATGGGCTCCGGCGCGGCAATGATCAGCGTGTTGGTGGTGGGGTCGGCCTGCACGGTGACGCCGCCGGCCGAGAAGGCGGTGGAGCCGCTGCCGCCTGCGCCACCCGCGCCGCCTGGCTGCGTGCCGGAGCCTGCGCCCGTGGCGCCGCGCAGGCCGTTGCCTGTCGAGCCGCTGCTGCCACCGCTGCCTGTCGCGCTGCTTGTACCGCTCGTGCTCCGGCTCGCCGAGCTGCTGCCCGAAGCGCCGTTGCCCGCGCCGTTCGCGCCCCCTGCCCCGCCCAGCATGCCGCCCGCGCCGAGCGCCGCGCGCACCGAACCGCTGCCGGTGGTGGCAGGGTCGGGCGACTCGCCCGTCAGCAAGCCGCGCAGCACGCCGGCCAGGTGCACCGACTGCGCATTGCGCAGGTAGACCACGTGCAGGTTGCCGGGGTCGCTCTGCACGCTTTCGAGCTTGGCGACCAGCTCGCGTGCCAGTGTCGTTCGCCCGGGGCTGCTGGAGCGGATCACGATGCTGTTGGAGCGCGGGTCGGCCAGCACCACGATGTCGCGCTTGCCCTTGTCGCCGGTGCCCTCCAGCAGTTCGGTGGCCAGGCCGGCAATGTCCACCGCCACGCCGTTCTTCAGCTTGATGACTTCGGAGTCGAGCGAGGTCGGCGTGTCGATGCTCTCGATGATGCGGGCCAGCCGCTCGAGGTTGTCGATGTAGTCGGTCACCACCAGCGTGTTGTTCGCGGGGTAGGCGGTGATGGTGTTCTCGGCCGCGATGAGCGGCTTGAGCACCGGCACCATGGCCTCGGCGTTCTCGTAGTTCAGCCGGAAGGTGCGCGTGGCAAGCCCGCCGCCGGGGTTGCGCGTGTTGACCGAGCCGCCCTGCTGCTTTGCGTCGGCCACCGGCACGACGCGGCTGACGTCGCCCACGTCGACGATGGCAAAGCCGCGCATGCGCAATGCCGACGCGAGCATGCCGTAGGCCGTGGCTGCCGGCACCTCGCCTTCGGAGACCAGCGTGATCTGCCCCTTCACGCGGGGATCGAACAGGAAGTTGCGGCCCAGGAAGCGGGCCAGCGCGGAGACGACGGAAGTGATGTCGGCATCGACGAAGTTCAGGACGACCTTTTCGTCACGGCCGGCGCGGGCGGGCTGCGCGGTGGTCGCGCGGGCCGCGGGCGCCGACGGTGCAGACGGCACAGTGGTCGCACCGGCCGCGATCGACGGCAAGGCGACCAGCCCCATGCAACAGGCCACGGTCCATCGGCGCATTGCTGCGCCCTTCTGCTCTCGTATCACGGGCCATCCTTGTAGTGTGGGGTGGACTGCACGTCCACCACGCCGCGCACATGCCCTTGCGGGCCGGCGGCTGGGTCTGTTGCGGCAGTGGCAGCTGCAGTGGCGGCGCCGTCCGTGCGGTCGAGCACGGCGCCGGTCAATTCGAGGTCGGCGCGGGCGGACACGGCCAGCAGCCAGGGAAAGAGCTTTGCGGCGGCAACGGGCTCGGTGAATTCGATCCGCCAGGCTTTCGCGGGCGGTGCCTTGCCGGTGGTCGGTGGTGCGTCGGTCACCATCAGGTCGATGCGGTAGCGGCCTTGCAGGCCCGCGCGGTCGAGGCTGGCCTGTGGCGATTCGCTCAGAGCGCCGGCCCCGGCGACCGGCTGCGCCGTGGGCACGCCCGACAGCAGCTGGTCGAGTTCCGCGGATTGGGCGCGCAGCTTCGGCAGGTCGCGCTGCCAGCGCGCGACGTTGTCGAGCGCCGGCTTCGCGAAGGCCAGCCACAGCACGGCGAGCACCATCGCAAGAGCCGCGCCGCCCACGACAAGGCAGTCGCGTGCGGACAGCGTTCGCCAACGCGCCGTGCCTTCTCGCAGCCACTGGCGTGCGGGGGCCAGATGGCGGGCCAGCGGGCGCAGGCGGTCGTGCATCACGGCGTGCCCTTCTTGCCGGCTGCGTTGTTGTTGGACTCGGCTTCGGTCGATGGCACGGGCGCTGGCCCGGATGTGCCGATCGTCGTGCTGGCCACCGTCACGCGCAGCCCTTGCACATCACCTTGAACCGCCAGCCCCTGCTCGGTGGCCTTCGCCTGCAACGCCCGCCAGGCCTCCGCAGCCGGTGCCCCGCCGTCGCGCCAACGGACATGCAATTCGCCAGCTGAATAGCGCAGCCCCTGCACCTGGCCCGGCGCTGCCTGCGCGAGCAGGTTCGTGGCCGCGCGCAGCAGGCCCGCTGCATCCCCGGTCGCCGAGGGCGCCGCACCCGCCGCGAGCGCATCTTTCTGCTGCTTCGCCTGTTTCACGGGATCGACGACCACCGGCACGTCCGGAAAGGCCGCCTTCACACGCGCGGCCATCTGCCGCTTCAGCGCCTGCCCTTCCGACGCGAGCCGCGCCGCATGCACGTTCAATCCAGTCAGCCATACGGCGATGGCGACAACCCCCCAGCCGACAGCGGGCGCGAACAGCGCGGCGACCGCTCCACTGGTGCCTGCTTCATCCACGGACAGCGCCCAGCGCCAGCCTTCACCCGACCAGCTTTCGGCCGGGTCGCCATCGCCCGCCCACCGCACGGATGGCAACGGCGCATCGCCGCCGTCCGCCTGCGCCGCCACGAGGCCCGCCGCACGGTCGGTGCCTTCGGGCAGCCACTGCGTGAGGCCCTGGCTGGGGCCGGTACGGACCACGAGCCAGCGGTCGACCTGGCACGCGACCCAGCCTTGCGCGGGACACGGCAGAAAAGCCGCGGGCAACTGCAGTTCGCGCACCACCAGCCCGTGCTTTCGCAACAACGCGAGCCAGCCGTCGACCACACGGCGCGCAATCCACGCGGCCGGCACGACACCCTCCGCACCGCGCGGGCCGAAGCCGGTCACGAGCTTGTCCAGCGGCTGCAGCGCGCACGGCTCGATGGCGCCCTGCACTGCTGCATGCAAGCGCCGGCCCGACAGCGGCGGCAGCGTGAACGCGGACATCGGCACATCGCCGGGATGAAGGCTCACCTCCAGGCGCCGCGCACTGAACTCCGATGCGATGGCCGAGAGCATTCGCACGCCGCCATCGCGCCACCGTCCATCGGCCTGGCGCCAGCCGCATCGCACGGCCACATCGGTTGCGTCGCTCCCCGCCCACGGCGGCAGCATCAGGCGCAGCAGGTCGGCCTTCACACGCCCTCCCGCAGCCACACCACGCGCGGCAGCGTGGTCTTGTCGTCATGCAGCAGCGCCGCCTGCACGTACTTCGTGCGCGCGGTGTCGAGCACGCTCGCCACGCGAAACCAGTTGCTGGTGACGCCCATGCGCACCTCGCTCACGTCCTGCTCCGGCATGCGCAGGCGGTTGGCAAAGTCGCCGCGGTTGATGAACCACTGGCCCTTGTCCCGCGCCACCAGCAGCGCGCGGGCCTTGTCCAGCGAGAGCCCTTCCACCCCTGCGGCGACGACCTCCGCGCTCGCGGTGTTCGCGTTGATCCAGGTGCGCTCGGGCAGCACGGTCACGAAAGGCATCAGCCGTGCGAGCACGCCGGCGTCCACGCCGGGCACGGCCAGCAGGTCTTCGAGCGCGCGCAAGCGGGGTGCCTGCGCGGTGCGCGGCAGGTCCGCCGGCAGGCCGAGGCTTTCGGCGGCCCTGGCCGATGGTTCGCGCGCCGCATCGGGCGCGGCACCTTCCGCTTGCGCGCCCACGTCGCCCAAATCGCTCACATCGCCCAGGCTCACGGCCACGCGCCGCATGACCGATTTCGCCACCGGCGCCGGCACGCCCACCAGCGCGCACAGCCGCGTGAACACCCCGGCCTCCAGCGGATCGATGCGCCCGCGGTCCACCAGGTTGCGCAGATTGAACTTGCCCTGCTCGTCGCTGATTTCGCTGACCAGCCGCCCGCCGTCGGCGGCCACCTGGCCGGCGCCCTGGCGCAAGACCGGCCGGTTCCACAGCCCGTCGAGCCGCGTGGTCGGCTCGCGCACGGCCTCGGCGCGCAGCGTGCGCTGCGCCTCGTTGACTTCGCCGCGCAGCAGCCAGCGCGCCTGCGCGCGGAATTGCTCGCCCTGCGTGGTGCGAATGAAGGCCGACTGCCGACCCAGCAGGCTCGCCGCCAGCACCGCGATCACCGCGACGATCAGCAAGGCGCTCACCACCGCCATGCCGCACTGGCGCTGGCACTGGTATTGGCATTCGCGCGAACGGCTCTGCGCGGGCGAGCTTTTTCCCGCCTTCACGCCCTCCGGTTGGTCGGGCATGGCGCTACCAGGAGCCGACGTCGGCGTTGGCTTTCTCGCCGCCGGGCTCGCCATCGGCGCCCAGCGAAAACACGTCGATCTCGCCGTGCGTGCCCGGGTTCAGGTACTGGTAGGCATTGCCCCACGGGTCGGCCGGCAGGCGTTCCAGGTAGGTGCGCCAGTTCGGCGGCGCCTTGCCGGCGGAGGGCTTTTCGACCAGCGCGCGCAGGCCCTGCGTGGCGCTGGGGTAGCTGCCGTTGTCCAGCCGGTAGAGCTTCAGCGCCTGCATGATGGCGGCCACGTCCTGCCGGGCCGCGGTGGCGCGCGCCTGGTCGGGCCGGTCCATCAGGCTGGGCACGATCAGCGCGGCCAGCACGCCGATGATGACCAGCACCACCATCAGCTCGATCAGCGTGAATGCGCGCTGCAGCGACGACCGGAAACGGGAAGAAGAAACGGAGCGCCGACCTGCGCGACAACGGGTTGAACGTGCGGCCATCTTCCACTCCCGGAACAAAGGACATCAAGGGCTTTCACGCAGCCATCCTCGCAGCGCAGCATGTCAGTCCGATTGAAAATCCTCGGGAGTTCCGGGCTGGCCGCCCTCAGCAGAACAGGCAGACGCGGTGCGGCCCGTTGCCTCCGCCCAGCGGCAGTCGGTTGCCCAGCAGCTGGACGCGCGTGGCCGGCGAGCAGCTGGCGCACACCGTCCTGCCGCAGCAACGGCAATGGTGGCGGCCGTTGGCCGAAAAAACGCCCTGGACGCCACTGAGCAGTGCCTGCCCGCAGATGGCGCAGGCATGCAGGTTCGCCATGGCCGCATGGTGAACAACGCCAGCCGGGTGATGCCCTGCGGCCACGGCATCGACCAGGTTGGAGATCCGTGTGACGTGTTCTGTGTGCAGCCCCGTGATGTAGACCCGGCTTTCGAAAGCCGTGGTGCCGTACTCCGGGCGGCGGATGGTCAGGTACGCATGGAGCGGGAATGCCTCGATGCCGTCGTTGTGCGCGGGCACCCCGCCGTCGTCGATCTGCAACCACCAATGCGTGTAGTTGGGGCCTGCCAGCACGGTCGCGCCTTGAGAGTCGGTGCTGTGCGGGTCGTAGTGCATCACCACCTTGTACGGCGTCGGCGCCAGGGACCAGTTCAAGCCGTTCATCTCGATGGCGCACTTCACCAGTTCGGTGTTGATCCGTTTCAGTTCGGCCTGGCGCGCAACCGATTCCGCCAGGGCACCGCGATGCACCGTCCAGGCCGCTTCAAGAGTGGCCAGGCGTTGCAGGTTCGCCGGCGTGAACCAGGCGGCGTTGTTGACGACAGCGCTCTGCGGCGTCAGCGGTGCGCCGATGCTGACATAGGTGAACATGTCCGTCGGGTCGACGGGCGTTGCCCGGAAACCGGTCAACGCCCAGTTCCAGCAGGCCAGAAGCCCGGCGCCGTGCGGCGCGTTACCGTGCAGGGGAAGGTATTTCAGCTTGCGGCGCGTCGGCAAACTCAGGTGTGGCATATCTGCGTCCGGGGGGTATTGGCGGGCAGAGAATAGAGAGGGGCCGCGCCACGGTCCATCACCGTTTCTTGGGATATTGCGAACCCGGGTAACCCGTTTGGATTCACATCGCGATCAAGGCAGACTAAGGCATGGACAAGCATTTCCTGAACCCGCTCTTCGCGCCCGCCTCCATCGTCGCTTTCGTCGGCCATGCCGACGATCCGGGCGGCCAGACCTCTGCGGGCCACACGCTGCGACAAGCCTTTCGCGCCGACCGTTTCGACGGCACGCTGCGCTTTCTGGACGTTCGCACCAAGGGCACGCTCGAAGAGCTGTCGCAAACGCACGCCGACCTGGCGCTCATTGCGCTGGCGCCGCGCGATGTGGCGGCCGCGCTCGAAATTGCCGGGCGCATCGGCTGCAGCGCCGCCGTGGTCATTTCGAGCGGCATCGGCGCCGAGCAGGCCGACCAGTGGCGCAAGATCGCGCGCCGCGAGGGCGTGCACCTGCTGGGCCCCAATTCGCTGGGCTTCCAGCGCCCGCTGCTTCACTTGAACGCCAGCGTGGCCGGGCCGCTGGCCAAGGCGGGGCCATTGGCGCTGGTATCGCAGTCGGGCGCCCTGACCGCTTCGATGCTCGACTGGGCGCGGCAGAACGGCGTGGGCTTTTCCAGCGTGGCGTCGCTCGGCCCGCACACCTCGGTCGACATTCCGCAGGTGCTCGACTTCCTGGCCAACGACCAGGCCACGCACAGCATCATCGTGTACCTCGAAGGCATTGCCGACGCACGCCGCTTCATGAGCGCGCTGCGCTCGGCCTCGCATGCCAAGCCGGTGGTGGTGCTCAAGGCCGGCCGCAAGCCCGCCGGCAACGAGGCCGCGCAAACCCACAGCGCCGCCATCGTGGGCAGCGACGATGTGTTCGATGCGGCGCTGCGCCGCGCGGGCGCGGTGCGGGTGCGCTCCTTCGTCGAGCTGTTCTCGGCCGCCAAGTGCCTGGCCTCGCGCTACCGGCCGGTGGGCAAGCGGCTGGCCGTGGTCACCAACGGTGGCGGGCCCGGCGTGCTGGCCGCCGACTGGATCAACGAGATCGGGCTCGACCTGGGCAAGCTGTCCGCGCCGGCGCAAAAGCTGCTGCAGCCCACGCTGCCACCGCTCGCCTCGCTGGCCGACCTGATCGACCTGTCGGAAGACGCCACGCCGGCGCATTACCGCGCTGCCATCGAAGCCGCCTCGGCCGACAGCCAGGTCGATGGCGTGCTGGCCATCTTCTCGCCCAAGCCCGGTGCCGATGCGGCCGCCACGGCCAAGGCGCTGGCCGACATTCCGCGGCCCATGAACAAGCCGCTGCTGTCGTGCTGGATGGGCGACTCGTCGGTCGGACAGGCGCGCACCGTGCTGGCCGACGCCACCATTCCCAGCTTTCGCACGCCCGAGGCGGCGGTGGGCGCCTTCGGCAACATCGCGGCCTTCTACCAGAACCAGCAACTGCTGCAGCAGACGCCACCACCGCTGTCGGCACTGGCCAAGCCCGACATCGAGGGCGCGCGCCTGCTGATCGAAAGCGTGCTGGCCGAGCGCCGCAAGGTGCTGACCGAAATGGAGTCGAAGACGCTGCTGTCGTCGTTCCACATCCCGATCACGCGCACGCTGCTCGCGCGCAGCGCCAACGAAGCCATGATGATCGCCACGCAGCTGGGCTTTCCGGTGGCGCTGAAAATCGATTCGCCCGACATCTCGCACAAGTCCGACGTCGAGGGCGTGGCACTGAACGTGATGAACGGCACCGGCGCGCGCGACACCTACATCGAGATGATGGAGCGCGTGGCGCGGCTGGCGCCCGAGGCGCGCATCAACGGCATCACGGTGCAGAAGATGGTGCGGGCGCGGCGCGGCCGCGAGATCTATGTCGGCATGGTGACCGACCAGCCCTTTGGCCCGGTCATCGTGTTCGGCGCGGGCGGCACCATGATCGAGCTGCTGAACGACCGCGCGATGGAGCTGCCGCCGCTGAACCAGTTCCTGGCGCGCCGGCTCATCGAACGCTCGCGCGTGGCCGAGACGCTGGGCGAATGGCGCGGCGCCAATGCCGTCGACATGGAGGCGCTAGAGCACGTGCTGCTGCGTGTATCGGAAATGGTGTGCGAGCTGCCCGAGCTGCGCGAGATGGACATCAACCCGATCATCGTGGACGAGTCGGGCGCCATTTCGGTCGATGCGCGCATCGTGGTCGACAGCAGCACGCAGGCGGTGGCGGGCCATGTGGGCAACGGCTACCAGCACCTGGCGATCATGCCGTACCCCGCGCGCTACCGGCGCGAATGGCCGCTCTCGGGTGGCGGCACGTACATCGTGCGCCCGGTGCATCCGAACGACGCGCAGATGCTGCAGGCGCTGGTGCAGGGCCTGTCGCCCGAGAGCCGCTGGTTCCGTTTCGTCTCGCGCTTCCACGAGCTGCCGCCGTCGATGCTCTCGCGCTTCACGCTGATCGACTACGACCGCGAGATGGCGCTGGTGGCCGTGGTGGTCGACCGCAGCGTGGCGCCCGACGGCACGGTGCTGGACACCGAGCGCATCGTGGGCGTGTCGCGCTACATCACCAACCCCGACCAGACCAGCTGCGAGTTCTCGCTGGTGGTGGCCGACGAGTTCAGCGGCAAGGGCATCGGCTCGCGGCTGATGGAAAGCATCATCGACGTGGCGCGCGACAAGGGCCTGGCCGAGATCGACGGGCTGGTGCTGGCCAACAACCCCGACATGCTGAAGCTGGTGCGCCGGCTCGGGTTCAGCGTGAAGCCCTTCCCCGAAGACCCGGACTTCAAGCTCGTGACCTACATGCTGTAGAGGCCGGCCTCCCCGGCCGGCCCCGCGTTCGGCGTTCGGCGATTGCCTCGTCCGTCAGTCCGCGTGGTTCATGTCCGTGCATTCGTGCGGATCGGCACGGCACATCTTCTCGTACGCCACCACCGCCTTGCGGCGCTCGCTCAGGGCCAGCGGCGTGCGGAACGGCGCGAGGATTTCCGCGAGCGACAGGCTCACGCCGTTCTTCACCACGTACTCGACGGCGGCCGCGGCCTTCAGGTCTTGCAGCGGATTGCCGCGCACCGCCACCAGGTCGGCCAGCTTGCCGACCTCGACCGTGCCCAGGTCCTTGTCGACCCGGCTCATCTTCGCGGCGTTGAGCGTCACGTCCTGCAGCGCCTGGTGGTTCGACGTCACCATGCCGGCCGCGCGCAGGTTGGTCTGCAGCGCAATGCCCGGCGCCACCAGCGGCGTGTCGGTGCCAATGGCCAGCAGGCCGCCGGCGCGCTGCACCTTGGCCGATTGCTCGGCGTCCTTGCGTGCGCCCTGCAGGATGGCTTCGGTCGGTGCCGCCGTGCCCGTGAGGCCCGTCAGGAAGTTCGGCGGAATCAGCAGGTTGAAGCGGTCGTCGGAGACCATCGAAGCGTCTTGCCCCACCAGCGCGAGCGACGAGAACAGCGTGTCGACCAGCCGGAAGTCGGCCTTGGCATGCAGGTCGTAGGCGTCCTGGTAGGTAAAGCCGCCGACCGATTTCGACCAGCCATAGCCCATGCGCTGCGTGGCCGACAGGTGGGTGGTGCCGCCGATGCCGGCCGCCGCGCCCGGCGCCAGCATGTGGGTGCCGGTAGGCACGCCCATGTCGAGCCCGGCCTGCGCGATCTTCGCCATGATCGGGATCGGCGCGCGCACGTACGACTTCAGGTAGTCCACCCCCATCGCCTTGGCCTTGGCGATTTCCATGTCGGCCACCTCGGGCGTGCGCAGGGTGCGCGCAAAGCTGTAGAAGAGCCGGTTGCCCTCCCACAGCGGCGGCGACACGAACACGCGCGGCCCGACCAGGTTGCCCGCGTCCAGTGCCTCGCGCATTTCGATGCTCTGATGCAGCGGCCCCGCGACCGATTGCGTCGAAGTAATGCCGTAGGCCAGCATCGACGCGGCCACCTGGCCGAACTGCCCGCCCTGGTACAACGTGAGCGGATGAAAGTGCGGGTCCCAGAGCCCCGGCATGACCGTGAGCGCGGACGCATCGATGAACTTGGCGGCAGTTTTGGCCGACGCCGCGTCGTGCGGGCGGATCGCGGTGATGCGGTTGCCGTCGATCACGATGTCCACGTCGGTCTTCAGCGTTTCGCTGTTGCCGTCCCAGAGCCGGCCGGCATGCACGATGGTCGTGCCCTTCGACACGGCCTGCGTCCACGAGAGGTTCAGCGGCACCTCGGTCGCGTTCGATCCATCGGCGGCAATGGTCTTCAGCTTGTCGGTGGCCTTGTAGAGAATGGTGCGCGAATCGCCGGCCCATGAAGGCAGGTCTGCCGCCTCTTTCGTGATGGCCACGGGTGCGCCGGCCGGCGAACCGTCGGGCTTCAGCGGCATCACGTGCAGCACCGAGTCCATGATGAACGCCACCTTGCTGCCGTCCGGCGAGACGGCGGCGGCGCCCTCCTCGCGGTCCGAGATCTGGCGCGGCACCTCGGCCACCGGATAGAAGGTGCCGGTCTTGCCGGCCACGTCGATCACGCGCAGCTTGTTGTAGCCCTCGCGAAAGCGGTTGTTCATGCGCTCGTTGTCGACCAGCACCACCTTCTTGCCATCAGGCAGCCACGACGGCGTGCTGACCTGCGAGCTGACTTGGGCAATGACGGTCTGCGCCGTGCGCGCGCCCACGTCCCACACCTCGAGCTGGCCCGAGCCCGTGGTGTAGGCAATGCGGTCGCCGGTGGGCGACATCTTCGGCGTGACCATCGACTTGGCACGGATCGCGGCCAGCCGCGTGCGCGTCTTCGAGGCGATCTCGATCTTGTCGATGGCCAGCGCGCCGGCGTTGTCCTTCTCGGTCGAGAAATACACCGACAGGCCATCGGGCGTGAACTGCGGGCTGCCGTCGCGCGCGGTGTCGTTGGTCAGGCGCACGGGCGCCTGGCCGATCTTCATGACCCAGACGTCGTTCAGCGCGACGAAGGCCACGCTCTGCCCGTCGGGCGAGATCACCGGGCCGCTGATGCCGCGCACCGGCTGCGCGCCCATGGTGTTGAAGCCGCGGTCTTTCTGCTTGTCGATGACCGGGCGGCGCACGGTCAGCGTGGCGCTGAACGGCACATCGGCCGGGTCGGTGCCGGCGCCACTGCGGATTTTTATCTTGCCGTCTGCCGTGTACATGAAGCGGCCGTCCGCCATGTAGCGCACCGGGAACGGAAAGAAGTCTTCGCCCGGTGCCACGTCCTTGCCGGCCACCGTCAATGCCTTGCGGTCGTTCTGGAACACCAGGCCCGTGCCATCGGGTACCCACGCGGGCATGGTACCGGCGCCGACGAGCTTGGGCGCGTCGCTGCCGCCGATGGTCTTGGTGAACACGCGCAGCGTGTCCACGAAGGCGATCTGCTTGCCGTCGGGCGACACCACCGGGTTGCTTTCCGCGCCCGGTCCCGAGGTCAGCGCCGTGTAGTTGGGGTCGGACAACGACACGCGCCATATCTTGTACTGGCCGTCGTTGCCGCGGTCCGACGCAAAGACCAGGCCGTTGCCATCGGGCGTCCATGCCGGCTCGCGGTCGTCATACGGCCCGGTGGTCACGCGGCGCAGGTCGGCGCCGTTGGGCCGTACCACCCAGATGTGATAGTTGCCCTCGGCGTCGTAGTTCTGGAACGCGAGCAGGCTGCCGTTGGGCGACCACACCGGCGCGGTGGGCTCCATGTCCCAGCTGGTGATGCGCGTCGCGGTGCCGCCGCCGATGGGAAGGGTCCACAGCGCGCCCATGGCCGTGAACGCGATGCGCTTGCCGTCGGGCGATGGCGCCGCGGCCATGTTGGTGCCCTCGTGGAATTCCACCGACACGTCCCGGGTCGAGCCCTGCAGCGTGTTCACGCTGGTCACCGGCACGGCCGGCGGCGTGATGCCCGAGAGGTCGACGAATGGCGCGCGGCTGCCGCCGCCGCATCCCGCAACGAACAGCGAGGCCGCCGCCACGGCGACGAGCGTCGCCCTTCGGGTGCCGCCTGCGAAGCGTTGGGAGAAGAGAGAAGCGTGGGGTACCTGCTGGTACGAAACCGACGGACGTGCGAGTGCCGCCGCATGCTTGCGCATGTTCATGGGGTTGTCTCCTGTTGGTCTTTTTTCTTGCCCGCAACTTCGCTTGCGAACGCGCGGCACGCGACATAACACTTGCAACGTGCCGGCTCACTTTGTGTGAGCTTTCTGACAGTCCGCTTACCTGTTACGGATAGAGATAATTGCGGCTGTCACTCATCGAAGCTCCAAATGTTCCTGCGTATTACCGGCCGCCTTGCGGCATCGCTCGCCGTGCTGCTCTCGGCACTGTGGGCCTGCCTGGCACTTTGGTATCAGTTGCCGGCCGTGCCTGCACTGAAAGTTCTCGCGGGCGTGCTGTGGGCCGGCTTCGGCCTGGCCGCCATCGTGCTGACGTGGCGCGGGCGGGCCGGGCGCGCCCTGCTCTCCTACGTGGTCGGCTTTGCCATGCTGCTGAGCTGGTGGGGCACCATATTGCCCTCGCAGGACCGGGTGTGGGCCGACGACGTGGCGCGCCAGCTGGTCGCCCGTGTCGACGGCCACATGGTCACCATGGAAAACGTGCGCAACTTCGACTGGCGCAGCGACACCGACTACACGCCGCGCTGGGAAACGCGCCGCTATGACCTCGACCGCATCCGCTCGGTCGACGTGGCGCTGTCGTACTGGACGGGCCCGGCCATCGCGCACACGCTGGTGTCGTTCGGCTTCGACGACGGCCAGTTCCTGACCTTCTCCATCGAGATCCGCAAGGAACGCGGCGAAAGCTTTTCATCCATCGGTGGCTTCTTCAAGCAGTTCGAGCTGAGCCTCGTCGCCGCCGACGAGCGCGACGTGGTGCGCGTGCGCACCAACGTGCGCGGCGAAGACGTCTACATGTACCGCGTGCTGCTGCCGCGGCCCGAGATGCGCTCGCTGTTCCTGGCCTACGTCGACGAAGCCGCCTCGCTGGTGCGCGCGCCGAGCTTCTACAACACGCTCACCGCCAACTGCACCACCATCGTCTACGCGCTGGCCAAGCACATCGTGCCCGGCCTGCCGATGGACTGGCGGCTGCTGGCCTCGGGCTACCTGCCCGATTACCTGTACGACGTGGGCGGCCTCACGCCGGGCTACAGCCTGGAAGCGTTGCGCGCCGACGGCCGCATCACAGACCGGGCCATCGCCACGGACAAGACGCCAGGCGCGAATTTCTCGCAGGCCATTCGCCAGGGCATTCCAGGCACCGCGGCCAGCAGCACCGGGGCTGCGCAGTGAAACGCGCACGCGGTTTCTCGCTGCCCGCCCTGTTGTGCGTGTGCGCAGCCATGCTGCTGGCCGGTTGCGCGGGCGTGCAGGTCGGCTCGATCTCGCCGGCCGAATACCTGGCGCAGCGCCGCGGCGACGTGCTCACCACGGGCCGCTTGAGCACCTCGGCGCAGGAGGTGCTGCGCGTGATCGGCTCCGACGCCGACCTGTGCCGCAAGGACGGCCAGGCCTGCCGGCAGGCGCTGGCCGATTCGCCCGGCATCACCGACGAGCAGCGGCTGTCGGCGCTGTCGGAAGTCTGGCTGCAGGTGGCGCTGGCGGAAGAAAAGAGTAACGGCTCGGGCGGCTTGACCGGCTCGAAAGCGCCGGCCGGCGCGGCCATCGACGCGTGGCTCGAATCGGCCCGCCATGCCTACGCCTACCTGTTCTTCACGGCGCGCAACCCGCGCGACCGCGCCTTCGAAGACCGGCAGACCCAGGTGCGCGACTACTACAACTACGCGGTGCAGCAGGCCATTACCGGCCTCTTCGGCCGCTACCAGAAAAGCAACGAGGCGGGCCCACCGGCCATTCCCCAGGTGGGCGGCTGGCACATCGACAGCGACCTGTCGGCGCTGCAACTGCAGCCCGGCGCGGCGGTGCCGCAAGAGCTGATTCCGGCCGCGTCGCTCACCTTCTCGGGCCTGCGCAACATCTACCGGCGCGACGGCTTCGGCGCCGAGCTGGTGGCCGTGACCGACGAGCGCCCGCACGCCGACAAGGTGCCCTACCGCGAGACGCCCTTCCCCGCGCTCACCGCCGTGCTGAAGTTCGATGGCGCCGACCTGCGGCAGGTGATGGCCACGCGCTCGCTGCGCATCGTGGTGTTCGATCCGTACAAGACATCGACCGTGCGGCTGGGCGAGCAGGACATTCCGCTGGCCGCCAACTTCACCTCGGGCTACGGCCTGTGGCTCGCGCGCTCCGACTTCGCGCTGCAGGCGCTGCGCAGCCTGTTCGGCAGCGCCGACGGGCTCACGCAACCGCGCATCTACCTGATGCAGCCGTACGACCCGAACCGCCGCACCATCGTCATGCTGCACGGCCTGGCCAGCAGCCCCGAGGCGTGGATCAACGTGGCCAACGAAGTTCTGGGCGACGAAACCCTGCGCCGCCGCTACCAGGTCTGGCAGGTGTACTACCCCACCAACGCGCCGCTGCCGATCAACAACCTGGCCATCCGCGAAGCCGTCACGCAGACGCTGGCGCACTTCGATCCCTCGGGCAAGGCCGAGGCCTCGCGCAACATCACGCTCATCGGGCACAGCATGGGCGGCGTGCTGTCGCGGCTGATGGTTTCCTCGTCGGAAGACAAGCTCTGGGAGGCCCTGCTCGAAAGCTACCCGATGCAGGGCGCGCAGCAGACGCGCATCGAAAAGCGGCTGGCGCCATACCTGCGCTTCGAGCCCTTGCCGCAGGTCAGCGACGCCATCTTCATTGCGTCGCCGCACCGCGGCACCGACTTTGCCAACAACCGCATTTCGCGCTGGGTGGCCAACCTCATCACGCTGCCGGTGACCATGCTCGGGCAGCTCAGCGACATCTCGCGCGAGCTGATCCGCATCGCGCCGGGCAAGCAAGACCTGGGGCCGCTGCGCATTCCCAACAGCATCGACAACCTGAGCGACCGCGACCCGTTCGTGCGGCTGTCGTCGGGCCTGCCGATGAACCCGCGCGTGCGCCTTCATTCGATCATCGGCAACGACACGCCGGGCGTGCCGTTGGCCGAAGCCAGCGACGGCATCGTGCCGTATGCGAGCGCGCATCTGGATGGCGCTTCGTCGGAGCTGGTGATTCCGTCGCAGCACAGCGTGCAGGAGAACCCGCTGGCGATCCTGGAGATTCGGAGAATCCTGAGGGAACAGCTGGCGCTGCCGGCGGTGGCAGCGCCAATCGCGACGGCGAAGCCCTAGACGCGGTGCGCCGCGCGGAGCGGTCGGTCAGTCAGTCGGCCGGTCGGTCGTTCACGCATGCGTCCAGCGCGCATGCAGCCACCGCGCAAACGCATCGAGCAGGTACCCCAGCGCCCCGATCAGCAAAATCACGGCCATGAGCTCTGAATACGCGAGCCGGTCGCGCGTGTCGAGCACGAAGTAACCCAACCCGGCCGAGACGCCCAGCATTTCGGCTGGCACGAGAACGATCCAGACGATGCCGATGGCCAGCCGCACGCCCGTGAGAATGTGCGCGGTGATGCCCGGCAAGATGACGCGCAGCACGGTCTCGCGCCGCGTGGCCGAAAGCCCGCGCGCGAGCATGAGCCAGTGCGGATCGATCTGCGCCACGCCCGCGGCGGTGTTGAGCAAAATGGGCCACACGGCGGCGAACGCAAGCAAAAAATACACGGGCAGGTCGCCCACGCCGAGCACCATGACTGCAATGGGCATCCACGACAGTGGCGAGATCATGCGCAGGAACTGGAACACGGGCGTGCTGCCCTGCGCAAAGCCGCGCGAGAGGCCGGTGAGCACGCCGAGCGGCACGCCGAACACGATGGCCAGCAGCAGTCCGACAGCCACGCGCTGAAGGCTCAGGAGCGCGTGGTGCCAGATGTCGCCGCCCACGAGCAGATGACCCAGCGCCACGAGCGACGGGCCGGGTGCGAAGGCGGCGGCGATGGGGGTGCGTTGCGTCAGCAAAAGGCTTCCGGCCCACCAGGCCGCCAACATCACAGCCAGGCCTGCCAGGGGCAACAACCAGCGGCGGGGCATCTCAGTGCTTCTCCTCTTTGTTTGTTGCTGGGTGAGTTCTGGGCGCTGTTGTCCAGGGCGCGTGCGACTGACACCGGGTACTTCCCTCCGCGAATGTCCCCCGCTTCGCTCCTCCTTTATTTCGCTGCGGGAAGCACCCGATGCCATTCGCACCTGGGCACGCTCTGCGCTTACGGCCGATCAACGACCGCTCT
>NZ_QAJK01000121.1:24534-26724 GCF_003852515.1 Variovorax sp. KBW07 | reverse complement strand
GCCAAAGAATGACCCCGCACCCAAACAGCAGCGTGCCCTTAGTGCGTACCGAAGTGCCCAGTCCACTTGCGCTCGTAGTCCATCCTGGCGAAGTGCGCCGCCATGAAGTCGATGAAGCTGCGGACCTTCGCCGACAGATGTTTGCGGCTCGGATACGCCAGGTTGATCGTCAGGTGCGGCAGGTCCCACTCGTCCAGCGTCGGTACCAGCCGGCCCGCCACGATGTCTTCGTACACGATGTACGTCGGCTGCACCAAGATTCCCATGCCGTCCAGCGCCGCTGCGCGCAACACCTGCCCGTCGTTCGATTCAAGCAGCCCCGTCACCGACACCGTGTGCGTTTCGCCCTTGCGGCTGAAGCGCAGCTCGTTCGGGTTGTTCGCGTGCGTGTAGATCAGCAGTTTGTGCTGCTTCAGATCGTCCAGCGTCTTCGGAAAACCATGCTGCGCAAAGTAGCGCGGCGAGGCCGCCAGGATGCGGCGCGTTTCGCCCAGCCGGCGGATCGTCACGTTCGAATCGGGCTCGTACTCCCGCGTGCGGATCGCCACGTCGATGTTGTTGTCGATCAGGTCGAAGTACCGGTTGGCCGCCTCCACGTGCACCGTCACGCCCGGGTAGCGCTGCGTGTACTCGCGCAGCAGCGGCGCGATGTGGTGGATCGAGAACGACAGCGAAGCCGTGATGCGCAGCGTGCCCGTGGGGTTCAGCGCGGTCGCGTTCACCGTCGACTCCGCATCGGACAGATCGGCCAGGATGGTGCGGGCGCGGCCGCAGAACTCGCGGCCGGTGTCGGTCAGGTACAGGCGGCGCGTGTTGCGCTCCACCAGCCGCGCGCCGAGCCGGGCTTCGAGCGCGCTCAGGTGGCGGCTCGCGGCCGCGTTCGACAGCCCCAGCGCCTCGGCCGCGCGGCTCAGGCTGCCGGCATCGGCGATCTGCACCAGCAGTGCGATTTCGGTCCAGCGGTCCATGGCGTGTCTCCGGTGCTTCTTGCTGTCTTGTCGGTCCGACTTTTTCGAGCCCGGACGATTTTGGCGCACGACGGGGTGCGACCGTTCCGCTGGGCGGAAAAATCATTTGCGCCCGCGGTGCTTTCGCGCGGGCGGGCGCAGACCTACAGTGCGCTTCTGCGAAGAGCCAGATAGATAAACAGACAGATAGCCAGCCAGCCAGACGACCGACAAGGAGACACCACGATGCGCAACCTCAACCAGGACAACATCACGCAGGCCGTGCTCGCGCGCTTTGCCGACACGCCCGACGCCCGCCTGCGCGAGATATTGACCAGCCTTGTGCAGCACCTGCATGCGTTCGCGCGCGAGGTGAAGCTCACCGAGGAAGAGTGGTTCAAGGGCATTCAGTACCTTACGGCGACCGGCCAGAAGTGCGACGACAAGCGGCAGGAGTTCATCCTTCTGTCGGACGTGCTGGGCCTGTCGATGCTCACCATCGCGATGAACAACGACAAGCCGGCCGGCTGCACCGAAGCCACGGTGTTCGGTCCGTTCTACTTCGAGGGCGCACCGGAATACGAGCACGGCGACGACGTGGCCAACGGCGCAAAGGGCGCGCCCTGCGACGTGTTCGCGACGGTGCGCGGCCTGGGCGGCGAGCCGGTGCCCGGCGCGGTGGTCGACGTGTGGCAGGCCGACGAGGGCGGCCACTACGACGTGCAGCACGAGGGGCTGGACCACTCGGAGAACCGAGGCCGCCTGCGCACGGGGCCAGACGGTTCGCTGCACTTCAAGAGCGTGCTGGCGGAGGCGTATCCGATCCCGGTCGACGGGCCGGTGGGCGATTTGTTGCGCGCGACGAAGCGCCATCCGTGGCGGCCCGCGCATCTGCATTTCAAAATCGAGGCACCGGGTTACGAGCGCCTGATCACGCACGTGTTCCGCGAGGGCGACCAGTGGCTGGACTCGGACGCGGTGTTCGCGGTGCGTCAATCGCTGGTGGCGCCGTGGACGCAGCAGGCCGATGGGCGGTGGCGTCTCGACTTCGACTTCGTGCTGAGTCCTGTGAACTCTCGGGCCGGATAGTTCGCCCGGGCCTTTGTTTCTTGGCGCTGCTGTTTGGGAGCGGGTGCGGGTTCGGGGTCCTTCAGGGCGCGTGCGACTGACACCGGGTACTTCCCTCCGCGAATGTCCCCCGCTTCGCTCCTCCTTTATTTCGCTGCGGGAAGCACCCGATGCC
>NZ_QAJK01000121.1:0-24424 GCF_003852515.1 Variovorax sp. KBW07 | reverse complement strand
GCGTCGCCCTGAATGACCCGATCAGCAGTAGCGCAAAAACCGAACAGCAACGCAAGGTCACGTCCAAAGCGAGTGCCAAAGCGAGATCGCGCACGGCCTGCTACGCTCGGGGAAGCCCGCCGCCACGACGGGCTTTTTTCTGCGTCCGTCGTCACACCCCATGGTCTTTCCCCTCATCACCGACCCGCACTTCTACGCGGTCGCCATCCCCGCCGTGCTGCTGCTCGGTATCAGCAAGAGCGGCTTCGGCGCTGGCTTCGGTTCGCTCGCGGTGCCCATGATGGCGCTTGCCGTCACCGTGCCGCAGGCGGCCGCCATTCTTATGCCGCTGCTGCTGCTCATGGACCTGCTGGGCCTGGCTGCGTTCCGGCGCGACTTCGATCGCTCGTTGCTGAAATTCTTGATTCCGTTCGGGCTGCTCGGCACCGTCATTGGGACTTTGCTGTTTCGCATGCTCTCGGCGCACACCGTGGCCGGCATCGTCGGGGTGTTCACCTTGCTGTTCCTGGCGCAGCGCCTGCTGTTTCCGCCCAAGCCCAACGATCCCCTGCCTTCGCGCGGCGTCGGGGCGGTGCTCACCACCGTCTCGGGCTTCACCAGCTTCATTGCGCATGCGGGCGGGCCGCCCATCAATGCCTACGTCATTCCGCTGCAGCTCAAGCCCGTGGTGTTCACCGCGACGATGGCCTACTTTTTCTTCGTGGTGAATCTCAGCAAGTGGATTCCATACGCATGGCTGGGCCTGCTCGACTTTCGCACGCTCGCCACCTCGCTGGTGCTGATGCCCATCGCGCCTTTCGGCGTGTGGGTCGGCATTCGCATCGCACGCCGCATCGACGCGACGTGGTTCTACCGCTTCGTGTATGCGGGCATGCTGCTCACCGGCCTGAAGCTCGTCTACGACGGCTTCCTGGCCTGAGCCAGGCCCCTTCGTGAAACACCGAGGAACCGGCTTTGCCGGGCCTCAGGTGTTGCCCCCGGGTAGGGGGTGGAGAAGCGACACGAAGTGTCGCGAAGCCTGGGGGCGAGTCAGAGTTCCACGATGCCCTTGAAGCCGCCGAAGATCATCCGCTTGCCGTCGAACGGCAGGTTGTTCATGTCCATCATCGCCTCCAGGCGCGGATCGGCCATGACCTTCTTGTTCACCGTGTCGCGGTGCTTGCGCGACTTGTAGGTGATCCACGAGAAGGCCACCGTTTCGTCGGCCTTGAGCTTCACGCTTTGCGGGAACGAGGTGAGCTTGCCGGGCTTCACGTCGTCGGCGATGCACTCCACGTATTCGACGGCGCCGTACTCGATCCAGATCTTGCCGGCCTTGCGCGAGAGCTTGCGATACGCCTCGACGTTCCTGGTGGGAATGGCAACGATGAATCCGTCTACATAGCGAGCCATGGATGTTCTCCTGAATATTGAATAGAACCGTTGAAGAAAGAAGACAGGCGCGGTTGCTGCTTGCATGGCGTGGTGCTCATGACGCCGTCTCGCCTGCCGTGGGCGGGGTCGCCGCTTTCTTGTTGTTGTTGTTGTCGTTGTTGCTCTGCGTCTGCCCCGGCGAAGCGGTGCGAAGCAGCAAGACCCCGATCAGACCTGCCACCGCCGCGAACACGGCGCCGACAAGAAACGCAAGGTTGTAGCCACCGGTGAGCGCCAGCGGCATCTGCGCGCCGGCCGCTTCCATGGCGCCGGTGCGTGCCGCGGCGGCGCTGGCCAATACGGCCAGGCCCAGCGCGCCGCCCATCATGAAGGCGGTGTTGACCACGCCCGAGGCCAGGCCCGAATCGGCCGGGTCGACCTCGCTCATGGCCGCCAGCAGCATCGGGTTGAACGCCATGCCGGCGCCCAGGCCCAGCAGCATCATGCCGGGCAGCACGTCGACCACGAAGTTGCCGTTGACCGGTGCGCGCGCGAACAACGCCAGGCCGATGGCTGCGAGCCACAGCCCGGCCGCCAGCGGACGGCGGATGCCGAAGCGCAGCACCAGCCTGGCCGAGAGGCCGAGCGAGAACACGGCCATGATCACGTTGGCCGGCAGGAAGGCCAGCCCGATCTGCATCGGCGTGTAGTTCAGCACCAGTTGCATGTAGAGCGCGGAGATGAAGAACCACGCGAACATGGCCGCGGCCCACAGCACGCCGACCACGTTGGCCACCGACACGCTGCGCAGTCGGAACAGGCCCAGCGGCATCAGCGGATGCTGCACGCGCGCCTCGATGCCGATGAACACGGCCAGCAGCACCACGGCCGCGCCGAGCAGGCCCAGCGTTT
Source organism: Variovorax sp. KBW07 (assembly GCF_003852515.1). Lineage (GTDB taxonomy): Bacteria > Pseudomonadota > Gammaproteobacteria > Burkholderiales > Burkholderiaceae_C > Variovorax. The sequence continues at coordinate 22,159 of NZ_QAJK01000121.1, read as the reverse complement.
GCGTGGAGCCCCAGCCGGCCTCGTTGCCGTTGACGACGCCGTACACCGCGAGCATGAGCGACAGCGTGACCGTGACCGCGCCGGCCACGTCGAGCTTTTCGCCATGCGCCTGGCCGCGCGCGCTGGGCAGCAACGCCACGCACAACGCATACACCGCCACGCCGATCGGCAGGTTGACCAGAAAGATCCAGTGCCAGCTCAGCGAGCTCGTCAGCAGGCCGCCGAGCAGCACGCCGATGCTGCCGCCGCCGGCGCAGACAAAGCCGTAGACGCCCATGGCCTTGGCGCGTTCGGCCGGCTCGGTGAACAGATTCATGATCAGCGAGAGCGACACGGCGGACACCACCGCGCCGCCCAGCCCCTGCACCGCGCGCGCCGCCACCAGCAGGCCCTGCGAGTTGGCGATGCCGCAGGCCAGCGAAGCCAGCGTGAACAGCACCAGGCCAATGAGGAAGAGCCTGCGGTGGCCATACAGGTCGCCGAGCCGGCCGCCCAGCAGCAGGAAGCCGCCGAAGGTCAGCATGTAGGCATTCACCACCCAGACCAGCGAGGTCTCGGTGAACCCAAGGTCGGTTCGGATCGAGGGCAATGCCACGTTCACGATCGTGGTGTCGAGCACGATCATCAGGACGCCAAGGCAGAGCACCATCAATGCGAGCCAGCGCTTTCGGTTGTCGAGTGTGTCGGTCATGGGGGGTGAACTCCTGCAGACAGGAAGGAAGAGAGAAAGAAAAGTAGAAAGGTCAGACCAGCGGCTTGCCGCCGTTGATGAGCCACGGGGTGCCGAAGCGGTCGGTCACCATGCCGAAGGCCTCGACCCAGAAGGTCTTGGCGAAGGGCATCGTGACCTGGCCGCCGTTGGCGAAGGCGTCGAACACGCGCTGTGCATCGGCCACGGTGTCGATGGTCAGCGCAACGCCGAAGCCCTTCATGCCTTCATAGGGCTGGCCGGGCATGGTGTCGGAGGCCATCAGCATGCCGTCGCCGTAGGCCAGCGAGGCATGCATGATGCGGCTCTTTGCATCGGCCGGCATCTGCTCGGCGCCGGGCGCTTCGCCCATGGTCATCATCATCTGCATCTTGCCGCCGAGTGTCTTTTCGTAGAAGCGCATGGCCTCTGCCGCGGTGCCATTGAAGGTGAGGTAAGCGTGAATGGGAGACATGAGATTTCCTTTGGGTTGAGGTGAGGTGAGTGGGAGCGAAAGTCTTCTTGGTGTTGTTCCGGGATTCTTATTTTTCAGTCGCGGTCTTGAGGTTGGCCAGGCCCACCTCGAAGTCTTTGCCGATCATGGTGTCCATGTTGAAGAAGATGCCCATCAACTTCGCCACGTAGGGGCTTGGGCCGTACATGGCCCAGGTGACCTGCGTGGCGTCGCCCTGGGGCTGCAGCGTGAACTCGGCGGTGTTGTGGCCTTCGAAGGGCTTGATGAAGTCGAGCTTGATCGCGACCTTCGAAGATGGCGTCGACTCGGTGATTTCCATGCGGCCCGCACCGGCCTTGTCCTTGCCTTCCCAGTCGTAGGTCGCGCCCTTGCCGGCGGGCGCGCCGCCGAAGGTGCGCTTCATGTCCGGCTCCAGCTTTTCGTAGGGCGACCACGCGCTCCAGCGGTGGAAATCGTCGATCAGCGGATAGATCTTCTCGGCCGGCGCGGCAATGCGCGCGGTGCGCTCCACCCGGAAGGTGTCGGGCCGCGTGGCCGCGTAGATGAGCAGCAGTGCGATCAGGGCGAGGACGGCAAGGGCAATTTTTTTGAGCATGAAAAAACTCCGGGGTCGGGGTCGAGGTCGGGTGTGGTTGGTTGGTCTTGGCAGGGAATGTCAGTCGGCGTGCACCACCAGCAGCCAGCCCAGGCCGAAGCGGTCGCTGAGCATGCCGAAGCTGGAGGTGAAGAAGGTCGGGATCAGCGGCTGCATCACCTGGCCGCCATCGGCCAGGGCGTCGAACCACTTGCGCGCGTCGGCGTCGGTCTTGGCGGTCAGCGCCAGCATCACGCCCTTGAATTCGGCCTGGCCCGAGCAGCGGCCGTCGGACGCCAGCAGCTCGGTTTCGCCGATGCGCACGACCGCGTGCATCACCTTGTCGGGAGAGGGCATTCCGCCGGCGCAGCCCGCTTCGGCGTTGTTGCCGGGGGCGCCTTCGGCGGGTGCTTCGCTGTAGCGCATCAGCTGCACGATTTCGGCGCCGAGCGCCTTCTTGTAGAAGCCGAGCGCTTCGTCGCAACGGCCTTCGAACGAAAGATAAGACTGGACTTTCATGGCGGTTCCTTTGGATGAGGAAGGTGGTGGTTCCGGCCCCGGTGTCTGTGGCCGCAAACAATCGGATTACTTTGTGTACACCGTCCACAAAGAATAGCAGAGATAATGGACAGTGTCCACATGGAGAATCGATGAAGCTCAACAACGCCCCCGCCGGCCTGCCCCCCGCCCGCAGCACTTATCGCCACGGGGACCTGCGCCGCGCGCTGCTGGACGCGGGCGTTGAACTGGCCCGCGACGGCGGCCCGGATGCGGTGGTGTTGCGCGAGGCCACGCGGCGCGTGGGCGTGGTGCCGAACGCGGCGTACCGCCATTTCGGCAGCCGGCAGGAGCTGTTGCTGGCGGTGCGCGAAGCGGCCCTGTCGGCCGCCGCCGGCGCCATGGAAAAAGAACTCGCAGTGTTGCCCTGCGACCAGCCGCCCGCCGACTTCGCGCGGGCGCAGGTACGTGCCATCGGCACCGCCTACCTGCGATTCGCGCAGGCCGAGCCCGGCCTGTTCCGCACGGCGTTCGTCATTTCGGACGAAGGCAATGGCGAGCTGGGTCCGGGCAAGGCCGGTGCCAGCGGGCTCGACTCTTTCCAGCTGCTGGGCGCGGCGATCGACCGGCTGGTGGACGCCGGCGTGCTCGACCCCGCACGGCGCCCCGACGCCGAATACTTCGCCTGGTCGGCGGTGCACGGCCTGGCGCTGCTGGTCATCGATGGTCCGCTGCGCGGCACCGATGCGGCCACGCTCCACTCGCTGGGCCAGCGCCTGATCGACATGGTCGAGCGCGGCCTCTGAGGGCTGCGGCTACGGCGACGGCGACGGCAACGGCAACGGCAACGGCTACAGGTAGATCTTCTGCAGCAGCTTGATGAGCGTCTCGCGCTCGCGCGCCGTGAGCTTGGCGCTGGCATCGGCCTCGAGTTGCACCACGGCCTGCTCGGCCTCGCGGATCAGCGTTTCGCCGGCCGGCGTGAGGTGTAGCCCCACGGCGCGCCCGTCGTGCGGATGCGGCCGCCGCTCTATCAGGCCCCGGCTGTCCAGCGTGGCCACGAGGCTCACGAGGTTGGGCGGCAGGATGTCGAGCGTGTTGCACAGCTGCCGCGAGGTGGCGCCCGGGTTGTGCGCCAGCAGCGACAGCACCGAAAAATCGATCTGCTTGAGCCCGTAGGGCGCCATGCGTTCCGCGAACAGGTCGGTCACGATGAGCCAGGCACGGCGGGCGTTGTAGCCCACCAGGGTTTCGAGCACGCGCGCGTCGAGCCTGTCGGCACGGCCTTGCGGCGGCGGGTCGGTCTTGGCGGGGGCGGATTTTGGTGAGGCAGCCATGGCCGGAGCGTAACCGCCCGCGCGGGTCGCCGATGCCTACTGCGCGACACCCCGGGGCTGCACCGCAGCCGCCGAGTGCGTCAGCGCCACGGTCTCGCAGGCGCGCTTGACGATGCCCAGCCGCATCTCGAATTCCGGCAACACCCAGCGACGGAAGGCGGCCGCCGCCCGTGCCCGCATGGCGCGGCCCGGACCGTCCGTGGCGACAGCCTCGTCGGCCGCCTCGATGCGGGCCCAGGCCCACGCCATCATCGCCAGCGCCACCACGCGCAGGTAGTCGTCGGCCACTTCGTAGGGCAGCACGGGGTTGGCATGCGCCGCCATGGCCACGGTGGTGCCCATGTAGCGCAGCTGGGCCAGTCGGCGCTGCACGTCGGCGTCGGCCTCGCGCGATGCATCGAGCGTGTCGCGCAGTTCGAGCAGCACGGCCGACATGGCGGCGCCGCCGTCGGGCAGCACCTTGCGCACCAGCAGGTCGATGGCCTGGATCTCGTTGGTGCCCTCGTAGATCATCGTCACGCGCGCATCGCGCACCACCTGTTCGATGCCCCATTCGCGCACGTAGCCGTGGCCGCCGAACACCTGCAGGCATTCGCTGGCGCCATGGAAGGCCTGCTGCGTGCACACGGCCTTGAGCACCGGCGTGACCATCGCGCACCAGCGCTGCGCGCGCTCGCGGGCCTTGGGGTCGGCGTCGTGCACGGCCACGTCGAGCATCAGCGCGCTGCGGTAGGCGAGGGTGCGCGCGCCGTCGATCCAGGCGCGCTGCGTGTCGAGAATGCGGCGGATGGCGGGGTGCTCGGCAATCAGGTCGGCGGGCTCGTTGCCTCGGCTCGCGGGCACGGGGCCGGGCGCGCGCATCTGGCGGCGCTCGGACGCATACGCGTCGGCTTTCTGCCATGCGGTATCGAGCAGGCCGATGCCCTGCAGCGCCACATGCAGGCGCGCCGAATTCATCATCACGAACATCGCGGCCAGGCCGTGGCCCGGCTCGCCGACCAACCAGCCCGTGGCATCGTCGAAGCGCATGCTGCAGGTGGGGCTGCTGTGCAGGCCCATCTTTTCCTCGATGCGTTCGCAGTGCACTGCATTGCGCGTGCCGTCGGGCAGCAGCTTGGGCACCAGCACCAGCGACAGGCCCTTCGGCCCCGCGGGCGCATCGGGCAAGCGGCACAGCACCAGGTGCACGATGTTCGGCGTCAGGTCGTGCTCGCCGCCCGAGATGAAGATCTTGCCGCCGCTTACGCGCAGGCTGCCGTCAACCTGCTGCTCGGCGCGCGTGCGCACCTGCCCCAGGTCGCTGCCCGCATGCGCTTCGGTCAGGCACATCGTGGCCAGCCATTCGCCGGTCGCGATCTTTTGCAGATAGCGTTGCTTCAGTTCCTCGCTGGCGTGGTGCTTGAGGCAGGCGTACGCGCCATGCAGCAGGGCCGGCGCCATCGTGAAGCCGTGGTTGGCCGCGGCAAGCCATTCGTAGAGCACGGCTTCGAGCACGGCGGGCAGGCCTTGTCCGCCGTCTTCGGTGGCGGCGGAGAGCGCGGGCCAACCGCCATCGACAAAGCCTTGATACGCCGCTCGAAAGCCCGGTGGCGCGATGACATCGCCTTCGTCGAAGCGGCAGCCGACCTCGTCGCCCTCGCGGTTGATCGGCGCCACCACCTCGCCGACGAAGCGCGCGGCCTCTTCGAGCACCTGCGACTGCAGGGCTTGGTCGACCTCGGCAAAGGGCGCGAGTGCATTCAGGCGCGAAGGCGCATCGAGCACCGCGTTCAACAGGAAGCGGACGTCTTCGGGGCGGGGCTGGTAGTGCATCTGTCTCAGGACTCGGCGGTGAAGCCGATCTTCTTGACCAGCGGACCCCAGCGCTCGTACTCGGCCTGCAGCGACTTCTTCATCTCTTCAGGCGAAGAGCCGTGCGCGAGCAGGCCCACCGACAGCAGGCCGTCGGCCACGGCCTTGTCCTTGAGCGCGGCCTGGGTCGCCGTGCTGGCCGCCGTGATGACGGCCGCGGGCGTCTTTGCCGGCGCGAAGAAACCGAACCATTCGTCGGCCACGATTTCCGGGAAGCCCTGCTCGGTGAAGGTGGGCACGTCGGGCAGGTAGGCCGGACGCTGCGCGCCCGAGGTGGCGAGCACGCGCAGCTTGCCGGCCTTGGCGAAGGGCAGGCAGTCGCCGGCGGGCGTCAGGCACGAGGCGATCTGTCCACCCACCACGTCGTTGATGCCGGGCAGCGAGCCGCGGTAGGGCACGTGGCGCAGGTCGGTGCCGGTGCTCAGGCCGAGCAGCGCGCCCAGAAAGTGCGGCGTGGAGCCCGCGCCCGGCGAGCCGTAGCTGGCCTGGCCGGGGTTGGCCTTGGCCCAGGCGATGTAGTCCTTCAGCGTCTTCACGCTGCCCGGAACCATCGGGCCGACGGCCAGGCCGTGCGTCATCACGGCGCCGATGGAGATGGTCGCGAAGTCCGGAATGGCGTAGGCCAGCTTGGTGTAGATGTGCGGGTAGATCGACAGCGCCGACGCTTGCGCCAAGCACAGCACCGAGCCGTCGGCGGGCGAGGTCTTGAGCGTGTCGAGCGCGATGCGGCCGCCCGCGCCGGGCTTGTTCTCGACCACCGGGTTGGTCTGCGTGAAGGGCGTGTTGCCCAACTTGTCGGCCACGCGGCGCGCCACGCTGTCGCCCGCGCTGCCGGCCGGGAAGCCGTAGTAGATCTTCACCTGCTGCTGCACCGCCTGTGCGAGCGCGGCAAGGGGATGCAGGGCGGCGAGCGCGGCGGTGCCGCCGAGCGCCGTCACGAACTGACGTCGGTTGGTCATGGTCTTGTCTCCTGGTTTGCTGCTGGGGGCTGGAATCAGCGCGGCGCCATTCGCAGGGCGCCGTCTAGGCGAATCACTTCGCCGTTGAGATGGCCGTTGGTGACGATGTGGCAGGCCAGCTCGGCAAATTCCGAAGGCTTGCCCAGGCGCGGCGGGAAGGGAATGGACGCGGCCAGCGAGTGCTGCACGGCCTCGGGCAGCTCCAGCAGCAGCGGCGTGGCGAATAGGCCCGGCGCCACGGTGCACACGCGGATGGCGTGTTGCGCCAGGTCGCGCGCCATCGGCAGCGTCATGCCGACGAGGCCGCCCTTCGATGCGCTGTAGGCCTGCTGGCCGACCTGGCCGTCGAAGGCCGCGACCGACGCGGTGAAGAGCATCACGCCCTTCTCGCCGTTGTCGAGTGCTTCCAGCTTCGCGCAGCGTGCCGCAAAGAGGCGCGCCATGTTGTAGCCGCCGATCAGGTTGATGTTGACCACGCGCACGAAATCTTCGAGCGGCGCCGGGTTGCCATCCTTGCCGACGATGCGCTTGGCGCTGCCGATGCCGGCCACGTTCATCAGGATGCGCGCGGGGCCGTGCGCGGCCTCTGCCTTGTCGAGCGCGGCGTTCACGCTGTCGGTGTCGGTGATGTCGCAGACGCAGGCAATGCCGCCGATTTCTGTCGCCACTTTTTCAGCAAGCGCGGCATTGCGGTCGAGCACGGCGACCTTGGCGCCCAGGCGTGCGAGCTCGCGTGCGGTGGCTTCGCCCAGCCCCGATGCGCCGCCCGTGACGAGTGCGGCTTGTCCTTCGATTTTCATGGTGCTTGTCTCCTGGAATGTCTGGTGTGGCCTATCGCGGCACGAGGGTGAAGGGCAGGGTGCCGGCATGCATCGCATCGGCCAGCGCGGCGCGGTGCTTGAGCACGGCGCGCTGGTTGATGGAGCCCTTGTCGGTCACCTCGCCCTTGTCGATGGAAGGCGGCTCGGCCATCAGGTGCAGCCGCGCGATGCGGTTGGCGCTGCCGGTGCCCATGGCGGCCAGTTCGTTGGCCACCTGCTGGAAGTGCGCCTGCACCGGTTCGCTTTCGAGCACTTGCTGCATGGTGGCTTCCGCATCCAGGCCGGCAAGCTGCCGCACCTTCTGCGTCGGAAAGATCAGCGCGCCGACTTCCTTCAGGTTGATGCCGGTCAGCACCGCGTCCTGCACATAGGGCGCGCCGGCCGCGATGATCTTCGCGCGCAGCGGACCCACGCTCACGAAGGTGCCGGTGGCGAGCTTGAAGTCTTCGGCAATGCGGCCGTCGAAGCGCAGGCCGCGGTGGATGTTGTCGTCGGCTATCCACTTCACGGCGTCGCCGGTCGAGAAGAAGCCTTCTTCGTCGAAGGCCTCGGCAGTGGCTTCGGGCGCGCGCCAGTAGCCGGGCGTGATGTTGGGGCCGCGGTAGCGCACCTCGGTCTTGCCGTCGACCTCGATCAGCTTCAGCTCGATGCCGGGCGCGGGCAGGCCCACGTCGCCCGATCTCACTTCGGGCCCGGTCACGTAGAGCGCGAAGGGGCCCGACTCGGTCATGCCGAGGCCGGTGCCCATGACGATGCGCTCGCCGACTTCGGCTTCCTGCGTCTTGTGCAGGCTGTCCCACACGGGCTGCGACAGCGCGGCACCCGAGTAGAAGAACATCTTCACGCGCGACAGCAGGTTGCGGCGCAGCACCGCGTCGGTTTCCATCGCATTGGCAATGGCCTCGAAGCCGGTCGGCACGTTGAAGTAGATGGTGGGCGCGATCTCGCGCAGGTTGCGCAGCGTCTCGGCCATGCCGGCGGGCGTGGGCTTGCCGTCGTCGACATACAGCGTGCCGCCGTTGTCCAGCACGATGCCCACGTTGTGGTTGCCGCCGAAGGTGTGGTTCCAGGGGAGCCAGTCGACCAGCACCGGTGGCTCGTCGCCCAGCGCGGGAATCGACTGGCGCAGCTGCTGCTGGTTGGCGCACCACATGCGGTGCGTGTTGATCACCGCCTTGGGCATCTTGGTCGAGCCCGAGGTGAAGAGGAACTTGGTGATGGTGTCGGGGCCGGTGGCGCGCATGGCCGCGTCGATGGCGGGCGTGGCCGGCGTGGCGGCAAGCGCGCTGAACGGGGTGGTGGCGCGGCCTTCGAGCGTGCCTTCGGACAGCACGACCTCGGTGCCGGCCGGCACGGTTGCCGCGATGGCCCTTGCGAAGCGCGGGGCATCGGTGGCGAACACCAGCCCGGGTGTCAGCGTGTCGAACACATGGCGCAGCTTCTCGAAGTCCTGGCTCACCAGCGAGTAGGGCGGCGACACCGGGCAGTAGGGCACGCCCGCATAGAGGCAGCCGAGCGCGAGCAGCGCGTGCTCGATGCCGTTCTCGCTGAGGATCGCGACCGGGCGCTCCGCGTTCAGGCCGCGGTCGAGCAGTGCCTGTCCGATACCGCGCGCCGCTTGCAGTGCCTGCGCGTAGCTCACGCGCAGCCAGTCGCCGGTGCTGCCGTCGGCCAGCCGTTCGCGGCGGGCGATGAAGGTGCGGTCCGGTGCCTGTTCGGCCCAGTGCGCGAGCCGGTCGGTCATGCGCTCGCGATAGGCCTCGAGCGTGGTCTCGGCCTGCAGGTACTGCGTGCCCGGCGCACCGTCGCGCAACACCGCGCGGGTCACGCCGAAGGCCAGCGGGCGGTATCGAACGGCGGTCATCCTTTGCTCACCTTCGCGGCGCGGCCTTCGAGGAAGTCGCGCACGCGCGCCTTGGCTTCGGGCGCGCTCTGCACGATGCCGGAGATCAATGCCTCGGTAAAGAAGCCGTGGTCGGCCGACTGCTCGGCGATGCGCGGCAGCGCATGCATCAGCGCGTAGTTGGTAAGGGGCGCGTTGGTGGCGATGCGCTTCGCGAGTTCGAAGGCCTTGTCGAAAGCCTGGCCTTCGTCGACCAGGTACTGCGCGAAGTTGGCGCGCTCGCCGTCTTCGGCGTTGTAGACGCGGCCGGTCATCATCATGTCGGTCATGCGGGCCACGCCGATCAGCTTGGGAATGCGCACCGAGCCGCCGCCGCCCACGAAGATGCCGCGCGAGCCTTCGGGCAGGGCGTAGAAGGTGCTGCGGTCGGCCACGCGGATGTGGCAGGCGCTGGCCAGCTCGAGTCCGCCGCCGACCACCGCGCCGTGCAGCGCCGCGACCACCGGCACCGGGCCCTGCTGGACCAGGTCGAGCGCGGCGTGCCACAGGCGAGAGTGCTGCATGCCCTGGCCGGCGTCGCGCTCCTTCAGCTCGCTCAGGTCGAGGCCGGCGCAGAAGTGCGGGCCTTCACCGTCGAGCACGGCGGCGCGCACGCTGGAGGGCAGTTGCTCGAAGGTGTCGCGCAGTGCGAGGATCAGGCCGTCCGACAGGGCGTTGCGCTTGGCACCGCGCGTCAGGCGGACGATGGCGACTTCGTCGCGGATGTCGAGTTGGAGGTCTGGATGGGTCATGGTGATGTTCGGGGTTGCGTTGGATTATGGTTATGAGAAATAATCAATTCAAGGCGCTTGAGCCTCCTGAATCCTAGGGACTTACCCGTACCGGAGACAAAGACATGGACACCGAGAACCTGATTGCGATCGACATCCACACCCACGCCGAAGTGAGCTGCTGGAACCCGTTCGACAACTACGGCGAGGAGTACGACCGCGCCGCCGACAAGTACTTCGGATCGAGCGGCCGCCCGACCATTGCCGAGAGCGTGGCGTACTACCGCGAAAGAAAGATCGGCCTGGTGATGTTCATGGTCGATGCCGAATCGAACATGGGCCGCCGGCGCATCCCGAACGAAGAGATCGCCGAGGCCGCGCAGAACAACAGCGACATCATGATTGCCTTCGCCAGCATCGATCCGCACAAGGGAAAGATGGGCGCGCGCGAGGCACGCCGCCTCATCGAAGAGCATGGTGTGAAGGGCTTCAAGTTTCACCCGACGGTGCAGGGCTTCCACCCCTACGACCGCATGGCCTGGCCCATCTACGAGGTGATTGCCGAATACAAGCTGCCGGCCATCTTTCACACCGGGCACAGCGGCATCGGCTCGGGCATGCGCTGCGGCGGCGGCCTGCGGCTGGAGTACAGCAACCCGATGCACCTGGACGACGTGGCCATCGACTTTTCCGACATGCAGATCGTGATGGCGCACCCCAGCTTTCCCTGGCAGGACGAGGCATTGAGCGTGGCCACGCACAAGCCCAACGTGTGGATCGACCTGTCGGGCTGGAGCCCCAAGTACTTTCCGAAGCAGCTGGTGCAGTACGCCAACACGCTGCTGAAAGACCGCGTGCTGTTCGGCAGCGACTACCCGCTGATCACACCCGACCGCTGGATGCGCGACTTCGAGGCGGCGGGCTTCAAGCCCGAGGTGATGCCCGGCATCCTCAAGGGCAACGCGGTGCGGCTGCTGGGGCTCGACAAGCCCGCGGCTTCAGCGGCCTGAAGGCGTCCGGCGCGCCGGATCGGCCGCGTCGTTCCAGTGCTGCTCCCAGAGCGCGTCGCCGCGCTCCAGCGCCGCGCCCATTTCTTTCTTGCGCCGCTGCGCCACGGCCGTGATGAGCGCATTGCAGACCGACAGCGCGGCCGTGTACGAATCGAAGGGCGACGCGCTGGAGGTGCGCACCAGCAGCAGGTGATCGGCCGATGCGGCGGCGGGCGCCGTCGGGCCATCGGTGAGCACCACGACCTTCGCGCCTTTCTGGCGAAAGTACTTCGCGGCGCGCGCAATCGCCAGCGAGTGGCGCCTGAAGGTGGGCGTGAGCAGCAGGTCGTGCTCGTCGATCCACAGCAGCTGGTCTTCCAGCAGCAGCGGGCTCGTCGAGGTCATGAGGCGCACGTCGGGCAGGCACATGTTCAGGTGCAGTGCCAGGTGGCTGGCCAACGAGGCGCCGTGCCGCTGCCCGAGCACGTGCACGCGCACCTTGCGCTGCGTGAGCAGCCGCACGGTGGCTTCGAACGCGGCCACGTCGAGCGACGCGAAGGTGGCGGCCAGGTTGTGCTGGTCGTGCAGCAGCGCGTTGTCCAGGCACGAGCGAATGGACGCGTCGTCGTTGATCACGGCGTTGGCGCGCGTGGCGGGCGAGGCCAGCAGGGCGGTGACCTCGGAGCGGGCTTCCATCTGCGCCTCGGCATAGCTCTCGTAGCCCAGCTTGGCCAGCAGCCGCACCACGGTCGATGCGCTGGTGCCGACCTTCTTTGCAAGGCTCGTTGCGGATTCGAGCAGGCCCTGCGGGTGGTGCGCCTGCAGTTCCTCGACGAGGAGCCGCTCGGTCTTGGTGAGCTTCTTGCCGTAACCCGAGATGCGTTGGTTCAGATTCATGGTCGCGGGGCATTCTGCATGCGGAATCGGGGAAACCTCATTTTTGCAACGAGTATTGCAAAAATATGACGCGCTTGCAAAAATGCGCGCACGAATCCGAGCCCGGATTCGCCAGCCCTCCCCACGCACCAGGACACAAGGACTTCTCCCATGAGCCCCACCACCGCAGCTTCCGTTCTCGGACGGCGCGAGATTCTCGGCGCCGGATTGACGGCGCTGTTGCTGCCCATGGCAGCGCATGCCCAGGCCTTTCCGTCCCGGCCGATCACGCTGGTGGTGCCGTTCCCGGCCGGCGGCTCGGTCGACCTGATCGCGCGGCTCTATGCCGAGCCGCTGTCGAAGGCGCTGGGCACGGCGGTGGTGATCGACAACCGCGCCGGCGCCGGCGGCTCCATCGCCAGCGCGCAGGTGGCGCGCGCCAAGCCCGATGGCTACACGCTGGTGGTGTCGTCGCAGAGTTCGCACCTGGCCAACCCGCTCACGCAGGCCAACCCGGGCTACGACCCCATCAAGGATTTCATTTCCATCAGCCAGCTGGCCCGTTCCATCAACGTGCTGCTGGTGAACCCGGCAGTGCCCGCGAAGACCTTCAAGGAATTCGTCGCGCTGGTGAAGGCGCGCCCCGGCGAACTGAACTTCTGCAGCGCGGGGCCGGGCAGCATGGGCCAGCTCAATGTGGAGCTGATGAAGTCGCAGCTGCAGCTGAATGCCACGCACGTGCCGTACCGCGGCGGTGGTCCGCTGGTGACGGCGCTGATTGCCAACGAAGTGCAGTTCGGCCTGGACAACCTCGCGCCTTTCCTGCCGCACGTGCAGGCCGGCAAGCTGCGCGCACTGGCGGTGGCCGCGCCGGCGCGCGTGGCGGCGCTGCCCGATGTGCCGACCTTCGCGGAGCTGGGCTATCCGGTGCTGAACACCACCTCGTGGATCGGCCTGGCCGCGCCCGCGAAGACGCCGCCCGAGGTGATTGCCGCGCTGCACAAGGCCGTGCGCTCGGTGGCGGAGCAGCCGGCCATGGCCGAGGCGCTGCTGGCGCGCGGCTCGCTGTCGCCCGAGGTGCAATCGCCCGCGCAGTTCACCGCGATGATGTCGGAGCGACTCGCGCTGTACGGCGAGATGGTCAAGCGCGCGGGCATCCGCGGCGAGTGAACGGGTGGCCGAGCGCATGACGCAACCCGCATCGACATTTGCCGCGGAGACCTCGCCGCTCGAGGTGCTGCCGCGCGACATCTCGGCCTACCGGCAGGGCAACACCGGCATCGACTACGTGCACCGCTTTGCATCGGGCCGGCCGGGGCCGCACGTGCTGGTGAATGCGCTGACGCATGGCAACGAAATCTGCGGCATGGTGGCGGCCACGCACCTGCTCGATGCGGGCGTGCGGCCGAAGATCGGCACGCTCACCGTGAGCTTTGCGCATGTGGAGGCCTACAACGCCTTCGACATCGAACGGCCCTACGAGAACCGGCAGCTGGTGCACAACCTCAACCGCATCTGGTCGGCGGACATGCTCGATGGCACGCAGCAGAGCCCCGAGCTGCGCCGCGCGCGCGAGCTGCGGCCGGTGCTCGACGCGGCCGACTACATGCTGGACATTCATTCCACGCGTGCGCCGGTGCAGCCCTTCTGGGTCTACCCGGAGTTCGAGCGCAATGCGGGGCTGGCGCTGGCGGTGGGCCATCCGCTGGTGCACCTCGTGATGCCCGTGGGCGCGGCACCCGGCACGGGCGTGACGGGCTACGGCCGCCATGGCCAGGCGGGCATCGATGGCGGCGCGGTGGTGGTCGAGTGCGGCCAGCATTTCAGCCAGTCGGCCGCGGACCTGGCGACCGACGTTTCGCTGCGTTTCCTGGCGCACCTGGGGCTCGTCGATTCGCTGCCGGAGGCAGCGGCGCCCGCGCAGCCCGCGCGCCGGTTCCGGCTGCTCGAAGTGCACATGGTGCAGTCCGACTCTTTCGCGTTCGCGCGGCCCGTGATCGGCTTCGAGGTCTTCGGAAAGGGCGAGCTGATTGCCACCGACGCGGGCCGCGAAATCCGTTCGCCCTGCGACGGCTGCACGATCTTCATGCCGACGCGCGCGCCGGTGGTGGGCCGCGAAGGTGTGTACCTGACCATCGCGGTCTAGGACTCACGCGTCACTTCACCTCGACGATGGAGCCAAGGGCAAAAGCGCCCAGTTGTGCATCCCAACGCTGGCCGGCTGCCGTGTTGTCCGCATTGGCCCAGCGGATTGCGAAGCGGGCATCGGCGGCCAGACGCGCGTCGGCATCGGGCAGCGCGAGCCACAGTTGATAGCTGCCGGTGGGAAGATCGGCCGGCAGCGTGGTGGTGAGTGTCGCGGCTTGATCGTTGGTGCCGGGCATCCACGTGCGTGGATCGGCGCCGGTCGCGTCCAGGCGGCGGACGTCGCTGGTCACGGCGTGCTTGAGCACCAACTGCACTCCGCGCGGATTGAAGATGCGCGCCCAGCCCCCGTTGCGCAGTGAAAGCTGGACGCTCAGCGTCTGGCCACGCACGACAGCGCTGGCGTGGGAGGCCTTCGACAGCACCAGTCGGTAGCCCATCCTGCGGCGCACCTCGGCCATGCAGCCGTTTTGCTCCCACTTGTCATGGAACTTGGTGCGAAAGTACTTGTCGTTGAGGTAGGTCAGTTTGTATCTTGCGCCTTCGCCAAGAATGTCGGCGCATTGGGTGCGAAGCTCGGCGTTCACCTCGTCAACCGGGTCGCAAGTCTCGCCGCCGAAGGGCGCGAAGCTTCCCAGAAGCTCAACGTACTTGCGTTGATTCCCCGCGATCGTGGCGTCGTCGTCGTAGGTGCCGACATCGGTCTTGCTCGCGAGGAAGCAGTCGTTGTGCACGCCGATGCGCTGCGTGCCTGTATGCGCGGCACTCCATGTCGGCAACTGCGGTGTGCCTTCCATGACGTACGAGGGATAGCGCAGCTGGATGAAGCGGCTCGTCGGCAGCGCGGCGAGCAAGGCATCGCGGATCTTGTTGCGAGGGGCCTCTTCGGTCAGGTTGTTGGACGAGGTATGCCACTCGCCCCAGGCGCCGATGAAGCCGGCCTGCATGAATGCGATGACGTCGGCGTTGCGCTGCAGTACCGGTTTGAGCTGCTCGATGTGGGCAAGCACGCGGGACAGCGGCGCGTCCTGTGCGTTGCGGTAGTCGACCTCCGTTTTCGGATAGTTGTAGACGACGCGCACGACCAGTTTCATCCCGGCGGCGCGTGAGTTGCCAAGGGCGGTCTCCACTTGGGCAAGCAGTGTCGGGGGCAGCTCTGCATTGCGGTAGGCCGACAGGTTCAGCTTGGAGTACAGCAGGCGGTACCCGTTCTTGTAGGCATCGTCCGCGTCGTCGCGGGTGACCGTGTCCAGGTCGCTCCAGCTCCAGCGGTAGAAGCCGCGCTCGGGATTGGGGAGATCGTCGTCGGTCGCGGTGAATGTGACGGCGGTCTGTGGTGCGTCATTCATGGAAGGCGCGGAAATGGGACGTGGTGGCGGGAGTGCGCCCGAATCCGAACCGCCGCCACCGCCACCGCCACCGCCACCGCAGGCGGTGAGGATCACCATCGAGAGGACGGTTGCGAGGCGGCGCATGCCTGGGAATGGACGGCGAAGAAGGTGTTGCTTCTGCATGGTTGTGACTTGTTTGTGGGTTGATCCTGCGTGCATGAAGTCCCGGTGCGGGTGATTCAGGGGCCGAACCAATAGAAAAGCCATACGGCAAGGACCCCGAGGGTTGTGAACAAAAGGATGGCGTGAGACGCGCAGCGCCGCCGCGCAACATCAAACAAAAGCGGCAGGAAGAAGCGCTCGATGCGCGACAGGGAGCGAGGCGCAACAGGGAAGGGCTGGATGGCTGCGGGATCTGACGCGGTATCTGCTGGCGAGAACAACATTCGAAGATGCCCGGGTCCGGTTGGACGCCTGGGGAAGATGGTCTGAAACCTGATGCTCGCGCGCTCATGTTCAGAAGCTCTGCAACTTCCATCAAGATTGGGTCAAGCCGCGTGTGCTGCCGTGTGTCTTGCCTTGCGCGCGGAAAATCCTGGCGCGTTAAGATTCCGCGAGTGCGACGGATATGGCTTGCGCGCCGCGCGAGGGCAGTGGCACACGCGGGGCTTTGGCGATGTTCCGGCGGCGCGATCGCCGAGGCGTCGATGTGTCGGTCCCGCACATTGACAGTTCTATGACCGACGAACGCATCCTGATTGTCGAAGACGATCCCCAGATCGCCGATGTGCTTTCCGCCTACCTGCGGCACGAGGGTTACCAGACGGCGCACTGCCTCGATGGAGAAGAGGCGTTGCGTGTGTTCAGGCAGTGGCAACCGGCCTTGGTGCTGCTGGACTACATGCTGCCGCGGCTGAGCGGCAGCGACGTGCTTGCCGCCATCCGGCGCGCCGGCGATGTCCCGGTCATCATGGTCTCGGCTGTCAATGAGGAAGCCGAAAAGCTCGGCGCGCTTCGATACGGCGCCGACGACTACGTGGTCAAGCCCTTCAATCCGAAAGAAGTCGTTGCGCGCGTGCGGGTTGTGCTGCGACGTACCCGGACGCCTCCCCTCGCGCCGCCGGCTCGGCTGTCCTGGGGCGCGCTCGAACTCGATCTCGACGCCGTGACCGTGCAAGCCGCGGGCGACGCAGCCCCGCTCGATCTGACAATCACCGAGTTCAAGCTCCTGTCGGTCATGATGCAACACCCACGCAAGGCCTTCAGCCGGTTCGAACTGCTGCAGGCATCCCTGCCCGAGAGCGACGCGCTCGAGCGTGTTGTCGACACGCATGTGCATAACCTGCGCCGCAAGCTGGAGGAGCGCGGTGTCACCGGCATTCCCCTGGCGGTCCGAGGTGTCGGCTATCGCCTGAGCAGCGCCTAGCCATGCCGTCGCGACGATCGCTGTGGGCGTGGCTTACCTGGCGCATGGTTGCCCTGGCCGTTGCCGCGACGGCCGCCGTGCAGGTCGGGATGTGGATTCGCTACGAAATCTGGTCGGACAGAATCAACTCCCAGTTGCCCCCGGAAATAGCGGCGGAGTTGGGACGGCTCGAAGATGCGCCGAAAGAGAATACGAAGCGACTCCACGAGATCTACACGCAGTATTCCGATCTCTTCGTCTCCCCCACCGATACCGAGGACCTGCTCGTGCAGGCGCTGTTGAGTCTGGCCATCATCCCGTTCGTGGTGGTGTTTGCTCTTATCCTGGCGCGTCGCATCGCGCGGCCGCTCTCACATGTGGTCGTGGCCGCCGAGTCGGTTTCGGTCGGGCAGTTTTCGACGCGTGCACCCGTTCCAAAGACCGCTCCCGCCGAGCTTCAACGTCTTGCCACCCATTTCAACAAGATGGCCCAGCAGTTGGAGTCGTATGACAGGGAGCTTCACGATTCAAGCGCCGCCATCGCGCATGAGCTCCGGACACCCCTGACCGCGGCGATGGGACGGTTGCAGGGCATCATCGATCAGGTATTTCCATTGGAAGAGGCGCAGATCGCCACGGTGCTGGACCAGCTCGTGCAGATCCAGCACATCATCGGTGACCTGCAGGTCCTGTCGCTCGTTCAGGGCGACAGGCTTCAACTGGAGATCACCGAGTTCGCCGTGCGCGAGTTCGTCGACGAACGGATCTCGTGGGCCGGCCCCGCCCTGTGCAAGTGCGGCTTGCGGGCCGTCAATCATGCCGATGCAGTGCAGACGCTGCGCGGGGACAGGAGCCGGCTCGGCCAAGTCCTGTCGGCGCTCATTGACAACGCGGTGCGCCATGCAAGCGACGGAGGCATCGTGGAGATCGACTTCGAGGCGGGAGACCTGAGCGTCGAATTGATCGTGAGGGACCGAGGCGCGAGCATCTCGCCCGATGACAAAGACCTCTCGCGTTTCTTCGAGCGCTTCTGGCGCGGCGAGAAATCCCGTTCGCGGCACGCAGGTGGAACAGGTCTTGGCCTGTCGGTCGTCCATGCAATCTGCAAGGCGCACGGCGGGCACGCGATTGCCGCGGCACGCGCCGGCGGCGGCACGGAGATTCGGATCCGCCTGCCGCGTGCAGGGATGGTGGCAGGCACCGGCAAACCGATGATCTAGGGGGCTTGTCCCCGAACTCCAGCTCGCGACGCCATTCAGGCGGCGCAGGCACTTCAGGGTGCTTGCCTTGCCCGGGCTTCTTCTTCCTCTTCCTCCTCCAGCCGGTCCCAGTCGCGCCCCGAGCGGCGCTGCCGCTCTTCGCGCTCGCGCGCCATCTGTTCCTCGAACTGCTGGCGGCCTTCCTTGTTGGCAGCGATGAGCTTGGCGCGGTCCTTGTAGTGCGGATAGATTTCGTCGCTGAGCTTGATGTTCCGCTGGCGGAACCGCATGGTCGACTCGCGCGCCTCGTGCGCCGGCCAGCCCAGTGCCTCGAGCGTGGAGCGGGCGCTGCGCAATGACGACTCGAACACCTCGCGCTCGACATCCGTCACGCCGCGGTCGCGCAGCTGGAACAGGTGCGTCACGTTGCGGGCGCGCGCGATGATGCGGGCCTGCGGAAAGTTTTCCTTCACCAGATCGACGATTTCGAGCGACTGCTCGATGTCATCCACCGCCACGACGATGGCCTTGGCCGAGCCGGCGCCCGCGGTGCGCAGCAGGTCGAGCCGCGTGGCGTCGCCATAGAACACGCGAAAGCCGAACTGGCGCAGGCCTTCGACGGTGTCGGCATCGTGGTCGAGCACCGTCACGCGCAGGCCCTGGGACATCAGCATGCGGCCGACGATCTGGCCATAGCGGCCGAAGCCGCAGATCAGCACCTTGGCGTCCTGCTGCTCGGAAATCTCTTCGAGCTGCGGACCCTGGTTGCGGCTGTAGCGCGGCAGCACGAACTTGTCGAGCAGCACCAGCAGCAGCGGCGACAGCAGCATCGACAGCGCCACCGCGCCGATCAGCAGCGAGGTGATGTGGGGCGGCAGCACGTCGGGCCCGGCCGCCTGGAACACCACGAAGGCGAACTCGCCGCCCTGCGCCAGCAGCAGCGTGAACACCGGCCGCTCCTGGTAGGCCAGGCCCATGGCCTTGGCCAGCGCGTAGATCACGACCAGCTTGATGACCATGAAGCCGACCACCAGCATCGCCATCAGCCCGGGGCTCGCGAGCAGCACGCCGAAGTTGATCGACATGCCCACGGCAATGAAGAACAGGCCGAGCAGCAGGCCCTTGAAGGGCTCGATGTCGGTTTCGAGCTCGCGCCGGTATTCGCTTTCGGCCAGCAGCACGCCGGCGAGGAAGGCGCCGAGCGCCATCGACAGGCCGACCAGTTGCATCAGCGCCGCGATGGCCACCACCAGCAGCAAGGCCGCGGCGGTGAAGATCTCGGGCGTGTTGCTGCGCGCAATCCAGCGCAGCAGCGGGCGCAGCAGCAACCGGCCGCCGAGGATGATGCCGGCGATGACGCCGATGATCTTCAGCGCCTCGAGCGCGCGGTCGAGCCCGCTGATCGATTGCTCGGCGGCGGTGGCACCGGCCAGCAGCGGCAGCAGCGCAAGGATGGGAATGGCCGCCACGTCCTGGAACAGCAGGATCGAGAAGCCGGCCTGCCCGCTGGGCGTCTTGAGCAGGTTGCGTTCGCCGAACACCTGCAGCGCGATGGCGGTGGAAGACAGCGCCAGCCCGAGCGAGGCCACGAGCGCCACGCGCCACTCGGCGCCCACGGCCCAGCCCACCGCGAAGAGCACTGCGGCGCAGCTCAGTACCTGCGCGGCGCCCCAGCCGAAGATGGGCCGGCGCAGGTTCCACAGGCGCTTGGGTTCGAGCTCGAGGCCGACGAGGAACAGCATCAGCACCACGCCGAATTCGGCGAAATGCAGCACGTCTTCGACGCTTGAAACGAGGCCCAGGCCCCAGGGGCCGATGGCGATGCCGGCCACGAGGTAGCCGATGATCGAGCCAAGGCCCAGGGCCTTGGACAGCGGCACCACCAGCACGGCGGCGCTCAGGTAGATCAGGCTGCTGGTCAGCCAGGCGGGTGCGTGTTCCATGCTCAGGCCGCGCCTTCCCTGGAGTTCGCCCCGTTGACCCCATTGGCCCCGTTGGCCGTGGACACCGCGGCCAGGCTGCGGCTCATCGCGGAATGGAAGGCGCCGGCCACCACCTTGCCGATGTCGTCGGCGTCGCTGGGGCGGTCGGTTTCCGGCACCGGGCAGGCCACGCAGACGTCGAGCTCGTCGAGTTCGGGCCACGCGGGGTAGCTGCCGAGCCGCTGGGCGAACACGTCGACATGCGCCTTCACCTCGGCTTCGGGGGCGCTGCGCGCGCCGTAGAAGACCAGCGGCGGCAGGAAGCGCATGCCGCACAGGGCGGCGGTCTGCTCATAAGGAGGCAGGAAGGCGTCGAAGAAGTAGCGGTGGTAGCTCTGCGGGTGGTAGCTGGGCTCGGGGCTGCCGGTGGTGGCGACCAGCCAGAAGTCCTTGCCCTGCAGGGCGGTGCCGCCGGGGCCGTAGGCCCAGCCGTAGCCGAGCACGTCGTCGAGCCACAGCTTTTGCAGCGGCGGCATCGAATACCACTGGATCGGATGCAGCAGCACCACCAGTTTGGCGCGGGCCAGCCGGGCCTGCTCGGCCTCGACGTCGATGGCGAAGTCGGGGTAGCTGCCGTAGAGGTCGTTGACATCGACCCCTGGCACGCCGCGGGCGGCCGCCAGCATGCGCCGGTTGACGCGCGAGTCACGCCAGTGCGGGTGAGCCGCCAGCACGTAGATGCCGCCGGTTTCGTCGGCGGGGTTTCCCATGGATGTTGTTGTCGTCATGCCGCGAACATAACAAAGAAGCCTCTCCCCCAGGCTCCCCGCACTTCGGGTCGCTTCTCCAACCCCCTGCCGGGGCAACACCGGCGGCCCGGCGAAGCCGGTTCCGCGGTGTTTCGCGAGCAGGCACTACGATGCGGACCTGTTCCAACTCTGGAGGAGATCTTCATGCCCGTGGTTCTGGTCGCCAACCCCAAGGGTGGCGTTGGCAAGTCGACGATCGCGACGAACATCGCGGGCTATTTCGCGAGCCGCGGCCATGCCGTGATGCTGGGCGACGTGGACCGCCAGCAGTCTTCGCGGCTCTGGCTGGGCCTGCGCCCACCGCAGGCAAGGCCCATTTTGACCTGGGAGGCCACGGGTGAAAGCACGGTGGTGCGCCCGCCGCGCGGCACCACGCACGCGGTGCTCGACACGCCGGCCGGCCTGCACGGCTGGCGATTCAAGGAAGTGCTGGGGCTGGCCGACCGGGTGATCGTGCCGTTGCAGCCGAGCATCTTCGACATTTACGCGACGCGCGATTTCCTGGACCGGCTGATGGAGCAGCGCCGCGCCGAGAAGACGAAGATCGGCCTGGTGGGCATGCGGGTGAACGCCCGCACGCTGGCGGCCGACCGGCTGCACGAGTTCATCGAAGGCCTGGGCGTGCCGGTGCTGGGCGAGCTGCGCGACACGCAGAACTACGTGCAGCTGGCGGCGCGCGGGCTCACGCTGTTCGACATCGCGCCGGGGCGGGTGCAGCGCGACCTGGAGCAGTGGCAGCCGATCTGCGACTGGCTCGAAAACTGAGGCCCCCCGGCTTTTCACTCCGCTTCGCTGCGTGTAATTCTCCACCCCCCATGGGGGAGGCTCGGTCGCCTTGGGGCAGCCCGGCGGCGCCCGCAATCCCCTGTTTGCCCTGAGCCCGGTTGTCGCAAGCCCGACAGCAGGCCGAACGCCGTTGGCTTCAGAATGCCCCGCATGACAAAAAAGACATTCCAGACCCTTCAGGATCTTGCCGCCTGCGTCGGCCAGGAGGTCGCCGTGAGCGACTGGATCACCATCACGCAGGAGCAGGTGAACCAGTTCGCCGAAGCGACGGGCGACCACCAGTGGATTCACGTGGACGTGGAGCGGGCCAAGGCAGGTCCGTTCGGCGCACCGATTGCGCACGGTTTCCTGACGCTGTCGTTGTTGCCGCGCTTTTTCGAGACGGCGATCGCGGTGACGGAGTCGCGCATGGGCGTGAACTACGGAATGAACCGGGTGCGCTTCATGTCGCCGGTGCCGGTGGGCAAGCGTCTGCGTGCGCGCATGAAGCTGCTGACGTCAGAGGCGATTGCGGACGATGGTTTCCAGATGACCTGGGAGACCACGATCGAACTCGAAGGCGTGACCAAGCCGGCGTGCGTGGCCGAGTCGGTGGTGCGTCGCTACCGCTGATTGGCTCGGGGCGCGTTTTTCGCGCGCTGTTCCTGAACTCTTCGGGATCGTGCAGGTTTCTGTTGGGGCGTGTGCTTCTCTGGATGCGGGGTCATTCGGGGCGCGTGCGACTGACACCGGGTGCTCCCCTCCGCGAATGTCCCCCGCTTCGCTCCTCCTTTATTTCGCTGCGGGGAGCACCCGATGCCATTCTCACATGGACACGCTCTGAGTGCTTCGCTGATCAACCAGTGCTCTGAACTCGCTCACGCTGGCGGTGTGCTCTGCGC
>NZ_QAJK01000120.1 GCF_003852515.1 Variovorax sp. KBW07 | reverse complement strand
GAATGACCCCGCTCCCGCACCCGAACCCGAACAGCAGCCAGCCCTCAAGCAACCCTGGCAATAGGAACAACAGTCGTACCGGAAGACATGCCCCGGTAAACCTCCGCCTCGCCATGCTTCGCCAGCAACTGCATCAGGTGCTTGCGAATCAGCATCCCCGGCCGATCGGACTCCATCGAGTATTCGACCCCTCGCCGCCGCGTATCCACCAGCGCATCAGGGTCCGTCGACTCTAGGATGTCCTTGTCCTCCCGCGTGATCTCCTCGTCGAAATCGATCAGCATCTGCGCCGCGCAATCCGCCTCCGTGTCGTTGCGGAACAGCCATTGGCACAACTGCATGCGGCCATCGTCGATCGGCGTGAAGCAGTTGATGATGATGTGGCGAATCCCCGAGGGGTACTCGATGTCCAGCCGGCGCGAGAACGGCAGGAAATACGCGTTGCGCATGTGGCGCGTCGTGATCGGGTCCGTCACGCCGCTGATCGCGTGGAATTTTTCGGGGTTGTTCGCTTCGATCACCGTCTCGGCGTAGAAGCCCGATTCGTTTTCCACCAGCTCGTACTTGCTCGGCTTCGGGCTCGCGGCCACCCCGAACGTTGCGCGGTGCACAAAGCTGAAATGCGAGTTGTCGAACGAATTTTCGAGCGCGCGCATCGGGCTGGTCTGCCACTCTTCATGAAACTGGAAGATCGTGCGGTAGCTTGCATCTTCGAATTCGGGAATGAGCGGAATGTCGGCAATGGGCTCTTCCAGCGCCACCCACGCATAGCCATAGCGCGCGGTGCAGCGGTAGGCCGTCGTGCGGTACTCCGGCGATATCTTGCGGTCGGGCTCGTACTGCGGAATGCGCACCACCTGCCCGCTGCGGTCGTAGGTCCAGCCGTGGTAGCCGCACTGGATGGCGCCCTGCCCGCAGGCCTTGCCTTCGCCGTCCACGCACCAGCCCTTCGACAGCCTGGCCGTTCGGTGGCAGCAGCGGTCGCGCAGCGCGGCCGGCTGGCCGCTGGCGTCGATGAACAGAACGATGTCTTCGCCCAGCAGCGTGAATGGCTTGGGGCCGTGGGCCAGTTCGGTGAGCGGCATGACGGCATGCCAGAACTTGCGGAAGACGGGTTGTTGGGTGACGAGCATGCGCGGACTCCTTCTGTGTGCGTGTGGGGACGAACGTGAAAGAGCAATTTCCGACCACGATGGGCTGAACGCTTCTACTCTGCGCCAGATGCCT
Organism: Variovorax sp. KBW07; assembly: GCF_003852515.1. Taxonomy (GTDB): domain Bacteria; phylum Pseudomonadota; class Gammaproteobacteria; order Burkholderiales; family Burkholderiaceae_C; genus Variovorax. The sequence continues at coordinate 107,947 of NZ_QAJK01000120.1, read as the reverse complement.
TGCAAATTGCGCGCCCGGATTGTGGCGCGGGCCCGCGCCCGATGCACGCACTTTCTGGCAAAGCCCGAGCGAAACGCCTTGGCATGCGTCATGCATGGCTGCTCGCAAGAGTAGAAGCGTTCAGCAGCGCACGCACCACCCAAGTGCGCCGCCCGGAAATTGCTCTTGAAGCGCCTTCTGCTGCTTCTTTTCTTCTTTGAAAGAAAAGGCAGGGGGTTTTCAAGACCCACGATTCCGAGGCCTCACGATGCAACGCCGATCCTTTCTCGCAGCCACCTCCGCAGTCGCTGCGGCAACTGCTCTTGCCGCTCCTTCCGTCTTTGCACAGAACAACGGCGCCAAGCTCACGCCGCTCAAATTCACGCTCGATTTCCGCATCAACGGACAGACCGCGCCCTTCTTCCTGGCACAGGCCAAGGGCTACTACAAGGACGAAGGCCTCGACGTGACCATCGACACCGGTGCCGGCTCGGTCGCTTCCATCACGCGCATCGCCAGCGGCGTGTACCAGCTGGGCCTGGGCGACATCAGCTCGCTGGTCGAGTTCAATGCGCAGAACGCCGGCACGCCGATGGTGCAGGCCGTGTACCAGTACTACAACCGCGCACCGTTCGTGATCATCGGCCGCAAGGACCGCGGCGTGACCAGCGACTTCAAGAGCCTCGCGGGCAAGAAGGTGGCTGCCGCTGCCGTCGAATCGACCCGCCGCGCCTGGCCCATGGTGGCGCGCAAGCAGGGCATGCGCGGCGACGCCTTCCAGTGGCAGACCACCGACTTCAGCGCGCGCGACAACGTGATGGTGCGCGGCGACGTCGATGCCGCCACCTACTTCCACGACTCGGCCATCTCGCTGTTCGCACGCATGAAGCCCGAAGAGCTCTCGGTGTTGAAGTACTCGGATGCGGGCGTCAACCTGTACGGCAACGCAATTCTTGCGGGCAGCAACCTCGTCGCGCAGAACCCGAAGGTGGTGGCCGCCTTCCTGCGCGCGACCAACCGCGCCATCGTCGAGACCTTTGCCAATCCGGCGCCCAGCATTGCCGCCATGCGCCAGCGCGAGCCCATCCTCGACGAGAAGATCGAGCTTGAACGCTGGGCCATCACCGCGCAATATGTGGGTGCTGCGGACACGCGCGGCCACGGCCTTGGCGACATAAAAAAGCTCACGCTCGAACAGCAGGTCGATGAAGTGGCCGACGTGTTCGGGCTCAAGGTCAAGCCCGCGTCCGACGCCATCTTCAACGGCACCATGCTCCCCTCGCGCAGCGAACGAACGATCCCCACCAAGGCATGAACTTCTCAAACAGCAGCAACAGCCACAGCAGCAACAACAACCACTCCACCGCCTACCCCGAGGAAATCGCGCTCGAGGAGCGCGACGGCCGCTACCTGCGCAAGGCCATCGTCTGGTCGCACGCGGCGCGCCGGCGCGGCAACCGGCCCTTCGGATCGGTCATCGTCTCGGCGGCCGGCGAAGTGCTGGCCGAGGCGGCCAACAGCAACGCCGAAACCGGCGACTGCACCGCGCACGCCGAAGTCAACGCACTGCGCGCGCTGGCCGGGCGCAACATCACGCGCGAAGAGCTGGCGGGCGCCACGCTCTACGCCTCGGGCGAGCCCTGCGTGATGTGCGCCGGCGCGATCTTCTGGTCGAACATCGGCCGCGTGGTGTTCGGCATCGACGCCGAGCGCCTGCGCGTGTTTCGAGGCGAGCGGCAAGACCAGCGCGATGCACAGCTGTCGTGCCGCGACGTGTTCCGTGCCTCGCCGCACCCCATCGAATGCATCGGCCCGGCGTTGATCGACGAGGCGAGCGCGGCACACGACGGCGCATGGAAGGCCTGACCAGGCCAAAGCAAGAGCCGACGGCCGCGCACTAGACTCGCCGCATGCCCTGGCACGCCCGTCTCCACCTCGACTACCAAAAAGAAGCCGACCGCACCGTCGCCCGTTTCAGGCATGACGGCCCGCTGCGCATCCTGCAGAGCCTGTACCCCGAAGGCGACACGGTCTGCCACAACGTGCTGGTGCATCCGCCGGGTGGGCTGGTGGGCGGCGACACGCTCGACATCGACATCGAGGCCGCCGATGGCAGCCACGGCCTGATCACCACGCCCGGCGCCTCGCGCTTCTACCGCTCCGAAGGCGAACTGGCGCTGCAGCGCACGCGCATCCGGCTCGCGGCCGGCGCGCGGCTCGAATGGCTGCCGCTCGAAGCCATCTGCTACAGCGGCTGCCGGGCCGAGAACCGGCTGACCATCGAGGCCGCACCCGGTGCCGAACTGCTCGGCTGGGACGTGACCGCGCTCGGCCTGCCGAATGCCGGCCAGCCCTTCGAGCGCGGCACCTACCTGCAGCACATCGAAGTGCCCGGCGTGTGGCTGGAGCGTGGGCGCATCGACGCAGCCGACCACCGCCTGCTGCAAAGCCCGATCGGGCTGGGCGGCCACCGCTGCATGGCCTCGCTGTTCTTCGTGTCGGGCTCGCCGATTGCACGCGCGCGCCGCGACGCGCTGCTGGCGCAGGCACGCGACCTGCTCGACGCGCACGGCCTGCACGACAGCGCCGGCGCCACCAGCCCGCACCCGGAGGTGGTCGTGCTGCGCGTGCTGACGCCCGTGGTCGAGCCCGCGATGCAACTGCTGCGGCAGGTCTGGCTGGCATGGCGCAGCGAGTTGTGGCAACTGAGCGCGGCCACCCCGCGCATCTGGGCGACCTGAAGCCCCGCCGCCCGGGCCCCTGCCACCGGGGATGAATGTGTAGGCGCCGTCTGACGGACAGCCAGGCCGCAAAGGTGCACGCTGCCCTTTCCCTGCTGGACAACAAGGAACGGCCATGTCTGCGCACGACACACCGGACGAGAACACGCAGTTTCATCGGCGCCTCGCGAAGTTCAACGCCGGGCGGCTCGGGCTGGGCACGCCCTCGCCGCAGTGGCAGGACGATCTGGCCAGCGAGCACGGCTTCCGGCTGATGGAAGGCCACTGGCTCGAAAGCCTGCGCGCCACCGTTCAATCGAAGGCAGCCGGCGCGGCAGGCAACGCGGCGCACTTCATCGAATGGTTCCAGGCCCTCGAACACACGGGCCCCGGCCAGCAGCACCCGCTGTTCGACTGGCTGGCGCACGAGGCCACGCTGCCGCAGATGCACTGGTTCCTCACGCAGGAAGCCGCGGGCGAAGCGGGCTTCGAAGACCTGCTGGCCTACACCCAGGTCAAGCTGCCGCCGCGGCCCAAGCTCGAATGCGCGCGCAACTTCTGGGACGAGATGGGCCATGGCAAGCAAAGCGCCATGCACGGCCAGATGCTCGAGCACATGGTGCGCGAGCTCGACCTGCACCCGGGCATCGACACCACGGTGTGGGAATCGCTGGCGCTGGCCAACACCATGGTGGGCCTGGCGACCACGCGCCGCTACGGCTACCACGCCATCGGCGCGCTCGGCGTCATCGAGCTCACGGCCCCCGGCCGCGTGAAGCAGGTGGCGGCCGGCATGCGCCGCCTGGGCCTGAGCGGCCGTGCGCGGGCCTACTTCGACCTGCATGGCGCGCTGGACGTATCGCATGCGCGCGCATGGCTGCGCGAGGTGGTGCACCCGCTGGTCGAGGCCGACCCGGCCTGCGGGCAGTTCATCGCCGAAGGCGCGCTCATGCGGCTGGTGTGCGGCGAGCGCTGCTTCGCGCGCTACAGCAAGGCCTTGCGCACCGAGGAGGCGCTGGCATGCTGAATGCCGCCGGCGTACTGCGCGAGGTGGCCGCCACCGGCTACCGCTTCACCACGGTCACGCCGCTCACCCACCAGCGCGTACTGGCCCGTCGCGGGCGCGAACCCGGCACCACGCTGCGGGACATCTTCGGCTGGAACCTGCCGTTCGAAGCCCGCGCCGTTGCGCCGGCCCTGCTGGGAAGCATGAAAGACGCCGGCATCGTGCGGCATTCGGGCAGCACGCTGCTGCAAAGCACGGTGCGCATCGCCAGCCTTGGCGACGACCTGTTCTTTCATTCGGCCTACCCCACCGTGCAGGAGAACGCGGTGTTCTTCGGGCCCGACACCAGCCGCTTCGCGCGCTTCATCGGCCATGCGCTGCGGCCTCGCCAAACCCACACGCAGCGCACGCAGCACACGCCACGCCCGCTGCGCGTGCTGGACGTGGGCTGCGGCAGCGGCGCGGGCGGCATTGCCGCGGCGCGCGCACTGGCGCAAGCGGGACTGCACCCCGCGGTGGTCATGAACGACATCAACCCGCTGGCGCTGCAGTTCACCGCCGTCAACGCAGAAGTGGCCGGCGTGCCGGTGACGCTGGCGCAAGGCGATGCGCTGTCGGCGGTCGAAGGCGATTTCGACCTCGTCATTTCCAACCCGCCCTACCTGGACGACGCGGCGCAGCGCGCCTACCGGCATGGCGGCGCGCGGCTCGGCCGGGCGCTCAGCGCGCGCATCGCGGCCGAGTCGCTCCGGCGGCTGGCACCGGGCGGGCAACTGCTGCTCTACACCGGCGTGGCCGTGGTCGATGGCGAAGACCCGTTCCTGGCGGAGATGCGGCCGCTGCTGGAAGCATCGGGCTGCGAATGGTCGTACGCGGAAATCGATCCCGACGTGTTCGGCGAAGAACTCGATCGGCCGGTGTACGCGCACATCGACCGCATCGCTGCGGTCGGCCTCGTCGCCACACGCCCCGGGGAGGCTGCCTGATGGCCGCCGAACTCGACCTTGGCGTGGACACCGGCCGGCTGGCCGTGGTGCGCGAATGCAGCCTGCTGGAGCGCATGCCCAAGTGGCTCATCTGCGTGCCGCTGGTCGTGCAGTGGCTGTGGCTTTCGCTGCGCTACGGCGGCGTCACGGTGCCCTCCGCCGCCAACCCGCACATCACCTCGGGCGGGCTGGTCGGCGAAGGCAAGCTCGAATACTTCAGCGGCATGGGGCCGCTGGCGCGCTCGCTCACGGCCGACTACCGCGGGGTCTTCAACGACGGCTCGGCAACGCCGGCCTCGCTTCAGCAGGCGATGACCGAGAGCGGGCTTGCCTTCCCCGTGGTCGCCAAGCCGAACCTGGGCCTGTGCGGCTACGGCGTGCGCCTGCTGGCCGACATGCCGGAACTGCTGGCCTACCTGGCGGCCTTTCCGCGCGACGAAACCGTGGTGCTGCAGCGCTACCTGCCGCAGGAAGGCGAGGCCGGCATCTTCTACTCGCGCGACCCGGCCAGCGGGCAGGGCCGCATCATCGGGCTGGCGCTGCGCTACTTCCCCCGCGTGACGGGCGACGGCCGCAGCACGGTGGCCGAACTGGTGGCGGCCGACGTGCGCGCCCGCCGCATCGCGCGTTCGCCGCGCCACCAGTGCAGCGTGCCGCCCGACAGCGTGCCGGCGGCGGGGCAGCAGGTGCGGCTGGCCACCATCGGCTCGACCCGCGTGGGCGGGCTGTACCGCGACGGCGCGGCGCTCATCACGCCGGAGCTGGCGCGCGCCATCGACGCGGTTGCGCGCGACATGCCCGACTTTCATTTCGGGCGCTTCGACGTGCGCTACGAGAGCCTGCGCGAGCTGGGCGCCGGACGCGGCTTTACCCTGATGGAAATCAACGGCGCGGGCTCCGAAGCCATCGAGGCCTGGGACCCCGACACCGGCGTGCTGCAGGGCTTTCGCATGGTGTTCGCCAAGCAGCGGCTGCTGTTCGAGATTGGCGCCGCCCAGTGCAGGGCCGGCGTGCGGCCCATCGGCCTGCTCGCGCTCGCGCGGCTCAACCGGCGGCAGAACCGGCTGGTCGACCGCTACCCACCTTCCAACTGACGCAACGAGTCAACGCATGCAGACGACGGACACTCTCGCACGGCACAGCCCGCCACCGCATCACCGGCCCGCCGGCACCCGCGCGCTGCAATTGCAGACGCACTGGGCCGACTGCGAAGACGACGTGCGCGACGCGCAGCGCCTGCGCTACCGCGTGTTCGCGCAGGAAATGGGCGCGCACCTGACACCGCCCGAAGGCACGCCGCCCGGCCTGGACGCCGACCGCTTCGATCCGTTCTGCGACCACCTGCTGGTGCGCGCGGTGGACGCAGTGCATGGGACTGGCCCGCTCATCGGCACCTACCGCGTGCTGACGCCCGAGGCGGCGCGGCGCGCGGGCGGCTTCTACACCGACACCGAGTTCGACCTGGCCCCGCTGGCACCGCTGCGGGGCAGCGCACTGGAACTGGGCCGCTCGTGCGTGGACGCCGACTGGCGCTCGGGCAGCGTGATCATGGCGCTGTGGGCCGCGCTGGGGCAGTACATGGTCGAGCACCGGCTCGACACCATGATCGGCTGCGCCAGCATCGGCCTGGACGACCAGGGCCTGACCGCCGCGCGGCTGTGGCACCGGCTGTGCCGCACCCACCTGGCCGACCGGCAATGGCGCGTGGAGCCGCGCGTCGCGCTGCCGCTGCACGCCGATCCGGGCAACAACGACACGGACGGCGACGCGGACACCGACGCCCCGCCACCCGCCGCGCCCCCGCTCATCAAGGGCTACCTGCGTTGCGGTGCGCGCCTGCTCGGCCCGCCCGCGCTCGATGTGGCCTTCAACACCGCCGACCTGCCGCTGATGCTGCGCGTGAACGACGTGGCGCCGCGCTACCGCCAGCATTTCTTCGGCGCCCCCGCGTGACGGTGCACCGGCGTTCGCGGCGCGCGCTGGGCTCGGTGGTCGCGGCCCAGTTCTTCAGCTCGGTGGCCGACAACGCGCTGCTGATCGTGGCCATCGGCCTGCTGATGCAGCGCCATGCACCCGGCTGGATGACGCCCGCGCTGCGGCTGTTCTTCTACCTTTCCTATGTGCTGCTGGCCGCCTTCGCGGGGGCCGTGGCCGACGCCGCGCCCAAGGGCCGCGTGCTGATGGTCACCAACCTCGTGAAGCTGGGCGGCTGCGGCCTGCTGCTGTGGCATGTGCAGCCGCTGGTGGCGTATGCGCTGGTCGGGCTCGGCGCCGCCGCCTACTCCCCGGCCAAGTACGGCATCCTGCCCGAGCTGCTGGCACAGGAAGAGCTGGTGGCCGCCAACGGCTGGATCGAGGCGGCCACGGTGCTGTCGATATTGCTCGGCGTGGCATTGGGCAGCGCGCTGGCCGAAGACGGCCATGCCCTGCCGGTGCTGGCCGGCGTGTACCTGCTGGCCGCCGCCTGCACGCTGGCCATTCCCCACAGCCCGGCGCGCGACCGCGCGGCACTGGCGCATCCGGGCGCGCTGCTGCGCGGCTTCGGGCATTCGCTGGCGCTGCTGTGGCGCGACCCCGACGCCCGCATTTCGCTGGCCGTGACCAGCCTGTTCTGGGCGGCCTCGGCCACGCTGCAGTTCCTGGTGCTGCGCTTCGCCGCCGAACGGCTGGGCCTGGCGCTGTCGCAAGGCGCGCTGCTGCAGATCGCGGTGGCCATCGGCATGGCGATGGGGGCGCTGGGCGCATCGCGCTGGTTTCCGCTGCCGCGTGCGCGGCGCGCGCTGCCGCTGGGCGTGGTGCTCGGCGCCGCGGTACTGCTGATGACGCTGGTGACGCACCCCGCCGTCGCGGCCGCGCTGCTTGTGGTGATCGGCGCGCTCGCCGGCCTGCTGCTGGTGCCCATGAACGCGCTGCTGCAAAGCCGTGGCCTGCTGCGCATGAACCCGGGCCAGTCGATTGCCGTGCAGAACTTCAACGAAAGCCTGGCTTCGCTGGCCATGCTCGGGGTGTACGGCGCGCTGATCTACCTCGACGCCCCTTTGCTGCCCACGCTGGCGGGCTTCGGCGGCTTCCTGGTGCTGGCCATGGGCGGCATCGCGGCCTGGTCGCGGCGGCTGCGGCCGGCGCGCGACGCACTCGCCGCCCAGAAGGTGTAACGCCCGCGGGAACCCGCCGCACCGGGCCTGCGCGGCGGCCCGGCTTCACGCGCTTGAGATACAGTCCCGCACCGCCCCCCACGCCCCGCCGCCAGTGTGAACCTCAGAAAATCTGCCAACAGCCTGGTTGCCCGCCTAGTCGTGATGGGCCTCTTGATGGCCATTGTGGGAACCGCCGCCAGCTACTTCCAGCTCAGCCGCTTCCTGCGGCAAGACCTGACGAAGTCGGTGGCATTGCAGCAGACGGCGCTGGCCGCCTACGTGGCGCGCAACGTCGACAACTACCTGGGCGAACGGCTGTCGTTCCTGGAGCGCCTTGCGACCCACCTGCCGCCCGAGCGCCTGTCGCAGCCCGAAGCGCTGCACGCGTGGCTGCAGGAACGCAGCACGCTGAGCCCGGTCTTTCCGCTCGGCCTGCGGGTCATCGGCCTCGACGGCAAGGGGCTCGACGGCACCGGACAAATGGTCACGGACGGTCCGGAATTCGCCGGCGCCCGCGCGGGCCAGCCCGCGCTGGGCCGTGCGCAGGCCACGCCCTCCGGCAACTCGGTGCTGCCCATGGCCGTGCCCGTGCGCAACGCCGCCGGGCAGGTCATCGCCATGCTGCTCGGCACGGCGGACCTCTCGGCCGACGGCCTGCTCGACCACCTGCAACGGGCACGCGTGGGGCAGGACGGCGGCATCCTGGTGGTGTCGCCGCGCGACCACCTCTTCGTGGCCTCGACGGACGTCACCATGTCGCTCACCTCCACGCCGCCCGAGGGCGTGAACCTGCTGCACGACCGCGCCATGAAGGGCTTCAGGGGCAGCGGCACGACGCGCAACGCCCGGGGCATCGACGAAATCTCCGCCATTGCATCGGTGCCCAACAGCGGCTGGTTCGTGGTGGCGCGAGTGCCCGTGGCACAGGCGCTGGCCCCGGTGGGGCGCATGCAGACCTTCATCCTGGAGCAGCGCGCGCCGGCCGTCATCACGGTGCTGGTCGTCATCGGGCTGATCATGGCCTGGCTGCTGCGGCCGCTGCTGCGCGCCGCCGACCAGGCCGACCGCATGACCCGCGGCGAACTGGCGCTGGCACCGCTGCGGGTGGTGCGCGACGACGAGATCGGGCACCTCACGCAGGCCTTCAACCGGCTGCTGGCCAAGCTGCTTGACAACCAGGAGGCGCTGGCCCGCCTGGCCCACCACGACACGCTGACCGGCCTGCCCAACCGCAAGCTGCTCGACGACCGGCTGCAGCAGGCGCTGGTGCGCGCCAGGCGGCACTCGCACCAGGTGGCGGTGCTCTACCTCGACCTGGACGGATTCAAGAACCTCAACGACACCTTCGGGCACGAGGCGGGCGACCGGGCCCTGGGCGAAATCGCGCGCCGGCTGCAGGGCCTGGTGCGGCAGACCGACACGGTGGCGCGCATCGGCGGCGACGAATTCGTGCTGCTGGCCGCCGACTTCGACGGGGCCGCGGAACAGGGCGCGCTGGCGCTGGCGCGGCGATGCATCGACGCGATCGCCCAGCCGCTGGAACAGCTGGCGCAACCGGCACAGTCTCCGGCCGTCATCGGCGTGTCGATCGGCATCGCCCTGGGCACCGGCGGCGAAACGCCGCAAGACCTGCTCGCCGCGGCCGACAAGGCCATGTACCGGGCCAAGCAGGGCGGGCGCGGCAGCTATGCAATGACACCCGCGCCCACGCCGGCCTGAGCACCGCCCTGCCCGGCGCCGTGGCCGTGCCCGTCAGCCCGGCGCGTCGGTGCCCGGCAGCCGCAGGTGCTTCTTCAGCGTTTCGAACACCTGCCGCGTGACCGGGTTCACCACGTGGCTGCGCACGTACAGGTAGTAGGCCAGGTCGGGCAGGCGCGGCATGCCGTCGCCCGCGCCCAGCACGCGCAGGCCCGCGTCGAGCTGCTCCACGCCGCGCGCCGTCACGCCCAGCCCGGCCCGCAACGCCGCCTTGATGCCGATCAGGCTCGACGAGGTGTAGCGCGGCGTCCAGGCCACGCCGGCGGCATCGAGCGCCTCGTGCCCGATGCGCCGGAAGATGCTCGGCCCGTCGGCCATGATCAACGGCACCGGCTTGGTCGGGTCGTGCACGTAGCCCGCGGCGCACAGCCACACGGTGGGCGAGTTGCGCAGCACCACGCCTTCGAATTGCGACTGCGGATCGGCGCGGTTGGAAATGATCATGTCGACCTCGCCGCTCTTGAGCGAGGTCATCAGGTAGGGGCTGCGGCCGATGTGGATGTCCAGCTGCAGCAGCGGCGAGGTGCGCGCCACCTCGGTCAGCAGCAGCGGCAGCATGGTCTCGGCCACGTCGTGCGGCGCACCGATGCGCAGGTTGCCTTCGAGCGGCCCCTGGCGCAGGCTGCGCAGCGCCTCATCGTTCAGCGCCAGCATGTGGTGCGCGTAGGTGAGCAGGCGTTCGCCCTGCTCGGTCAGCCGCTTCTGGCGGCCCTGCTTCACGAACAGCGCATGGCCGATCTGCTCCTCGAGCCGCTGCATCTGCTGCGTGATGGCCGACTGCGTGCGGTCCAGGTGAACGGCCGCCGCGGCAAAGCTGTGGTGGCTGACGACGGCCGCAAAGGAGCGCAGCAGTTCAAGATCGAGCGTGGGCATTCATTAATTTTATTGATGTGTTTCTTGCGCCGCTTGGATTGTTGCGTCACGCGGCCGTCACTACAGTGAATGCATACGAAACAGGCAACCCCACTGGAGAACACTGCATGAGCACCCCATCCGAGCAACGCCGCCAGGCCGTAGCGGCGTCCATCGCCGACATGAAGCAAACCATCGGCGGTGCTGAACCCACCCGCGAAAAGCTGGCGGCGGTGCTGGACTCGCTGCAAGGGCTGGCCGCGCACACCGCGTACTGGGGCGCCGCCGACTTTCCGCCGCCCGAGGCCGGCGAGCACCAGGCCCGCTACCTGATCGCCGAAGACCCGGACCAGAGCTATGCGCTCTACCTGAACGTGATGCGCCCCGGCAAGAAGATCGTGCCGCACAACCACACCACCTGGGCCTGCATCGCGGCCGTGGAAGGCACCGAGCACAACCGCGTGTACCAGCGCACCGACGACGGCTCGGTGCCGGGCGTGGGCAAGCTCGAGGAAACGGCGCTGGTGGTCGTGGCGCCGGGCAAGGGCATCGCGCTGATGCCCGAAGACATCCACTCGGTCGAGATCCAGGGCGAGCAGGTCATTCGCCACCTGCACATGTACGGCCGCGCGCTGGAAACGCTGAACCAGCGCACCGCCTACGACATGGCCGCCGGCACATACCAGACGATGGGCATCGGCGTGCAGACGCGCCGCTAGCCAGCGCCTCTTTCCCCCTTTTTCTTTTTGCAGGTTACGGATGCGGGCCGCCCCGGCGGCCTCGCAGGGGCGCGTTCGTCCCGCCGCATCCGGTGCCGACCGGACTTTTTTTCTCCCTGTTCATGACGACTTCCTACATCGACCCCAAGACCCTCAAGGCCTGGCTGCACGACGGCGGCGAGATCGCGCTGCTCGACGTGCGCGAGCACGGCCAGTACGGCGAGGCGCACCTGTTCTACGGCATTCCCCTGCCCTTCAGCCGGCTGGAAATCGATGCGCCGCGCCTGCTGCCGCGGCGCGGCGTGCGGGTGGTGGCGTACGACGCCGGCGACGACAGCACGGCCAAGGTCGCCGAGCGCTCCGCGGCGCGCCTCGCGTCGCTGGGCTACACCGACGTGCATGTGCTGCAGGGCGGCACGCTGGCCTGGAAGGCCGAGGGCTACGTGCTGTTCGCGGGCGTCAACCTGCCCTCCAAGACCTTCGGCGAACTGGCCGAGGAGACGTACCACACGCCCCGCGTCAGCGCCGACCAGCTGGCCGACATGCTGGCGCGGCACGACAAGGTGGTGGTGCTCGACGGCCGCCCCGTCAGCGAGTTCCACAAGATGAACATTCCGGGCGCCACCTGCTGCCCCAACGGCGAACTGGCCTACCGCGTGCGCCGGCTGGTGCCCGACACCACCACGCCCATCGTCATCAACTGCGCGGGCCGCACGCGCAGCATCATCGGCGCGCAGACGCTCATCAACCTGGGCTTGCCCAACCCCGTGTATGCGCTGGAGAACGGCACCCAGGGCTGGTACCTGGGCGACCACGTGCTGGAACACGGCGGCACGCAACGCTATGCCGACGACAGCAGCAACACCGACCTGCGCGCCGCCGCCAAGGCGCTGGCCGCGCGCTTCGACGTGCCTTCCGTATCCGCGCAGACCGTGCAGCAATGGGCCGCCGATGCAGGCCGCAGCCTGTTTCTCTGCGACGTGCGCACACCGGAAGAATTCGCGGCCGGCAGCCTGCCCGGCGCGCAGCACACGCCCGGCGGCCAGCTGATGCAGGCCGGCGACCAGTACGTCGGCGTGCGCGGTGCGCGGCTGGTGCTGTTCGACAACGACGGCGTGCGCGCGCCCACCATCGCGAGCTGGCTGCGGCAGATGGGGCACGACGCGAGCGTGCTCGAAGGCGGGCTTGCGAGCGGCCTGTCGCTGGTGCCCGTGGCCGCGCCTTGCGCGCCCGCGCTGTCGACCATCGATGCGCCCGCGCTGTCCGCGCGGCTGGAACAAGGTGACGTCGTGCTGATCGACCTGCGCGCCGGCATGCAGTTTCGTGCCGGCCATGTTCCTGGCGCGCGCTGGTCGATTCGCCCGCGCCTTGCCGACGACCTGAAGGGCGAGACGCGCCAAGTGGTACTGCTCGCCGACGACGCCGCGCTCGCGGCATGGACTGCCGCGTCCGAACTTGCCGGCCACACGCCCGCGCCGCTGCTGCTCGAAGGCGGCATGGCCGTCTGGCGCGGCGCCGGCCTGCCCGTCGAGGCCACGCCCGAGCTGCCCGCCGATGCGGACTGCATCGACTACCTGTTCTTCGTGCACGACCGGCACGACGGCAACAAGGAAGCCGCACGGCGCTACCTCGCCTGGGAAACCGGCCTGGTCGCGCAGCTCGATGCGCAGGAGCGGGCCGCCTTCCGGTTGCCCGCGAGCGCCGCCAACGTCGCGGCATCGCGCGCCTAGCCGGTTCCGGTTTCTTTTTTTCTTTCCTTCCGCTCGTCGTTGTCCGTTCCTATTCCAGGAGTCCTGTCATGTCGTCTGTGTTGTCCATGCCGTCCGTCTTGTCCGTGATGCGCGCCCCGCATCTCGCCCGCATCGCCGTCGCCGCCACATGGCTGGCCGCGCTGTCGCTGCAGCCGGCGTCGGCCGATCCGCTGCCCGCGCGCAACGGCTTTCCGTCGCAAACGGTGAAGTTCGTCTCGCCCTTCCCGCCGGGCGGTGGCAACGACGCCACGGCGCGGCTGGTGACCACGCGCCTGCCGGAAATCATGGGACAGGCCGCGGTGGTCGACAACCGCGGCGGCGCGGGCGGCAACATCGGCGCCAAGGCCGTGGCCGACGCCAAGCCCGATGGCTACACCGTGCTCACCTCGCAGGTGTCGATCATGGCCGTCAACCCCACGCTCTATGCGTCGGCCGGCTTCGACCCGGTGAAGAACTTCATTCCCATCACGCAGATCAACGCCGCGCCGCTGGCACTGGTGGTCGATGCGAATTCGCCGCTCAAGAACTTCGCCGACCTGGCCGCCAAGGCCAAGGCCAGCCCCGGCAAGGTGACCTACGCCACGCCCGGCAACGGCACGCTGTCGCATCTGGTCGGCGTGGTGCTGTCGAAGGACGACGGCATCGCCATGACGCACGTGCCCTACAAGGGCGCCGGCCCCGCGCTCACCGACCTGCTCGGCGGACAGGTCGACGTGCTCGTGACCTCGACGTCCTCCGTCGCGGGCCTGGTGCAGAACGGCAAGCTGCGCGTGCTGGCCGTGACCAGCCCGCGCCGCATCGGCGTGTTCGCCAAGTCACCCACGCTCGAAGAGCTGGGCTACGCCGGTGCGCGCTTCGAAGACTGGTATGGATTCTTCGCGCCGGCCGGCACGCCGCCCGAACGCGTGGCCTACCTGAACGAAGCCATCGTGCGCACGCTGCGCCTGCCCGAAGTGACCAAGCTCGTGAACGACGGCGGCAGCGAAGTGGTGGCCAACTCGTCGGAGGCCTTTGCCGCGCAACTGCGCCAGGACATTGACCGCTGGTCGCGAATCGTCAAACTCTCGGGTGCCAAGGCAGACTGACACCCTGCAACCGCTGCCTGCCCACGCTCGATGAACACCATGCACGACAACAAAGACGCTTCCGGCCTCTCCCTCGACACCCGGCTCACGCGCACCGGCAAGGCACCGGCGTTCTTCGGCGGCACGCCGGTCAACACGCCGCTGGTGCGCGCCAGCACCGTGCTGTTCGACAGCGTGGCCGCGATGCGCGACACCCGCGCACGCCGCGGCGACGAGCGCGCCTTCAGCTACGGCGCGCGTGGCACGCCCACCACCTTCGCGCTCGAAGACGCGGTGAGCGAACTCGAAGGCGCCTACCGCACGCGGCTCTTCCCGACGGGCCTGGCGGCCATCGGCATGGTGCTGCTGTCGTACCTGAAGCCCGGCGACCACGTGCTGCTGTCCGACAGCGTGTACGAGCCCACGCGCAACCTCGTGCATTCGTTCCTGGCGCCCTATGGCATTCGCAGCAGCTTCTTCGCGGCGGACGGCAGCGGCATCGAGGCGCTGTTCGAGCCCACCACCAGACTGGTGTACGCCGAATGCCCCGGCTCGCTGGTCTACGAGATGTGCGACCTGCCGAAACTGGCCGCGCTGGCGCATGCACGCGGCGCGCTGCTGGCGGCCGACAACACCTGGGGGTCGGGCGTGCAGTACCGCCCACTCGCACTGGGCGCGGACATCTCGACCATGGCCGCCACCAAATACCTCTCGGGCCATTCCGACGTGATGATGGGCACCGTCGCGACCACGCGCGAAGCCTGGCAACCGCTGAACGAACGCTGCGACGCCTTCGGCATGACCGTGAGCCCCGACGACGCCTGGCTGGTGCTGCGAGGCATGCGCACGCTGTCGGCGCGGCTGCAGATGCACGAGCGGCATGCGCTCGAAGTGGCGCATTGGCTCGAAACACGGCCCGAGGTGGCCACGGTGTTCTGCCCCGCGCTGCCCCGGCACCCTGGCCACGACATCTGGCAGCGCGACTGTCGCGGCACCAACGGGCTGCTGTCGATCGAGCTGCAGCCGGGCACGGACAACGCGGCGGTCGAGCGCTTCGTCGATGCACTCACACTGTTCGGGCGCGGCTCGTCATGGGGCGGCTACGAGAGCCTCGTGGCCTGGACCAACATGCACGCCGCGCGCAGCGTGACGGACTGGAGCCGTCGCGGCGCGGTGGTGCGGCTGCACATCGGGCTGGAGGCGCCTTCGGACCTCGTGGCCGACCTGGAGCGCGGATTCACGGCGATGAAGCTCGCGGGCTGAAAGCGCCTTCAGCCGCAGGCGTTCCTTCCCGTCGGAGACCCGCGCAACCGGTTCAGAAACGCCAGCTGCACCCTGGCCGTTTCGCTCCCCTGCCCCGCGGCGCGCAGCATCCACGTGCGCGCTTCGCAGCGGTCGGCCTTCACGGCCGCTCCGTACAGCGTGGGGCCCGTGAGCAGCACCATGCCCAGCATTTCCTGCGCTTCGGCGTGGCCTTCGGTGGCGGCTTGCCGAAGCTGTTCGAGCATGCCGCGGTAGTCGCGGCCGGCCTGCGCTTCAAGCGCCAATTGGTAGCGCTGCTCCGCATGAAGATCGGTGGCTTCGTCGAAGGGCTTTGCCGATGCGAGCGCGGCCACGAGGCACAGCGTGCCCGACAGAAAAATGCGCCAGCGCAGCGACCAGCTGGCGATCTGGTTGAGTTCGGATGACATCGTGGTTCTCCACAAAATTACGTGGATGTCATCGTCGCGCGAAGCCCAAAAAAATAGAACTTGGAATTCACGCAGGCGGCCTCAGCCGCCGCCTGAGCCTCGTGTGATATTGCTGCAAATCAAGGCTCAGAACATCGACAGCACCAGCGCATTCACGAAGTAGCCGCCAACCGTCAGGAACACAAACAGCAGCGCACCGAGCTTCAGCGGTTGCACGCCGGCGCGGCGCAAGCTCACGGCGCTGGTGCGCAGGCCCATCGCTGCCATGGCGGTGGCCAGCAGCAACGTGTCGAGCTGCACCAGCGCGGCGACCAGCGCATGCGGCAGCACGTCGAGCGAATGCACCGCGCTCACCACGATGAACAGCACCGCGAACCATGGAATGCGCACCTGCTTGCAGCAGGCCTTGAGGCTGGTGGCGCCCTTCATCGATGCGGCCGACTGGAACGACAGCCACATCAGGAAAGGCGCGAGCATCATCACGCGCAGCATCTTCTCGACCACGGCCGCATTGGCGGCGGCGGGGCCGACGGTTTCTCCCACGGCCACCACCTGCGCGACCTCGTGGATGGTCGATCCGGCGAACAGGCCGAAGGCATGCTCCGACAGCCCGAGGTACGGAAACACCAGCGGGTACAGCACCATCGACAGCGTGCCGAACACCACCACCGTGGCGACGGCAATCGAGACCTTGTGCTCTTCGCCGCGCACCACCGGCTGCGTGGCCATCACCGCCGCCGCGCCGCAGATGGCGCTGCCCGCGCCGATCAACGCGGCGGTCTGCCGGTCGAGCCCCAGCCAGCGCGTGCCCACGTGCACGGCGATGCCGAAGGTCAGCGCGACCATCGCCATGCCGATCAGCAGGCCGGGCCAGCCGACCGCGCCGATGTCGTGCAGCGAAATGCGAAAGCCATACAGCACGATGCCCGCGCGCAGCAGCACGCTGCGCGCAAAGTCCACGCCGGCACCGGCACGGTCGGCCATCGCGGGAAAGGCGGTGTTGCCCACCAGCATGCCCAGGGCGATGGCCAGCGTCATCGCGCTGAGGCCCATCTGCACCATCGGGTTCCACTGCGCCAGCAGCGCGGCCATGGCGGCCAGCAAGGCGGCGAGCAGCAGGCCGGGCCAGCGGGTGCGAACGAAAGAAAAACCGGGCAAGGAAGCAACAAGGGAGTGCATGGACCCGAGGTTAGGAATGGACGCCCCATGAGTCAAAGACATAAACTTCACCAATGCATGAATTCAAGTTATGGCAATGAACCTGCACCTGCTGCGCCTCTTCGTCGCCGTGGCCGAAACAGGCAGCTTTTCCCGCGCGGCCGAAGGGCTGTGGATCAGCCAGCCCGCAGTGTCCAAGGGCATCCGCGAACTGGAGAACCAGCTCGACCTGACGCTCATAGAGCGCGGTGCCAGCACTGGCACGGGCTCCGGCAAGGGCCTGCGGCTCACCGAGGCGGGCGCGTCGCTGCTCACGCATGCGCGCGGCATCTTCGCGATGGAGCGCGCGGCGCTCGACGACGTGCGCGCGCGTGTCGGGGTGCAGCGCGGCAGCCTGACCATCGGCGCCAGCACCACAGTCGCGAGCTACTGGCTGCCGCCGTACATCGCGGCGTTTTGCGCGGCCTATCCGGCGGTGGTGCCGCGCGTGACGGTCGGCAATACGCAGTGGGTGTGCGAGCAGTTGCTCGAATGCCGCATCGACCTGGCACTGGTGGAAGGCCGTGTCGACGAAGAGCGCATCGAGGTCAGCGAATGGAAGGCCGACCCGCTGACGCTGGTGGTCGCACCGGACTCGGGCTCCGACCTGCCGCGCCGCACGGTGACGGCCGAAGCGCTGGGCCACCAGAACTGGATCTTGCGCGAGCCCGGCTCGGGCACGCGGCAGGCCACCGAGGCGCTGTGCGAGGCCCACGGCATCTCTGCCCCGCCGTGGATGGAAATGGCCAGCAACGAAGCCATTGCGCGCACCGTGGCCAGCGGCGTCGGCATCTCGATGCTGCCGCGCGTGGTGGTGGCCGACATGCTGGCGCTGGGCACGCTGCGCGAACTGAAGCTGGCGGGCGGCGGCGGCGCTGCGGCCCTGTCGCGCCCGCTCTACCGGCTGGCGCTGAAGAACCGCCCGCTCGCGCCCGCCGCGCTCAAGATGGTCGAGCTGCTGGAGCGCAAGGGCGCGCCGGCCCGCACGCCGCGGGCTTGATCAGCAAGCGCCGTCCGGCAACCGCCGTCAGAACTTCGCGGTCAGCATCACCTGCAGCTCGCGCCCTGCGCCGGGCATGATCAGGTTGTCGACGCTGCCGTGCCCGGACACGTAGTACTTCCTGTTGGTGAGGTTTTTCAGGTTCAGCGAGAGCTCGTAGCGCGCCGTCTTGTAGCTGGCCGCAAGGTCGGCCGTCACGTAGCCCGGCAGCGTGACCAGGTTGGTGAGCGATGCGTAGCGCGAGGCCACGTAGTTCACGCCGCCGCCGGCGCTCAGGCCGTTGCCCAGGTCTTTCATGAGCCACACGAAGGCCGAGTGGCGCGGCGTGAGCGCAGCCACCTTGCCCTGCACCGGCAGCGCGGCGCCCACCGGCAGCTGCAGCGAGCTCACGGTGGCCAGCGACTTCACCATGCGACCGTCGAGGTAGGCATAGCCCGCGCTGACGTCCCAGCGGCCCGGCAGCTTGCCGGCCAGCGCCAGCTCGAGCCCGTTGGTGCGCTGCGTGCCCACGTTGATCTGCCGCGCCGGGTTGGCCGGATCGGTGTTCTTCATGCCCGAGCGTTCGAGGTTGAACAGCGCGGTCGTGAGGTTGAGCGCACCGTCGAAGAAGTCGAACTTGGCGCCGATTTCCTTGTTGACGGTGATCTCCGGGTCATTGGCCGCGATGCCGCTCGACAACGCGAAGGTTTCGGCCGAAGGCTGGAACGAGCGGCTGTACGACACGTAGTAAGACTGCGTTTCGCTCGGCTGCCAGACCACGCCCGCGCGCGGGCTGAACTTGCGGTCGGTGCGTTCGATGGGCGCCTGCGTGCGCTCGAACGAAGTCTCTTGCCCGAACACGTCGTAGCGGCCACCGATCAGTGCCTTCCATTGCGGCGCCAGCGTGATCTGGTTCTGCGCGTACACCGCGGCCGTCTTGAAGGTCGAGTTGCTCGGGATCGCGCTGGCCGCCTGGTAGCTCGCGAACGGAATGGGCGCGGGCGCGGACACCGGGTTCAGGATGCTCACGCGCTCGAAGCCGGTGGCCGACGACACCGAGTACAGGCGCTTCTCCTGCTTGCCGATTTCGGCGCCGACCAGCCACTCCTGCTTGAAGCCGCCGATGTCGTTGCGCCAGGTCAGGTCGGTCTGGTTGAACCAGCCGCTTTCGTCGCGATCGACGAAGCCGCGCGTGCGGCCCACCGTCAGGCGCACGGGGTCGGTGGTGCCGCTGGGCAGGGTGTTGAAGCGGTCGAGCTTGTAGCTGTAGTAGCGCGTGGTGTTGCGCAGGTTCAGCGATTCGTTGAAGCGGTGGTTCAGCGTGGCGGTGAACGACTGCACGCGCGTGGTGGTGGTGTCGTCGCGCTTGCCGAAGGCCGAGCCGTAGTAGGTGCCGATGGGCACGTTCACCGGGCGGCCGTTGAGCGCGGGAATGCCGAAGTCGGTCAGGCGCTGGTCGTAGGCGTTGGTGTACTGCAGCAGCAGGTCGGTCTGCGGACTGAACTTCATGGCCAGCGAGGGCGCGATGCTGTAGCGGTCGATGAACTGCTGGTCGCGAAAGCTGCCCGACTTTTCGCGCGCGACGTTCAGGCGAAACGCCATGTTCTCGCCGATGGGCGTGTTGAGGTCGGTGGTCAGGCGCTTGAAGTCGTGCGTGCCCAGGCCGAGCGAGACTTCGCCGAAGGGGCGCTCGAAAACCGGCTTCTTGGTCACGCGGTTGATCAGCCCGCCCGACGAGCCACGGCCGTACAGCACGGCGGCCGGGCCCTTCAGCACCTCGATGCGCTCGGTGTCCGACAGGTCGCGAAAGTACAGCGCGTCGTCGCGCACGCCGTCGACGAACCAGTCGGCGATGGCGGTGAAGCCGCGAATGACCACCTGATCGCGCTGGCCGTCACCGGCGTTGAAAGACACGCCGGGCGCATTGCGCAGGGCGTCCTGCATGGAGGTCGCGCCCTGGTCGCGCAGCAGTTGCGCCGGCAGCACGTTCACCGCCTGCGGAATGTCGCGCAGCGGGGCGCTGCCCTTGGTGGCGGTACTGCTGACCGAAGGGGCGTAGCCGGCATCCTGCTCGGAGCTGACGGTGACCTCCTTGAGCGTGGTGCCGCCGGTGCCCTGCTGGGCATGCGCGGCGCCGTTCAGGGCGGCCAGCACGGCAAGGAACAGGGACGGATGGCGCAGGCGAAAGCGCGGCGCAGGCGAACGAACGGACATGGTTGATTTCCCTCAAGGCGATTTGCGATTTGTTTT
The DNA here is from genome assembly GCF_003852515.1 of Variovorax sp. KBW07. Classification (GTDB taxonomy): domain Bacteria; phylum Pseudomonadota; class Gammaproteobacteria; order Burkholderiales; family Burkholderiaceae_C; genus Variovorax. Next base: position 87,858 of record NZ_QAJK01000120.1, on the reverse strand, counting down.
GTGTCAATCGCGAAGCGACATGCGGCTTCGCCACCGCCTGGGTGGAGAAGCCGGATGTGCCCTGCCTGGAAAAATCTGGGTTGGGTGCCCTTGCCGGCCGGCACCGGCGCGGGGCCGGGCTTGCTGCAAGAGGATTCGCATCGCGCGAACCAAAGGATTATAAATGCGCGCTTATTTTTGCGGCCAATGGCGAAAGCTGGCCGCGGCGCACCGCTCTAGCAGCAGCGGCCCTTGCCCGCGCCGTAGCGCGCCTCCAGCCGCTCGCGGAAAAAGGCCTCGTAGCTCATCGGTGGCTGGTCCGGGTGGGTGGCCGCCATGTGGGTCAGGTAAGCGTCGTAGTCGGGCAGCCCGACCATGAGCCGCAGCGACTGCTTGAGCGAGCGCGCAAAGTAGCGCCCGGCTTCCGGCAATGCGAGGCCCATGGCGTTCAGTGGACGGCGGACGATGCCGCGCCCATCGGCTCGAACGGCGTTTCGTGCGTGGTCGGCCGGTTGGCCGCGCGCGCCGCGATGCAGGCCTTGATGCTGTACACCAGCACGCTCAGCACCACGAAGATGAAGAGCGCGCACAGGGCCGCGTCGAGCCGGTCGTTGAAGACGATGCGCGACATGGCCTCGGGCGTCTTGGCCGGCGCCACCAGCACGCCGTTGGCCAGGCCTTCGGTGTACCTGGCGGCATGCGACAGGAAGCCGATCTTCGGGTCGGCCGAGAAAATCTTCTGCCAGCCCGCGGTGAGCGTGCAGGCCAGCAGCCAGGCGGCCGGCGCAATGGCCACCCACGCATAGCGCTCGCGCTTCATGCGGAACAGCACCACCACGCCCAGCATCAGCGCCACAGCGGCCAGCATCTGGTTGGAGATGCCGAACAGCGGCCACAGCGTGTTGATGCCGCCCAGCGGATCGACCACGCCCTGGTACAGAAAGTAGCCCCACGCCGCCACGCACAGCGCGGTGGCAATCAGGTTGGCCGGCAGCGAATCGGTGCGCTTGAGCGCGGGCACGAAGCTGCCCAGCAGGTCTTGCAGCATGAAGCGGCCGGCGCGCGTGCCGGCGTCCACCGCCGTGAGGATGAACAGCGCCTCGAACAGAATCGCGAAGTGGTACCAGAAGGCCATCATGGCCTGCCCGCCGATCACCTGGTGAAGGATGTGGGCCATGCCCACGGCCAGCGTCGGTGCGCCGCCCGCACGGCCGAGGATGGTGGTTTCGCCCACGTCTTTCGCGGTCTGCATCAGCATCTCGGGCGTGATCACGAAGCCCCAGCTCGAGATGGTCTGCGCCGCCTGTTGCGCGGTGCTGCCGACCAGCGCGGCCGGGCTGTTCATCGCGAAGTAGATGCCCGGCTCGATGCACGAGGCAGCCACCAGCGCCATCACGGCCACGAACGATTCGGCCAGCATGCCGCCGTAGCCGATGAAGCGCGCGTGGCGTTCGTTGTCGAGCATCTTCGGCGTGGTGCCCGAAGAGATGAGCGCGTGGAAGCCCGAGACGGCGCCGCACGCGATGGTGATGAACAGGAACGGAAACAGGCTGCCCGACCACACCGGCCCGTTGCCCTGCGCGAACTGCGTGACAGCCGGCATCTGCAGCGTCGGCATCACGAACACGATGCCAATGGCCAGCGCGATGATGGTGCCGATCTTCAGGAACGTCGAGAGGTAGTCGCGCGGCGCGAGCAGCAGCCACACCGGCAGGCTCGCGGCCACGAAGCCGTAGCCCACCAGCATCCACGTGAGCGCCTTGCCGTCGAAGGTGAACAGCGGCGCCCACTCGGCGCTCTGGCTCACGGCCTGGCCACCGAAAATGGCCAGCATCAGCAGCACGAAGCCGATCAGCGAGACCTCGCCGATGCGCCCTGGGCGAATGAAGCGCAGGTACACACCCATGAACAGCGCCACCGGCACCGTGGCCGCCACCGTGAAGGTGCCCCACGGCGATTCGGCCAGCGCCTTCACCACGATCAGCGCCAGCACCGCCAGGATGATGATCATGATCATGAAGGTGCCGAACAGCGCGATCATGCCGGGCACCACGCCCATCTCCTGCTTGACCAGGTCGCCCAGCGAGCGGCCGTCGCGCCGCGTCGAGATGAACAGCACGATGAAGTCCTGCACCGCGCCGGCGAACACCACGCCCGCCAGAATCCACAGCAGGCCGGGCAGGTAGCCCATCTGCGCGGCGAGCACCGGGCCGACCAGCGGGCCCGCACCCGCGATGGCCGCGAAGTGATGGCCGAACAGCACGTTCTTGTCGGTCGGCACGTAGTCCAGGCCGTCGTTGTGGCGGTGCGCCGGCGTCTTGCGGTTGCCGTCCAGGCCCAGCACCTTGTCGGCGATGAAGAGGCTGTAGTAGCGGTAGGCGATAAGGTAGGTGCAGATCGCGGCGGCCACCACCCACAGGGCGTTGACGCTTTCGCCGCGGGTCAGGGCCACCGTGCCGAGCGCGAAGGCGCCGACGACGGCCACGACCAGCCACACCAGGTGGCGGCGGAGGGTTTGCATGCGGATGTCTCCTCAATATTGATGCCCGGGAGTTTTGCCGGACGGGGGTGCCGGCGCATCCGTCGGACCGCGTGGGCCGCCTGCGTGGCATTGCGTAATGGAAAACCCGAAGGCTGCCCGGGCCAAACCGGATCGCCCTCCCCCGCGGGGCGCGAGAATGCCGCCACGTACCCGGAGAATTTCCCCATGTCCACCGTCACCATCCACCCCCAGATCAACGTTCGCAACGACGGCGCCTTCGTGCTGTTCGGCGGCGTCAACGTTCTAGAGTCGCGCGACCTGGCCCTGCGCACCGCGGCCGAGTTCGTGCGCGTTGCCGGCAAGCTGGGCATTCCCTATGTGTTCAAGGGCAGCTTCGACAAGGCCAACCGCTCGTCGATTCATTCGTACCGCGGCCCCGGCCTGGACGAAGGCCTGAAGATCCTGCAGGAGGTCAAGACCGAATTCGGCGTGCCCCTGCTGACCGACGTGCACGAGCCCTGGCAGGCCGCCCCTGTCGCCGAGGTGGTCGACGTGCTGCAACTGCCCGCCTTCCTGGCGCGGCAGACCGACCTGGTGGTCGCGCTTGCCAAGACCGGCCGCGTCATCAACATCAAGAAGCCCCAGTTCCTGAGCCCGTCGCAGGTGCTGAACATCGTCGAGAAATTCAAGGAAGCCGGCAACGAGCAGATCATCTTGTGCGACCGCGGCACCTGCTTCGGCTACGACAACCTGGTGGTCGACATGCTGGGCTTCGGCGTCATGAAGAAGGTGACGCAAGACCTGCCGGTGATCTTCGACGTGACCCACGCGCTGCAGCAGCGCGAAGCCGGCGCCGCCGCCTCCGGTGGCCGGCGCGAACAGCTGGTGGACCTGGCCCGCGCCGGCATGGCCATCGGCCTGGCAGGCCTTTTTCTTGAAGCCCATCCCGATCCGGCGCAAGCCCTGTGCGATGGCCCGAGCGCACTGCCGCTGGCGCAGCTGGAGCCGCTGCTGACGCAGCTCAAGGCACTGGACGACCTGGTGAAGTCGTTCCCGGTGCTGAAGATCTGACAAGAGCCTTCAGGGGCTCAGGGCCGGCGCGCCTGCACCGTCTGGCGCGACCAATACACGCCATCGAGGCGGTCGAGCCGCACCTCGCCGCCCGTCGACGGCGCATGCACGAAGCGCCCGTTGCCGACGTAGATGCCCGCGTGTGTCGGTGTCGATGAGCCGAACAGAACGAGGTCGCCGGTGCGCAGGTCCGACGTGGGCACCGGCCGGCCGAAGGTGCTCATTCGCGCCACCGTGCGCGGCGTCGATTGCCCCACGCTGCTGCGGTACACATAGCCGATGAGCCCGCTGCAATCGAAACCGCCGTCGGGCGTGTTGCCACCGTAGCGGTACGGCGTGCCGACCAGGCCCAGCGCGTGGATGGCAATGCCGTTCGATTGCTCGGGCGTCAGCGACGAGATGACGGGCGTTGAGGGTGTCGAGGTTGATGATGGCGGCGGGCTCGTTGCACAGCCCACCACCAGGAGGCAGGCCCCTATCGGGAGCCATCGGAGAAGCTGTGGCACGTGCATGTGGAATGGCGGGTCTTGTGGACGTGGGCAGACTCTAGCGCGACTGCCTTTCAACCACCCGGCGCAATGACCCGCATCCGCGGGGAAATCCACTGCCCCGCCTCCGCCAGCATCCACTCGCGAAACGCCAACACGCGCGGGTCTTCGCTGCTGCCCTCCGGGTAGACCAAGTGGTACGCATAGGGCTGCGCCACGCTCACGCCCACGTCGAACAGCCGCACCAGCCGGCCCTGCGCAAGATCGGTGGCGATCATTTCAAGATCCGCCAGGCCCACTGCGCCGCTTTCGATGACCGCCTGCACCACGAAACCCGTGTCGGCAAACGCCACGCAGCGGCTGTCGTCGAAATCGTCGATGCCGGCCGCTTTCATCCACATGCGCCAGTCGGGCCAGACCATGTCGCCGGCCTTCCAGTCGACGTAGCACAGCGTGTGATTCAACAGATCGCCCGGCGCCTGCAACCTGGGACCGGTTTCGAGCAGCCTGGGCGTGCAGACCGGCACGATCACCGTGTCGAACAGCTTGTCCGCGCGCGTGTTCGCGCCAGCGCCCGTGCCGAAGCGGATGGCAACGTCGATGTCGTCCATGTCGAAGCTGCGGATCTCGTCGCTGATGTCGAAGGTCAGTTCCAGCCCCGGGTTGGCTGCCCTGAACTGCGCGAGCCTGGGCAGCAGCCAGTTGGTCGCGAACCTGGCACTGAGCGAAACACGCAGGTGCGCGGCGTTGCGCGTCATGCGGCGGGCGCGACCGGCGGCGCGATGCAGCGTGTCGAGCGCATCGGCCGTGGCCTCGAACAGCACAGCGCCGGCCGGTGTGAGCTGGATGGTGCGGCTGGTGCGCGTGAACAGCACCACGCCCAGTTGGTCTTCGATTTCCTTGATCTGGTAGCTGACCGCCGCGGGCGTCAGCCCCACCTCGTCGGCCGCGCGCGTGAAGTTCAAGAGCCGCGCGGCCGCCTCGAAAGTCCGAAGGGCGCGGGTGCCCGGCAGCATGCGGTTCATATCGATCTTCAAGCTCCATTTGATGGTTCGTCAAGAACTGCTCGTTTCCCTGTGCGTGCCCGACGGGGAATGATCGTCCGGATTGACAACGATGGAGCGAATATAGATGTCGGCAAGCGCCACCCCCTGCGAAGAACGGACGGCCCACGGGGCCTTGCAATGGCCCGCGCGCCTGTGGATCGCGCTCTTGATCTTCAGTGGCGTGATCCTGCTGGACGGGCTCGACATCTCGATGATCGCCGTCGCCATTCCCGAGATCCAGCGCGAGTTCGGCATCAGCGCGGGCACCGCGCAATGGTTCGTCGGCGCCTACATCCTGGCGTTCGGCGGCTTTCTTTTGCTGGGCGGGCGCTGCGCCGACCTGTTCGGCCGGCGGCGCGTGCTGGTCGCCGGGCTGGCGGTGTTCGCGCTGGTGTCGGTGCTCGGTGTGTTCGCCGACAACGCGTTCCTGCTGATCGTCTCGCGCTTCGTCAAGGGCATGGCCGCGGGCTTTACCGGGCCGGCCGCCATGTCGCTGCTGGCCACCACCTTTGCCGAGGGCCCGCAACGCAACAGGGCCTTCGGCATCTTCAACCTCTTCGAGGCCTCGGGCTACTCGTCGGGCCTGCTGATCGGCGGCCTGCTCGCGGCAATGAACTGGCGCTTCATTTTCATCCTGCCGATTCCGGTGGCCCTGCTGCTGCTGTGGGCCGCACTGCGCTTTCTGCCGCCGGACCCGCCGCGCACCGAGCGGCTGCGGCTCGACATGGGCGGCGCGCTGACGCTGGTCGCGGGAACGCTGCTGCTGGTGTTCACCGTCGTCTCCGCCGAAGAAGCGGGCTGGGCGTCGCTGCGAACCATCGGCGGATTCGTGACCGCCCTCCTGCTGCTCGCGGGCTTCGTCGTCATCGAGCGCAACGCGAAGCAGCCGCTGATTCGGCTCGGCATCTTCCGCAATCGGCGCCTGGTGGCGGCGAACATCAGCGCGGCGCTTCTGTATGGCGGCGCGATGGGCTTTCAGTTCTTGATCGCGCTGTACCTGCAGAACCTGCAAGGCTGGAAGCCGTGGCAGATGGCGCTGGTGCTGCTGCCCGCGGGGCTGATGGTGGTCGTGATCGGGCCGAAGATCGGCGCGCTCATCAGCAGGTTCGGCGTCGGCCGGGTGCTGTGGGTCGGGCTCGCGGCCTTCGTGCCGTGCTACCTGCTGATGCTGCGCATCGGCCCGGAGCCGGATCTGTGGGGGGTGTTGCTGCCCGCATCGGTGCTGTGGGGCGTGGGTTTTGCGCTGAGCATCTCGGCGCTGATGGTCGCCGGCACCAGTGGCGTGGCCGACGAAGAGCAAGGGCTTGCCGCCGGCTTGCTCAACAGCTCGCTGCAGGTGGGCGGGGCCTGCGGCCTCGCGGTGGTCACCGCAGCGATCTTGCCCGGCACACAGCTGTCGATGCTGTATCCGGGCGTGGCGGTCATCCTCGTGTTCGCGGTGCTGACCCTGCTTGCGCAGTGGAGGCCGCGCGACGCGGATGCCGCCGGAAGCTGACTGACGAAGATCAGGCCGCGTTGACCACGTCCTTCAGTGCCTTGCCGGCCGTGAACTTGGGCGCCTTGCTGGCCTTGATGGTCATCGGCTCGCCGGTCGACGGGTTGCGGCCCGAGCGCTCGGGACGGCTCGCCACCGTGAAGGTGCCGAAGCCGATCAGTTGCACCGTTTCGCCACGCGCCAGGGCGTTCGACAGGTTGGCGATGGCGGAGTCGAGCGCGCGGGCTGCGTCGGCCTTGCTGAGGTCCGTGTCAGTGGCGATGGCGGCGATGAGTTCGGTCTTGTTCAAAACGAGGGATTCTTTCTTCAATGGAAGGGTTGGTAAAAATGTCAGTGCGCGCAAAGCGCACCGGCACCGAATTTAAACGCCCCGGAGCCCGTATCGTGGGACGCAGGCGTTTCAAAACTGAAACATCGTGATTGATGACCGGGTCTTGTTCGTCGGCGCCGACCGCCATCGCGGCGCTCCGCCTACCCGAAACCCCGTGCCCGCCAGGCAGAATGCCGGCCCGACGAGCCTGCCGGGTTTTCGCGCCGAAGCAACGGCGCGTACGCATGCAGCTCCTGGGGAGCGATGTCGTAGGCCCGGCGAAACGCACGCGTGAAGCTCGATGCGTTGTTGAACCCCAGCCCCGCCGCGATGTCCTGCACCGCCACATGCGGAAAACGAACCAGCTCGTCGGCCGCCATTCGCAACCTGCGGGCGCGAATGTATGCGGCCAGGCCGCCTTCGTGCTCGAACAGGCGGTACACGCTGGCACGCGACAGGCGCAGCGACTGCAACACGCTGTCGGGAGACAGGTCGGGGTCATGCAGATGCTCCTCGACATGGCGCCGCACCTGCCCATGAACCGCCGCCCGCACCGCCGCGCGGGCGCCACCCGACAGCCCCGCCTGCCGGCTGAAAACCGCGGCCAGCAATTGAATCGCGGTGAAAAAGGCCTCGCTTGCCTCTTCCCTGCCAAGACCTACGATCTGCCGATTGAGCGCGACCAGGTGCGCCACCAGCGTGCGCGCCAACGGCGTGGTCGCCTCGACGCGGCGGCCATGCAACGACGCCGCATCGGGAAAGGCGCTCTCGACCAGCGCGCGCGGCACGAAGAACAGCAGCATCCGCCCACGAAAACTCCGGATGGTGCACGGCTGGTCCATGTCCAGCGCCAGGATGCTCGGCGCGGACGGCACGGGAGGCGCGTGCGGTGTCTCGGCCTGGCGCTTGTGGCCGTGGAAGTGAGCGGGCGCGCCTTCCAGGAACACGCTGAAAGTGATGTCGCGCACGCTCTCCGTCGACACGCGGCCCAGCGACCGCACCGCCACGTTGGGGCTGGTGTGGATGTCGAAGAAAGTCAGGTCGCCTATGGAGAAACGGGACAGCGAGGCGTCGAAGCTTTCTTCGCCATGCGCCGATGTCGGGCGTATGTCATACACCGGGCTCATGCGCTCCTGCCAGGCCGACAGGCTTTGGCGGGCGTCGCCCTGCACGCTGAAACTCGTGTGGACGATGCCGGGCGCGAGCACCGGCGGCACCGGTGGCAGCAGCAGGCGTTCTCGTTCTGCAACAACGCGATCTGAGGACATGAAGGTGGGCAGGGCGGAATTGTGTGAAGGTGCGCGAAGGTGCTGGTGGCCAGCGATTTTCATCGAGAAGCATCGGGTTCAAGAGCCACGACGGGCCGCGTGCCGCACAGCCCACTGCTGTGGTCGAATCCGGTGACCCAACTTCAGCACCTGGAACCCCATGCACCGCAGAACACTTCTTGCCGCAGGCTCCGCCGCCATCATGCAACCCACGCTGGCATTGGCCCAGGATGCCGCCGACCCCTGGGGTGCCGCGGCGGGCTACCCCACCGGCTGGGGTTCGCCGCGCGGGCTGTCTCGCGACAAGCGGATGAGGGTCGGCAATTTTTCGGGCGGCTTCGAGTCGATGCTCTCGAACCGCACCATCCAGTGCGGGCCGGAAGACGTGTTGCGCGACGCGCCCCGCGGCAATCTTCGCTACAACTTCAATGGCGCCTCGAAGACGCCCGACGACTACATGGCGACGGCACCGGTCACCGGCCTGCTCATTGCACGGCGCGGCGAAGTCTGGTTCGAGAAGTACCAGTTCGGCCGCAACGCAGAGATGCGCATGATGGGCTGGTCGATGTCCAAGAGCGTGACATCGCTCCTGCTCGGCATCGCCTTGGACCGCAAGGACATTGCCTCGCTCGAAGACACGGCCGCCGTGTACGTGCCTTCGCTGGCCGGCACGCTGCACGGCGAAACTACGCTGCGCAACCTCATGAACATGTCCAGCGGCGCCGACATCGTTCATGAGCAAGGCAACAACACCATCTACCCCGCCGCGCTCACCGGGCCGCGCGCGGACATCGAATCGACCGTGCACAACTGGAACACCCGCAAGGAAGCGGCCGGCACCCGCTTCAACTACAACGAACTGTGCCCGCTCACTATCGGCATGGTGCTGAGGGCGGCCTGCCGCATGAGCCTGTCCGAATACGCCGAGCAGTTTCTCTGGAAGCCGATGGGCGCCGAGGCCAACGCGACGTGGCTCACCGACAGCCACCGCAACGAGTTCAACTGCATCGGCTTTGCCGCGCGCCTGCGCGACTGGAGCCGCCTGGGCCGGCTGGTCGCGCAGCGCGGCCACATGAACGGCCGGCAGATCGTTAGCCGCGAATGGATCGAGAGCTACAGCCGCTGGGAATCGAACGAAGCGCAGGTCCGGTATGGCGCACTCGGCACGCCGGCGCCCGCCGCCTACAAGGCCTTCATCTGGCACGCGAAGGCGGATGGTTCCTGGCCGCTTTTCAGCGGCGCAGAAGGGCAACGCGTGCTGATCGACATGAAGACCCAGACGGTGCTGGCGCAGACCGGCATCGACAGCGCGGGGGATTGGCAGCGCGAGATTTATTCGCTGTTTCAGGCGGCGGTGGCCGCCGGATAGCGAACGGGTTGGCTATCGCTTCAACCAGCCCAGCCCCTTGGCATGCAGGCTCTGCACATAGAGCCGATCGCGCGTTTCGGTGATGCCCGTCGTCTCGGGGTAGGCGCCCGTCTCGTCCTGCAGGCTGGACAGCACCTTGCCGTCTTCGCTGAACGCGACCACATGGCCGTAGGCTTTCGGCACCGGCCAGAGCGCGCGCGGCAGGCGCATCGTCACGCTGCGCAGAAAGGGCTTGCCGGCCAGCTTGTCGATGGTCGGGTTGCGCGGCTTCACCAGCCCCACCCAGATCTTGCCGTCGAGCCCGCGCATCAGGTTGTCGGGGTAGCCGGGCAGGTTGTCGAGCAGCACGGTGGCTTGCGAGTTGGCGCTCGCACCCACGTCGAGGTTCCGCGCCTCCACATCGATCTTCCAGATGCGGTACTTGCCCGTCTCCGCGACGAACAGGTTCTTTTCGTCGGCGCTCAATGCCACGCCGTTCGCGAACGCCAGGCCGCGCGCCACGACACGCGTGGCCTTCGTGGCCGGGTCGTAGGCCAGCACCCTGCCCGTGGCCGCCTGCTCCAGGATGTCGAGCACGCTGGCCTCGAAGGTACCGCCCCAATCGGCCGGCGCAAAACGGGTCGACGCGTCGGTGAAATACATCGTGCCACTGCGCGCCACCACCACGCCATCGGCATAAAGGATCGGCTGCCCTTCGACCTGGTTGGTGAGCACGCTGATCTGCTTCGATGGACTGACCGACAGCAACCCCTTCATGGCGTCGGCCGCGATGAGATTGCCCGCCGCGTCGAAGTCGAAACCGAGCACGCGGCCGCCCGTGTTGACGAACACCTCTTGCGCGCTGCCATCGGCGCTCATGCGAAGGATGTTGCCGCTCAGCACCGTGGTGTAGAGCTTGCCGTCGGGGCCGATGGCGATGTGCTCCGGGCCCTCTTCGCGGCCGAGGTCGATCATGTTCAGGTGAGACAGCTTGTCGTTCACCGCGAAGGCGCCGGTGTAGCCGGGATCGGTGGGAGCGGACCAGACGACGGGTTTGACGGGCACCGGCCACAGCGCGAGGTAGGCGATGGCTGCCAGGAGCAGGAGGCCGAGAAGCGCAAGAGTTTTCTTCAGCATGTCGTTGTGTCCTGCTTTTGGGAAAGACCTCGATTCCGGTGACTTTTCGTCAGTCTGTCGGCAACCGGCCATCACCTGTCATTCGTTGATGATCGGGCTGCACTGCACCGGCGCAGCGCTGACCAGCTTGTGCACCATCTCCGCGTTCTCGGCCTTGTAGATTTCGCAACGACGGAGTGTCGCGTCCAGCTCTTCCATGTATTCGGAGATGCAGCTGTTCGTTACCTTGCAGCGCGCGACCAATTGCTTTTCCCTGATCTGGTACTTGTCTTGTTCCGCCGCCAGCGTATCGAAGGCGAAGGTTGCAGTGGAGAAGGCGCAGCTTGTCTTGATGAAGTCCGCCATCTGCGCGACGGTGCTCGACGTGTCGATCTTCTGGTCGGGAAACAACGTCTTCGTGTCCTTCAGGAGCTGCACCTTTCGCCCCGCCGCGGCGGCGCACTTGGCAAGATCGGCGGGCGCCAATTGAAGCTTCGATCCGGGGGACGGAACGGGCTGCGCGTTGACCACGGCGTGAGACACAAGAAGGCCAAGGAGAAGAGCGAGTCGCACGGGGCGAAAGGGAGCGCCGAAGAATGAGCGGTTCATGTTTGCACCTGTTTTTTCAATGGAGGTTCACTTGCTTTTTTCGGCGAGCATGCAGCGCCAGAAGACGGCCTCCATGAAGCTGCGCTGATCGTCTTCGGTATCCACCTTGTAGGCCTCGTCGGCAAGCGAAACCAGCATCGCTTCGGGATAGATGTTGCGATCTGGCGTCTTCTTCAATGCGATCTGGATCGCCTCGACCTTCGGAACGCGACGCTGCTTGGCGTAGTGGTACAGAAGGGGCAGATCAAGCCTTGCGTAGCACGTGCGGGCGACGGTCCAGGGGCGCGGCAGAGGAACACCCAATCTCGCCCCGCATGCGTAGATTTTGTCGGTCGCAAAATCGAAGTGGTAGGCGATTTCGCCTGCATCGACCCGCCGGAAAAGTTCGGCCGCCAACTCCTTGTCAAATGTCGACGGGCCGATGTAGGGGAGCACAGCGTTGCGGTCGCGATGGCTCGAAATGTAGCTGCGCGCCATATGAAGCGCCAGAAGGCCTTCGGAACTGCAGAGAAGAAAATTCTGCCTCTCCGCACCCAACGATTTTCCGATCTGGAGAACCTCTGCCGAATGCTCCTTCGGCACCGAACCACAGCCGGAAAGCATGCACGCGACAAGGGCGCCACACACGACCGTACCTCGGACCGATATCGAGCGCAACACAAGCCCTGCCGATTTCCAGTTCGACCTGTCGAGGCTTCTTCCGAGATTCGCGACTCCTCCCATAAAGCGCCTTCTACTGATCTGTGTTGTGTTCATGCGGCCAACGAACGGAGCCGTGCAGGGATTGGCAAATGTACATGCACCGAATGCACCGGTGCGTTCGTCAAGTCGCCGACGCAGCCAGGCGCTAGTGCCCCGCCAGCTCGGCCTGATAGCGCCGCAGCAACGCCACCCGCTGCGGCCTGAAGCTGGCGCCCGTGGCCTCCACCGACTGGATGCGCTCAGCGCGGAACATGCGGAAGTCTTCGCGCAGGCAGCACCACGAAAGCACCACCAGCATCCTGTCGAGATACATGATCGCGAGCGGCCAGATCTTTCTTTCGGTCGCCTCGCCGCCGCGGTCGGTGTAGCGGATCATCAGCGCCTCTTCGCGCCAGCAGCCCTCGCGAATGACGCGCATGTCGGGCAACGGCGCGTAGCGCTGCTGTTCGTCGTCGAAGCGATGCACCTGCGACACGGCATGGACGATGTGCTGCTGGCTCGTCGACGGCAAGGTCGCCACCACCTTGCCCAGCACCGACGCGGCCGCCTTGGCCAGAGCCGCATCGCCCATGTGCCGCACCTCGGCCAGGCCCAGCGCCAGCGCCTCGATCTCGATGCGGCTGAACATCTGCGGCGGCAGCGTGCCGTCTTCGATCAGGCAATAGCCATAGCCGCGCTCACCGCCGATGTCGGCGCCGGCCGTGCGCAGGCTCTCGATGTCGCGGTAGATCGACCGCACCGACACGCCCGTTTCTTCCGCCAGCACGGCCGCGGTGACGGGCGCGGGCAGCGTGCGCAAGGCCTGGAGAAGACGGAAGAGGCGGTCGGGGCGGGCCATCGGGAGTTCGAGGTTTCGGAGGTGATAGCAACTGCCAGGAATTGACAGGTGGTCTGGCTAGAGTAACAGCAGCAATTTCGCTAACCGTTCTTCTCTTCTTCAACGCTACAGAAAGAAAGCCAGCCATGTCTGTCAAAGCAACCGCGCACATCAATCTTCGAGGCAACGCCCGCGAGGCGCTCGCGTTCTATCAGTCTGTCTTCGGAGGACAGATGCAGGTCATCACGTACAAGGACATGGGGCATGTGCAAGACCCCGCCGACGCCGACCACGTGGTGTGGGGCCAGGTGGCGGCCGACAAGGGGTTCTGCGTGATGGCGTTCGACGTGCCGACCGGCACGCCGTGGAACCAGGGCGACAACGCGTTCTTCGTTTCCGTGCGCGGCGAGACGGCACAAGAGATCGCCGCGCTGTGGGAGAAGCTGGCCGAAGGTTCGACGGTGCTGCAGCCGATTGCGGCTTCGGCGTGGTCTGCGCTGTATGGGATGTTGAAGGATCGGTTTGGGGTGGTGTGGGTTTTGGATGTGGCGGCGCAGTACAGCGCGGGTTGATGGGCGCTGTGGCCCGCTGTTTACGTGACGCCGCAAGGCATCGCTTCAGGTCCGATGCACCGACAGCTAACATCGGCCGCCATGAAGAAACCGGCGAAAAATCTCAACAGAAAGCGGACCCAGCAGCAGTTGGTGCGCATCGCGCTGCGTGATTGGGGAAGTGACCGGCACTGGTGCGCGATTGTCGAGTTGCAGTTGCGCGGTTCGCCGCACACGCTCGGCCTTGCGCAACGACTGGCGGGGAGTGCGAGTTGGAGACGTCGAAGCCTCGGCCTGTACATCGCATCCCAATTGCGGCAGCGCAAACACGATGGCGATTTCGGCAGCATCGAGTACGCCATGGACGAGACGCAATCGCTGTTGCTCGCGGGCCTGCACGATGCGCACGATGAGGTGGTTCGCGCGGCGGTCTCAGGGCTCGGTCATCGGCCGCACCCTGCGGCGCTGGGCGAACTCGTTCGACTGTCGACGCATCGCGATGCGTTGCTTCGGTGGGACGTTGCGGTCGCACTGGGTCGATACCCTGAACCGGCCGCCATTGAAGCGCTGCTTCGGCTTGCGGGTGACGCAGATGACCTCGTGCGCAACTGGGCTACGTTCGGCCTGGGCTCGATGCAGGATGTGGACACGCCGGCGATCCGCGAGCTTCTATGGAAGAACCTGCAGGACCGTGACCCAGAGGTCCGCGGCGAGGCGCTGGTGGGGCTGGCGGAGCGAGGTGACCCGAGAGCCACTGACTATTTGGCCGAACACCTGAACGCCGATTGCCGCGTGTTCGAACTGGATGCGGCGGAGAAGTTGGCAAGTCCTCTGCTACTGGATGCGCTGCGAAGAACTGCGCGTGACTTGAAAGAGTCAGAGGTTGGTAGCTATTGGCTTGCTCGCCTGCACGCAGCCATTGCTGCGTGCACCGTGACGGCCTAGCGCGACAAGGAAGGCGGCCGACGCCGCAGCGCATCCGTCTCCATGGTTTCGCTGCCCGCTAGAAACCGAAGACCAACAGCAAGTTGTTCGCAGGCATCGCATGCCGCTCGCGCAACGCGAGGCCAGATCGGTGAGCCTCTTCCGCTACGTCCTTCAGGCGGCGGATGCCCCACGCGGGATTGCGGGCACGCAAGTCTTCATCGAACGCTTGATTGCTCGGCGCTGGCGGGACGTCTTCTTCGAAGTAAGGTCCGTATGTGATCAGCACCCCGCCAGGAAGCAGATGACGTGCGGCCCCTTGCATCAGGGCCGCGCACGTGGCCCACGGCGCGATGTGCAGCATGTTGGCGCAGTAGATCGCGTCGAACTTTTCTTCCCCTTGAGCGAATGCGAAGCCCTCCGATGGCCATTGAGGTGACATCACGTCGAGCAGGAGTGGTGAACGGAGATTGGGGAGCGCAGCTTCTGCAACCCGACCGGCAAGCGCGGGGAGCATGCGCGCATCTGCATCGGTGGGCTGCCAGATCCATTGGGGCATTGCTGCTGCGAACCAGGCGGCGTGCTGACCTGTGCCGGATGCGATCTCCAGTGCAGTGCCGCGCTCGCCGAGGATGCGGGTCAGTGCATCGAGGATGGGCTGTTTGTTGCGGTCGGCGGCGGGGCTGTAGGGAAGGTCGGGCATGCGGATTGGACTTTGATGAGGGCGGTTTGAAGGGTATCAGGGCAAGATAAAGCAGGCACATGCAGCAGTCACTTGCCCGCGCATCATCCATCGCCCAAGGTGAGTGACCGACGCCGACGGCAGCTCACCCGCTCAAGCTGGCCGCGTCACCATTTGCCAGGAAATCTGCGGAGGCCGAACACTGGCGCACACCGGCCCACCATCCTTCATGGTTCCGTGGATGCGAGCCTCGATCGCGGCATCCGGCTTGCCTGCCGCGCTTTCCGCAAGCTCGATTGGAATACCCGCCAGCTTGATCTTCGCCCTTCGCTCCCACGGCGTCCCCATCTGGCCTGCGTAGAAGCCGGAGTTCACGTACACGAACCGGTCTGTGGGCGTGCCTTGTGCAAAAGGGCCCCGGAAGTTGGGGGACCCATCTGCGAGTGAAGGTCCAAGCGCCAGCGTGATTGCGAACGACACCACGTCTGTCGTGGCGAGGAAGGGCTTCACCAAGCCATCGCGACCGCATTGCACGGCAAAGTCCACGCCAGACGGAGGCGACTGCAGGGTGAGAATGAGTTGAAGGTGTCTCGCTTGATCGGTCTGCATAGGCTGCAGTTTAGAGGCCACGCTCGCACCGGCTTGATCCGCACGCCGAAGCCGCCCTGGCTGCGCAGCCAAGGGCCAGGTGGGATGCGCGCAGGGCATTCTGCGGCCTCGATACTGAGGCAGAATCCGGCGCGAGTGGCACGGCATGCTGGCCGAATATGAGCGTGCGGAGAGATGTCAAAGTGCGACCACAACTAGACATTCGTCACAGCCCTTCCGATTTCATGATCGCCATCGGCTCACATCGCATTCGAACGAATACATTGGGTCAACTGGCTGTCTGGAGCACCAGGCGACGAGAAAAGGGAAACTTGATGAAGCGCGTCATCTTCGGGCTCGTGTTGATCGGATTGGTCGCAGGCTGCGCAGGTCCAAGGGATTCCGCAAAGCAACCTGTTGCGCCCAGAGAAATTGTCTGGCAGAAGCCAACAGCAGACGACGCGATCGTCTACCTTCTGCGATCGCCCCACGACAAGTCCGTGCTGGTTCCGTCTGTTGATGGCTCGCCCACTCAGACCTTGCCGGTAGACACATACATTGCCCTGCGCCTGCCACCTGGCACACACCGCCTCGCCGGTGCCAAGTCCAATACACCCGACTCGAAGATTGACAGCTTGTCGATCGAACTCAAAGCGGGAGAACGGCGGTTCTTCTACGTCTCCACCGCGTTGAGTAATCCAGACCACCTGGGCGGATCGATTGGATCTGCGGTGGGAACCCAGCTTGGCCTTGTAGCTGGGGTTGTGGCGACAGTCATCATTGCTTCCCAGCACAAAGAACCTTCCGGGTTCGGAACCCATCGATGGGTCGAATGCGAAGACATCGACGCCCGCGGACTCGCCTCGATTTCCGTGGAGGTGCTAGCCGTTGATGACGCGCGAAATCGCCCCTAGTTGGTCAGAACCGGACATTCAGGACTTCATGCGAAACACGTCGAATAAAGCGACACGGACGCGCCGAACATGGCTTGAGAGGACGGGCTATGTTCTGGCCGGCGTTGGCATCTTGCTGCTGATACTGCTCAGCTCTGTCTTACCAATCAACCTCTTCGGTGATCATCGACACTACTACCGCGTGGCGCCGGTCGAGAACGGTTGGATCATGGCCGCAGTTCTCTCTGCGCTCGGAATTTTGCTGGCGCTGATTGGACGAGTGCGACGCACCAAGAGCCGTTGACGACTGTCAGCCACAAACGGACCTTCGCAACGCCCTCTCAATTGAGCCGCGCTGACTGACGATGCCGAAGCTCACCCCAGGCCATCGTCCATTGTTTCAATGAAGACTTGTGCAGCAAACCATTTCAAGTCAAGGCTGAGCCACCGTGATGGAGTTGGGGCCAAATCCCGTGCGGAAGGGACTGCCCGTGACGGCGGTGAGTGCGCCGGTGGCCGCATCGATGGTGAATGCCGAGACGGTGTCGCTGCCTATGTTCGCCGTATAGGCGAGGGTGCCTATGGGGTTGATCGTGATCGCCCAGGGGCCGAATGCCGTGGCGAACGGGCTGCCCGTGATGGCGGTGAGAGCGCCGGTGGCGGCATCGATGCGGTAGGCCGAGACGGAGCTGCCGCCAGTGTTCGTCACATAGGCGAAGGTGCCTGCGGGGTTGACTGTGAGGGCGATGGGACCGGATCCCGTGGCAAACGGGCTGCCCGCGATGGCGGTGAGCGCGCCGGTGTCTGCATCGATGCGGTAAGCCGAGACGGTGTTTGCACCAGCGTTCACCACATAGGCGAAGGTGCCTGCTGGATTGACTGTGACGGATTTGGAACCATATCCCGCGGCGAACGGACTGCCCGCGATGGTAAGCGCGCCGGTGTCGGCATCGATGCGGTAGGCCGAGACGGTGCTGTCGCCCTGATTCGCCACATAGGCAAAGGTGCCTGCTGGGTTGACTGTGACCGAGCTGGGACTGTTTCCCGTGGCAAACGGGCTGCCCGTAATGGCCGTGAGCGCGCCGGTAGCGGCATCGATGCGGTAGGCCGAGACGTTGTTGCTGTCTTTGTTCGCCACGTAGACGAAGGTGCCTGCGGGGTTGACTGTGACTTCGTTGGGGGCGGCTCCCGTGTCGAACGGGCTGCCCGTGATGGCCGTGAGCGCGCCGGTGCCAGCATCGATGCGGTAGGCCGAGACGGTTTTGTCGGTCCAGTTCAGCACATAGGCGAAGGTGCCTGCTGGATTGACAGTGATGGAGAAGGCGTCACTTCCCGTGGTGAACGGGCTGCCCGTGATGGCGGTGAGCGCGCCGGTGGTGGCATCGATGCGGTAGGCCGCGATGCTGCCGCGAACGCTCGTCACGTAGGCGAATTGCTGCCTGGTGGCACAGGCCACGCTCACGTTGCTCACATTGCTCGTGCCAATGACCCCAGTCCCGTTCGTCACCACACAGGCCTGAGTCCGGGGCCGGGTGCCGACCGTCACCGTGTAGGCCGCCTCGGTGACCAGACCGGATGCGGCCTGGAATGTCCCGTTCTGTGACATCACCATAGGCTGGCCATTGCTCAGCAGGGTGACCGACTCCCCCGCGGCCAGACCCGAGAGCGAACCGGTGACCTGGTAGGTCGCCGTGTTGCCCGGAGCCGGCGCGGAGGGCGCAATTGCGTTGCCAGAGGGCGGCGCGAAGGGCAGGCCACCACCGCCGCCACTCCCACCACCACAAGCCAGGAGTGACAGCGTCACAGCGGCCGCGAGGCTCAAGCCGATGCGTCTTGCACGCCCAGACGAAAGAAGCGCGACAGCGGCGCGGTGCATGGAAAGCTTGGGCATGGAATTGGGCACCGTAGAACAGGCGCAACAAGATGTGGACTTATGTAAGCGTAGTCTCCTCATGACGAGGAGTCACTCACCGAAACGTGTGAGTGCGCACGGGAACCCTGGGGCGGCCGGGCCGCAGGGGCAGCGTGCAAGCACATGTCGCACCGGGTCTTCCGAGCAGCCGCTTGGGAGCGTGGTGTACAGCCGCGATGGGCCCACGAGAGACGGTCGTACTTCCTAGAAGCAGCCATTCCCGGCGAGTCGAATCGCCATAGGGGCGCGCGCGCAAAACGCTCGACGCTCAATCGCATCGCCCACGGCTGCCTCGACATCAACCTCGATGTGCGTCGCATACCATGCAGGCAGCACTACCGGATTTTTTCTCAAGCGACTGCCCATAGTGCACCAGGATGCCTACGATGAAGAACGCAACGACTATGGGATTGAGATGGAAACATGACTGACGGCAGCAAGCCGCCGACATTCGCCTTGCCGCATGGTGTCCTCGATCAGACTCCAAACTCGCTCATCGTCGTCGCTGCCAGCGGAACGGGTGGAGACATATTTCCCTTCATCACACTGAGCCAGGGTCTCCTGGAACGCGGACATCGCGTGTTGATGCTGGTGCCTCAATTTCATGAGTCCATCGTTCTGGCGGCAGGCGTGCCTTGCCAAACCTTCGGAACCCATGATGAATGGCGAGCCCTGCTGAATGACCCAGACCTTTGGGATGAACGCAAGGGTTGGGGCGTGATATGGAGTCGGCTGGCGCCTCACCTTGGCGCCCTGCGTCAGCTCCTGCAGCAGTTTTCCGCCAATGACTCTTGCGTGGTGTTGAGTCACCCGATTCTGATTCCGATGGCAGCGTTGGCAAGGTCTGTTCGCCCGGACTTGCGCATTGTTGCGGGCCACCTGGCGCCATCAAACCTGTGCAGCAGTCACGACATGCTGACCGCCGGGTCATTGCGCATACCAGATTGGATCCCGATCAGTTGGCGGCAGGCGCTGTGGAAACTGATCCACAAGGGCTGGATCAATCCGGTCACATTGCCCAGCCTCAATGCCACGCGAGGCCAGATCGGGCAGCCTCCGGTGCCGCATTTTTTTGAGCACATGTTGACCGCGCCAAGTGCTTCGCTTGGATTTTTTCCAAACTGGTACGCAGCCGTTCAGCCAGATTGGCCGCAATCTTTCTCGGAAGGTGAGTTTGTCAGTACAACCGCGCAGGGCAAGGTGGCGTTCTCGCCCGAATTGGAGCAGTTCCTGTCCGGCGGCGCCCCGCCGATTGTTTTCACTCCGGGTACAGGGCATCAGCACGCTGCTCGGTATTTCAATACTGCGTTGAAGGCATTGAAGCGGCTGGGTCGGCGGGGGATCTTTGTCACCCCCCATGCTGCGCAACTGCCCGATCCACTGCCATCCTCCGTCATGTGGCAAGCACATGCGCCTTTCGCGTCACTGCTACCACGTGTGGCAGCGGTTGTGCACCACGGTGGCATTGGCACAACCGCCGACGCCTTTCGCGCGGGAACTCCTCAACTGATCGTGCCATTCGCCTACGATCAGTTTGACAACGGTCTTCGTGCCAAGCGACTGGGTGTCGCCGACGTACTGCAGGCAAAGCGTTTGTCCGTCGGGCGAATGCAAAAACGACTGGCCCATTTACTTGTCAGCCACGATGTCGCACAGGCATGCCGCGCCATCGCGCAAAAGATGGCGCAAAAGCACGAGTTGCCTTGGTTGCTGGATCGAATTGAAGCCGCGCTCTTCGGGGCGGCCGCAAGCCGAGGATGACCGAGTGAATTCACATTGCGCCCGCGCGATGACGCCCGGTGTTGGCCGATTCCCGCCGCAGAGTTACGCAACGTCCATCACTCAGATCCGCGCCGCCAATGTTTCGAGCATCTTGGCGAGGCCGCTGTCCGCTGAGCTATAGGGATGGTCGAAGTGCTCAACTTGCAGCCACTGTGCTTTCTGGCCGGGATGAACGTACTTCTCAAAATCGTCGACCAGCAATACTTGGCGGGGATCCACCGAGGCCGCTGACATCGTGAGCCGCCTACCTCCGCTCACTCTCCTGAAACAACGCCACAGCCTCCCTCGCCAGATCAGAGGCAATCCAAAGCAGATTGTCCCGATGCGCTTCCCCCGCATCTTCGAACCATCCATCGCCGGCGCCGTAGCAGCACCACAGCAATGAGTTCAGTTGCTCCAGCTTGTTCTCCAGCAGGTCCGCTGCACTCGGCGGGTTGGTGCCAGAAGATTCCAGCCGAGCAGGCCGGGCCATAATTCGTTTAGCCATTTGTTGTGCTCCTTCGAAGGTAATGCACGTCACTTGGTCAGACGGTCATGGTGTTCGCGCACCTTGGCCGTCGCCTTTTGTGCTTCACGTTCGCATCAATGCTCGTCGCATCGACAGCCCGCCGTGAAGCGAAGCGGTTCATTCATCCGTGGTGTGTCGTGTGTGCGGCCTTCCTCACCCACATAGCGGGTCGTTTCATCACAGGGGCATTCACTGTAGAGAACACCAGCCCGCCGCAGAAAAAACTTCTGCCGAGAAATGCTCGATTCGCTCAAGTAATCACTGCGCGGCAGCAGCGATACACAAAGCCCTGACAGTCAGTCGGTCAGTCAGCGCAAAAACAGAACAGCGCAGCAACCAGCAACTCAGCGCCCCCCGAATTCCCGCGCATGCTCCACCGCGTACTTGATGAGCTCGGCCTGCCCCTCGATCCCCAGCCGCCGCTTGATGCTCTGCCGGTGCGCCTCCACCGTGCGCACGCTCAAGCCCAGGTCGCGCGCAATCTGCTTGCTTGATTCGCCCCGGCCCAGCGCCGTAAGAATCTCGCTCTCGCGCGGCGTGAGCAGCGGCCGCGGCTCCTGGTTGCGAAACAGTTTTTTCGACACGGCCGGGCTCAGGAAGGTGCCGCCCGCGGACACGGCCTCGATGGCAGCGACGATCTCCGCGGCCGGCGCATCTTTCAGCACGTAGCCGCGCGCGCCCACCTGCAGGGCCTTCTGCACGTACTCGGGGTTGTCGTACATGCTGAGCATGACGATGTGCGGCGCGGGCTGGCGTTGCAGCAGCAGCGCCGCAAGGTCGATGCCGTTCATGTCCTTCATGCCGACATCCATCAGCAACAGGTCGGGCTGCACGGTGCCGACGAGCGCGAGCGCTTCGGCAGCGCTGCCGGCCTCGCCGACGATCTCCAGGTTGGGCATGCTGCCGAGCCGCGCGCGCAGCCCATCGCGCACGAGCGGATGGTCGTCGACAAGAAAAAGCCGGATGGTGTTCGTGGTGCTTGTCATGTGGATGCCGCTGCTTCGGCCCTCGCACTGCGGGTCGGTACTTCGGCCTCGATGGATGTGCGCCCCGCGTTGCTGCACATGGTGAGCCGCCCGCCGATGGATTCCATGCGCTCGCGCATGTTGCGCAGGCCGATGCCGCGCCGTGGGTCGAGCTGCACGGCGTCGATGTCGAAGCCGGTGCCGTCGTCGCTCACTTCGAGCCGCACGCCCTCTTCTTCGTCGAAGCTCAGCGAAATGTGCACGTGGCGCGCCTGCGCGTGCTTGCGCACGTTGGTCAGCGCCTCTTGCGTGAGCCGGAACAGCGCGGTCTTGACCTCGGGCGACAGCTCGAAGGCTTCGCCCTGCCGCATGATGGATGCATCGACGCCGCCGCCCTCTTCCCTGAACTCGTCGACCAGCCGTTCGAGCGCGGCGGGCAGGCCGAGCGTGTCGAGCAACGCGGGACGCAAGCGATGCGAGATGCGGCGCACCTCGAGCAGCGAATCGTTGAGCCGCTGCAGCGCCTTGCCGAGCGCGGGCGGCGTGGGCTGCTGCTGGCGGTCGAGCGAATCGACGGCCGATTCAATCAGCAGCTTGGCCGACACCAGCGTCTGGCTGGTGCCGTCGTGCAGCTCGCGTGCAAGGTGGCCGCGCTCTTCTTCCTGCGACTGCACGACGCGCCGTGCGAGCAGGCGCAGCTTGGCTTCGGCCGTGCGGTGTTCGCTGAGGTTGAGCAGCAGGCCGGCCGCGCTGACGACGCCCAGGCACAGCGCGGCAATGCCGGCAATCCACAGCAGCGTGGCGGTGACGTTGGCGTTCATCTGCCGGTCGAGCGTGTCCATGGTCGACTGGATGTCGTCCAGGTACAGGCCGGTGCCGACCATCCAGTTCCAGCGCGGCAGCGCGGTGACGTAGCCGAGCTTGGGCGCGGTCTGCGCGCTCGACGGCTTGCGCCATTCGTACTCGACGTAGCCGCCGCCTTTTTCCTGGGCGCCCTTGATCAGCTCCTGGATGGTGTAGCGGCCATTCGAATCGCGCAGCTCCCACAGGTTCTGGCCGACCAGTTCGGGCTGGCGCGAATGCATGAGCGAATTGCCCTGCAGGTCGTAGACGAAGAAGTAGCCGTCATCGCCATAGTCGAGCGAAGCCAACCGGCGCAAGGCTTCGTTGCGGGTGGCCTCGTCGTCCTGGCCCGATTCGTACAGGGGGCGCAGGTTGCTGATGGCCAGCTCGACGTAGCTGCGCAGCTCGCTGCGGCGCTGGGCCATGTAGCTGCGCTCGATGAGGGCGCGCTCGCGCTGCGCAAGGTCGTGCTCCTGGTGGCGCACCGCCAGGGCCACGAGCACCAATGCAATGAGCAAAGGTGCCACGGCAAGGGCAACGATCTTGGTACGGAGGTTCATCGGGGTGGAAGGCTACCACCGGGGCCTCAGGTATCGGTGGGTACCTCGTCCCAGTTCTTGCCGTAGCCGACCATCCAGCTCAGCGCATAGCGGCGCTCCAGGACGATGCCCGCGTCGAGGCCCGAGGGAATGGGCTGGCGGCGGAGCTGGGCATCGCGCACATGCCAGTGCTCGTCGAGCAGGCGGTGTTCTTCGTCGCTCACCTCGCCATCGGGCCGCAGGCTGGCGCTGGCGATGAAGTCGGCCGGCGACTGGCGGGCCTGCTGCACCAGCGGAATCTTCCAGATGTCGGCGCGCCGATGCGACGGCGGCAGCGTGGGAATGGCGCCCAGCGCCCAGGCCATCGGCAGCATGGCTTCGGCGCGCCATCCGAAGTTGACAAGGTCTTGCTGCGGCGGGCGCTGCGCGTTGAACACGAAGCGCAGTTCTTGGGGAGAAAGAAAGGCATCGATGCCATGTTCCCTGGCCCAGGCAATGCCCTGCTGCGCGATCTCTTCGCTGGCATTGGCGCGCCACACGACGGCGATCAGCG
This sequence comes from Variovorax sp. KBW07, assembly GCF_003852515.1. Lineage (GTDB taxonomy): Bacteria > Pseudomonadota > Gammaproteobacteria > Burkholderiales > Burkholderiaceae_C > Variovorax. The sequence goes on along the minus strand of NZ_QAJK01000120.1, from coordinate 64,387 downwards.
CCAGCAGGCGCTGCGCGACCTGCTCCGCGGTGCGGGGCACCCAGAGCTCTTCTTCTGCATCGTCTTCGTCTTGCGGCTGGGGCGGGTTCAACACGGCCTGCAGCGAACGCAGGACGATGGCGTCGCGCTCCGCGGGTTTCCGCAAGCAGGCGTTGAATGCGAAGTACAGAGGCCATTGCCATTTGCGGCCACTGGCATCGGTCCACACGACGCGCGAGCGGGTCTGGTCGCCGTACCAGATGGCGCGGGTGCGAACGCTGGTGGCATCGGGCACATGGTGCTTCACGACGTCCGCGCAATGCCTGCTGAACGCGGCCATGCCTTTCTTGAAGGCATCGCGTTCGTTCTGCCGGTCCCACCAGCGGCGAAGAAGGTTCATGGATTGGGTTCCAGGGGCGTGGTCAGTTCGCGGCCTTTGCTTCGCCCACCGGCAGCACAGCAGTCACCGTGAAGCCCCGCTGCGCGAGCAGCCCCGGCAGGCCACGCGGCCCCACCATGTGCAGCGCACCGACAGCGCCGAAGACGCGCTTGCCGCTCGCATGCAGTCGCTCGATGCCATCGGCAATGCCCGGGTTGCGGTCGTCGACGAGGCGCTTCCATTGCCGTTGCGCGGCGGAGGACTGGAGGCAATTGCACCAGTCGGCGTAGTTGGCCAGCATGTCCCGGTCGCCGCGCGCCCAGGCCTCGGCGAGTTCACGCAGTTGCCGGCGCGCGTTGCCCGACTCCAGCTGGTCCAGCATCTGGTCGACCTGTTCGGCCTCCCTGCTTCCGCCGTTGGCGCCGAGCAGCTTCATCTGGTCCGCGACTGTCTCGAGGGCCACCACGGGTTTGTTGGCGCTGCGTCCGAAGGCGGACAGGAAGATGTCGATGCCGAATTCCGCATAGAACCCGTCGGCGCGCCCGGCCAGCATGGTCAGCGCGATAGCCTGCAGAATGGGCTGCACCCGGTTGAGCCGGGCCTGCAACTCGTCGGTCGCGCAGGCCAGGGTCATCTGCCGTGCCATGCGCTGGCCGCGCTCGCCACTCAACAGCTTTTCCTTCGCGGCGGGTTCGGCCTGGCGGCTGGCGAGCGCACCCTTCATCGCCTCGGCATCCAGGAGGTTGATCTCCAGTGCAATGGTGTCGCTTTGCTGCAGCGCCGCCTTCACGGTCGGGCCGGGCATGACCCAATCGAACCTAGCGATGTGAATGGTCCCGTAGAGCCACGAGGTGCGGCCGTCTTTCTCGATGCGCCACAACAGGCCGCGATCGATGGCGCGGCGCGCGGCGGACTCCCATCCGGACTTGGGCAAGACATCCGTCGCGCTCGGCGGGCATGCACTGGCCCCGGGGCTTTCGGTGCTTGCGGCGTCGGCCACGACGGCGGTTGCAGCTGATGGCGCAGTCGCTGGCCCGGCCGGGGGCTCCGAGGCGAATGCGCTCGTGCAGCCGGCTATTGCGATGAGCGCACCCAGTGCAGCTGTCAAGATGGATGAAGACTTCATGGCGCCCAGTCTATGGTGGCGATTTCGTCGCAGCGGTTCAGCGCCCACGCAAGGTCTTGCGCATCGCCAATTACGGCGCACTCATGGACCTGCTGCAGCCCGATGCGCAACTGGTAGCAGCGCAACCGCTCGCCATGGCCAGCCGTCTCGCCGCTGCCGCCGGCAGCCTCGAAGAAGCGGGCCTGCTGGTCCATGCAGTCGAGCCAGGTGCGCCAGAAGAAGATGTTGGCCACGTCGTACAACGCATCGCCGAACAGGGCTTCGGACCAGTCGATCACGCCGGTGATGGCCTGGCCGTCGGTCAGCACGTTGTTGGCGCCGAAGTCGCCGTGCACAAGCTGGCGGGTCTCGGGGCAATGCGCGGCCAGCGCCAGCACTTCTTTCAGATGGCGGTCGATGCGCCGCATGCCGGCCCGTCCGGCGAGGCCCGCAACCGGCCGCCAGTCGAAGCGGGCCTCATCGGCGATGCAGGTCACAAAGCCGTGCCAGCTGGCGTGCTCGCCGATGCCGTCGGCATCGAAGCGGCCGTAGCCTTTTGTCGAAGCAAGGCTCGACGCGGCAATGGCATCCATCACACCTGCCACGGGGCCGACGATGGCCGGCAGCCGGGCGGGGGCGAGGTCTTGCAGCGTGACGCCGGGAGCGCGCCGGGAGACGCAATAGAACGGCCCTTCGTCGAGCCGGCCGATGGCGGTCACCTCGGGAACGGGCAGCCCGGGTGCCGCGAACCGGCGGGCGGCAAACGCATCTTTTTCAAAACCCCTGGCTTCGCGGTTGATGCGAACGACGTAGCCATCGCCCCGCCATTCGAAGGCAAAGGCCTGCGATTCCTCGCCCTCCACGAGCGGAACCAGTTCGGCAACGCCGGCCATGGTGCGCGTCAGCGCGGCGAGGATCGATGCGGGCAGGGCCTTGGTCTTTTTCACGGCCCGTATCGTAGGGCCGGTAGGGCCGCTAGGTGCGTGCGGGGCGTGCCCCTGAAGGCTCAGCGCCCCGTGGCGCCAACGGCCGTGGCCGGCATCGTCCGCCCAGTGAACTCGGTCGCGTAGTACAGCAGCGCCACGGTCACGAAGCCACCGCCCAGCAGGCTCAGCCCGGTCCAGCCATGGAAGGCGTACACGGCGGCCGCAATGCCCGAGGCCACGGCCGCGCAGAGGAAGATGAAGGTCATGAACAGGCCGTTGAGCCGTCCGCGCAATTCGGGTGCCAGCATGAAGAGGCTGCGGAAGTTGAGCACCTGGCACAACTGCACCGCGCCGTCGAGCAGAATGCCCGCCGCGACCAGCCCGGCCAGCGAATGGAAGTGCATCGACACGGCACCCAGCACGAAGGACAGCAGCGCGATGGCAATGGCCGCGCCGGTGGCGGGCCGGGTCAGGCCACGGTCGGCCAGCCGGCCGGCGACCGGGGCCAGCAGCGCGCCTGCCGCGCCCGCCAGCGCAAACAGCCCGATGCCGCGCTGGCCCATGCCGAACTCGTGCACCAGCGCCAGCGGCACTGCCGTCCAGAAGGCCTGGAACGCGGCGAACATCATTCCCTGGTACAGGCCGCGCCGGCGCAGCAGCGGCGTGTTCCACACGATGCCGGGCAGCGACGCCATGGTGCGCGCGTAGCCGATGGACGCATGCGGGCGCCGCTGGGGCAGCGCGCGCCACAGCACGGCAATGAGCAAGGCCATCAGCACGGCCGAGATCCAGAACACGGCGCGCCATCCCAGGCTGGCCGCCACCACGCTCGCGAAAGGCCGTGCCAGCATGATCCCGCCCAGCAGGCCGGCCATGATGTTGCCGACGACCTTGCCGCGCGTGGCCTCGGGCGCGAGGTGCGAGGCAAAGGGCAGCAGCACCTGCGCCGCGACAGCGCACACGCCGACCACGAAAGAAGCCGCGAGAAAGGTCGTGGCAGAGTCAGACAGCGCAATGCCCACCAGCCCGACGACGGCGCCGAACAGCGCTCCGAGGATGAGCCGCCGGTTCTCGACCACGTCGGCCAGCGGCACCAGCAGCAGCAGGCCCGCGCCGTAGCCGAGCTGGGTGAGCGTCATGATCAGCCCGGCAAGGCCGGCGTGCAGCTGCAGCGTTTCGGAGATGGGGCCGATCAGCGGCTGGGCGTAGTAGATGTTGGCGCAGCACAGGCCGCAGGCAATGGCGAAGACCAGCGTCAGCGCCGGGGACAGGCCGGTGTGGCTGGCGGAACTGGCATGGCTGGCGTCGTGCGCCTTGTCGGCCGCATCGGCCTTGGCCGACTGGGCTGCGTTGGGAAGGGGAGCGTCGGGCAGTGGCACGGAGGGCCTCGTTGGGCTATCAGAGGAGCCAAGGGTTAACCCTTGGCTCGGCACCATAGCACGGCAGGCTGACTTCTGCCTGCGCCCGTCAATGCAGGCTGGTCGGCCGGCCCGAGGCGACCCAGGCGTCGAGCCCGCCGGTCAGCGGCAGGGCACGGCGGGCGCCGCGCGCCAGCAGCACGCGCGCGGCCTGGGCGGCCGACACTTCGTTGGGGCAGTTGCAGTACAGCACCACGTCGCGTTCGGGGTCGATCGTCAGGTCGAGGGTGCGCTGTTGCAGCGCCTTGAGGGTGTACGGCAGCGCCCCCGGAATACGGCGCGGATCGACCTGTATGCCGGCCTTGCCGCGCACGTCGATGATGATCGGCGGCTGCTCGCCACTGAGCAGTTCGTGCAGCTCATCGACCGTGATGCGCGGCATGCCGGTGAGCCGCTTGAAAGCCAGCCGGCGCCAGTAGCGCACCGCCAGGATCACGACCAGCAGCACCGCCAGCGCGGCCGTGGCAATGCCGCCGGCCTGCGCCATGACGGCCAGCACTTCCTGGATCTGGTTGCGAAAGAGCCAGCCGAGGCCCAGGAACAGACCGGTCCAGACCAGCGCGGCGCCCACGTCGAAGCCGATGAAGCGCCGCACCGACATGCCCAGCGCACCGGCCATCGGCGGCGCCACCACCGACACGCCCGGCACGAACTTGGCGGCCACCAGGGACAGGCCGCCCCAGTCGGTGATGAGCGATTCGCCGCGCCGCACGCACGAGTCGGGCGACAGCGAAATGCGGCACAGCAGGCGCATGAAGCGGTAGCCGAAGCGCCGGCCGGCATAGAACCAGGCCCCGTCGCCCAGCAGGTTGGCGACCACGGCGGCCAGCACCACGCCGGCCACCGAGACATCGCCCGCCGCCAGCAGCGCACCGGTCACCACCAGCACGGCGGCGGCCGGCACCGGCAGCCCGAGGCGGGCCGCGAAGCTCACGACGAACACCACCAGGATCGCGTTCTGCACCAGCAGCGACATCAGCTGTGCCATGGCAGCCTTCGGGTCGGTGCGGGGAGGGTTCGCGTTGGAGAAATGGGGTTCATGCCACCCGCGATTCTCCAGCATGGCCCATGAACGTACCGCGCATGGGCCATTTGCAGGCCACCGGTTCAGCCGGCCCGCGACACACTGAAACCGAAGGTGTTCACTCCACCCGCGCTGGACGCGCTCACCTGCCCGCCATGCATGCTCGCCACCGCCTTCACGATGGCCAGGCCCAGGCCGTGGCCGTGGTGTTCGCCGCCGTCGTTGCGCGCGGCATCGACGCGGTAGAAGCGGTCGAACAGATGCTGCAGGTGCGGCTCGCCGATGGCGGCGCCGGGGTTGGACACGGTGATCCAGGTGGCGGCCGTTTCTTCGCGCAGCGCCACGGTAATGCGCGCGCCCGGCTTCGAGTGCTCGATGGCGTTCTGCAGCAGGTTCGACATGGCGCGCCGGAACAAGGCGCTTTCGAGCCGGGCTTCGGCCAGCACGTCGCCTTCGATGGCAACTTGCGCGCGGGTTTCGTCGAGCACGAACTCGAAGAACTCGATGGTCTTGCGCACCTCCTGCGCCACGGGCGTGAGCACCAGCCCGGTGGCCACTTCGCCGCGGTCGGCGCGCGCAAGAAACAGCATATCGTTGACGATGGACCGCACACGCTCCAGGTCTTCGAGGTTGGCCTGCAGCACCTCCTGGAACTCGCCCGCGCTGCGCTGGCGCGACAGCGCCACCTGGGTGCTGCCGATCAGGTTGGCCAGCGGCGTGCGCAGCTCGTGGGCCACGTCGGCGTTGAAGGCTTCGAGCTGGGCATAGGCTTCTTCGAGCCGGCTGAGCGCGCCGTTGAAGGCCTCGGCCAGCGCCGACAGCTCGACCGGCAGCGCGGTGGTCTGCAGGCGCTGCGACAGCGTCTTGGGCCGCAGCGCCTGCGCCTCCGTCGACAGCAGCTCCAGCGGCCGCAGCCCCACCCGCGCGATCCAGTAGCCCGCCATGGCCACCACGAGCACCGCGCCGAGCCCCAGCGACACGAGCGCGGTCAAAAAGGTCTGGCGCGTGCGCGCATAAGGCTCGACATTGCGGCCGACGATCAATCGCACGGCCGGCCGCTGCTCGTTCGCGGGGATGCGCACCGACAGCGTCCGGAACGGCCGCTCCTGCCCGGGCAGCAGAACGCTGCTGGAGCGGCCGTCGGCTTCGCGGGCCAGGCCGTCGATCTCGGCCAGGCCCTTGCCGTACTGGAAGCGCGGGTCGTCGCTCAGCACCCAGAAGCGCACGCTGCCGTCTTCGGGCGTGAGCGTGTCCATGCGGGCCTGCACGCGCGCCCAGCGTTCGGGGGTGCCGATGGCCTTGATCCAGAACTGCAGGTTCCGCAAGGTGGTGTCGAGTTCTTCGTACTGGTGCCGCTCGAGCTCGCGGGCCAGCACGCTGTGCAGCGCGAAGCCGGCCAGCGCGAAGGTCGCGAGCGCCACCGCGGCGAACATGAGGACCAGCCGCGCGGTGATGGAGCCTTTCACTGATGCCACAGGTGCCACGGGTGTCACGGGGCGCCGCCCTCCCCCTGGCCCTCTTCGCCCTCGCGCAGCTCCATCACGTAGCCCATGCCGCGGATGGTGTGCAACAACTTGGGGCTGAAGGGCACGTCGATCTTGTCGCGCAGCCGCTTGATGGCCACCTCGACCACGTTGGTGTTGCTGTCGAAGTTCATGTCCCACACCAGCTCGGCAATGGCGGTCTTCGAGAGAATCTCGCCCTGGCGCCGTGCCAGCACCGCGAGCAGCGCAAATTCCTTGGCCGTGAGGTCGATGCGCGTGCTGCCCCTGAAAGCCTTGCGCGCCAGCAGGTCGACCTGCAGGTCGGCCATGCGCAGCTGCATCGGCTCCTGCTTGCGGCCGCGCCGGTTGAGCGCCTGCAGCCGGGCCAGCAGTTCGAGAAACGAAAACGGCTTGATGAGGTAATCGTCCGCGCCTTCGTGCAGGCCCTTGATGCGGTCTTCCACGCGGTCGCGGGCGGTGAGCATGATCACCGGCGTCTGCTTGACGGCACGCAGCGCGCGCAGCACCGAAAAGCCGTCTTGCCCCGGCAGCATGACGTCGAGCACGATCACGTCGTAGTCGTGCGTCAGCGCCAGGTGCTGGCCGTCGATGCCGTTGTGCGCCATGTCGACCGCGCAGCCCTGCTCGGTCAACCCCTTGGAGAGGTAGTCCGCGGTTCTGAGTTCGTCTTCGACTATCAGTATCTTCATGGCGTTGCGATGTCCCTGGTCGCTGCGTTCAACCGGTGCTCATCCGGTGCTCATCCGTGGGCCTCGGCGGCGGCCGGCGGCGCCTCGCCCGAGACACCCGAACCACCCGGCCTGGCCGCCTTGCGGGCCTTGCGCGCTTCCTTGCGGCGCAAGTACCAGTAGTGGGCGCGGTCGAGGTACAGGTACACCACCGGGGTCGTGAACAGCGTGAGCGCCTGCGAGAGTATCAGCCCGCCGACCATCGCGTAGCCCAGCGGCCGGCGCAGCTCGGAGCCGGAGCCATGGCCCAGCATCAGCGGCAGGCCCGAGAGCAGCGCGCACATCGTCGTCATCATGATCGGGCGAAAGCGCAGCAGGCAGGCCTGGTAGATGGCGTCGTGCGGCGACATGCCCTGCTCGCGCTCGGCCTTGAGCGCGAAGTCGATCATCATGATGCCGTTCTTCTTCACGATGCCGATCAGCAGGATGATGCCGATGAGCGCGATCACGCTCAGGTCGTAGCCGCCGGCCATCAGTATCAGCAGCGCGCCCACGCCGGCCGAGGGCAGCGTCGACAGAATGGTCAGCGGGTGGATGTAGCTCTCGTACAAGAGGCCCAGCACGATGTACACCGCCACCAGCGCCGCGGCAATCAGGTAGGGCTGCGAGGCCAGCGAATCCTGGAAGGCCTGCGCCGTGCCCTGGAACGAACCGGTCAGCGACTGCGGCAGGCCCATGTCGGCCTGCGCCTTGTTGATGGCGTTCACCGCATCGCCCAGCGCATGGCCCGGCGCGAGGTTGAACGAAATCGTCACCGCCGGAAACTGCCCCTGGTGGCTGATCGACAGGTAGGCCGTCTTGCTGGTGTCGACCTTCACAAAGGTCGACAGCGGCACCTGCTGCCCGGTGAGCGGCGAGTTCAGGTACAGCTTGCTGAAGAGCGCCGGGTCTTGCTGCAGCGCGGGCGTCACTTCAAGCACCACGTGGTAGCTGTTGAGCTGCGTGAAGTACTGCGCCACCTGGCGCTGGCCGATGGCGTCGTACAGCGTGGCGTCGATGGTGGCCGGCGAAATGCCGAAGCTCGATGCGCGGTCGCGGTCGATGGTCAGCACGGCCGATGCGGCGGCGTTCTGCTGGTCCGATGCCAGGTCGGTAATTTCGGGCAGCTGCTTGAAGCGCGCGAGCAGTTGCGGCGCCCAGGTGTTCAGCTCGTCGAGGTTGGCATCGGTCACCGTGTACTGGTACTGCGTGCGCGACGAGCGGCCACCCACGCGAATGTCCTGCCCCGCCTGCAGGAACAGGTTCACACCCTGCACCTTGGCCAGCTGCGGGCGCAGCCGCGCAATGATCTCGTCGGCGGTGGCCGTGCGGCCTTCGTCCTTGGGCTTCAGGCTGATGTAGAAGTTGCCGGTGTTGTAGGTCGACGAACTGCCGTTCATGCCGAAGCCGGTGATGTCCGGGTCTTTGCGCACCACGTCGGCCAGCTCCAGCATGCGGGCGTTCATCGACGCGAACGAGGCGTCTTGCGCCGACTCCGCAAAGCCCGAAATGAAGCCCGTGTCCTGCTGCGGAAAGAAGCCCTTGGGAATCACCGCGAACAGCACGCCGGTGGCGGCCACCGTGGCAATGAACACCATCAGCGTGATGAACTGGTGGTCGAGCACCACGTGCAACCCGCGCTTGTAGCCGTTGAGCATGGCGTCGAAGCCGCGCTCGAACAGCTGGTACAGCCGCCCGTGCTTGTTGCCGTGCTCGTTCTTCAAGAAGCGCGAGCACAGCATGGGCGTGAGCGTGAGCGAAATCACCACGCTCACCACGATGGTCAGCGTGACGGTTACCGCGAACTCGCGGAACAGCCGGCCGACGATGCCGCCCATCAGCAGCAGCGGAATGAACACCGCGACGAGCGACACGGAAATCGAGATGATGGTGAAGCCGATTTCGCTCGCGCCCTTGTACGCGGCCTCCACCGCCGACATGCCCTCTTCGACGTAGCGGTAGATGTTCTCCAGCATCACGATGGCGTCGTCGACCACGAAGCCGACCGCGATGGTCAGCGCCATGAGCGAGAGGTTGTCCAGGCTGTAGCCCAGCAGGTACATCACCGCCACGGTGCCCAGCAATGCGAGCGGCACGGTCACGCTGGGAATGAGCGTGGCTGGCACGTTGCGCAGGAACACGAAGATCACCGCCACCACCAGCGCAATGGTCAGCAGCAGCGTGAACTCCACGTCCTTCACCGATGCGCGAATGGTCTGCGTGCGGTCGATGATGGCGTTGACGTCCACCGTCGGTGGAATCGACGCCTTCAGCCGCGGCAGCGCGGCGTTGATGCGGTCCACCGTTTCAATCACGTTGGCGCCCGGCTGCTTGGTGATGGCCAGCACGATGGAGCGGCCGTTCTGCACGCTGCTGCCTTCGGGCGCGGCGGCGCCGGCATAGGCCCAGCCGGCGATCTTGGCGTTTTCGGGGCCATCGACCGCCACGCCCAGGTCGCGCACGCGAATGGGCGCGCCGTTGCGGTAGGCCAGCACCACGTCGTTCCACGGTTGCGCCTTCAGCAACTGGTCATTCGTGTAGACGGTGAAGCTCTGGTTCGGCCCGTCGATGGTGCCCTTGGGCGCGTTGACCGTGGCCGACGAGAGCACGGTGCGCACGTCTTCCAGGCTCAGGCCCAGCGCGGCAAGCTTGGCCGGGTCGAGCTGCACGCGCACCGCGGGCTTTTGCGCACCGCCGATGTTGACCAGCCCCACGCCGGATATCTGCGAGATCTGCTGCGCCAGGATGTTGTCGGCGTAGTCGTTCACCTCGGTCAGCGGCAGCGTCTTCGACTGCACCGACAAAATCAGGATGGGCGAGTCGGCCGGGTTCACCTTGCGAAAGGTCGGCGGGCTCGGCAGGTTGGCGGGCAGCTGGCCGGTGGAAGCATTGATGGCCGCCTGCACGTCGAGTGCGGCGGCGTCGATGCTGCGGTCGAGGTCGAACTGCAGCGTGATCTGCGTGGAGCCGAGGCCGCTGGTCGAGGTCATCTGCGAAAGCCCCGCGATCAGCGAGAACTGCCGCTCCAGCGGCTGCGCCACGTTCGACGCCATGGTCTCCGGGCTGGCGCCCGGCAGGTTGGCCGACACCTGGATGGTCGGAAAGTCGACCTGCGGCAACGGCGCCACCGGCAGCAGCGGAAACACCGCCGCACCGACCAGCAGAATGGCGAGCGCCAGCAGCGTGGTGCCGATGGGGCGCTTGATGAAGGCGGCGGAAATGCTCAATTGCGGCTCCCGCTGCGCGTGGTGCCGGTGGTGCCCTGGCTGGCGACCTGCTTGCCGTCCGCGCCCTTCCGCGCGGGCGGCGGCTCGACGATGGTGGCGCCGGGCTTGAGCTTGTACTGGCCATCGACCACCACGCGCTGGCCGGCGGCAAGGCCCTTGTCGATCACGGCCGTGCCGTCGGCAATCTGCACCACGTGCACCGGCACGTTGCTGGCCTTGTTCTGGTCATCGACCACCCAGACGTAGGTGTCGTCCTGTCCTCGCTGGATGGCGGCAGCGGGCACGGTGAGCGAATCGGGACGGCGGTCGAGCTGCAACCGCACGTTGACGTACTGGCCGGGCCACAGCGTGTGCTGCGGGTTGGCGAAGCTGCCCTTCAGCTGCACGGTGCCGCTGGCAGTGTCGATCTGGTTGTTCAGCAGGATCAGCTTGCCGGTGCCCAGCATCTGGTTGCCGGCGCGGTCGAAAGCCGTGACCGACAGCGGCTGCGCGCCCTGTTGCTGCTGCACGCGGTTGATGTCCTGCACCGCGTCTTCGGGCAGCGTGAACTGCACGGCGATGGGGTCGATCTGGTTGATGACGACCAGGCCGTTGGCATCGGCCGCATGAACGATGTTGCCGGGGTCGACCAGCCGTGCGCCGACGCGCCCGTTCATGGGCGAGGCGATGCGCGTAAAGCTCAGTTGCACCTCGGCGTATTGCACCTGCGCGGCATCGTTCTGCACGGAAGCTTCGAGCTGGTTGACCAGGGCCTTCTGCGTGTCGACCTGCTGCCGGGTGGCGGCATCTTGCGCGAGCAGCGTGGTGTAGCGCTGCAGGTCGGCGCGGGCGTTGGTGAGCTGGGCCTGGTCCCTGGCCCTGGTGGCCTGCGCCTGCGCAAGCTGCGCCTGCAGGGTGCGAGGGTCGAGTTGGGCCAGCAGCTGGCCGGCCTTCACGTCCTGCCCTTCGACAAAGCCGACCTTGTCGAGCTGCCCGTCGATGCGCGCCTTGACCGTGACCGTGGCCATCGAGGCGACGGTGCCGATGCCCGAGCGATAGACCTGCACTTCCTGCTGCCTGACGCGCGTGGTGGTTACCTGCACCGGCGGGGTCTTGGATGCTTCGGCCGTGGCGGCATGGGCGGTGTGGTGGTTGATTGCCCAGATGCCGCCGCCCAGCACGGCCGCGAGCGTGGCGGCTGCGAGCCAGGTGGATCGGCGCTGGAAGAAAGCGGGGGCGGGGGCGGTGGTGGCTGCTGCTGTGGTCGTCGTCATGGCATCAATTCCCGGAAGTCGTTTGCGCGGCGGTCCAGCCACCGCCCGTGGCCGCGATGAGCGCGACGCTGGCAGAAAGCTGGCGGCCCAGCACCTGCGCGGCCGTGCGCTGGTTGGTGAGCGACAGCGTCTGCGCCGTCACCACGCTAAGGTAGGTGGCGGTGCCGGCGCGGTACTGGCTCAGCGCCAGGCGCTCGGCAAGTTGCGAGGCCTGCACGGCCTGCGCCTGCAGGCCCGATTCGTTGTCGAGCACGCGCAGGGTGGCCAGGTTGTCTTCGACCTGCTGGAAGCCGCTCAGCACGGTCTGTTTGTATTGCGCGACCGATGCGTCGTAGGCGGCCACGGCCTGGTCGCTGTGCGCCTGCCGCAGGCCGCCGTCGAACACGGTCTGCGCCAGCGCCGCGCCGAGCGACCACACGCGGCTGGGCGTGTTGAAGAGCGACGCCAGGTTGGCCGCGCTGAAACCGCCGCTGGCACTGAGCACGATCTGCGGAAAGAAAGCCGCCTTGGCAACGCCGATGTTGGCGTTGGCCGCCTGCACGCGGCGCTCGGCGCCGGCGATGTCAGGGCGGCGCTCGAGCAGCTCGGAAGGCAAACCCGCCGGTGCGACCGGCAACTGCACATGCAGCGCGGCGGCCGACGACAGCGATTGCGCCGTGGGTGGCTGCGCGGCCGATGCGAGCGGCGACAAGGAGAACGATGCGGGCGCCTGCCCGGTCAGCACGGCGATGGCGTGTTCGAGCTGGCTGCGCTGTGCTTCGAGGTCGACCGCCTGGGCTTGCGCCGTACGCAACTGGCTCTCGGCCAGCGCCACGTCGGAACGCAGCACGGTGCCGGCGGCGTACTGGTGCTGCGTGAGCTCCAGCGCCTTGGCATAGGCCGCGGTGGTGCTGGCGTACAGGTCGCGCTGCAGGTCGATCACGCGCAGCTGCAAGTAGTCTTGCGCAAGCGTGGTCTGGATGCTGAGCCGCGCACCGGCCAGGTCGTCGGCGCTGGCCTGCGCATTGGCGTTGCCGGCCTCGACCGAGCGCCGCACGGCGCCCCACAGGTCGGGCTCCCAGCTGGCGCCCAGGCCAAGGGTGTCGGTGGTGCCGAGCTTGACGGCGCCGGTGCTGTTGCTCTGCGCCCGCGTGGCGCCGGCGTTGAGGCCGATGGTGGGGAAAAAGTTGGCGCGCGCCGCGGCGGTGATGGCCTGCGCTTCGCGGTACTGGGCCTCGGCCTGACGGATGTTCTGGTTGGCCGCGTTGGCCTGCGCGATCAACGCGCCGAGCGTGCTGTCGCCGTAGGCGTCCCACCATGGGTGGGTGGCGTCGATGGCCTGCGGCGTGGCGGTTTTCCAGGGGCCGGCCGCTTCCTCCTTGAAGGCGGCCGGCACGTCCATTTGCGGCCGGACGTAGTCGGGGCCGACGGCGCAGCCCGCGAGGAGCAACGCAGCGAGCGCAACGGCTGTCGGCGCGAGCGCCCTGCGCGAAAAGGGGTTGGCGGGAGAAGAGAGAACCATGATGGGTTCACTCTAGGAACACCCGTCAAACCCCTCGCTGTCGTCTGACTGACAGTTCTGACAGTTTCGGGTTTTGCCCGGCCTTGCCTCGCCTTCCGGCCTTGCTCCTGCCTTGCTCCCTCCCCAGCTGGGGGAGGGTTGGGGTGGGGGCACGACGGCATGCGAAAAAACGCAGCGCCTCTTCGAAGGCCTGCCCCCATCCCAACCTTCCCCCAAAGGGGGAAGGAGCAATACAAACTCAGCGCGGGGCGTCGCCCTTGCGGTACTCCGCCGTCAACTCGTCCAGCTTCTGCTTCAACGCCGGCTCGATCGTGTATTCCGCCGCCGCAACGGTCGCGTCCAGTTGCTCCGGCCGGCTCGCACCCAGCAGCGGCGCGGTGATCAGCGGATTCGCCATCACCCACGCCACGGCCAGCGTCGCGAGCGGCACGCCCGCCTCATCGGCCAGCTTGTGCAGTTGCGTCACTGTGTTGAAGCTGCGCTCGTTCCAGTACCGGTCCTGGTACATGCCGCCGGCCGTACCAAGCGTGAAGCGCGTGTTGTCTTCCGGCTTGGCGCCGGCCTTGTACTTGCCGGTCAGCAGGCCACCGGCCAGCGGGTTGTAGGGAATGACGCCCAGGCCCTCTTCACCCGCCAGCGGCAGCAGCTCGCGTTCGATCTCGCGGAACAGCAGGCTGTAGCGCGGCTGCACCGACACGAATCGCGTGAGCTTGTGCAGCTCGGACTTGCCGAGCGCGCGCGCCAGCCGGTAGGCCAGGAAGTTGGACACGCCGATGTAGCGCGCGCGGCCCGACCTCACGATGATGTCGAGCGCCTCCAGGCTTTCTTCGAGCGGCGTCTCGCGGTCGTCCATGTGCAGCTGGTACAGGTCGACGTGGTCGGTCTTCAGCCGCTTGAGCGAGAGGTCGATGGCATCGAGCAGATGCTTGCGCGATGCGCCCTGGTCCCAGGGGTTGGGGCCGACCTTGTTGACGGCCTTGGTGGCGACCACGAAGCGGCGGCGGCCGGCCGGGCCCTGCTTTTCGAGCCAGTTGCCGATGATCTCCTCGGTGCGGCCGGTGGTCTCGACGGTGCCGCCCAGCGGGTACACGTCGGCGGTGTCGAGAAAGTTGATGCCGGCGTCGGCCGCCTTGTCCAGGATCTGGTGCGACACCGTCTCGTCGGTCTGCAGGCCGAAAGTCATGGTGCCCAGGGCAAGGCGGGACACGGTCAGGCCGGTGCGGCCGAGCCGCGTGGTGGGAATGCTCATGGTGTTTTCGCTCTGAGAGGGGGAGAAAAGGGCGGCGGCCATCATAGACACGGCCGCGCGATCCTGCAGGCAGCGCGGGCTTCAGGCGGTCTCTGGATGTACGCCGGGCGCGCCGCGCTCCACGGAAAAGCGGGCCATGGCCTGCACACCCGAATCGGCCTGCTTCACGTCGTCGACCGCGCGAAACTCCACCGCGCAGCCGCGTGCGTCGAGCGTCATGAGCGCATAGCCGCGCTTGTCGGCACGGCCGTAGCGCAGGCGCGGATTCTTGCCGAGCATGTTCGCCACGCTGGCGGCGCTCGGCCCCTCGGAGGTGATGGCGCCGCAGACGAACTCGGTCGCCACGACGGGGCGCTCCACACCCTGCTCCGCGCCCTGCCGCAGGTCGGCCGCCCAGAAGGCATGCACGTCGCCGCTGACGACCAGAGCGCTGCCGCCGTTCGCCTTGTTCCCGGCCACGCCGTCGAGCAGGCGCGCGCGGGCCGCGGCATAACCGTCCCAGCCGTCCATCCAGTAGCCGTGGTCGGTGCCGCGCTTGCGGTCGGCCTCGGCCAGCAGCGTGGGCTGCGCGATGACGGTCCAGCGCGCCGGCGGTGCCGCCAGCTCGCGTGCCAGCCACGCCTCTTGCGCCGCGCCGAAAAGGCTGCGCCCGGGCGCCCACCGGTCCGCGCAGTCCGCCAGCGGCGAGGCGCTGCGGCCCGTAACGCAGGCGTGGTGCGAGCGGTACTGGCGCCCATCGGTCAGCAGCAGGTCGAGCATGCGACCGAAGCGATGCGTGCCGTAGATGGTCGCGTCGGCGCCGCGCGGACGCATGCTCGCGGGCACGGGCATGTGCTCGTACCAGGCCTGGTACGCGGCCGCCCGGATCGCGAGCAACTGCGCCGGGTCGGCGATGCGCGGTGACACGTCGTTGGTGTAGTCGTTCGCCACCTCGTGGTCGTCCCAGGTCACGAGCCACGGAAAGGCGGCGTGCGCGGCCTGCAGGTGCGGGTCGGTCTTGTAGAGCGCGTAGCGGTCGCGGAACGCGGACAGTTGCGTGGGAACGCCGCCCTCGTGGTGGCGCACGTGGCGCGAGCCCCGGGAGCTCTCGTAGATGTAGTCGCCCAGGTGCACGACGAAGTCGAGCGGCTGCGCGGCCATGTCGCGGTAGGCGGCGTAGTAGCCCTCTTCATACTGCTGGCAGGAGGCGACGGCGAAGCGCACCGGCCGGGTGGCTTCATCGGTTTCGGTCGGCGTGGTGCGCGTGCGTCCGATGGGGCTGTTCGCGCCGGCGGCCGCAAAGCGATACCAGTACGGCCGGCCCGGCAGCAGCCCGCGCACTTCGACGTGCACCGAGTGCGCGAACGCTTCGACCGCGGTGGCCGAGCCCTTGGCCACGACACGCCTGAAGCCTTCGTCGTCCGCAACCTCCCAGCGCACCTCGGCCGGTGCGCTGCCCATGCCGCCACCTTTCAACGGATCGGGCGCGAGCCGCGTCCACAGCACGAAGCCGTCGGGCCGCGGCGCACCCGAGGCCACGCCCAGCGTGAACAGATCGCGTGACGCATCCTGCGCATGCAGCCGCAGAAACGGATGGCCCAGCGACGCGGCGGCCAGCCCGCCGCACAGGAGGCGCCGGCGCGAGAGTTGTAGTAGTTGTTGTTGCAGTTTCATTCGCACGCGACGCTGTCCACATGGCTCATCCACGGCAATATCGTTCGCCTCGCTCGCTCCTGTCAACCCGGCGGTTCACGACCGGGACTGCCGCGCCACCACCGTGACGCGCGCCGTCATGTACGGGTGCACCGAGCAGGCGTAGTCGTACACGCCCGGCTTGTCGAAGCTGCGGGCAAAGGCCTTGCCGGGCAGCAGCAGGTCGATGCCCGTCGTGCCGTCCTTGAAGACCACGCCGTGCGGCGCGCCGTCGTCGTTCTGCCAGGTCAGGGTCTGGCCGACGCTGATGGTGATCTGCGCGGGCTCGAAGGCGAAGTTGCGGATGGCCACGTGCGCCGATCCGGCGGCATGCCCACTCTGCGAGGTGCTCTGCGAGGTGCCTTGCGAGTTACCTTGTGAAGCGCCCGTGCGCTGCACCGCGATCTTGCGCGGCGCGTTGCCCACGGCCACGGTGCGCATCGGCCCGCCCGCCAGGTCGACCACGCTGACGTCGTTGGAGCCCTCATTGCTCACCCACAGCTTCTTGCCGTCGGCCGAGAGGTCGAGCCAGTGCGGCTGCTTGCCCACGCCGATGCTGCGCACCGCCGTGCGCGCGGCGGGGTCGAACAGCATCACTTCGCCGGGGCCCTGCACCACCACCACGCCGCTTGCCATGCCGGCGAAATGCTGGGCGATGTGCGGCGAGACACCGGTGGGAATCGCCTTGCCCCACTGGTTGGTTGCCGCGTCCAGCACCTGCACCGCCGGCACGCCCGCCAGCGTGAGGTACAGCGCCTTGCCGTCGGGGCCGAACTCCAGGTCGCGCGGCGCCTTGTCGAGCGGCAGCTCGGTGACCACCTTGCGCGCCGCCAGGTCGATGACGACGAGCGCGAAATGCCCCGGCTCCTGCGACGCCACGTAGGCCAGCCGCCCATCGGGCTGCACGGCGATGGTGTGCGGCTTGGGCACCGGCACGCTGGCGCTCACGGCATGCGTCGCGGTGTCGATGAAGGCCATGCGGTCGTCGCCGTTGACCGCCACCAGCAGCCACTTGCCGTCGGGCGTGAGCGCCAGGCCCTGCGGCCCTTTGCCGACGTCGATGCTGCGCGCCACGCGGTCGGAGGCGGTGTCGATCTGGCTCACCGCCGACGCGCTGGAGCCGCTGACATACACATCGCGGCCGTTGGCGGAAACCACGATGCCGTCCGGCCCGGCGGCAACGGGCACGGTGGCGATGACGGCTTCGCTGCCGGTATCGATCACGCTGACGGTGCTGTCCTTGAAGTTGCCTACGTAGGCCTTGGGGCCGGCGGCGGAAGCCGTGGCGGCGAAGGCGGACAGGGCCGCGAGCGCAATGAGGATGCGGGTGAGTCGGGTGAATCGAATGAAGCGAGACGTGGCGGTCATGGTGAAAAACTCCTGGTGAAGCGCAAAATCTGCACAGGGCATGACGCATGGCGTGCCCTGCTTATTCCCTGCAGGTCGTTGAAAAAAAGTGGGAATAAAGCGCGGGGCCGCCACGTCATGCAGGAAGAAGAAGCCCATTGATCGACCGCACACGCCAGTTCGAAGCCGCCGCGCTGCCGCATCTCGATGCGGCGTGGAACCTTGCGCGCTGGCTTCTGCGCGACGACCAATTGGCCGACGACGCGGTGCAGGAGGCGTACCTGCGCGCGTTCCGTTTCTTCGACGGATTGCGCGGCTAGAGCGCGCGGCCATGGCTGCTCGGCATCGTGCGCAATGCCTGCTACGACTGGATGCGGCAGAACCGGCAGTTGGCCGACCAGGTGGAATTCGATGAGCTGCGCGACAGCGAATCGGCAGGCGCGCCGGCTTCGGCCGATGCGGGCGATCCGGCGCGGCTGTGGGAACAGCGCGCGCAAGGCGAGCGCGTCAACGCCGCCATCGACGCATTGCCGCCGGTCTACCGCGAGGTCATCGTGCTGCGCGAACTGGAAGAGATGCGCTACGAAGACATCGCACGCATTGCCGGCGTGCCGCTGGGCACGGTGATGTCGCGCCTGTCGCGCGCACGCGCCCTGCTGCGCGACAGCCTGCGCGCGGAACGCCCCGGCGGCTCGGGAGAAAGGACACACCATGCAGGCTTCTGACAACGACGAACTGGGCCCGCTGATTCGCCGGCATGCGCAGCGGCACGCACCGCCCGAGGGGCTGGCGGAGCGCATCCGCCAGTCGGTGCGGGCCGAGGCGGCCGCCGCTGCGCCGGTACCGGTGTCGGTGTCAGCACCGCCTCGAAAGACACGCGACGCATGGAAGGGCCTGGCCTGGTTCGGCACCGGCGCGGCAACGGCATGGGGCCTGGCGCTCGTCCTGCTGGCGAGCCCGGTGCCACCGCAGGACGTGCTCGCCGAAGCGGTCACGGGCAACCACGTGCGCTCGTTGATGGCATCGCACCTGGCCGACGTGGCCTCGTCCGACCAGCACACGGTGAAGCCGTGGTTTGCGGGCAAGCTCGATTTCTCGCCGCCCGTGGTCGACCTGGCGGCCGAAGGCTTTCCGCTGACGGGCGGGCGGCTCGACTACCTCGATGGGCGCACGGTGGCCGCATTGGTCTACCGGTCGGGGCCGCACGTCATCAATCTCTTTTATTGGCCCGCGGCGGCGGATGCCAAGCCGGCGGCGCCTGTGCTCTCCACCAGGCAGGGCTACCAGCTCATGCGCTGGACCCAGGGCGGCATGCAGGCCTGGGCGGTGTCGGACCTGAATGCGGCCGAGCTGCAGAACTTCGCGTCGCTGATGCGCGAGCGCACCGCGCCGGCCGTCGCGCGCCCCTAGCCCTCAGTGGACGGTGGCGCGAGCGGAACTCAGCAGGCCACCGTGCTCGGCTGCCGCGCCTCGGCGCGCGCGCTGGCAATGGCCCAGCCGAACACGCCCATGCCCGCCAGCGCCAGCAATGCGCCGACCCAGCCGGTCGAGGTCCAGCCCAGGCCCGCGGCAATGGCCACGCCGCCGAGCCACGCGCCCAGCGCATTGGCCATGTTGAAGGCCGAATGGTTGAGCGCGGCGGCCAGCGTTTGCGCATCGCCGGCCACGTCCATCAGGCGGATCTGCAGGGCCGGGCCGATGGCGACGGTGGTGCCGATCAGGAACACGTTGAACGCCGCTGTGTACACGTTGTGCGCCGCGAAGGTGAACATCGCCAGCACCAGCGCCGCGTAGACCAGCAGGCCGCCGATGGTGCGCATCAGCGACTTGTCGGCCAGCCGCGAACCGACCAGGTTGCCCATGACCATGCCGAGGCCGAACAGCGCGAGCACGAAAGGCACGCCGCCCAGCGGCAGGCCGGCCACTTCGGTGAGCGTGGGCTTGATGTAGCTGAACACCGCGAACATGCCGCCGAAGCCGATGGCGCCGATGCCGAGCGTGAACCACACCTGCTTGCGCTTGAGCGCGCCGAGTTCGCGCCACGGGCTGGCGCCCGCGGGTGCCGCGATGTCGGGAATGTCGCGGCGCAGCAGCACTACGGCGACCAGCGCGATGACGCCGACGAACACGAAGGCCGCGCGCCAGCCGAAGAGCTGGCCGAGCCATGCGGCAATGGGCACCCCGACCAGCGTGGCGCCGGTGAGCCCCAGCATCACGAGGCCCACGGCGCGGGCCCGGCGCCCCGGCGGCGCGAGCGTGGCGGCCACGAGTGCCGCAACCCCGAAGTAGGTGCCGTGCGGCAGCCCTGTCGCAAAGCGCAGCAGGTTCAGCGACATGTAGCCCGGCGCCAATGCGCTGGCGAAGTTGCCGGCGGCGAACACGGCCATGAGCGCGATGAGCAATGCGCGGCGGCCCCAGCCGGCGGCCAGCACCGCCAGCACGGGTGCGCCGATGACCACGCCGAGCGCATAGGCGCTGATGACGTGGCCGGCCTGGGGAATGCTGACGTCGATGTCTTTCGCGACTTCGGGCAGCAAGCCCATGATGACGAACTCGCCGGTGCCGATGGCAAAGCCGCCGACGCCGAGCGCGAGCACCGCCCTCAGGAAATTGGGGGGCGATGTGGCCGACGCAGGCGTCGAAGAGGAAGAGGAAGCGGAAATGTCGGTGTCCGCGCTGTCCAGCGCGGGTGGGGAGGCGTTCACGGCCAGGCTCCTGGGAGGATGCCCGGCGGCGACGGGCAGAGCCGCGATTTTAGGGTAAACCCTGAAATCGTGCCGATACGCAGATGCCGGACGCCCTGTATCGGCGTGGCTTTGCGGGCACTGCCCAGAGGGGTCAGATGGCCACGAGCTGGCGCACACCCTGCGCTTCCATGTCCTTGCCCAGGCCACGGGCAATGACTTCGCCGCGCTCCATGACGAGGTAGTCGTCGGCCAGCTCCTGCGCAAAATCGTAGTACTGCTCGCAGAGCACGATGGCCATGTCGCCGCGGTCGGCGAGCATGCGGATGACGCGGCCGATGTCCTTGATGATGCTGGGCTGGATGCCTTCGGTGGGCTCGTCGAGGATGAGCAGCCTGGGCTTGGGCGCAAGGGCGCGCGCAATGGCGAGCTGCTGTTGCTGGCCGCCGGAGAGGTCGCCGCCTCTTCTGTTGATCATCTGCTTGAGCACGGGGAACAGTTCGTACAGCTCGGCGGGAATGGGCGTGCTGCCGCTCTTGTAGGCCAGGCCCATGCGCAGGTTTTCTTCTACCGTGAGCCTTGCGAAAATTTCTCTGCCCTGCGGGACGAAGCCTATGCCTGCTCTTGCGCGGTCGTAGGGCGTGGCCTTCTGGATGGGCTTGCCTTCGAGTTCGATGCTGCCGCTCTTGATGGGGACGAGGCCCATAAGCGATTTCAGCAGCGTGGTCTTGCCTACGCCGTTGCGGCCGAGCAGCACGGTGACCTTGCCGAGGGTGGCCTGGAAGCTCACGTCTCTTAGGATGTGGGAGCCGCCGTAGTACTGGTGGATGTTTTTTACTGTCAGCATTTTGGGACGCCTTCCTTTTGACTTTGGCAGAGGCGCCCGGTACGCGGCACGGCGCGCTCAGCCCCGCTGTGCCGGCCCTTCGGGCTTCCCTGCGGTGCTCGCGTTTCGCGGGGTCTCGCAGAACTCGCTGCGCTCAAACAGCTGCGAGCCCTGATCCGCGAAACGCTGCGCTCCTCGGCGGCCCAGAGGGGCTGAGCGCGCCGTGCCGCATACCGGGCGCTTGCCGTGGCGTTGAGGCTGCTGCCCTCACCCCAACCCTCTCCCGAAGGGAGAGGGAGGAATACATGGGGACAAGGCGCCGAAGAGGGGCGATCAACTACGGCGCTGAATAAGGCGATGGAGGTTGAGTCCTTGGGCGGCCGTTGAGGCACCGCCGAGCAGCGGAGCGATGGGCGGATCAGGGCTCGCAGCTGTTTGAGCGAAGCGAGTTCTGCGAGACCCCGCCCGTCGTGAGCAGCGCAGGGAAGCCCGAAGGGCCGGTGACGTCGGCCGCCCAAGGACTCAACCTCCATCGCCGAACCCCGGACAACAGCAGCGACCATCTCAGCGCCCAAGATAAACCTCGATCACGCGTTCGTCGGCCTGCACTTCGTCGAGCGTGCCTTGCGCCAGCACGGAGCCGTCGCACAGCACGGTGACGATTTCGGAAATGGTGCGGATGAAGCTCATGTCGTGCTCCACCACCATCAGCGAATGCTTGCCCTTGAGGGTAAGGAACAGTTCGGCCGTGCGGGCCGTCTCTTCATCGGTCATGCCCGCCACCGGCTCGTCGAGCAGCAGCAGCTTCGGGTCCTGCATCAGCAGCATGCCGATTTCGAGCCACTGCTTCTGGCCGTGGCTCAGGTTGCCCGCCAGGCGCGACACGCTGTCGGCCAGGTGAATCGTCTCCAGCACTTCGGCCAGTCGGTCGCTCTGCGCCGAGTCGAGCTTGAACAGCATCGAGGCGCGAACGCCCTTGTTGGTCTTGAGCGCCAGCTCGAGGTTCTCGAACACGGTCAGGTGCTCGAACACCGTCGGCTTCTGGAACTTGCGGCCGATGCCCAGCTGCGCAATGTCGGCCTCGCGGTGGCGCAACAGGTCGATGGTGCTGCCGAAGAACACCGTGCCCGAGTCGGGCCGGGTCTTGCCGGTGATGATGTCCATCATCGTCGTCTTGCCGGCACCGTTCGGGCCGATGATGCAGCGCAGCTCGCCCGGTGCGATGTCGAGCGAGAGCTTGTTGATGGCCTTGAAGCCGTCGAAGCTCACGCTCACGTCTTCCAGGTACAGGATGCGGCCGTGCGTCACGTCGACTTCGCCCGGCGTGACGTGGCGGCCGAAGTCGGCGGCGCGGCCACCCGATTCGGTGCTGCCGCTGTTGTAGACGGCGCCCTGGGCGCGTGCGGCGCGCTCGGCGCCGGCTTCCATCAGGTCGGGCGTCATGTGCGGGCTCCCTTCGCGTCCACGGGCAACGAGGCCAGCAGTGCATCGGGCTCCACGCCCTGCTCCGTTGCCACCGCGCGGCGTGCCTCCTGCACCGCATCGGCCGCATCGGCAGGCGCTGCCTTCTTCTCGCGCGACAACCACTTCTTCACCAGACCCACGATGCCGTTCGGCAGGAACAGCGTGACAGCAATGAACAAGGCGCCCAGGAAGTACAGCCAGTACTCGGGGTAGGCCACGGTGAGCCAGCTCTTCGCGCCGTTGACGATGAAGGCGCCGATGATCGGCCCGATCAGCGTGGCGCGCCCACCCACTGCCGCCCAGATCGCGATCTCGATGGAATTCGCCGCGCTCATTTCACCGGGGTTGATGATGCCGACCTGCGGCACATACAGCGCACCGGCCACGCCGCACATCACGGCAGAGATGACCCAGATGGTGAGCTTGTACGGCAGCGGGTTGTAGCCCGAGAACATCACGCGCGTTTCGGCATCGCGGATGGCCTGCAGCACGCGGCCGAACTTGCTGCCGATGAGCCACTTGGCGAACAGGAAGAAGCCGAGCAGCGTGAGGCCGGTGAGCGCGAAGAGCGTCATGCGCATCTCTTGCGTGGCAATGGGAATGTTCAGGATGCGCTTGAAGTCGGTAAAGCCGTTGTTGCCGCCGAAGCCCGTCTCGTTGCGGAAGAACAGCAGCATCGCCGCGAAGGTCATGGCCTGCGTGATGATCGAGAAGTACACGCCCTTGATGCGCGAGCGGAAGGCGAAGAAGCCGAACACGAAGGCGATGAGGCCCGGCACCGCGACGATGAGGACCAGCGTGGCGATGAAGCTGTCGCTGAAGGTCCAGTGCCAGGGCAGCGTCTTCCAGTCGAGGAACACCATGAAGTCGGGCAGGTCGCTCTTGTAGTTGCCGTCGCGGCCGATCTGGCGCATGAGGTACATGCCCATCATGTAGCCGCCGAGCGCGAAGAAGAGGCCGTGGCCCAGCGAAAGAATGCCGGTGTAGCCCCAGATCAGGTCCATGGCCAACGCGCAGATGGCGTAGCACATGATCTTGCCGACCAGCGCCACGGCGTAGTCGCTCATGTGCAGCGGGCTGTCGACCGGCACCCAGATGTTGAGTACCGGCGCCACCGCGCACACCACGATGAGCGCGACGAAGAAGGCCGTCCAGCCCTTGCCGCTCAGCAGCGGACCTTTGGTGGGTAGTGCAACCTTGCTCATGCTTCCGCGCTCCGGCCCTTCATGGCAAAGATGCCCTGAGGTCTCTTCTGAATGAAGATGATGATGAAGACAAGCACCGCGATCTTCGCGAGCACAGCGCCCGCCCAGCCTTCGATGAACTTGTTGAGAATGCCCAGCCCCAGCGCCGCGTACACGGTGCCCGCGAGCTGGCCGACGCCACCCATCACGACCACCATGAAGCTGTCGACGATGTAGCTCTGGCCGAGGTCGGGGCCGACGTTGCCGATCTGGCTCAGCGCGCAGCCCGCCAGGCCCGCGATGCCGGAGCCGAGCGCGAAGGCGTAGGTGTCGATGCGCGCGGTGTTCACGCCCATGCACGAAGCGATCGGGCGGTTCTGCGTGACGCCGCGCACGAACAGACCAAGGCGTGTCTTGCCAATGAGCCAGCCCATCGCAAGCAATACCAGCACCGCGAAGATGATGATGCAGATACGGTTCCACGGCAGCGTGACGTTGCTCAGCATGGTGAAGCCCCCGCTCATCCAGCCGGGGTTCTCGACGCCGACGTTCTGCGCGCCAAACAGCGTGCGCACCAGCTGCTGCAGCATCAGGCTGATGCCCCAGGTGGCGAGCAGCGTTTCGAGCGGCCGGCCGTACAGGAAGCGGATGACGCCGCGCTCGAGCACCGCGCCCACCAGCGCCGATGCAAGGAACGACACGGGAATCGCCGCGACCAGGTACCAGCCAAACGCCGCCTCGGGCATGTACTTCTGGAAGATGCCCTGCATCACGTAGGTGGCGTAGGCGCCGATCATCATCAGCTCGCCGTGCGCCATGTTGATGACGCCCATCAGCCCGTAGGTGATGGCCAGGCCGAGCGCTGCCAGCAGCAGCACCGAGCCCAGGCTGATGCCGCTGAACACGGCGTTGATGCGGTCGCCCCAGACCAGCGAGCCGTCGATGCTGGCGATGGACGCGACGATGGCGGCCTTGACGTCGGCTTCGGTCTCGTCGGCCAGTCGCTGGTTGAGCAGCAGCTTGGTGTCGGGGTTGCGGTTGTTGCCCAGCTCTTTCGCGGCCACGAGGCGCTTGGTCTTGTCGGCGCTGGTGAGCATGCTGGCGGCGCGCACCAGTTCGAGCTGTGCCTTGATCTTCGGATTGGTCTCGGCGGCCAGCGCCTTCTCGACCATGGGGATGCGCGATTCGTCGGGCTCCTTGAACAGCGCCTGCGCCGCTTCGGCGCGCACCGCGTCGTCTTTGCTGGTGAGCTTGAGCGCAGCTTGCGCGGCATCGAGCGCGCCGCGCATGAGGTTGTTGTTGACGACGTCTTCGGCGGTGTCGGGCACCTTCAGCTCGGCACCGGTGACGGGGTCGTAGCCCTTTCCTTCAGGACTGTCCTTCATCACGAAGACCTTGTCTTCGGTGTACTTGACCGCGTCGTCGGACATGGCCTGGATGAACGCTGCGGTCTTGTCGTCGGCCGTGAGCACGGCCTTGTTGAGCGCGGCAATGCGGGCTTCGGACTCGCCGGAGGCGATGGCCCTGGCTTCGTCGGCGGTCAGCGCGTGGGCGGCCGATGCCATGAGGAGCATGGCGGCCAAGGCAGGAATCACGCAGTGAAGGGTTCGTCGAAGCATCATGAAATTTGGTATTGCCCCCTCTCCCCTCGGGGAGAGGGTTGGGGTGAGGGCCTGCGGCCTTCCAACGAGCGCGGCGGCCAGATCGACCGCCGTTGCCCTCACCCCTGCCCTCTCCCCAAGGGGAGAGGGAGCAAGAGCAAGGGAGTTGTCGAAGAGTTACATCGACTTGCCAGCCGGGTAATCCGGCTTCTTGTCATTGCCTTCGATGTACGGGCTCCACGGCTTCGCCTTCACCGGACCCGGCGTCTTCCACACCACGTTGAACTGCCCATCGGCCTTGATCTCGCCGATGAACACGCTCTTGTGCAGGTGGTGGTTCTTCTCGTCCATCTTCGACACGATGCCCGAGGGCGCGGTGAAGGTCTGGCCGGCCATCGCCGCGATCACCTTGTCGGTGTCGGTGCTCTTGGCCTTCTCGACCGCCTGCTTCCACATGTGGATGCCGATCCAGGTGGCTTCCATCGGGTCGTTGGTGAGCGGCTTGTCCTTGTGGCCGGCGATGTTCTTGGCCTTGGCGTAGTCGCTCCACTGCTTGATGAACGCCGTGTTGGTCGGGTTCTTGATCGACATGAAGTAGTTCCATGCGGCCAGGTGGCCGACCAGCGGCTTGGTGTCCACGCCGCGCAGTTCTTCTTCACCGACAGAGAAGGCGACCACAGGCACGTCCTTGGCCTTCAGGCCCGCGTTGCCCAGTTCCTTGTAGAAGGGCACGTTCGAGTCGCCGTTGATGGTCGAGACCACCGCCGTCTTGCCGCCGGCCGAGAACTTCTTGATGTCGGCGACGATGGTCTGGTAGTCGCTGTGGCCGAAGGGCGTGTACTTCTCGTCGATGTCGGTGTCCTTCACGCCCTTGCTCTTCAGGTAGGCGCGCAGGATCTTGTTGGTGGTGCGCGGGTACACGTAGTCGGTGCCCAGCAGCACCCAGCGCTTGGCGCCGCCGCCTTCCTTGCTCATCAGGTAATCGACCGCCGGAATGGCTTGCTGGTTGGGCGCGGCGCCCGTGTAGAACACGTTCTTCGAGAGCTCTTCGCCTTCGTACTGCACCGGGTAGAACAGCAGGCCGTTCATTTCCTCGACCACCGGCAGCACCGACTTGCGCGACACCGAGGTCCAGCAGCCGAAGATCACCGAGACCTTGTCCTGGCCGAGCAGCTGCTTGGTTTTTTCAGCGAACAGCGGCCAGTTGGAGGCCGGGTCGACCACCACGGGCTCCAACTGCTTGCCCAGCACGCCGCCCTTCTTGTTGATGTCGTCGATGGCCATCAGCACCGTGTCTTTCAACACGGTTTCCGAGATGGCCATCGTGCCCGACAGCGAGTGCAGCACGCCGACCTTGATGGTGTCGGCGGCAAATGCGGGCGCAGCAGAAATGCTGGCCAGCGCGACGGCGGCGGTGAGCGCCTTGAGTGTGAAACGACGTTGCATGTGGACTCCTGCTCCGGTGGGTTGAACCTTGTCGACAGCGCATGGCTGGCGATGGAGAGGAGTCTGCGGAATGCACCAACAAGGGGAAATACGCCGGGTGGCGTACACGGAGGTACTCAGGCGGGTGGCGCTCGCGGTGGCACCGGGTACTTGAGCGCGTTCAACACCATCTTGTTTCGCGCCGCTTCGACCAGATCGATGCCGAGCTTGTCGGCCAGTTGCAGCAGGTACAGAAACACATCCGCCATCTCGGCGCCGACCTCGGCCCGCTTGTCTTGCGGCAACGAGCGGCTCTGCGCTTCGGTGAGCCACTGGAAATGCTCCAGCAGCTCGGCCGCTTCGACCGACAAGGCCGACGCGAGGTTCTTGGGGGAGTGGAACTGCTCCCAGTCCCGGGCCTGGGCGAATTCGCGCAGCGCCTGATTCAGCTGTTGCAGATCGGTAGCCATGTCACTCCATTGTCCAAAGCCAAACTCATCAACCTCGACACCAACAAACCCAATTTGGGCTTTAAAATGCCCAAAATGGGTAAATCGCCTTTGCCATCAAGAACCGAGAAGCCCGCCAGCCTGGCGGATGCCCTTTTCACGACGACTCAACAGCGCGTGCTTGGCTACCTTTTCGGCCAGCCCGACCGCAGTTTTTTTTCCAGCGAGTTGATCAAGCTTACCGGCGCGGGCTCGGGCGCCGTGCAACGCGAGCTCAAGCAGTTGACCGACAGCGGCCTGCTCATCACCTCCCGTGTCGGCAATCAGAAGCACTACCAGGCCAACGCCGCAGCGCCGATCTACGACGAGTTGAGCAGCATCGTTCGCAAGACCTTCGGCCTGGCCGGTCCGTTGCGCGAGGCATTGGAACCGGTCGCCAAAAAAATCGAGGCTGCCTTCGTGTTCGGTTCGGTGGCGAAGAAGAGCGACACGGCCTCGAGCGACATCGACCTGCTTCTGATCAGTGATGAACTTGCGTATTCGGATCTGTTTCTTGCGCTCGACGCGGTATCGGCGCGCCTCGGCCGTACAGTGAACCCGACCATGTTCACAAGAAAAGAACTGATGCGAAAACACAAGGATGCCGAATCGTTCGTGAAGCGCGTCATGGAGCAACCCAAGCTCTGGGTCATCGGCGACCCGCATGCCCTCCCCGCTTGAGAACCTGTGCGGTCCGGCCAAGCCGCTGACCGCGGAATCCCCGGATGCGCGCGAGTTTGCAGGCCTGATGCGCTCCGGCCTTGCGCGCCTGGCAGATGCCCAGGTGATGCAACTCTCCGTCGAGGGGCGCTTCGATCTTGCCTACAACGCGGCGCACGCCATGTGCCTTGCGGCGCTGCGTTGGCATGGCTACCGGTCGAGCAACCGCTTCATCGTCTTCCAGGTGCTTCCCCACACATTGGAGTTGGGGCCGGAGGTATGGCGCGTATTGGCCAAGGGGCACGAAATACGCAACCTTGGCGAGTATGAAGGCGACATGAACGTCGATGAACGCATCGTTCGCGACCTGATCGCCGCATGCCAGCGCGTGGCCTCAAGGCTCTTCGCTCTTCCTCCGCCCGGGCAGGGCTGAACAAGCCGGCCCCGCGTCTAATGCTGGCGCGCTCCCCTGTGGTGCAGCACGGCCACCACCAACGCGGAGACCGCCAGGTACAGCAATGCAATGCCGAATGCGCTGTTGTAGCTGGCTTCGTTCAATGCATCGCCCAACCGTCCATAGAACAGGATGCCAATCAACGCCACCCCCAGCGCATTGCTCCCCTGCTGAACCATCGACAGCACGCCCGACGCCACGCCCGCATGCTGCGGCGGCAGGCCGGCCAGCACGGTCGACACCAGCGGCGCCATCACCATGCCGAGCCCCGCGCCCTGCACCAGCAGCAGCGGCACCATCCACGCGACCACATGCGTGTGACCGGCCCACCCGGCCACGTTGACGAATTGCAGCGCGTGGCCCGCGGCCAGCACGAGGGCACCGAGCGCGATGGGCGGCTTGCCGCCGAAGCGGCGTGCCAGGCGCGCGCCGGCCATCGAGGTGGCGAGGAAGCCGACCGCCAGCGATGTGAAGACGATGCCCGAGGTCAGCGGGCCCAGCGCCAGCCCTTGCTGAAGGTAGAGGGCCACCACGAAGTACAGCGAGGCATTGCCCACGTAGAAGGCCAGCACGGTGAGCAGCCCCATGACGAAGCGGCTGTTCGCCAACAAGGCCGGCGCCACCAGTGGCGCGCCGCCGCGCGCGGCAAGCCGGCGCTGCTGGAAGGCGAACGCGGCCAGCAAGGGCAGCGCGGCGGCAAGGCACAGCCAGCTCCACAGCGGCCAGCCTTGCTGGCGGCCTTCCACCAGCGGCAGCACCACCGCGACCGAGCCCGCAGCCACCAGCAGCATGCCGACCAGATCGAGCTTGCTGTTGTGGCTGCCGCTATTTGCCGTCGGCGGAATCACGCGCGGTGCAAGCACCAGCGCCAGCAGGCCGATGGGCACGTTGATGAGAAAGCAACTGCGCCACCCCAGCCCTGCCAGGTCGGCATGGATCAGCAGGCCGCCCACGAGCTGCCCCAGCGTGGCGCCGAGCCCCAGCGTGAGCCCATAGGCGGCAAAGGCACGCGCACGGTCTTCACCTGCATAGGCCAGGCCGATCATCGCCAGCACCTGCGGCTGCAGCAGCGCGCCGGCCAGGCCCTGCAGCACGCGCGCCGCCACGAGAAGCTCGGCGTTCGGCGCGAAGCCGCAGGCGGCCGATGCCAGCGTGAACAGCAGCAGGCCCAGCATGAACATGCGGCGCCGGCCGAACATGTCGCCGAGCCGGCCACCGGTGATGAGGCCGGCGGCGGTGGCCAGGCCGTAGCCGGCCACCACGAGTTGCAGGGTGGCGGTGCCGGCCTGCAGCTCATGCTGCATCGAAGGCAACGCAACGTTGACGATGAAGAAGTCCAGCACCACCAGGAAGGTGCCGCTGAGCATGACCCACAAGCCCAGCGGGCCGGGCTTCGTTGCGCCCGCCCCGTGAACGCCCGGGGAGGAAAGCGATGCCGCGGAAGCAGCGGAGTTGGAAGTGGTCATGGTGGACTCAAGTCTTGGGTTGGCGGCGCATGGCGGCAATGACCTCGAAGGTCATCGCCGGGCTTCAGACGGCGGGCGTCGGCAGGATGAACTGGTAGTCCTTGTCGATGCGGCCGTCTTCGGCCAACTGCAGGAACTCCAGCCCGAGTGCCGCCACGGGGCCACCGCCGGTCGGCACCATCTGCCAATGGAACATCAGCGTGTTCCGCAACAGTTGGGCATCGCCCGTGGCAATGAAGCGAAAGCCGCCATCGCGCACGTTCTTTTCGTGCGAGCTGGTGACGCGCTGTTCCAGCGCTTCGTAGCCCTTGGCCTGCAGCGTGCGCACGAAGTGCTCGCCTTCAGGGGTCCAGAGGCTGGCGATGGCATCGCGCCGCGCGCCGGCGTCGGTCTCGTTCCAGACGGCGACGTAGCGGTCGGCAAGTTCGGCAAAAGCGGTGTTGGCATTCATGGGTCTTCTCCAGTGCGGCGAAATAGTGAGGCTGCAGTTTCTTCCGCCATCGATGGACAATGAATGCCTGAAGAGCCGACAATCTTGTCCATTCGTCCACCAATGCAGGAGCTTCAATGGACCCACTCGACGACGTTTTCGCCGCCATGCGCGTGCGCAGCGCGGTGTATGCGCGCCTCGAAGCCGGCGCGCCCTGGGGCGTGAGCCTGGCGGGCGGAGAAAGCGCGAGGTTCGGCCTCGTCGTGCGCGGTGGCTGCCTGCTCGAAGTCGAGGGCATGGACCAGCCCGTGGCGCTGGCTGCGGGCGACTGCTACGTACTGGCGCACGGCACGCCCTATGTGCTGCGCGACCATCCCGACACGCCCACGGTGAGTTGCGTCTCGGTCGTGCGCGACCGTATCGGCGGCCTCGTGGAACTGGGTGGCACGGGCACGGCCGCTTCCGTGATCTGCGGCTGGTTTCACTTCGACCAGCGCGCCGCGAAGCCGCTGCTCGACCTGCTGCCGGTGCTGCTGCACGTGAAGATGGAACGGGCGCGCGCGCTGGCGCTGCAGGGCACGCTGCAATTGCTGGCGATGGAAACCAGTGAGCCCGGCCTGGGCTCCAGCCTGCTCGTGAGCCGGCTGGCCGACATCGTGTTCGTGCAGGCGGTGCGTGCCCACGCCGCAGCCCACGGCGAATCGCAGACGGGCTGGCTGGCCGCGCTGGCCGACGCGCGCATCGGCCCGGCCCTGCGCGCGATGCACAAGGACATGGCGCGCGACTGGACCGTCGAATCGCTGGCGGCCGCCGCGAGCCTGTCGCGCTCGGCCTTCGCGCAGCGCTTTCGCGAGCGCGTGGGGCAGGCGCCGCTGGAGTACCTCACGCAATGGCGCATGTTCAAGGCCGGCAACATGCTGGGCCAGGGCAATGCCGCGGTGGGCACGATCGCCGGCGCGGTGGGCTACGAGTCGGAGGCCGCTTTCAGCAAGGCCTTCAAGCGCGAGAAAGGCATGGCGCCGGGTGCCTGGCGCACGGCCGCACGCGAAACGGCGGTGGCCGCGTAGCAACGGCCCTGCTTCTGGTCAGGCCTTGGCTGCCTGCTTGAACTGCGCGCTCGCAAAAGCCCAGGCCATGCGCGTGGCGTCGGGACCGTCGGGGTCGCTGAACATCAGCCTTGCCGCGCCGCCGCTCCACGAGTGCCCGAGCCCCGCGATCTCGCACAGCATGACGACGGTGCGGCCCTTGCGCTTGAAGTCGGTCACGCGCATCGCCCGGCGCTTGCCGCGCTGGACGTCGCGCGCCAGCCCCGGCCGCGCACCCATGGCGGTGGCCCACACGGCCGCGCTGCTGACGGCATTGCTGGGCGCCACCACGGCATCGGCGTCGCCGTGCAGCACCAGCATCGGCGGCAGGGTCGCAAAGACGGCCGCGGCACCCATCGCCTTGCCGACCGCGGTAACGGGCATCGGCGGCACGTTCTGGCCGCGCATGGCACCGAGTGCGGTGGCCGACGACTTGGCGGCGCCGGGTGCCACGCCCGAATGCATGACCACCGCGCGAAAGCGGTTCGGGTAACGCGTGGCCAGCAAGGCCGCCATGCTGGCGCCGGCCGAAAGGCCAGCCAGCGCGATGCGATCGCGGTCCACCGGGTAGAGCACGCAGGCCTGGTCGACGGCGGCCATGAGCGTGGCGGCCTCGGCATCGGCCTTGCCCGAGCGGCGCTCATACCAGTTCCAGCAGCCTTGCGGATGGGCCAGCCGGTCTTGCTCGGGGTAGAGCACCAGGAAGCGTTGGCGCACGGCCAGCGCGTTCATGCGCGTGCTGGCCGCGAAGTCGCGCCCGGTCTGGCCGCAGCCGTGCAGCATGACCATCAACGGAAGTTTTTCGCCGGGCTGCAGTTGCAGGTCGGCCGGGCGGAACAGGTGATAGCCGCGCGCGCCGCCCGCGCCCATTGCCATGCCGCTCAGCCAGTCGCCCTTGCCGGGCGGTGGCTTGAGCCGCTTGGCGGCCGCGCGCTGGACCTGCCCCGCCACGCGCTTGCTGCTGCTCAGCGTGAGTCGGGTGAGCGCCTTCAGGTTGCGCTCGTAAGCGCGGGCAAAGACGGAAGCGGTGGATCGACGGGCCATGGCGCAGTGTGAGGGCAAAGCGCCGGGCGGCCAAACGACCGCGAAGGCCGTCGCACGTCAGTAGATTTCTGGAACGATCATGTTGGCCGGCACGGGCTGGCGCAGGTAGTCGTCGTGGCGCACGCGCGATGGCAGCTCGACCGGCGGATGCGCCACTTCCTGGTAGGGCAACTGGCCCAGCAGGTGGCTGATGCAGTTCAGGCGCGCCTTCTTCTTGTCGACCGCCTGCACCACCCACCACGGTGCCTCGGGAATGTGGGTGCGCTCCAGCATGATTTCCTTCGCCTTCGTGTATTCCTCCCAGCGGCGGCGGCTTTCGAGGTCCATCGGGCTCAGCTTCCACTGCTTGAGCGGGTCGTGGATGCGGCCCAGGAAGCGCATGTGCTGCTCGTCGTCGGTGATGGAGAACCAGTACTTGATGAGCTTGATGCCCGAGCGCACCAGCATCTTCTCGAACTCGGGCACGGTGCGAAAGAACTCCTCGTACTCGTCGTCGCTGCAGAAACCCATCACGCGCTCAACGCCGGCGCGGTTGTACCAGCTGCGGTCGAACAGCACCATTTCTCCGGCGGCCGGCAGGTGCGCCGCGTAACGCTGGAAGTACCACTGCGTGCGTTCGCGGTCGTTGGGCGCCGGCAGCGCGGCCACGCGGGCCACGCGCGGGTTCAGCCGCTGCGTGATGCGCTTGATGACGCCGCCCTTGCCCGCCGCATCGCGGCCTTCGAACAGGATGACGACCTTCTGCTTGCTGTGCTGCACCCAATCTTGCAGCTTGACCAGTTCGCCCTGCAGGCGGAACAGCTCCTTGAAGTAGGCCTGGCGGGCCGCCTTGTCGGTCGGGGTGTTGGCGGTGGCGGCGTCGAGGCCGTCGATGTTGCGGTCTTCGATCTCCAGCTCGAGCTCTTCGTCGTAGCTGTCGATCAGGTCGCGGGCGATGCGTTGCATCAGTTCTTCGTGGTCTGGAAGAGAGCTCGTCAGCATGATGGGAAGAAGGAAAGTGGGGGAAGAAAAAAGCATGCTGCACGCCCCATATGACTGCGGCGTGACGGTTTGATGGTTGCTTTCTGTAAGCCGACACGCCGTTGTCATATAGCGCGAACACCATCTGCAGCCAATACAACAGGGGAAAAACCGTCCATGAACACGCTAGCCGCTCCGCACGCCGCCGAGATGCCGCCCGCGCCCTCCGGTGCACATCGCCCCAAGCTCGACGCCAAGCCGGGCCCGATCACGCTGATCACTTTCGTGGGCCTGCTGGCCGCCGGCCTGCTCTTCACGGCCTGGAGCCTGGTCGGCGACGTCACCGCCTCCGGCGCACCGGTCACGACATGGGTTCCCTACATTCTTCTGGGCGTGGCGCTGCTGATTGCGCTGGGCTTCGAATTCGTCAACGGCTTCCATGACACGGCCAACGCCGTGGCCACGGTGATCTACACGCACTCGCTGCCGCCCAACTTCGCGGTGGTGTGGTCGGGCTTCTTCAACTTCCTGGGCGTGCTGGTGTCCAGCGGCGCGGTGGCCTTCGGCATCATTGCACTGCTGCCGGTGGAGCTGATCCTGCAGGTGGGTTCGGGCGCCGGCTTTGCCATGGTGTTCGCGCTGCTCATCGCCGCCATCATCTGGAACCTGGGCACGTGGTGGCTCGGGCTGCCGGCTTCTTCTTCGCACACGCTGATCGGCTCGATCATCGGCGTGGGCGTGGCCAACGCACTGATGCATGGCCGCGACGGCACCAGCGGTGTCGACTGGGCACAGGCCACCAAGGTGGGCTATTCGCTGCTGCTGTCGCCGATGGTCGGCTTCGGCTGCGCCGCCCTGCTGCTGCTGGCGTTGCGCGCCTTCGTGAAGAACCGCGCGCTGTATGAAGAACCCAAGGGCAGCGCGCCGCCGCCGTGGTGGATTCGCGGCCTGCTCATCCTGACCTGCACCGGCGTGTCGTTCGCGCACGGCTCCAACGACGGGCAAAAAGGCATGGGCCTGATCATGCTGATCCTGGTGGGCACGGTGCCGATGGCCTATGCGCTGAACCGCGCCATGCCGGCCAACGAAACGATCAAGTTCGTGGCCGTGGCCGAAATGGCGCAGACCGCGCTGAACCGCAGCCTGCCCACGTCGCTGCCCGCACTGCAACCCACGGCCGCGCGCGACACGCTCTCGACCTATGTGCGCACCCGCGAGTTCAACGCCTCGGTCGTGCCGGCACTGGCCGTCACCGCCGGCAGCATCGGCCAGCAGGTCAAATCGCACGGCTCGCTGGCTGCCGTGCCGGCCGACTCCGTTGCCAACGTTCGCAACGACATGTACCTGGCTTCGGAAGCCATTCGCCACCTCGACAAGAGCGGCGCCGCGAAGTTCGACGACGAGACCAAGCTGCGCGTCAACACGTTCCGCCAGGAACTGGACACCGCAACGCGCTTCATTCCGCTGTGGGTCAAGATCGCCGTGGCCATCGCGCTCGGGCTGGGCACCATGATCGGCTGGAAGCGCATCGTGGTTACCGTGGGCGAGAAGATCGGCAAGACGCACCTGAGCTACGCGCAGGGCGCCTCGGCCGAGCTGGTGGCCATGGTCACCATTGGCGCGGCCGACATGTACGGGCTGCCGGTATCGACCACGCACGTGCTGTCTTCCGGCGTGGCCGGCACCATGACGGCGAGCGGCTCGGGCCTGCAGATGTCCACGCTGCGCAACCTTGCGCTGGCCTGGGTGCTGACGCTGCCGGTGGCGATGCTGCTGTCGGGCTCGCTGTACTGGCTGTTCACCCGCCTCTTCTGATTTCCTGAAGCTACCTTTTCATCACGCAGCATCTTGTCGGCATTTCATGACCTCGCCGCCCAGTCCTATGGCGGCGACGAAGCCGGACTGATTTCCGGCTACCTGTTCGACGCCTCGGCGCCGGAGCCCGCGCGGCCCATCGACTCGGCGCAGGCCGCGGCGTGGCTGGCCGAGCATGGCCAGCGCGGCGACGAGGGCGAGAACCCTCCGTACGTCTGGCTGCACTTCAACCTGAGCCACGCCCATGCGGAACGCTGGCTGGTGCGGCACGCCGGGCTGTCGGACATCTTCTACGAGACGCTGCACGAAGGGCTGCCCTCCACGCGCATCGAGCGCGCCGACGATTCGCTGATCGCGGTCATCAACGACGTGCACTTCGAGTTCAGCTTCGAGCCCTCGGACATTTCCACGCTCTGGATCAGCGTGGGCCCGCGGCTGGTGGTCACGGCGCGCACCAAGCCGCTGCGCTCGGTCGATGCGCTGCGCACGGCCGTGAAGGCGGGCGACGCGCCACGCTCCAGCACCGAGCTGCTCGAACACCTGCTGCGCGCGCAGGCCGACGTGCTGGTGAAGATCGTGCGCGGCGTGACCTCGCGCATCGACCACATCGAAGACGAGCTGCTGGCCGGCCGCCTCGACCACAAGCGCGCGCGGCTCGGCGTGCTGCGCCGGCTGCTGGTGCGGCTGCAGCGGCTGCTGGCACCCGAGCCGGCCGCGCTGTTCCGCCTGCTGCAGGGTCCGCCGACCTGGATGTCGGAGCCCGATGCGCAGGCGCTGCGCGGCTCGACCGAAGAATTCTCGGTGGTGCTGCGCGACATGCAGGCGCTGCAGGAGCGCATCAAGCTGCTGCAGGAAGAAATAGCCGCCAACGTGAACGAGGACAACAACCGCAGCCTGTTCGTGCTGACGGTGGTCACGGTGCTGGCGCTGCCCATCAACATCCTGGCCGGCCTGTTCGGCATGAACGTGGGCGGCATTCCGCTGGCGGAGCACAAGCACGGCTTCTGGATCGTGGTGGCGATCGTCGCCAGCTTCACCGCGGTGGCGGCCTGGGCGGCTTTTCGCAAGAAGCGCTGAACCCCGCGCAATGGCGCATGCAGCGGCGCAGTAATGCTATTTATTTAGTAGCGTTTGACGCAGCATCCATGCGCCCGCATCGATGTTCCAGACCCCATAGAATGGCGGGGTGTCCTCCATTCTCAATGCCGATCTTCACTGCCACTCCGTGGTCTCCGACGGCACACTGACGCCCGAAGCGCTGGCCGCGCGCGCAGCCGCCAACGGGGTCGAGCTCTGGGCCCTCACCGACCACGACGAAGTCGGCGGCCAGCACCGCGCCGCCGCGGCAGCGCGCGAGAACGGCATGCGCTACCTCACCGGCACCGAGATATCGGTGACCTTCGCGAACGAAACCGTGCACATCGTCGGCCTGGGCTTCGACCCCGACGACGCCGCCATGACGCAGGGCCTGTACGACACGCGCGGCGGTCGCGGCAAGCGCGCGCAAGAAATGTCCGAGGGGCTGGCCAAGGTCGGCATCCAGGGCGCCTACGAAGGCGCGTTGCGCTTCGTCGGCAATCCCGAGCTCATTTCGCGCACGCACTTCGCGCGCTTCCTGGTCGAGCAGGGGCACTGCCGCGACACGCCCGAGGTGTTTCGCAAGTTCCTCACCGAAGGCAAGCCCGGCTACGTGCCGCACCGCTGGGCCTCGCTGAAAGATGCGGTGCACTGGATCACCGCCGCCAAGGGCATGGCCGTGATCGCGCACCCCGGCCGCTACAAGTTCACGGCCAACGAGGAATACGCGCTGTTCCTCGAATTCAAGGCGCATGGCGGCCAGGCGATCGAAGTCGTCACCGGCAGCCACACGCCCGCCGAGTACGTCGAGTACGCCGACAAGGCGCTCGAGTTCGGTTTCGCCGCCTCGCGCGGCAGCGATTTCCACAGCCCCGACGAAAGCCATTGCGATCTCGGCAAGCTGCCACCGTTGCCCGGCGCGCTCACGCCGGTGTGGGAACTGCTCGGCGATCGCATCCAGCAGTGAGCCAGAGCCCCGGGCCCGGTATCGACAACGCGGCCAGCGTTGCACTGGCGAATGCACGCGCGGCGCAACAGCACAGCCGCAGCAAGGAGTCGGAACGCATCCTCGCGGGCATCGGCCTCGTGATATTGGCCGTGGGCTGCTTTGCCACGCTGGACACCGCCACCAAGTACTCCACCCTGGCCGTGCCCATTCTCATGGGCGTGTGGTTCCGCTATGCCTTCCAGGCCGTGGCGACCACGCTGGTGCTGCTGCCGCTGCACGGCACCGCGCTGCTGCGCACGCGGCATCCGCGCTACCAGTTGCTGCGCGGCGCGCTGCTGCTGGCGTCGAGCATCTTCGCGTTCCTGAGCCTGCGCTACATGCCGCTGGCCGAGTTCACGTCGATCGTGCTGATCGCGCCGCTGGTGATCACGCTGCTGGCGGCCACCACGCTCAAGGAGCACGTGTCGCCGCTGCGCTGGTCGCTGGTGGCGGGCGGCTTCATCGGCACGCTGGTCATTCTTCGGCCGGGCGGCGGCAGCTTCAGCTGGGCCGTTTTCCTGCCGCTGGGGCTGGTGCTGACCAACGCGTGGTTCCAGGTGCTCACCAGCAAGCTGGCGCAGACCGAAAACCCGCTGACCATGCATTTCTATACGGGCTGGGTGGGCACGCTGATCGCGTCGCTGGCGCTGCCCTTCGTGTGGACCGCCCTGCCCTCGTGGGAGTGGTGGGCGCTGCTGTGCCTCATGGGTTTCATGGGCACGGTGGGACACTTCATGCTCATCCTTGCGTACCAGCGCGCGCCCGCATCCACGCTCACGCCGTATCTTTATGCGCAGATCGCCTTTGCCATGCTGGGCGGCTGGCTCATTTTTTCCCATGTGCCCGACCGCTTTTCGCTCATCGGCATGGCGATGATCGCGGTCTGCGGCGCAGCCGGCGCGTGGCTCACGGTGCGCGAGCGGCGCGTGCCGATCGAACCCGCGGAATCCTGATCAGGAGATAGTTTTCATGGCCCAGTACTTCGAAGTCCACCCCGAGAACCCGCAGCAGCGCCTGCTGAAGCAGGCCGTCACGCTGCTGGAGCGCGGCGAGATCGTGGCCGTGCCCACCGACTCCAGCTACGCCCTGGCCTGCCACCTCGACGACAAGGACGCGGTCGACCAGCTGCGCCGCATCCGCCAGGTCGACGACAAGCACCACCTCACGCTGCTGTGCCGCGACCTGAGCGAGCTGGCCAACTACGCGCGCGTCGACAACAAGCAATACCGCCTGCTGAAGGCGGCCACGCCCGGCCCGTACACCTTCCTGCTCGAAGCCACCAAGGAAGTGCCGCGCCGCGTGAGCCATCCGCAGCGCAAGACCATCGGCCTGCGCGTGCCCGACCACAAGGTGCTGCTGGAGCTGCTCGCGCTGCACGGCGCGCCGCTGCTGGCCACCACGCTCATCGCCCCCGGAGAAACCGAGGCGCTGAACGACGCGCAGACCATCCGCGAGCGCTTCGAGAAGCAGATCGGCGCCGTCATCGACGCCGGCGCCTGCCCTTCGCAGCCGACCACGGTGGTCGACCTGACGCCCATGGGCACGGGCGACGACCCGGTCGTGGTGCGCCAGGGACGCGGCGCGCTGGCCGTGCTCGGCCTCTGAAAAGTTGCGCCTGATAACCATTGCCTGTCTGACACAATCGCCCGGTGGATATTTCCAATCTGATACAGACCGTTCTCATCTACGCACTGCCCGTGATCTTCGCGATCACCGTGCACGAAGCGGCCCACGGCTATGTGGCGCGCCATTTCGGCGACAACACGGCCGAGGTGATGGGACGCGTCACCCTCAACCCGATGAAGCACATCGACCCCATCGGGACCATCCTGATGCCGCTGATGCTGTACTTCGCAACCTCGGGCGCCTTCCTGTTCGGTTATGCCAAGCCGGTGCCGGTCAACTTCGGGCGGCTGCGCCATCCGAAGCGCGACATGGTGTGGGTGGCGCTGGCGGGGCCGGCCTCCAACTTCATCCAGGCCATCCTGTGGGCGCTGGTGCTGGTGTCGCTGGTCGCGGCCGGCGTCAATGAAACCTTTTTCATCAAGATGGCGCAGGGCGGTGTGCTCGTCAACCTCGTGATGTGGGCCTTCAACCTGTTTCCGCTGCCGCCGCTCGACGGCGGGCGCGTGCTGGCGGGCCTGCTGCCCAACGGACCGGCGCAGAATTTCCTGGCGCGCATCGAGCCTTATGGCTTCTTCATCGTGATGGGCCTGGTCATTGCGGGCGTCGTCAGCACCTACTGGCTGCGGCCGCTGATGGACGTCGGCTACTTCGTCATCAACCTGATCATTACGCCGCTCAAGGCATTGCTGCTCTAGGCAGGTTTTCTCGCACGCACGTCACATGGCTTCGTCTTCCTCCGCTCCCCTGCGCGTCCTGACCGGCATCACGCCGTCGGGCACGCCGCACCTTGGCAACTACGTCGGCTCGATCCGCCACTCGGTGCGGCAAAGCGTCGCGCCCGGTGTCGAGAGCTTCTTCTTCCTGGCCGACTACCACGCGCTCATCAAGGTGCAGGAGCCCGCGCGCATCCAGCGCTCCACGCTCGAAATTGCCGCCAGCTGGCTGGCCTGCGGGCTTGACCCCGAGCGCGTGACCTTCTACCGCCAGTCGGACATCCCCGAGATTCCCGAGCTGACCTGGTTTTTGACCTGCGTCACCGGCAAGGGCGTGCTCAACCGCGCGCATGCCTACAAGGCGCAGCTCGACAAGAACATCGCCAAGGGCGACGACCCCGATGCGGACGTCACGGCCGGCCTGTTCATGTACCCGGTGCTGATGGGCGCCGACATCCTGATGTTCAACGCCCACAAGGTGCCCGTGGGCCGCGACCAGGTGCAGCACATCGAGATGGCGCGCGACATGGCGCAGCGCTTCAACCACCAGTACGGCGAGCACTTCACGCTGCCCGACGCCGAGATCGACGATGCGGTTGCCACCCTGCCCGGCCTCGATGGCCGCAAGATGAGCAAGAGCTACAACAACACGATCCCGTTGTTCGCGCCGCGTGCGTACCTGCAAAAGCAGATTGCCAGCATCGTGACCGACTCGCGCGCGCCCGGCGAACCCAAGGACACCGAAGGCTCGGCCCTGTTCCAGATCTACCAGGCCTTTGCCGACGCCGACGAAACCGAGATGCTCCGCAAGGCCTACGCCGACGGCATCGGCTGGGGCGACGCCAAGCAGCTTCTGTTCGAGCGCATCGACCTCGAAGTGGCACCGCTGCGCGCCCGCTACGAAGCCCTCATGAACGACCCCGCCGAGATCGAGCGCATCCTGCTCGTCGGCGCGGAGAAGGCACGCGCCCTCTCCAAGCCCTTCCTGACGCGCCTGCGCCACGCTGTCGGCCTGCGCAACCTCGCGGCGGGCAAGGACAAGGGCGGCGCCGGCAAGGCGGCCCACAAGGCCGCCAAACCCAGCTTCAAGCAATACCGCGAGCGTGCCGACGGGCTCTTCTACTTCAAGCTGCTCGATGCGCGTGGCGAAACCTTGCTGCAAAGCCGTGGTTTCACGTCGCCGCAAGAAGCCGGCCGTACCATCGCGGTTTTGCAAGAGCAGCGCGGCGCTGCACTGGCCACCCTGGCCGCGCAGCTCGAGCCGCTCGACACAGAAGGAACACGCGCCGTCACCGAGGCGCTGGAGGCACTGGCGGAGGCAACGACGACCACAACCGACGGGCGTTGAGCCGGCAGACCCACCGGCCGATCCGCCGGTGAGCAGGAAGAGAGAAGACGGTGCGATCACAAAGGAAGAAAACATGAGCATTTATGTCATCGACGACCACCCCTTGATGCGCGACGCGATCGTGATGGTCTTGCGGCGCTTGCGACCGGCCGAGAACATCGTCGAGCTCGAACGCCTCGACAAGCTCGCGGGCTCGGTCCAGCAGCGTGGCGCTCCCACCCTTTTCTGCCTGGACCTGAAGCTCCCGGACACGAACGGCGTCTCGGGTGTGATCGCGGTCAAGCAGGTCTATCCGAACGTGCCGATCGCCGTGTATTCGGCGGCGCCGGCAGCGGACATGGAAGACGCATGCATCGAAGCGGGTGCCGACACGTACATCGAGAAGTCGGCAAGCTCGAACGAGCTGGCGGCGGCCCTGCGCGGGCTGCTGATGGCGGGCTCGGAAGAGGCCGACGAACCACCGGCGGCAAACAGCGGCAAGCTGTCGAAGCGCCAGACGCAGCTGATCGCCATGCTCGACAAGGGCATGAGCAATCGCGACATCGCGACGGACCTGGAAATCAGCGAGCACACGGTGAAGGTTCACCTGTGGCGCCTGTTCCGCCGCCTGGGTGTGAAGAGCCGCACGCAGGCACTGCACTTCGCGCGTACCAACGGATTGCTGTCGGGCTGAACGCCCCTCACCCGAGGACCGGCAACGCCGGCTCCTCAGGGTTTCCCCAAAAAAGAAACCGCGCTTTGTGCGCGGTTTTTTTCTTGGGAAAACAAACGCCCGTGCAATGGCGCGTCGGCCCTACCCTCAGTTCGACTTTCGTCGGTATGCCACTTGGTGGATTACCGCTATTTCATAAGCCGCCTGATCACCGGTGAACTGGCTGTGAGCGACCGCATTCAGATCGAACTCGAAGTCCTCGGAAAAATCCGTGGTGAATTTCTTTGAATAAGCAGTGAAGCGGGAATTGAAACTCGAGCCGGTATAGGTAGCAACATCGAACTGCACCAGCGTTTCAACATAGGCTTCCCATCCCGGCGGCGCGTTCTGTGGAGTTACTGCACCCACGATTCGGTAGCTGGCCTTGGGGCGTTGGGGTGGCAGCCCCATCACGTCGGGCATGTAGACCATCCGGTAACCAGGAATGCGGTAGGCCATCGAGGCCCCAGCGCCCCTCCCAAGAGGCGTACGTGCCAGTCCCACGACGTTTGTGCTTGCCTCATAGCTCATGCTGACCGGCGTCGCCGGCGCATCAACAGGGAATACGCCGGGCGCAGTGTCAGTCAGCCCCGCGATTCTTCCGACGACCCCGTCCTTGTCGATCAGCACACCGCCCAGGAAAAGCCTGGCGCTGCTATAGAAATCGGAGGGAACTCCAGCTGCGCCATAGCAAGTTCCTGCGCTCAATTCGGGAGGCCAGAAGTCGGCAAGGTATTTTTCTGGTCTGTCTGCATCGCATGCCGAATACGTTGCGGACCTTTGCGCACCAAGCGCCGCGGTCGTTTCAATGATCGCGAACTTCAACAGTGGACCAGCGACAGCCGGCACCACCGGTGTGATCGTGGTGAGCACGGGGTCGCTGTCCCTTTCTCCATCGCTCACGACGAGGCGCACGACGTAGTCGCCCACAACATCCAAGACAAAGGATGGCCTTGCGCTACCCGGGTCCGCAAGCACAGCCTGGCTGTTCAGAGGCTGGGACTCCAATGTCCACGTGAACGTCCGCGACTTCCCGTTTGACGTGGT
Organism: Variovorax sp. KBW07; assembly: GCF_003852515.1. Classification (GTDB taxonomy): domain Bacteria; phylum Pseudomonadota; class Gammaproteobacteria; order Burkholderiales; family Burkholderiaceae_C; genus Variovorax. The sequence continues at coordinate 22,020 of NZ_QAJK01000120.1, read as the reverse complement.
GCTCGCGCTGCCATCGAGAGTAAGTATCTGGCCCAATATGCCACTGGAAGATTTCGTCACCACAGCGACCGGCGGCGAAGCGACGCCAGGTAAACCCGTCACTGGCAGCGGCAACGGGAAACCCCCGCCTGATGAACCACCGCCTCCTCCGCATGCGCCCAACAACGCGAGCGCGATCCCGCCCAAGACGTACCTGAATTGACGCGTCATACCTGTTTGATCCCCCGCCCTTTTGAAGATGGTCTCCTGCTCGCAGAATCTCGGTTCTGGAGCTTGTACATGGCGGATGAAGATAGCAGGTCAAGTTACCCGAGGCCCTTGGCAACCCTATGAAAGAGCGGGCTGTAGAGATTCGTGAACGCGACGCGCGCGGTCGGAGCACGAACAACTACTGAATCGCGCCGTGGGCTTTCGCGCAGGCACTCACTCACCCGCCCGAAGCACTCACACGGGCCTGCGCCACAGCCTCGTCGGCATCATGCAAAGCCACGCGGAACACGCTGCCCCCACCCAGCCGCGAACGCACGCTCACCGGGTGCCCCAGCACATGCGACAGCCGCGCCACGATGGCCAGCCCCAGGCCGAAACCGTCGGACGTTCCCGCATGGTCCGCCACCTTGTAGAACTCCAGGAACACATCGCGCAGATGCTCCGGTGCAATGCCGATTCCCGTGTCCCACACCTCCACGCGCATGCCTTCGCGCGTCTGCCGGGCGGCCAGCAACACGCCGCCTTCGGTCGTGTACTTGATCGCGTTGGCCAGCAGGTTGCCGATCATGCGGCGCACGCGAATCGGATCGGTCAGGAACGAGCCCTCGGTCAGGTGCACGCGAAAGTCCAGCCCGCGGCTCTCGGCCACCGGGCGGTATTGCAGCTCCAGGTCGTGCAGCAGCTCCGACACGTCGACGCGCTCGATGTGCAGGCGCACCTGGCCCGAGTCGATGCGCGCCAGGTCGAACATCGAGTCGAACAGCGCGTTCACCGCGTGCGTGGCGCGCACGATCTTGGGGGCGAGCTCCAGCACCAGTTCGGGCTCGTTGCGCAACCAGTCGGCATACAACGAAAGTGCCAGCACGGGCTGGCGCATGTCGTGCTCGGCGCTGGCCAGGAAGCGGTTCTTCATGGCCACGGCCGACACCGCCGCCTGGCGTTGCTGGGTCAGCGACTTGATCAGAATGTGGTTGTGGAACAGCAGCTCCAGGCTGTTGCGCGCCGTCTCGTGGATGTGCCGCCCCGCCCTGAGCAGCAGGAACCAGTGAAGGATCGGCAAGATCGGCATCAGGTAGCTGTACTGGAACTGCGGGTGCTGCAACACGAGCACCGTCAGACGGATCAGCACCGCGCCCAGCATCGTGATGAACAGCGTGTTCACATAACGCTTGAGCAGCGGCGGATGCAGCGCCAGCCCGTTGAGCGGGAAGGTGCCCACGCCGGCCACGATGAGCCAGCTCATGAACTGGTTGACCTGCGGCGTGCGCTCGAAGAACAGCAGGATCGAGAAGCCCCACACCACCGCGCTGGTGCTCCAGATGAAGCCATAGCGCTCGGTGAACTGCTGCTGCGCCGTGGCGCTGCGCCCGGCGTAGCGCACCGCATAAACGCGCGCGCCCCAGGCACGGCAGGCCGTGGCAATGATGCCGGCCATCAGCCAGGTGAGCAGTTCCCAGCGGGGCACATAGGCCCAGTTCAGGCCGACCATGGCCGGCATGAGCGCGAAGGAAACGAAGTACGAGCCGCGCGCCGAGCGCATCAGGCTGCGGATGAGCTCGCCGCGCACCCACGATTCGGCCTCGTCGGCCGAAGCCGGGGCGGGTGTCAAGCTGGCGATCGACGCATTGGCCATATGGCGCATGACCCTTATTTATCCGGCCACTGAAAAAAGCCCCATCGGACGAAAGAGGGGGCGGGAAGAAGTCGGCGATCTTAACGGGCCGTCGTGCATTGTTTCACGGGGCAACAAATCAAAACAGACCCCGATAATGCTGAAAACCAAGGAAGGAAACTCCGCATGCTGTCCCATGTTTTCATCGGCGTGACCGACTTCGAGCGCGCGTTTTCTTTCTACACGGCTCTCATGCACGAACTCGGCCTGAAGCTCAGGTTTCGCGACGACACCAGGCCCTGGGCCGGCTGGCAGAGCCCCGATGCGCCGCGTCCGCTGTTCCTGGTGGGCAGTCCGTTCGACGGCCATGCCGCGGCGCCGGGCAACGGCCAGATGGTGGCGCTGATGGCCGCCGACCGCGCCAGCGTCGACCGCGCCCATGCCACGGCGCTGGGCCAGGGCGGCGTGTGCGAAGGCCCGCCGGGGCTGCGGCCGCACTATCACCCCAACTACTATGGCGCCTACTTCCGCGATCCGGACGGAAACAAACTCTGCGTCTGCTGCCACACCCCTTCACCGACATGCTGAACAACCTGACCCCTTTCCTCATCCACTGGGCCATTACCGCCGTGTCGCTCTGGGTGGCCAGCCACCTGTTTCGCGGGCTGAAGTTCGACAGCACCGGCGCACTGGTGGTCTCGGCGCTGCTGCTCGGCCTGGCCAATGCCATCGTCAAGCCGCTGCTGATCGTGCTCACGCTGCCGCTGACGCTGGTCACCTTCGGGCTGTTCCTGCTGGTCATCAACGCGCTGATGATTTTGCTGGTGGCGGCGCTGGTGAAGGGATTCCGGGTGTCCGGTTTCTGGACCGCCCTGTTCGCGAGCATCTTCATCTCGCTGCTGAGCATCGTCATCGGCTCGTTCGTCACGAGCAACGACCCGGCCGAGAAGGTGCAGATGCCGCAAAGCGGCAACTGGCTCTAAGGCTCTGAGTCTCCTGCCGCTTGCCGCTTGCCGGCCCGGCCCTACTTGCCCCAGACCGTCTTGTACTGCGTGCGGTAGCCGTTGTCGGGGTCGAACACGTTCTTCGGCCCGCCGTCCTTGCCCACGTTGCCGGCCGTCACCAGGTGCACCTTGGGCACGTAGCCCGACCACTTCTCCTTGGCGAAGGCGCGGTTCAGTTCGTCGACGATCTGCCAGCCCTGCATGTTCAGCGGCTCGGGCACGGTGCCGGCCTGGTAGCGCTGCGTGCGGATGCGCTGGTAAGCGGCCTCGGAGCCGTCGCCGGCCGACACCGCCTTGGGCGCGCCGTCGCCCTTCTTGCCCGCCGCCGTGAGCGACGGGCCCATGAAGTCGAAGTACAGGTCGTTGATGGCCAGCGAATGCGTCCACTTGTCGCCGAAGCGCTGCAGCAGCGAGGTGGTGAGCTGCGGCATGCGGGTGGAGCTTTCGGAAATCGGGCTGTCCTCGAAGCTCAGCACGGTGCAGCCGCCGCACTTCTTGATGACGGCCTCCATGGCGCGGGCCTTGTACAGCGCAATGGCGTACTGCGAGTCGGTGAAGATCACCACGCCCGCCTTGCCGCCCGAATCGGCCACCACCCACGAGGCCGCCACATCGGCCACGTCGTCGGTCACGGTGGTCACATTGGCGAACAGGCCGGCCTTGTCGTTGGGGCCGGGTTGCTCGCCCGAGTGCCAGCCGACCAGCGGAATGCCCGACTTGGCCGCGCCCGAGAACGCGGCCTTCTGCTCGGTGGTGTCGAAGCCGCCGACCACGATGCCGGCCGGCTTGACGGCCAGCGCCTGGTTGAGCGCCGCGGTGCGCCCGCTGACCGTGCCCTGCCCGTCGATGACGCGCACCGTCCAGCCGATGGCGCGGGCCGCTTCTTCCACGCCCTTGCTGACGCCGACGATGCCGCCGTTCTTCATGTCGCCGGCAACGAAGACGATGGTCTTGCCCGCACTGGCCTTGGGGCCGGTGGTGGGGCCGTCCCACTTTTCCTTGGTCATGGTGGCGACCTCGACCTTCTTCTTTGCAGCGTCGAGAAAGTCGTCGGCCATGGCCTTGGGCGCCAGCGTGGCGGCGCACAGGGCCAGCACGGCGGCGGCCACGGTGCGTGCTGCGTGAATACGCTCACTCTTCTTCATCATCATGCGTGTCTCCAGTCGTTGTGGTCGTTGCAATAGTTGAAGTAATTGCAGTCGTTGAAAGAGGCCGTCACTTCGACGGCGCCGAGGGAACCGGTTGCGCGTGGTCGAGCTGCCGCTCGGCAATGCGCCGCTTGATCGAGCGGTTGCGGCGCTGCTGCGCCCAGCCCGCAATGCCGATGGACACCAGCAGCGTCAAGCCGTTGAAGAGCGGCTCGACATAGAAGGCACCGCCGAACTGCTGGATGCCCGAAATGCCGATGGCCAGGATGGCCACGCCGACCAGCGTGCCCCACACGTTCACGCGGCCGGGCCGGATGGTGGTCGAGCCAAGGAAGGCACCCACCAGCGCCGGCAGCAGGAATTCGAGCCCCACGCTGGCCTGCCCGATCTGCAGCCGCGAAGCCAGCAGCACGCCCGCGAAGCCCGACAGCAGGCCCGACGCGACGAACGCGCCCATCACGTGCTTGCGCACCGCAATGCCGTTGAGCTGCGCCGCCTTCGGGTTGGCGCCGATCACATACAGCGCGCGGCCCAGCGGCGTGAACTCGGTCACCACCCACAGGGTGACGCTCACCGCCAGCACGTAGAAGGCGCCGATGGGCAGGCCCAGCAGGTCGCCGCCCGCGATGCCGACGAAGCCGTCGGGCAGCTCGCCCACCACCTGCCGCCCGCCGCTGTGCCACATGGCCACCGCATAGATCACGGTGCCGGTGCCCAGCGTGGCAATGAAGGAATCGATCTGTGCCAGCTCGACCAGCAGGCCGTTGAGCACGCCGAACAGCGCGGCGCAGGCCAGCACCACCAGCACGGCGGCGGGCCATGGCAGGCCCAGCTGCGTCTGCAGGCTGATCGCCAGGATGTGCCACAGCACGATGCCGTAGCCCACCGTGAGGTCGATCTTGCCGGTGATCATCGGAATGGTCGCGGCCAGCGCGAGCAAGGCAATGACCGACTTGTCGGCCAGGATCGCGCGCAGGTTGAACAGCGTCGGAAAAGTGTCGGGCAGCAGCAGCGAGAACAACAGCGCCAGCCCCACCATCAGCACCACCAGCCCGTAGACCGGCATGGCGCGGCCGATGCGCTGCGCCAGGGACAGCGCCTCGCCGTCGAGGGACTTGTCGGGTTCCAGCGCGGTGGATTTGATCGAACTGCTCATGCGGAAATTTCCTCGTCGCGCGCCACGACGGCGCCTGCTGCCAATGCCAGAAGTTTTTCGACCGTGATTGCCTCGCCTTCGAGTTCGGCGGCAATCAGGCCATCGCGGAACACCAGCACCCGGGTGCAGACGGTCGCGACTTCCTCGAAGTCGGTGGACACCACCACCAACGCGGTGCCGGCCTCCGCGCGTTCGCGCAGCACGCCGTAGATCTGCCGCTTGGCGCCGACGTCGACACCGGCCGTGGGCTCTTCGAGCACCACCAGCGGCTTGTCCAGGTGGAACCAGCGCGCCAGCACCACCTTCTGCTGGTTGCCGCCCGACAGCTGCTGCACCTCGGCCGAAGGCGCGGGCGGGTTGATGTCGAAGCGGCGGATCAGCCCCAGCGCGCTGTCGTTCTCGCGGCGCGGGCGGCCGAAGGCCAGGCCGCGGTCGCCATGCATCGCGGCGTTGGGGAAAAGGTTCTCCAGCACCGTCATCGCGCCGGCCAGGTTTTCTTCGAGCCGCTCGCCGGCCACGTAGGCCACGCCCGCGCGGATGGCATCGGCGGGGCAAGTGAAATCGCAGGCGTTGTCCAGCAGGTGCATGCGGCCAGCCGACAGCGGCTCGCGGCCGAAGATGGCGCGGCTGATGGCTTCATGCCCCGCGCCGCGCAGGCCCACCAGCCCCAGCACTTCGCCGCGATGCACCGACAGGCTCAGCGGCCCAGCGTTGCCGCTGGCCGCGCCGTCGAGCCGCAGCAACGCGGGCTCGCTGCGCGCAGGCGCCCTGGCCTTCTGCACCGAGGCCGACAAGGCCTTGCCGACGATCAGGCCCACGAGTTCTGCCTCGTTCGTTTCGGCGGTGGTCTTCACGGCCACCAGCTTGCCGTCGCGCATCACGGCCGCGCGGTCCGAGATGGCCATGACCTCGTCGAGCCGGTGCGACACATACAGCATCGCCATGCCCTGGCGGCGCAGTTCGCGCAGCACGCCGAACATGCGCTCCACGTCGCTCATCGGCAGGCTGGCCGAAGGCTCGTCGAGCACCAGCAGCCGCGCCTTCACTTCGAGCGCGCGGCCGATGGCCAGCAATGATTTTTCGGCGCGCGTGAGCGAGAACACGCGGCGGCCGGGGTCGATGTCGCAGTCCACGCGCGCCATCACGCGGCGCGCGGTGGCGCTGGCGGCCGGCCAGTCGATCAGGCCGAATCGGCGCGGGTAGCCGGTGCCCAGGCACACGTTCTCGGCCACCGTCATCCACTCGACAAGGCCCAGGTCCTGGTGAATGAAGGCCACCGGCTGCTCGCGCCGGTCACTGCGCCGCCAGTCGGCCTGCGCACGGCCATCGAAGAAAATTTCGCCCTGGTCCGCGGGGTAGATGCCCGCCAGCAGCTTGATGAGCGTCGACTTGCCCGCGCCGTTCTCGCCGAGCAGCGCAAGAATTTCGCCGGCGCGCACGTCGAGCGTCACACTGTCGACGGCCTGCGTGCCGCCGAAGCGCTTGCTGATGGCCTGGAACTGCAGCAGGGGCGTCGTGGCGTTGCTCATGCGCAGGTCGCTCCCCGTGTGTTCAGGCAGATCCGGTAGAGCGAGGTCGAAGCGCACACATACAGCTCGTTGCCGCCGGCACCGCCGAACGTGAGGTTGCCCACCTTCTCCGGCACCGCGATGCGCGCCATGCGCGTGCCGTCGGGGTGATAGACCTGCACGCTGTCGCCGCTGCTGGTGTAGACGAAGCCGTGCACGTCGACGCGAAAGCCATCGGCCAGCCCCGGGTTCACCACCGCGAACACGCGCGGGTTGGCCAGGTCCTGCCCGCCGATGACGTCGAACGCGACGATGTGGTGATGGCCCGAACCATCGGTGCGCAAGGCGGCCGAGGTGTCGCTCACGTAGAGCGTGCTTTCGTCGGGCGAGAAGGCCAGGCCGTTGGGTTCCTCGACGAAGTCGCTCACCGAACGCAGCGCGCCGTTGGCGGGGTCGAAGCGAAACACATGGTTGCGGCCCAGTTCGCTCTCGGCCTTGTGGCCTTCGTGGTCGGACGCAATGCCGTAGGGCGGGTCGGTGAACCAGATGCTGCCGTCGCGCTTCACCACCACGTCGTTCGGCGAGTTGAGGCGGCGGCCCTGGTAGCGATCGACCAGCATTTCGTCGGCCAATGGCTGCGGCGGCACGGTGCCCGGTGCGAAGCGCGTGCGCACGATGGCGCGCAGGCCGTGCGAGCAATGCAGCAACGCGCCATCAGCTTCGCGCGTGTGGCCGTTGGTGAACTCCACCGCCTCGCGCCACACCTGCATGCCGCTGTCGGCGTGCCAACGCAGCATGCGGTTGTTGGGGATGTCGCTCCACAGCACGGAGCCGTCTTCCCGCATCCACACCGGGCCTTCGCTCCAGATGGCGCCGGTGCACAGGCGCTCGAGCGTGGCACCGGCCCGCGGCACGGCCAGGGAAAAGCGGGCGTCGAAGACTTCGATGGACATGGCCGGAGTCTGGCATTAAAAAGATACCGGTAACTTAGGCTTTTCCCGCAGATGCCGCGGACGGCATCTGCCCCTAGAATTTTTGGCAGAGGGAGATTTCTCGCAGCCCCTGTCCAGTCGTCCAATCAGTTATCGGTATCTCATCGAGCGTCGCATATCCTCGAGACCGATTTCAAGAGAGAGTCCCTTGCCCCCGACCAACGCCCCCGCTCCCCCTTCCCGCCCGGCCACGATGGCCGACGTGGCCGCGCGCGTCGGCGTCTCGAAGATGACCGTCTCGCGCGCGCTCAACCGCAGCGTGGGCAGCGACCGCGTCACCTCGGCGGCGCTGCGCCAGCGCATCCTGCAGGCCTGCGAAGAGATGGGCTACGTGATTGACCAGACGGCGCGCACCTTCTCCACCAAGCGCTCGGGCTTCATCGCGGTGCTGATCCCGTCGCTCAACAACTCCAACTTTTCAGAGACCGCGCAGGGCATTACCGCGGCGGTGGAAGCGCGCGGCCTGCAGGTGTTGCTGGGCTACACCGACTACCGGCAGGAAAACGAAGAGAAGCTCATCCGCTCGATGCTGATGCGCCGGCCCGAAGGTGTGATCCTCACCGGCGGCGCCCACACGCCCGCCGCGCGCGCCATGCTGCAGGCGGCCGGCGTGCCGGTGGTCGAGACCTGGGACCTGCCCGCCACGCCCATCGGTCACACCGTCGGTTTTTCGAATGCCGAAGCTGCCGCCGCGATGGTGCGGCACCTGCACGGCAAGGGCTACCGGCGCATTGCCTTCATCGGCGGCACCTCGAACCGCGACACGCGCGGCGCCGACCGGCAGCGCGGCTACGCCAAGGCCGTTCGCGAACTGGGCCTGCCCGACGGCCGCGTCATCAGCTTCGGCCAGCCGCCCATCTCGATGGCGCAGGGCGGCGAGGCGGTGGTGCAGCTGATCCGCCAGTGGCCCGACGTGGACGCTGTGCTCTGCGTGTCCGACCTCTCGGCCTTCGGCGCGCTGATGGAATGCCAGCGCCAGGGCTGGGACGTGCCGGGCCGCATCGCGATCGCCGGCTTCGGCGATTTCGAAGTCGCGCGTGCCTGCCATCCACGCATCACCACGGTGGCGGTGGACTGCGTGGGCATCGGCAAGGCGGCGGGCGAGTTGCTGCTGCGCGTGATGGACGGTGCGCGCGAGGGGCACCGGCCGCCGGCGGAGACGGTGATGATCCCGTTCCACATCGAGCAGCGCGAAAGCTCCTGAGGCGGCTACGCAGCCGCCGCATCCGCAAAGTCGATCAACACCTTCATCGCCTGCTTCCGGTCGCTCGCCAGCTCAAAGGCTTCGCGCGCCTTCAGCATCGGGAAGGTATGCGTCACCACCGGCGACAGATCGACCCGCCCTTCGTTGATGAGCCGCACCGCCAGCGCGAACTCCGCATGGAAGCGGAACGAGCCGCAGATGCTCAGTTCCTTCGCCACCACCATGTTCTGCGGAATGCTCACGTCGCCGCCCAACCCGAGCTGCACGACCACGCCGCGCGGGCGCATCACTTCCAGCCCGTCGCGCAGCGCGCGCTCGTTGCCCGAGCATTCGAGCATCACGTCGAAGGTGCCCTTGTCGACCGAATAGCGCGACACCCAGGCCTTGTCCTGCGCGACGTTGATGACCTGGTCGGCGCCCATGGCGCGCGCAATGGCCAGCGGTTCGTCGACCACGTCGGTGGCGGTGATCTCGGCCGCCCCATGCGCGCGTGCCGCCGCGATGGCCAGCACGCCGATGGGCCCGCAGCCCGACACCAGCACGCGCTTGCCCAGCAGCGGCCCGGCGCGCGAGACGCCGTGCAGCCCCACCGAGAAAGGCTCGGCCAATGCCGCCAGCCGCAGCGGCACGTGCTCGGCCACCTTCACGCATTGCGTGGCCTCGCACAGCAGCATGTTGCGGAATGCCCCCTGCACGTGCGGCGTGCGCATCGCGCTGCCATAGAAGCGCATGTCGAGGCACTGGTTGGGCAGGCCTTCGAGGCAGAACTTGCAGGCGCCGCAAGGCCGGCTGGGGTTGACGGCCACCTTGTCGCCGATGCGCACGCTCTCGACGCCGGGCGCCACGGCCACCACGGTGCCGGCCACTTCATGGCCCAGCACCATCGGCTCCTTGATGCGCACGGTGCCGAAGCCGCCGTTGTGAAAGTAATGCAGGTCGGACCCGCAGATGCCGCCCATGCCGACCTTCACCAGCACCTGGCCGGGACCGATCTCGCCGGCATCCTGCTCGTCCAGGCGCAGGTCGTCGGGGGCGTGGATCACGAGGCACATGCAACGCAGACGCATGATGTTTTTCTCCTTCAGTCAAGCCACGGGTGTGACGAGCGGCAGGCCCGCGAAGTGGGCCTCCAGGTTGCGGCGCACCAGCTCGCCCATGGCGCGGCGCGTCTGCTCTGTTCCGCTGCCATGGTGCGGATGAAGCACCACGTTGTCGAGCGCCGCAAAGCGCGGGTCGATGCGCGGCTCATTGAGGAACACGTCGAGCGCGGCGCCGGCAATGGCCTTCTGCTCGAGCGCCTGCAGCAGCGCGCCTTCATCGACGGTGGTGCCGCGCGACACGTTCACCAGCCAGCCGCTGGGGCCGAGCGCACGCAGCACTTGCGCATCGACGATGCCGCGCGTGGCCTCGCCGCCGGGCAGGATGACGATGAGCACGTCGCACCAGTCGGCCATGGCCGGCAGGCTGGCGAAGTGGCGGTGCGGGCTGTCCGCTTTCGGGGTGCGGCTGAAGTAACCCAGCTCCACGTCGAAGCCCGAAAGCCGCCGCGCGATGGTGCCGCCGATGCGGCCGAAGCCGGCAATGCCGATGCGCTGGCCGAAGACGCGCGTGGTCAGCGGCATGCCGCCGTTGGCCCAGGCACCGCTGCGCACGAACGCGTCGCCCGCCGGAATGCGCCGCTGCAGCGCCAGCGTGAGCCCCACGGCCAGGTCGGCCACGTCGCCGTTCAGCACGTCGGGCGTGTTGCTCACGCGGATGCCGCGCGCGCGGCAGGCGGCCAGGTCGATGCCATCGGTGCCCACGCCGTAGCAGGCGATGAGCTCCAGTTGGGGCAGCGCCGCGATGAGCTCGGCATTGGCGCCCAGTTCGCCGCGCGTCGCGATGGCACGGATGCCCGGCGCGTGCTGCGCGATGAAAGCAGCGCGGTCCGTTGACTCCCACAGCCGATGCAGCGTGTAGGCCGCCTGCATCGGCGCCATGTCCCATTCCGGGTAGGGGCCGGGCATCAGCACGTGCGGGGAAGTTGCGGTAGCGGTCAAGCGTGTCTCCTGCGGATGGCGTTCGGATTCGATCGGGTGATTCGATTGAATGGATACCGGTAACTCTATGAGCATGCGCCGAACGCGGCAACGCAGGTTTCACCGGGTTGACGCTCAAACAAGATACCGGTAACGTATCTCCCGCTGTCACGCACAAGGCGCCTCGCCGCGCCCACTCCCAGGAGCTTTTCTTGAAACTGTTCGACCTGTCCGGGCGCACCGCGCTCATCACCGGCTCCAGCAAAGGCATCGGCTTTGCGCTGGCACAGGCGCTTGGCGCGGCGGGCGCGCGCGTCGTGCTCAATGCGCGCGATGCCGCGTCGCTCGCCACCGCGCGCGACACGCTGCGCGCCCAGGGCGTGGCGGCCGAGGCCATGGCCTTCGACGTCACCGATGCCGCCGCGGTCGAGGCCGGCGTGGCCGCCATCGAGGCCGACATCGGCGCCATCGACATCCTCGTCAACAACGCCGGCATGCAGCACCGCGGGCCGTTCGCCGAATTTCCCATCGATGCGTGGCACAAGATCACCAGCACCAACATCGACAGCGTGTTCCTGGTGGGCCGCTTCGTGGCGCAACGCATGATCGAGCGCAAGCGCGGCAAGATCATCAACGTCTGCTCGGTGCAGAGCGAGCTGGGCCGCCCCGGCATTGCGCCCTACGCCGCCACCAAGGGCGCGGTGAAGATGCTCACCAAGGGCATGGCCATCGACCTGGGCAAGTACGGCATCCAGGTCAACGGCCTGGGGCCGGGCTACTTCAAGACCGAGCTCACGCAAACGCTGGTGGCCGACGAGGCCTTCACGGCCTGGCTCTCGGGCCGCACGCCGGCCGGCCGCTGGGGCGACGTCGAAGAACTGGGTGGCGCTGCCATCTTCCTGGCCTCCGACGCATCGAGCTTCGTCAACGGCCACATCCTGTACGTGGACGGCGGCATCACCGCGAGCCTGTAGCCCATGTCCCCTCCGGAGCAGGAGCAGCAGCCTCGGCAGCGGCTGGCCGTGGTGGTGATGGGCGTGTCGGGCACCGGCAAGAGCAGCGTGGCCGCGGCACTGGCCGGCACGCTGCGGTTGCCCTGGGTCGATGGCGACCACCTGCACGTGCCCGCGGCCGTGGCACGCATGCAGGCCGGCCTGCCGCTTTCCGACGACGACCGCTGGCCCTGGCTGGACCGCATCGGTGCCTGCCTGGCCGATGGCACGGCCGCGCCCGGTGGCGTGGTGGTGGCCTGCTCCGCACTGAAGCGCGCCTACCGCGACCGGCTGCGCGCCGCGGCACCTGGCCTCCGGTTCGTGTTTCTCGACGGCCCGGCGCAGCTCATCCGCCAGCGGCTCGAACAGCGCCGCGGGCACTACATGCCGCCGGCGCTGCTCGACAGCCAGTTGCACACGCTCGAACGGCCGGGTGACGACGAGCCCGACGTGCTGCATGCCGGCATCGACGCGCCGGTTGCGCTGGCCGTTGCCCACATCGGCGCGCGGCTGCTTCAAAGCAAGAAAGCCGATTCAACGAAAGCCCCCGCATGATTTCTTCACCCCCCACTCCCGGCCGGCGCGTGGCCGTGATCGGCGTCGGCATCATGGGCTCGGCCATCGCGCGCCGGCTGCTCGAATGCGGCCACGCCGTCAGCGTGTTCGACCTCGATCCGCAGAAGCTCGCCGCGCTGGCATCGCACGGCGCGCGCGTCGCCGACTCCGCGGCCGACGCGGCGGCGGCGAGCGACTTCGTCATCACCAGCCTGAACTCCGCCGCCGTGGTCGAGCGCGCGATCTTCGGCGACGCCGGCATTGCCGCCGCGCCCGCCGATGCGCAGCGGCTGCTGATCGACATGTCGTCCATCGACCCGCCCTCCACCCGCAAGCTGGCGCAGTCGCTGCGCGAACGCACGGGCATGGGCTTCGTCGATGCGCCGCTGTCGGGCGGCGCGCCCAAGGCGCTGCTCGGCCAGCTGACGGTCATGGCGGGCGGCGGCGCCGGCGACGTGCAGCGCGCACGCGCCGTGATGGACAGCCTGTGCGCCAACTACACGCACATGGGCGACAGCGGCGCGGGCCAGACCACCAAGCTGGTCAACCAGCTGCTGTGCGCCATCGGCTTCCAGGCCGTGGCCGAAGCCGTGCGGCTGGCCGAAGCCGGCGGCGTCGATGCATCGAAGCTGCCCGCCGCACTGGCGGGTGGTCGCGCCGACAGCCAGATCCTTCGCGAGTTCGGTCCCAAGATGGCCGCACGCGACTACACGCCCACCGGCCGCATCGACAACATGCTGAAAGATCTCGAAGCGGTGCAGGCTTTTGCGCAAGGCCAGCGCCTGCCGTTGCCGCTGACCGGTGCCGTCTCGGAGCTGCACCGCACCTTCGTTTCAGCCGGGCTCGGTGCCGAGGACACGGCCGCGATGATGCGGCAGTTCAGCGGCTACGACCGGGCCTGAACGGCACGCTCGCACCCACCCATTTCAAACCCGAAGGAAGACACCCATGTTCATTCGCTGCGCGTTTTTCAGAGGCCGGGTCAAGGCCGGCATGGAAGAAGCCTTCAACCGCCACGTGCAACAGAAGCTGGTGCCGCTGTGGACTCGCTTTCCCGGTGCGCTCGAAGTGCGCGTGCTGCGCCAGCTCGAAAGCGACGTGACCGACCCCGAGCTGGCGATGGTGCTGTCCATCCGCTATGCGAGCCGCGAAGACATTGCACGCGCGCTCGAATCCCCGGTGCGCTTCGAAAGCCGCGAGGTCTCGAAGACGCTGTTCGAGATGTTCGACGGCACGGTCTTCCACACGGTGTTCGGCGCCGAAGAATTTCCGCTGCCGAACGGCTGAAGCGGCACACGCCAGCGCGTGCCAGCGCGTGCCAGCGCGTGCCAGCGCATGCCAGCGCCTACAGCACGTCCTTCAGTTTCGCCCGCAGCCGGCTGATCGCCTGGCTGTGCAACTGGCACACGCGCGACTGGCTCACCTCCAGGATGGCGCCAATCTCCCGCAGGTTCAGCTCTTCCTCGTAGTAGAGCTTCAGCAGCAGCTGGTCGCGGTCGGGCAGCGTGCCGATGGCGTCCACCAGCTGGTGCCGGAAGCCGCTTTCGAGCAGTTGCGCCAGCGGGTCGTCGCCGCCCCGGCGGTCTTTGCGCACTTCCTGCGCGTGCATGTCCAGGAACGGGTTGTCGGGCTCGCCCTTGGCGAAGTCTTCGACATACAGCAGTTGGCAGCCCTGGATTTCCTGCAGCATCGACTGGTAGGCCTCCAGGTCCATCTTCAGCTCCTTGGCGATCTCGCCTTCGGAGGGTGCGCGCCCGAGCCGGTGGCCCAGCGCCTGGATGGCCTTCTCGATGCCGCGCGCCGACTGGCGCAGGCCGCGCGAGCCCCAGTCGTTGGCGCGCAACTCGTCGAGCATGGCGCCGCGGATGCGCTGGCTGACGAAGGTCTCGAACTGCGCACCACGGTTGTCCTGGTAGCGGCTCGATGCGTCCAGCAGGCCCAGCATGCCGGCCTGGATCAGGTCGTCCAGCTCCACGCTGGCCGGCAGCTTGGCCATCATCTGCAACGCGATGCGGCGCACCAGCGGCTGATGCTGCGCCAGCAGATGCGATTTCTCGATGGTTCCCTGTGCGGTGTACACGGCCGTCCTTTCCGTTTCTTCCCGTGGCGGCGGGGTCAGGCCGCGACCGCGTGCGACGTCGATGGCATCGACGACAAGGACGGCGACAGCAAAGGCGCGCGCGGCACCGCCGCCTCGCGCCACGGCCAGCGCCCCATGTCGTCGGCAATGCGCCGGAAGTCGACGGCCGCCGCGCTGGTGGGAAAGGCCTCGACGATGGTCTGCCCCAGCCGCCACGCATCGGCCAGCCGGGGGTCGGCGCGCACCCATCCGGCCGGTTGCAGCGACACCGCCAGGTAGCGGCTGCCGGCATTGGCCAGGTTGCTCATGATCTTTTGCACGGCCTCGACATCGGCCACGCCGTTGACCAGGAATCGCAGCTGCTTGCGCGCATGCGCGTAGTGCAGCCGCTTGATGCCGGCGTAGGCCGAAGTAATGGCCGAGGGCTGCGGCTGCAGCACCAGCAGCAGTTCGTCCGCGCCCTGGGCCAGTGCCGACAGGCGGCCTTCGCCGTCGAAGGCCGCATCGACGATGACCACGCCGCTGGGCCACATCGAACGCGGGTCGGTCGCGTCGGGCGCCACGCCGGGCGGTGCGGGCAGCACGTGCACACCAGAAGCCGCGCGCATGGCGGCCTGCTCTATCGCCAGGCGATGGGCCGCCACGTCGGCCAGGTTGCCCAGCGGATCGATGCCCCACACGTCGCAGGCCGATCCTTCCTTCGGGCAGTGTTCGTCGAGCAGCAGCACGTTCTTGCCCTGCTGCACCAGCGCCGCGCCCAGGCTCATGGCGGCCGTGGTGGCGCCCGCGCCCTGGCCCATGCCCGCCACGGCAACGACGCGCGTCGGCGTCTGCGCGAGCAGGCGCCGCAGCCCGTCCGCCTGATCCGTGACCAGCTTGCTCATGCGATCCCCCTCACCCCATCCGCGCCAATGCGCGAGGCGCCTGCGTCGGCGCGGTCGACTCGGTGCCCAGCGCTTCGAGCAGCAGGAAGAACTTGCCCACGCCCGCATACAGCGCGCCGCCGGTCATCGGCCGGCCGGCACGCACCGGGCGCCCCGTCAGCTGGCCCAGCAGCATGCGTGTGCGCTCGGCCCAATCGCCGTCCGCCTGCAGCAGGCGCCACACGGTGGTGCTCATCTGGCCGGCAATCAGCAGCCGCTTCATCATGTTCGGGTCGCCCAGCTCGCCCATGCCGCCGGCCAGCTGCACGCCGTCGCGCATCAGGCGGAAGCACGGCTCGGCCTCGCTGGCCCAGCCCTGCCATTGGGCGAGCTGCTGCACGCCGACCTCGGCGCCGACGTTGGACAGCGCATAGCCCTGCGCCAGCACCTTGCGGCTGCGCGCGTCGAGCACCTGCGTTGCCACGCAACGCAGCGTGGGCAATGCATCGCGGTCGATGCCGGCGGCCAATGCGGCGGCACCGGCGCGCGGCACCACCTCGGCATGCGCCTCGCATTGCAGCGCGGGCTTGCCACGGAAACTCACCGGGCGCGCCTCGCCGAATTCGAAGCCGATGCGCGCGAGCGTGCAGGCCGCGCCGGTGCGCACGTCGGTCACCGGGGTCGAGCCCGGCGCGCGCGCCAGCCAGCGCTGGCCCGACGCCTGCCACTGCACCATCGCATCGAGGCCGGGCAGCTTGCCCAGCGCGTGCACCAGCGATTTGCCGAAGTCCTGCTGGCGCAGCCACTGCGCCTGACGCATGCCGGACCTGCGCGCGGCATCCGTCGCGCCACCGCGCACGGCGGCGGTCGACAGCCACTGGTTCGGCGCCGCCAGCGGCAGGCCGGTGCGGTCCGACAGCAGCAGGCTGCCGTGGCATTCATACGCGTCGCCGCTTTCGCTGGAACGCAGACCGACTTGTCCGCTCAGGGCGAGCACATGGGTCTCGCAACCGGCGGCCACTTCGCTGCGGGCATGCTCGGCAAGATCTTGCAGCACGGCCTTGTGGCCGATCTCGTCGTCGCCCGCCTGGCGCCAGAGGCCGCGTGCGCGCTCGAAGCCGATCTGCGCGCCGGCCAGCGCGCTGGCGGCCGTGGCCAGCTCCTGCGCGTCGTGCGCCATGGCGCGAATCAGGTTCTGGTATTTCAGGCGCAGCCGGTCGGTCTCGCCCTGCGCCTGCACCACCTGCGCCGACGGGCCGGCACCCGCCGGTTCGTCGTTCAGGTCGGTCTCGGCGGGCACGAACAAGGGGCTGTGCTGGCGCGGCTGGAACACGCTGTCCACCAGCTGCGCGCGGTCGGCCTGCATCAGGTTCTCGGGCACCTTCTGGCCGCTGGAGATGTAGTGCACCGGCAGGCGGTGGCGAATCACCGTGTCGATCAGCGCGCCCGGGTGCGTGGCCTCGTCGACCTTGGTGAAGATGCAGCCCGTCAGGTCGTGGCCGTTGCGGTAGGCATGCACCACTTCGTTGAGCGTGTCGCCGTGGCTGGTGGCGTTCAGCAGCAGCAGCCGCTTCACCGGCCGGTGGCTGTTCCCGAGCATGGCGATCTGCTCCGACACGGCGCGGTCGCGCTGGCTCATGCCGACGGTGTCGATCAGCACCATGTGCTTGTCGCGCAGGTCCTGCAGCACCAGGTGCAGGTCGGCCGCGTCCTTCACGGCGTACACCGGCACGTTCAATATTTCGCCGTAGATGCGCAGTTGCTCGTAGGCGCCGATCCGGTAGCTGTCAGTGGTGACCAGCGCGAGCTTGTCGGCACCGAAGCGCATCACGCAGCGCGCGGCCAGCTTGGCCGTGGTGGTGGTTTTGCCCACGCCCGTCGGGCCCATCAGCGCATACACGCCGCCCTGCGCGAACAGGGCGTCTTCGTCTTCATGCACCGGCACGGCGCGAATGAGTTCGGAGCGCACGAAGGCCATGCCTTCGGCGTAGCTCTGCCCGGTCGGCAGCTTCTCGAGCATGGCCTTCGACAGCCGCGCGCTGAAGCCGGCGCCGAGCAGCGTGCGCAGCAAACGGCCGCGCACCGGGTCGCGGCGCTGCTTGTCGTTCCAGACCACGCTGGCCAGCTGTTCCTCGATCATTCCGCGCATCGAGTGCAGTTCGCTCAGCACCGTGGTGTCGGCCGGCGCGGCCGCTGCAGCAGCAGTGGAGGCCGTAGCTACAGCAGCAGCAGCGGCAATCGCGGCGAGCGGCATCGGTGCCGGCGCGGCAACCGGTGCCACGGGCACGACGGGCTCCACCTGGATCGCGGGCGCCGCGTTCTCCAGTGCCTCCTGCACGTCGCCCTCGGCCATGGCGACGATCTCCACGCCCTCGGCGGTGGCGCGGTGCGTGAGCACGATGGCTTCGGCGCCGAGCGTCTCGCGCACCAGGCGCAGGGCTTCGCGGCCGGTGGCCGCGACGAATTTGCGTGCGGTGGTGCGCACGTCGCGCATGTCGGTCTGCTGGGAATTCAAACGCGTCCTCCAATGGCGGCAGTGATCTTGATGGTCCGGGAATCAGGGATCTCGGCATGCGAGAGCACCTTGAGTTGCGGCAGGCTGCGCCGCAGGAAACGGGACAGCAGCACGCGCAGCGAGTGCTGCACGACCAGCACGGGCGCCAGGCCCATCTGCTCCTGGCGAACGATGGCGGCCTGCGCCTGCTGCAGCAGGTTGTCGGCAATGCCGGGCTCGATGCCGCTGCTGTTGGTCAGTGCCTGTTGCAGCACGCCGTCGAGCGAGCCGTCCAGGCCGATCACCTGCATCTCGGTGTCGCCCGGGAACAGCTGCTGCGTGATGGCGCGGCCCAGGGCCAGGCGCGTCAGCGTGGTCAGCTCGGTCGGGTCCTTGATGGTCGGCGCGTGCTCGGCCATCACGTCGAGGATGGTGCGCATGTCGCGGATCGGCACTTCCTCGTCGAGCAGGTTCTGCAGCACCTTGTGCAGCGTGCTGAGCGACAGCACCTTGGGCACCAAGTCCTCGGTGAGCTTGGGCGCGGTCTTGGCGATCTGGTCGAGCAGCTGCTGCACTTCCTGGCGGCCCAGCAGCTCGGCCGCGTGGGTCTGGATCAGGTGGTTCAGGTGCGTGGCCATCACGGTGCAGGCATCGACCACGGTGTAGCCGTACACCTGCGCCTGCTGGCGCAGGCTGGCGTCGATCCAGGTGGCGGCCAGGCCGAAAGCCGGGTCGCGCGTGGGCGTGCCGGGCAAGGTGCCTGTGACCTGCCCCGGGTTGATCGCCATCCACTGGTTGGGGAAGGCCTCGCCCCGGCCGATCTCCACGTCCTTCAGGCTGATGACGTAGGTGTTGGGCTTGATCTCCAGGTTGTCGCGGATGTGCACCACCGGCACCAGGAAGCCGATCTCCTGCGCGATCTTCTTGCGGATGCTCTTGATGCGGCCCAGCAGTTCGCCTTGTTGCGACTGGTCCACCAGCGGAATCAGCCGGTAGCCGACCTGCATGCTCAGCGGGTCGACCATGGCCACGTCGTCCCAGGTGGCCTCGGCCATCTCGGCCGCCGGCGCAAGGTTCGCGGCCTCGGCGGCGGCGGCCTGCTGAGCGGCTTCGCGCGGCTTGCGCATCAGCAGGCGGCGGCCCAGCCACACCAGGCCACCCGCGATCAGCAGGAACGCCAGGTTCGGCATGCCCGGGATCATGCCCATCAGGCCGATGATGCCGGCCGTGAGAAACAGCACCTGCGGGTTGGAGAAGAGCTGGCCGGTCAGCTGGCTGCCGACGTCTTCGTCGGTGGTCACGCGCGACACGATCACGCCGGCCGCGGTGGAGATCACCAGCGCCGGAATCTGCGCCACCAGGCCGTCGCCGATGGCCAGCAGCGTGTAGGTCTTGCCGGCCGTGGAAAAGTCCAGCCCGTGCTGCACCATGCCGACCACCAGGCCGCCGATGATGTTGATCACCATGATCAGCAGGCCCGCAATCGCGTCGCCGCGCACGAACTTGCTGGCACCGTCCATGGAGCCGTAGAAGTCGGCTTCCTGCGCGACTTCGGTGCGGCGCTTGCGGGCAATTTCCTCGCCGATCAGGCCGGCATTCAGGTCGGCGTCGATGGCCATCTGCTTGCCCGGCATCGCGTCGAGCATGAAGCGCGCGCCCACCTCGGCAATGCGGCCCGCGCCCTTGGTGATCACCATGAAGTTGATCAGCACGAGGATGATGAACACCATCACGCCGACGGCGAAGTTGCCGCCCACCAGGAAGTGGCCGAAGGCCTCGATCACCTTGCCCGCGGCATCGGGCCCGGTGTGGCCGTGCATCAGCACCACGCGCGTGGACGCCACGTTGAGCGACAGGCGCAGCAGCGTCGAGAACAGCAGCACCGCCGGGAAGGCCGCGAAGTCCAGCGCCTTCATGGTGTACATGCTCACCAGCAGCACCATCACCGACATCGCGATGTTGAAGGTGAACAGCAGGTCGAGCAGGAAGGGCGGCAGCGGCAGCACCATCATGCTCAGGATCAGGATGATCAGCACCGGGCCCGCGAGCCCCTTGAGCGGCACGCCGGAGAGCATTCGCGTCGGGTGACGCAAAAGGTTTGTCATCGCGTTCATGCGGTGTCCACTGAATATTGAAGATCTGCGGGCACCGGCAGGTCGGTCGGCGTGCGGGGCGCGTCGCCGCCCTCGTTCTTCCAGCGCTTGAGCTGG
Source organism: Variovorax sp. KBW07 (assembly GCF_003852515.1). Taxonomy (GTDB): domain Bacteria; phylum Pseudomonadota; class Gammaproteobacteria; order Burkholderiales; family Burkholderiaceae_C; genus Variovorax. The sequence goes on along the minus strand of NZ_QAJK01000120.1, from coordinate 1,974 downwards.
TAGACCCACGCCAGCACCTCGGCCACCGCGGTGTAGAGCCCGGTCGGGATCTCTTCACCCAGCCTCGTGTGCTTGTAGAGCGCACGCGTGAGCGACGGCGCTTCGAGAATGGCGACCTTGTTGTCCTTGGCCAGTTCGCGGATGCGCGCGGCCACCAGCTCGGTGCCCTTGGCCACCACGCGCGGCGCGCGCATGTCGCTGTCGAGGTATTGCAGCGCCACCGCGAAGTGCGTCGGGTTGGTGAGCACGATGTCGGCCTTGGGCACCTCAGACATCATCCGGCGGCGTGCCATCTGTTGCTGCTGCCGGCGGATCTGCGCCTTGATGTGCGGATCGCCTTCGCTTTCCTTGTGCTCCTGGCGCACGTCTTCACGCGACATGCGCAGCTTGCGGTAGTAGCTCCACAGCTGGAACGGCACGTCGACCAGCGCCACCAGCAGCAGCGTGGCCGCGATCAGCGCGCAGTGCTTGGCCACCAGGATGATCGCGTGGGGCAGCGCGTAGTGCGCGGGCTGCGCCATCAGCGCCATCACGGCCTCGATGTCGTCCACGATGACCCACCACGCCACGCCGCCGATCAGCGCCGACTTGGCCAGCGCCTTCACCAGTTCGGCCAGCGACTGCGCCGAGAACATGCGGGCAATGCCGGCCAGCGGATCGAGCTTGCTGAATTTGGGCGCCACGGCCTCGGTGGAAAACATCCAGCCGCCCAGCATCAGCGGCGCGGCCACCGCCGCGACCACCATCATGGCGAACAGCGGGCCGATGGCAATGAACGCCTGCAGCGCCATGAGCCCGGTCTGGGACAGCATGTGCGAGGGATCGAAGGCGCTGGCGCGGTCGAACTGCAGACCGCGGCGCAGCGCGCCGTTCATGCCGGTGTTGAGCGACTCCCCCGCGAACCACAGCCCGGCGCTGGCGGTGGCCAGCATGACGAAGGTGGTGAGCTCGCGCGAACGGGCCACGTTGCCTTCCTCGCGCGCCTTTTCCAGGCGCCGCTCGGAGGCGGGTTCCGTTTTCTCGAGATCGCTTTCCTCAGCCATTCATGCTCCGAACCAGCACTGGCGAAGTACGCCTTGCTCAAGACCAAATTATTGAATCCGGTCGCTCGGAACAATCCGTCGATCAGGGCCGGTATCGCCCTGCAATTCGGACAATGGGGCTCAGAAGCCGAGGCTCTCCAGCAGGTCGTCGACCTGGGCCTGGTCGGTCACGGCGTCGGGGTTGCCGGGCTTGATCTGCGGGCCGTTCTGCAGGCTGTGCACGGCCTCCTGGCGCTTCTCGGGCGGGGAGTTGTCGATCAGCACCTGGAGCAGTTGCGTCTCGACGTCGTTGACGACTTCCATCATCTTCTTGATGACCTGGCCGGTAAGGTCCTGGAAGTCCTGGGCCATCAAGATTTCCATGAGCTGGGAGTTGATGGCGCTGGCACGCTGCGGCACTTCGTTGAGGTAGCCGCGGGTGTCCAGGACCAGCTCACGCGCATGGTCGAGCTCGATGGGGTTCTCGAACCATTCGTCCCAGCGCTGGCTGAGGCCCTTGGCGTCGGTGGCAAGCGCTTCCTGCAGCGGCTGCGCGACGTCGATGGCGTTGAGCGCCCGATGCGCGGCACGCTCGGTGGTGGCGGCAACGTAGCTGAGGCGGTCGCGCGCATCCGGGATGGCTTGCGCGGCCTTGGCAACCTGTTTGTCGAGCCCAAGCTCGCGCAGGCCCTCTCTGAGTTGTCGAGTGAGCTGGCCAATGCGGCCCAGCAGTTTTTCCGCGGTGTCTGTCGGGTCTGCGGCTCCCGATGCATCTAAGGTCATGTCAGTGTTCCATCACGCGTTTGTGTTGCGGCTTGCTTGTAATTCGAGTGCTGTTGTTTTGCGCGCTGCTGTTCGGTTCGGGTTCATTCAGGGCGACGCTCACAGAACACGCGGTAGGTGGTGCCGCGCGCACGCACGTCGGCAAAGCCCAGCACCGCGAGCTGCGGCA
>NZ_QAJK01000012.1 GCF_003852515.1 Variovorax sp. KBW07 | reverse complement strand
TGGTGTACCGCTGATCAACGACCACTCTGATGACGCTCACGCGGATGGTGTGCTCTGCGCAGCGAAATAAAGGAGGAGCGAAGCGGGGGACATTCGCGGAGCAGAGCACACCGTCGGCGTGAGCGTCGCCCTGAACAACGGCCAGCGCCAAAAAGCGACCACGAACTCAGCCCCGCGCCCCAGGCGTAGCGCGCGCCAAATGGCGGATGTGCTCGAAGTCCAGTGCGTCCAGCGCCTGCCGCACAGCCGCGACCAGCGCCGCGTGGTGTGCATCGTCCGCGAGCCGGTCGGCCCACTCGTGCAGGTCCGTCCATCGGCCTTCGCGTGCGAGGGTTTCCAGCTCGGCGCGCATCGCGTCGGGCAACGGAGCGATGCCCGCCACGGGACGCGGACGCCGCCGCCAGCCCTGCGCACGCGGCTCGGTGAATGTCGGCATCGGCGGGGGCATCGGTGTGAGCGTCGTTTCCGAAAGGGGCGGCGCCGCTGACTCGGGTGCCGCATCGACCACCACCGAGAAGCGCAAGCGCGTGCCCAGGTCACGCCGGCTGTCGAGTTGCAGCACGCCTCCCATCTGCGTCACGATGCGGCGCGCAATCGCCAGGCCCAGGCCATGGCCGTCGGTGCTGGCGCCGACGCGTTCGAACGCCAGGAACACCCGCTGCTGGTCTTCCGGGGCTATGCCGATGCCGCTGTCCCATACCTCGATGTCCAGCCGCCACTGCGACGACGACACCGCATGCGCCTCCACGCGCAGGCCCATCTGTCCGTCGCGCGTGAACTTGGCCGCGTTCGACAGCAGGTTCAACAGCAACTGCTGGAATCGCTTGCTGTCGAGCGACACCACCGGCGGCAGCGCGCCGTTGCGGTCGAGCGCAAAGCGGTTGTTCTGGCGCTGCGCCAGCGCGGCGGCGTACTGCGCGATGTCTTCGATCAGCGCCGGTAGCCGCACCGGCCGGGGATCGAAGGCGAAAGGCATCAGCTCGCCCTTGGCGTATTCGAGCAGGTCGTCGACCAGCGAGAGCTGGTAGCCGGCACTGCGCTCGATGGCCTGCAACTGCTCGGGCCTGGAGCCGAGCTCACTGCGCAGCATGCGCACGTGGCCGACGATGGTGGCCAGCGGCGCGCGAAGGTCATGGCCGATGCAGGCCATGAGCCGGTTCTGCTCGCGCGCATGGTGCTCGGCCTGCTCCAGCGCGGCGTTCAGCGCGTGCGTCTTGCGCGCCACCTCGTCGCGCAGGCGCTGCTGTTCGTGCGCCTGCCATTGCAGCAGCGTGCCCTTTGCCTGGCGGCGCTGGTGCGACAGGCGATGGGTCCACGAGGCCAGCGCGACCAGCCCGACCAGCAGGCCGGGAAAGCCGAGCACATAGGCATCGAGGCCCGGCAACGCCCGCGCCGGCAGCGACAGCTCGGCCAGCCGCAGGCACACGCCGACGGTCACGACGAGCATCACCGGAAAGGCCAGCTTGCCGCCGGGCCCCGCGCGGCGCATGTAGAGAAAGCTGCTGACGGTGAGCGCAAGCACCAGCAGCAGCGCATTCAGCACGCCGGCCTGCGCGTAGGGAGCGTAGGTGCCGACCAGCGTGCCGATCGTGATGGCGCATTGCACGGCGAGCAGCATGGCCAGCGTGGGCAGGCCCGGCGGGCGCACCGGGCCGCGCCGCGTGAGCGCATACAGGTACGCCACCATGCTCAGCACGCAGCAGCCGGCCAGCACGCCGGCCGCGCGGTAGCTCCATTCGGGGCTGTGGGGCCACAGCGCCAGGTGCGTGTGGCCGCGGTAGGTGCCCTCGTACAGCGCGACCAGCGCAAAGCCCAGGCTCTGCGCGGCCATCGCGAAGGTGCGGGTCTGGAACCACAGCGCGAGCGAGTAGACGGCCAGCACCAGCAGGCCGCCGATGAGCAGGCCGTCGAGCAGTGCGTGGCGGCTTTCGGATTCGCGCCAGCTGTTGGCCGTGTGCAGCCAGGGGCTGAGCTTCACGCTGCTGCGGCTTTGCACGCGCACCAGCACGCGCGCGCTTTCTCCGGGCTGCAGGTCGAGGTCGAGCGTGGGCACGCGGTCGGCCGGGGCTTCCTGCGGCGTGCCGAGGCCCGCCACCGTGTGGGTCCAGGCTTCCAGATCAGAGCCGGGGCGCCGCCGCAGCGCATGAAAGTCGACGTGCTGCAGCCATGTGGTGTCGAGCACGAGGCGCATCGGCTGCACGGTGCCTGTGTCGTTCACGAGCGTGAAGCGCAGCCAGAAGGCCGATCTCGAAAAACCCGGCCGCATGCGCGCGGCGGTGCCGGGCAGGAAGCCGCCGGGGCTGTCTTCGGTGAGCGTGTCGGCGGCTTCGACCGTCAGTTGCGTGGTCGGGTCTTCGAGCCATTCGACTTCGTTGTCGAGCGCCACGGGCCAGGCCTGGCTGCCATCGATATGCAGCGTGGCCGCGGCATGCGCGGGGGGCTGCAACCACAGCCAGCACACGGCGCACAGCCACGCCGCAACCCAACGCCGCGGGGCCATCGCGGCGTTCAGGCGCGCGCCGCCGCTGGGGTCTCGGCGGCGCGGAACCTGGCGTTGCGAAAGGCGGCGGGCGTGGCGTCGAAGCGCTCGCGGAAAGCGGTGGAGAAGTTGGCGGCGCCCGAGAAGCCGACCTCGAGCGCCACCTCGTCGATGCTCAGTGCCGACGACAGCAGCAGGCGCTGCGCCTGCTGCAGCCGGGCTTCGCGCAGGAACTCGAACACGGTCTGGCCGGTGCGCTCGCGGAACACGCGCGACAAGCGCTTTTCATGCGTGCCCACGCGCATCGCGATCTCGGCCAGCGAAGGCGCACGCGACAGGTTCGACAGCAGCACGCGCTCGGCCGCCTGCGCGATCACGCGGTCGGCCTTGTCGCGGCCGGCGCTGCCGCCATCGGGACTGTCGGCGCCGTCGGCATCGACATAGACCACCTCGGCGGGATCGATGTTTCGCTTGCTATCGGCCAGGGTCAGGTGAATGGCCACGCGGGCCAGTACTTCGGAGGCTTCGTAGGGCTTGAGGATGTAGTCGACCGCGCCTTCGCGCAGGCCCGTGAGCCGCTCTTCGACCGAGCCCGAGGCCGTGACGAAGATCACCGGAATGTGCGCCGTGGCGCGGTCCGCCTTCAGCAGCCGGCAGGTGGCGTAGCCGTCGATGGCGCCCATGCGCACGTCGAGCAGGATCAGGTCGGGCAGCAGCGCGGTGGCGCGGCGGTAGCCCTGCATTGCATCGAACGCGAAGCTGATGCGGTGGTCCGCGCCGCGCAGCGTTCCCAGCAGAACCTGCAGTTCGTCGATGTTGTCATCGATCAGCAGGATGTGCGCGCGCTTGGTGGGAGTGGACGACCAGTAAGACATGCGGCCGAGCGTAGGCGGGTTCCCGGGAAACCCGATGTGACTAAGTTCACATTTGTTTGCAATAGTAAATTAATGTCATCTCGGGCAATAGTTCCGTACCGGCGCGCAAAACCCCGGCAAGCCCCCCGTTTCAAGAATCCCCCCCTTCTCCGGACAGCCACCCCCGCGCAACGCGGCGGGCTGGAACGCATCCGGCCGGTCGACGCATCACGAGGGACGGGATGTTCAGGAATTCAACGAGTTTGTCGGGCGCGCACGCATTGCGTCGCACCTTTTCCCTGGCACGGGTGGCGGCAACGTCGCTCGCGGGGCTGCTGTTCGCGGTAGCGGCACACGCGGCGCCGCAGATCTCCAGCCTGGTCCATGCGCCGGACATCCTGCCGGCCGGCGGCACGGTGACCAGCACCGTGACCGTGGCCGAGAGCGACAGCATGCCGATCCCTTCGCCGGGCATGTCGTTCACCTACACGATTCCCGCGAACACGATCTACATGGGCACCGGCGCGGTCCCGGTGGGTAGCTGCACGGCCGACGTGGCGGTGGGGAGCCCCGGCCCCGGCACGCTGACCTGCTCGGGCATCACCCTGGCGGCCGGGCAGGCGCCAGGCTTCGAGGTGCTGCTGCGCACGCGCACGCAGGGCACGCTGAGCGTGACGGCCACACCCTCGGGCGGCGGCACCAGCGAAACCAAGACCATCACCGTGAACCAGGGCGCCGACATGGCGGTGACCGTCAACGCGCCGGCCAACGCGGCGAGCGGCTCGACGGTGCCGATCGTCTTCACGCTCACCAACAACGGCCCCGACACCAGCACGGGCTCGACGCTGACCTATCCCATTCCCACGGGCCTGACGGTCTCGGGCACCGGCCTGCCCCCGGGTTGTTCGATCAGCGGCAGCCAGCTGACCTGCAACGTGCCGGCCACCCCGGCCACCCCGGGCAGCAACACGCGCACCTTCAGCATCAACGGCGTGGTCACCGCGGGCGCGGGCTCGACCATCACCCACCAGCCGGCCGTGGCGCCCACGGGTTCGATCGGCGACGGCGTTTCCACCAACAACAGCGTCACCGCCAACACCACCGTGACGGCCGGTTACGTGCTCGCGCTCGCCAAGAGCCACGACGGCGGCCAGCTGCTGGTGGGCCAGCGCTTCAACTTCCGGCTGAGCCCGCGCTTCAGCGGCACCCCGCCCACCGGCGTGACGCTCAGCGACACGATCCCCGCCAACTTCGCGATCCAGCTGCCGATCAACCCGCCCACCGGCTGGAGCTGTTCCGTCAGCGGCCAGACGGTGAGCTGCACCCGCAGCAACATCGGCGGCAACAACGGCGCCAGCGTGGCGCTCGGCGACATCCTGGTGCCGGTGGTTGCCATGACCGCCGGCACCGGCGTCGTCAACGAAGCCACCGTCAGCGCGACCGGCCCCATCGCCAATTCGGCCACCGGCAGCGTTCCCGCCGACGTGGCGGTCTCGGCCACCGACTTCCGCGCCGACAAGCGCCGCGGCTGGCCGCAGAACAACGTGCCGCTGGGCCAGGCCTTCGACTACCAGGTTGGCGCCACCAACCTGGGCGGCACGCGCTTGCTCGCGGGCAGCACCGTCCAGCTGCTGGACGACCTGCCGGCCGGCGTGCAGATCAACAGCGTCACGCAGCGCGACGGCTACACCTGCACGGTGACCCAGGGCGGCGCCACCGTCGTGCCGACGCCTGCCACTCCGGTGCAGGGCCCCGCGACCGTGAGCTGCACGCGCACGCTCACGGCCGACATCGACGTCGACCTGTCCGCCGGCAGCAGCGCACGCAACGCCGGCTACATCATCGTCAACGCCACCATCGCGGCACTGCCCCCGGGCGGCGGCCAGATCGTCAACCGGATGTGCGTGAACGTGGCGCTGCCCGCCACGGCGCCCACGCTCGGCACCGACCCCGACGCCAACACCAGCAACGACTGCGTGAACCTGGGCACCGGCGTGAACGACAACGCCACCGCCGCCGACGTGAAGGTGCTCAAGCGCGTGGTGGGCATCGGCAACGGCGCCGGCAACCGCCAGATCGTGGGCCAGCCCGTGACCTGGGAAATCGAGGTGGTCAACGCCGGCCCCTCCGAGGCGCAGAACGTGGTCGTCACCGACAATTTCGCGCAGGTGATCGGCGCCGGCAATGTCTCGCAGACGCCCAACGGCGGCACCTTCGTCGGCAGCTGCGCGCTGCCGGCCAACGGCAGCGGCTTCGGCCAGGCCTCGCTTTCCAACTGCACGCTGTCGACCCTGCCGGTCTGCCGCGCGAGCACCGACGCACCGAGCGCGCTGCCGCTGTGCCCGGTGGTGCGCGTGGTGGCATCGCACTACGGCAACGGCCGCTCGGCCACCGACCACGGCTTCGAGATCGACAACAAGGCCAACGCCCTCGCGACGACGCCGGCCGATCCGAACCTGGCGAACAACGATGGCGAAGCCACCGCCTACCTCGTCGCACGCAGCGACGTGGTCGTCACCAAGACGGCCAGCCCCGCTTCGATTCCGGTCGGCCAACTGCTCAGCTACACGCTCACCGTGCGCAACCAGAGCCTGCAGCAGGGCAGCCTCAGCCGCGCCTACGACGTGCGCGTGGTCGACACGCTGCCGGCCAACCTGATGTTCATCTCGGCCACTGCCTCGGGCGGCGGCAGTTGCACCACGGTGCCGAACACCACGCAGCCCACGGGCACCGGCACCACCAACAACCAGCTCGCGTGCGCATGGACCTCGCTGGACCGCAACGTGCAGCAGACCGTCACGGTGCGCGTGCGGCCGCTGTACGTGCTGAACGGCTCCACGGTAACCAATGCCGCACAGGTTTCCACGGCAACGCCAGAGACCAACTCGACCAACAACAACGCCACCGCACAGGTGACCGTCACCGCGCCGGCGTACGACCTGGTGGTCACCAAGCTCGACGACGCGGACCCGGTGAACGTGGGCGACGACGTGGGCTACACCATCACGGTGTCGAACAACAGCGCCTCGACGGCGGAAGACGTGCGCATGGTCGACACGCTCCCGCTGCCCGGCCCGAACGGCGAGGCCCCGCCCACGCTGGTGTCGGTGGCGCTCCCGTCGAATGCACCGGCGGGCACCACCTTCGCGCTGGCCGCCGGCGCGGCCATCGGCTCCGCCGGCGGCCAGATCGTGTTCACCATCCCGACGCTGGGCGGCGCGGGCTCCACCTCCACCGGCGAGACCAGCACGCTGCAGTTCCGCGTGGTGCTGCGCGGCGTGTCGCGCGGCACTTTCCAGAACAACGCCAAGGTCGATTTCGTCGACGCCGCGCGCAATGCCTTCGACATCGTGCAGGCCAACAACACGGTGGCCGAGAACACCACGTTCCGCTTCAAGGCCGACGTGCAGGTGCTCTCCAAGACCGCCGTGTCCACGGGCACCAATACGCCACTCGCCACGGTGTCGAGCAGCCAGGGCTTCGACTGGCTGGTGCAGGTGCAGAACAACGGCCCCGACAGCGCCGAGACCACCAGCTTCACCGACACGCTGCCCGCCTCGCTGGTGCTGGCCGGCACGCCGGTGTTCACCGTGACCGGCGGCACTTTCACGCCCGTCGCGCCCACCTGCACCGGCGTGGCCGGCGGCAATGCCGTGAGCTGCGCCATCGCGTCGATGCCCGCCAACGGCACGGCCACCGTGCGCATCCCCGTGCGCTTCAGCGGCGCGACACCGGCCAACGGCACGGTGATCACCAACCGCGCGCACATCGTCACCACCGGCTCGGGCGACACCAACGGCGGTGCCGACCCGAACGGCGGCAACAACTTCAACAACGGCAGCATCACCGTGCAGAACAGCGCGCTGTCGGGCCGCGTGTACGAAGACACGAACGGCAACGGCGTGCTCGACGGCGGCGAGCCCGGCATCGGCGGCGTCACCCTGAACCTGACCGGCACCGACAGCCTGGGCAACGCCGTCTCGATGACGACCACCACGGACAGCAACGGCAACTGGGGCTTCACCGTGCCCGCCGGCACCTACAGCGTGGCCGAGGTACAGCCCACGGCCTACCTGCCCGGCATCACCAAGGCCGGCACCGTCGCCGGCCCGGGCAGCACGCCCGGCACCGTGCCGCCAGGCACCTCGAACGGGCCGAACGGCTCGAACGCCAACAACATCAACAACATCGTGCTGGGCCTTGGCGGCAGCTCGACGTCGAACAACTTCGGCGAAGTGCGTGCTTCCAGCCTGGCCGGCCGCGTGTACCAGGACGCCGACTACAACGGCACCGCCAGCGCGGGCGACCCCGGCATCGCGGGCGTGACCGTCACGCTCACCGGCACCGACATGTTCGGCAATCCGGTGAGCCTGACCACCACCAGCGCGAGCGGCACGGGCAACTACGCTTTCAATAGCCTCACGCCCGGCAACTACACGCTGACCGAGACGCAGCCCGCGGCCTTTGCCGATGGCAGCGACGCGGCCGGCACGGCAGGCGGCACCGCGGGCAATGACGTGGTGAGCGCCATTGCGCTGAAATCGAACGTCAACGCCACCGGCTACGACTTCGGCGAACTGCTCACCCGCATTCCGGTGCGCGTGTTCGTGGACGGCAACAACGACGGCATTCCGCAGGCCGGCGACACGGGCATTCCGAACGTGGAGCTGCGCCTGACCGGCACCGACGCCGCGGGCAACCCGGTGAACATCCTTGCCACGCCCACGGGCCCCGCGGGCAGCTACGAGTTCCGCAACGTGCCTCCATCGGGAGCGGGCGGCTACACCATCACCGAGACGCAGCCGGCCAACTACGCGCCCGGCAAGGCCAATGCCAACGGCCACCCCGGCACGGCGCAGGCCGACGGCAACAGCATCACGGGCGTGACCGTGTCCGGCACCAACGTGCCGCTGACGCAAGGCGATTACTACTTCGGCGAACTGCTGCCCAGCGGCATCTCGGGCCGCGTGTACTACGACCGCGACGGCAATGGCGCGCAGGGCGCGGTGGGCGTCGAGCCCGGCCTGGCCGGCGTGACGATCACGCTCACGGGCACCGACATCAACGGCCAGCAGGTGACGCGCACCACCACCACCGGCGGCAATGGCGACTACAGCTTCCTGAACCTCGCACCGGGCACCTACACCGTGACCGAGACGCGGCCGCAGGGCTACGAGCCCGGCATCACCAAGGCCGGCACCGTGAGCGGCGCGGGCAGCACGCCGGGCTCGGTGCCCACGTCGGGCAATGGCGTGACCAACGGGCCCAACGGCTCGACCGCCAACGTCATCCAGAACATCGTGCTCGGCGTCGCCGGCGCGGGTTCGACCGCCAACAACTTCGCGGCCGTGCGGCCGGCCAGCCTGTCGGGCTACGTGTATGCCGACGTGGCGCCGTCCAACGGCACCCGCGACCCCGGCGAGCCCGGCCTCGGCGGCACCACCGTGCGCGTGACCGGCACCGACTTCCTGGGCAACGCCGTCGATCGCACCGTGCAGACGGCAGCCGACGGCCGCTACCTGGTCGACACGCTGCCCCCGGGCACCTACCAGATCGACGAGACGCAACCCGCCGGCATGGCCGACGGCCCAGAGTCGCTCGGCACCGTGGGCGGCGCGCCGCGCGGCACCGCCAACCCGGGCACCGTGAACGACCGTTTCGGCGGGCTCGCGCTGGTGTCGGAAGAAGCCGGCATCGACTACAACTTCGGCGAGCGCGGTGGGCAGATCGCGGGCTGGGTGTACGTCGACGCCAACAACGACGGCATCCGCCAGGCGAGCGAGACCGGCATCGCGGGCGTCACGCTGACGCTCACCGGCCGCACCTCGGGTGGCCTGCCGGTCAACACCACCGTGGTGACCGACGCCAACGGCCGCTACGTCTTCACCGGCCTGCTGCCGGCCGACGCCGCGGGCTACACCGTGCGCGAGACGCAACCCGTGACGTACGCCGACGGCCTGGACGCCGTGGGCACGCTCGACGGAGTGGCCAGCGGCACGCTGGGCAATGACGTCATCAGCGCCATCGCCTACCGCGGCGGCAACGGCGACAACTACAACTTCGGCGAGCGCGGCGCTTCGCTGGCGGGCACCGTCTACAACGACGCCAACCGCAACGGCACGCGCGAGCCGCAGGACTTGCCGATTGCCGGCGTGACCATCACGCTGACCGGCACCGACGCCGCGGGCCAGCCCGTGACGCGCACCGCCGTCACCGGCTCCGACGGCCGCTACGACCTGCCGGGCCTGCCATTACCCGGCCCCGGTGGCTACACCATCACCGAGACGCAGCCCGCGGGCTACGACGAAGGCATTGCCGTGCCGGGCACGCTGGGCGGCACCGCGCGTGGGCCGAACCAGATCCAGGTGACCTTCACTTCGCTGAACGCCAACGGCACGGGCTACGACTTCAACGAGCACAGCAACCAGCCCGCGTCGCTGACCGGCACCGTGTGGTTCGACCAGAACCACAACCGCGGCCGCGAAAGCGGCGAGGGCGGCGGTGAAGGCTGGACCGTCGAGCTGCTGCGCTGCGGCGACGGCGGCTACGCCTGCGCCGAAACGGCGACCACCGTGCTCTACAGCGTGACCACCGGCGCCGACGGCAGCTACCGCTTCGGCGACCTCACGCCCGGCGAATACCGCGTGCGCTTCCGCTCGCCCGACGGCCGCCTGGTCGGTGGCGTGTGGCCGACCGATGCATCGCAGAACGGCGCCAACGGCCCGTACCCGACGCCGCCGGCCAGCGACCCGCGCTTCACCATCAAGGTGCGCGTGAACCCCGGTGCCAACGTGCAGAAGCAAGACCTGCCGTACGACCCGGGTGGCGTGGTGTACGACAGCGTGAGCGGCACGCCCGTGCCCGGCGCCGTGGTGCGCCTGGTGGGCCCGCCCGGCTTCGATCCGGCGCAGCACCTGTTCGACGGACGCGACAGCTACACCACCGGCCCCGGTGGCTACTACGACTTCTTCGTGCTGCCGGGCGCACCGGCCGGCGAGTACCGCCTGGCGATCACGCCGCCTGGCAACTACCTGCCGTCGTCGATCTACCCGGCCGCCGTGGGCGCGCTCGGCACGCAGTCGTGCTCGCCGCCCGCCAACGGACCGGCACCCGCGCAGACCAACCCCTGCGTGGTGAGCCCGGGCGCGGCCCTGGTGCCCGGCGCCGGCTACTACCTGATGTTCATGATGCCGGGCGGCGGCGGCCAGCACGTGGTGGCCAACAACATCCCGCTCGACCCGTCGGACGCCACGCTCATCGAGCTGCGCAAGACCACGTCGAAGCTCACCGTGAAGAAGGGCGAGCTGCTGCCGTACCGCATCACGGCGCGCAACACGCGCGGCAACCCCGTGCCGGGCGTGGCCGTGGTGGACACGCTGCCACCGGGCTTCCGCTACGTGCAGGGCTCGCTGAGCGTGCGCACTTTGCCGGGCGGCGTCGCGCTGCCGGTGGTGCCGCAGGTCAACGGACGCCAGCTGGTGGTGCCCGGCCAGAACTTCGCGCCCAACGAGACCAAGGAATACCTGATGGTCGCGGGCGTGGGGGTCGGCGTGGGCGAGGGCGAGTTCGTCAACCAGGTCATCGCCACGCAGGGCGTGGGTGGCCGCGTGCTGTCGAACCTGGCCACCGCCACCGTGCGCGTGGTGCCCGATGCGCTGTTCGATTGCACCGACGTGATCGGCAAGGTCTACGACGACAAGAACGCCAACGGCTACCAGGACGAGGGCGAGCCCGGCATCGCGAACGTGCGCATCGCCACCGTCAACGGCGTGCTGGTGACCACCGACGCCGAAGGCCGCTACCACATCGCCTGCGCCGCCATTCCGAAGGACGGCACCGGCAGCAACCTGGTGCTGAAGCTCGACGAGCGCACGCTGCCTTCGGGCTATCGCACGACCAGCGAGAACCCGGCGGCCGAGCGCGCCACGCGCGGCAAGGTGCTGAAGGTCAACTTCGGCGCCACCGTGCACCGCGTGGTGCGGCTCGCGCTGCAGGGCGCGGCCTTCGACGACGGCAGCGCCGCGCTGCGCGCCGGCTTCGTGCCCGAGCTCGACCGCACCGTCACCGTGCTGGCCGAGAAGACCTCGGTGCTGCGCCTGGCCTACCGGGCAGCGCCCGGCGAGGCCGAGGCACTGGGCCGCCAGCGCGTCGACGCGGTGAAGGCCGCCGTGCTGTCGCGCTGGAAGCAGCTGGGCGAGCAACGCGCGGACCGCAAGGAAGCGCCGCTCTTCAACCTGGACATCGAGGTCGAGCTGGTGCCCGCCACCGCCGCCTCCTCGAAGCCATGACCGCAGCCATGAATGCAGCCATGACCCGACCCACCGCACCGAACCCGTTCCAGCGAGCCGACATGAGAAGAAGACAGCTTCCAAAGCGCATGGCCCTTGCGGGCGCCGTCACCGCCGCCTGCATGAGCATGGGGTTTGCCTTCGCGCAGGAGACCGCCGTGCGCGGCCGCATGCTCGAGCATGCCGCGGCCGACCCGCGTGCCGTGGAACTCGACGGCGCACGGCACCTGCCGCGCAGCGGCGAGCGCGAGCTGCCCAAGGCCACCTTCGTGCTGGGCGACGCGCGCGAACCCGTGGCGGCAGCCACCGCGTCGGCAGCGGCCACCGCGGCACCCGCAGCACCGGTCGAACGCAGCGACACCGGCACGCCGCATTTCGCGTTGGGCGCGGACGGCCTGGTGCCGTCCGACCGCGCGCAGCTCGACCGCATCGCCGACCAGGTGAAGGGCCACGACGGCCTGCGCTTCGAGATCGTCGGCCACACCGACACGCAGGCCCTGAGCGCGAAGTCGCGCGAGCGCTTTGCCGACAACCACGCGCTGGGCCTGGCCCGCGCGCAGCAGGTCGGGCGCTACCTCACGCAGCGCCTGGGCCTGCCCGAAGGCGCTGCGGCGGCCACCTCGCGCGGCCCCGACGTGCCCGTGGCCACGCCGGCCACCGACCCCGCCAACTGGGCCGCCAACCGCCGCGTCGAAGTGCGCGTGTACTGGCGCGATGCGCCGGTGGCCGTGGCGGCGCCCGCGCCGGCAGCCGACCCCGGCATCTGCCGTACCTTTACCGCCATCGGCACCGACGATGCGCCGCTGCGCCTGAGCGTCGATGGCCAGCTGCTCACGCCGGACGGCAAGAGCCCATCGACCGTGGCGGGCGAAGGCACCACCAGCGCCGACCGCCAGCGCTGCGTCGACGTGCAGCTGGAGCGCAACCAGCTGCGCCTGCAGTACGACAACCTGTCGCAGCCGCGCCGCCTGAGCGCCTCCGCATGGCCCACCACCGTGGTGGCCGGCGACACCGTGCGCTTTGCCGGCTACAGCAACTACCTGCTCTTCACCTCGAAGGCCGAGCTGCGCATCTTCACCGCCAACGACGTGATGCAGCGCCGCCTGCTGGCCACCGTGCCGCTCGATGCAGGGCTGCGCGGCGAATGGCTGGTGCCCGAGGGCCTGCGCGAGCGGCTGGCCGCCGGCACCGCCGGCAAGCTGTACTACCGCGTGCGCGTGTACGACCGCCAGGGCCGCTTCGACGAAACCGACGACCTGTCTTTGTCGGTGGCCGAGCGCCATGTGCCCGACGCAACCACGCCCGACGTGGCGCGCGAACTGCTGCGCGCCTACGGCCAGAACAACATCGCCATTGCCAACATTCCGCTGGCGGCCGGCACGGTGACGGCCAGCGGCGCGAGCATCCGCCCCGGCGAGACCGTGCGTGCGCTCGGCTTTGCCGTGCCGGTGGACGAAAGCGGGCGCTTCGTGTTCCAGCAACTGGTGCCGCGCCGCGTGCAGACCGGCGAGATTGCCGTCACCGATGCGCAGGGCGCCACGCGCGCCTACCGCCGCGACTTCGAGCTGCCCAAGAGCGACTGGTTCTTCGTCGGCCAGGCCGACCTGACCGTGGGCAGCAACAGCGTGAGCGGGCCGGCCGCGATCATGACCAACGACAAGAACCGCTACGGCGGTGGCGGCTGGAGCGAAGGCCGCATCGCGGGCTATGCCAAGGGCCAGCTGAACGACCGCTGGACGCTGACCGCCAGCGTCGACACCGAGGAACGTCCGCTGAAGGAGCTGTTCCGCAACCTCGACCGCAAGGACCCGACCTCGCTGTTCCGCCGCTTCGACCCCGAGGATTCGTGGAGCACCTTCGGCGACGACTCCACCACCATCGAGGACGCACCCACGCAGGGCCGCTTCTACCTGCGCGTGGACGACGGCCGCTCGCAGGCCATGTGGGGCAACTTCAAGCTCAACTTCGGCGACACCGAGCTGACCCGCGTGAGCCGTGGCCTGTATGGCTTCTATGGCCGCTACCTGGGCGAAGAGTCGACCTCGTTCGGCGAAGCGCGCCTGAAGATCGACGCCTACGCGGCCGAGCCCGGCACGCTGGCCGCGCGCGAAGAATTCCGTGGCACCGGCGGTTCGCTCTACTACCTTCGCAACCAGGACATCACGCGCGGTGCCGAGCGCGTGACCCTGGAGATTCGCGACCGCGACTCGGGCTTCGTGCTCAAGCGCACGCAACTGGTGCCCAGTTCCGACTACGAGATCGACTACCTGCAGGGCCGCGTGCTGCTGTCGGCGCCGCTGCCCAGCCTGTCGGACGACGGCTCGCTGGTGCGTGCGGGCGGCTTCACCGGCATGCCGACCTACCTGGTGGTGGACTACGAATACACGCCCATGGCCACTTCGCTCGACACGCTCGCCGTGGGCGGCCGCGTGTCGTGGTGGGCCAACGACCACGTGGGCGTGGGCGTGACCGCCTCGCGGCAAGACCAGATCGGCGGCGACCAGCGCCTGGCGGGCGCCGACATCACGCTGCGCAAGACCGAGACCACCTACGTCAAGGGCGAGTTCGCGCGCAGCAAGGGCCCCGGCACCAGCCAGCTCGATTCGCTCGACGGCGGCTTCAGCTTCAGCGGGCGCAATGGCCTTTCGGGTTCGCGCCTGGGCAATGGCCCCACCGGCAACGCGAGCGCCTGGCGGCTCGAAGGCCAGGCCGACCTGGCCGACTTCGATATTCGCGGCGGCGGGCGCATCAGCGCCTATGCGCAGTCGCGCGACGCCGGCTTCTCGGCGCCGGGCCAGTACGCCAGCAATGCCACGCGGCAGGTCGGCCTGTCGGGCACCGTGCCCTTCGGAGAGAAGGGCGAGAACGGCGAACTGCGCCTGAAGGTCGACCGCCGCGACGAACGCGACGGCTACAACAGCAGCGTGGTCGATGCGCAGTACGGCCTGGCCCTGTCGCCCAACTGGAAGCTGGGCCTGGGCCTGCGCTACGACGACAAGACCGGCGACACGCTGATCACCAGCCCGTCGTTGCCCACCACGCAGGCGGTGTCGGGCGAACGCGCCGACGCGGCCGTGCAGCTCGAATACACCGGCAACGACCGCTGGAGCCTCTACGGCTTCGCGCAGAAAACGCTGCGGCGCACCGGCACGCGGCTGGACAACGACCGCCTCGGCCTGGGCGGGCGCTACCGCCTGACCGACAAGCTGGCGTTGCGCGGTGAAGTCTCGACCGGCGACGGCGGCCTGGCCGGCAAGGCCGGTGTCGACTACCAGTACGACGACCGCTCCAACCTGTACATGACCTACGTGGCCGACACCGGCCGCACCGACGAGAACCTCATCGGCCGCGGCGGCAGCCTGGTGACCGGCGTGCGCTCGCGCGTGGGCGACGGCCTGACCATGTTCACCGAGCACCGCCATGCCACCGGCACGCAGCCGGGCCTGACGCATGCCTACGGCGTGCAGTACGCGCCCGACACGCGCTGGACCTTCGGCGTCAACTTCGAGAACGGCTGGGTCGGTGCCGAGACGCTCGGCGCCACGCGCCGCCAGGCCGTCGCGTTCACCACCGGCTATTCGAGCGAACGGCTTAAGTACAGCGGCGGCCTGGAGTACCGCAAGGACCGCACCACGGCCGAGACGCGCACCAGCTGGCTGGTGAAGAACTCCTTCACCTGGAAGGTGAACGACGACGAGCGCTGGCTCGGCAAGTTCAACTGGGCCGACAGCGACAGCACCACCGGCAGCCTGGCGGCGGCCAAGTACACCGAAGCCATGCTCGGCTATGCCATGCGCCCGGCGCTGGACGACCGGCTGAACCTGCTCTTCAAGTACACCTACCTGTACGACCTGTCGTCGCCGGGCCAGGTGGTCTCGCGCGGCGGGCTCGACGGCAACCTGGGCACCACCGTGTCGAGCACCGGCATCGACTACCAGCAGCGCAGCCACGTCTTTGCCGTCGATGCCACCTACGACATCAA
The DNA here is from genome assembly GCF_003852515.1 of Variovorax sp. KBW07. Lineage (GTDB taxonomy): Bacteria > Pseudomonadota > Gammaproteobacteria > Burkholderiales > Burkholderiaceae_C > Variovorax. The sequence continues at coordinate 38,896 of NZ_QAJK01000012.1, read as the reverse complement.
CGCGCGCTGGACCATCGGCGGCAAGTACGCCTGGCGCCTGGGCGAGCTGCGCGCCAGCCGCGACAGCTCGGCGCCGTGGTTCAAGAGCTCGGCGCAACTGGCCGTGCTGCGTGTCGACTGGAAGCTGGTGCGCAACTGGGACTGGATGGTCGAGTGGCGCTCGCTGCGCGCCAAGGAACTGAAGGACCGCAAGAACGGCTGGGTTACCGCGGCGTACTACCACGTCAACGAGAACCTGAAGGTGGGCGTGGGCTACAACTTCACCGACTACTCCGACAACCTCACTGACATGAGCTATCGCAGCAAGGGGTGGTTCCTCAATGTGCTGGGCAAGTTTTGAGGCGCATGGCCCCCTGCACGACGGCCGCGAGATGGACCTCACGCTGCCGTTGATCGACATTGCGCAGGCCCTAGCGCGTGCCACCTATCCCGGCGACGACAGGGAGCGCTACCGGCTCTACAAGGAGTGGGCGCAAGACTTCCAGACCGACTTCATGGCGCGCGTGCTGGCCGGTCGCCGGCCCGACGAGACCTACCGCGAAGACGTTGCGGCCTTCGCCCGCAGCAAGGCCGCGGCTTATGGGTTCACGCCGGGCGCGGCGTGCATGATAGGCGGGCGCTTCTACAACGAAGCGCAGCTCGCCGCGGCGGTGCGTTGCTGCGAGGCGCTGTTCGAGGCCAGGCTGCGCGCGGAGGGCAGGTCCGAAGACCGCGGCGATGGTTCCGGTGGTGGCAGTGGCGGCAGTACCTCGTGGTCGCTGCTGATGAACGCGACGCTCGGACTCTCCGCCGCCGTGTTGCCCGAGTCGTTGAAGGCGGAGATCAGGGACCGCATCTGAGGTTGCGCGTTCAGCCTGACCGGCCGCAGCAGCGGAAGCGCGACCAGCCCGACGCCCCAGGCGCCGACGCAGGCATAGAAGGAGACGAGAGACTGCTGCATCGCGACGAACCTCCGTGGTCAGTGGCACACACCCACCGATGCATGGCGGGGAGGGGCACTGTAGGTTCGCGGGAAGCGCGGGGCAACTGGCCAGTCGGCATACGACCCTGGCTCTTACTCCCGCTGCGGAAACGCCGGCGTCAGGCCACCATCGAAAACAGCGGTACTCCGGCATAGGCCAGCTTGAACGCCAGCGCGATCAGCACCGCATACACGCCGCTCGCCAGCCACACCGTGGCCCGTTCGAACGGAAGGTGCAGCATGCCGATCAGCGCACCGGCCAGCGGCAGCAGCTGCTGCGCGTGAATTCCCAGGAAGTGCGCCACCCGCAGGTCGCCGCCGGTGGCCGACCAGCCGAACAGCGGAAGCACCGCGCCACCCGCAATCGCGCCGAAGGTTGGGCCGCCGTGCTGGCTGATGGCCATGCCCGCGCCGGCGCCGCCCACGAAAGTCAGCACCAGGCCCAGCACCGCGGCCAGCCTGTAGGCCGGCGCCAGCGTGCCGCCATGGCGTGCGAACAGCCATGCGAGTGGCAACGCCATGGCATTGAGCGACAGCGCGCCTACGCCCATCAGCACGTACATCACCGCGTGGAAGGGCGTGCTTTCGTTGAAGTGCGAGGCCTGCCCCAGCGCGCCCTGCAGCGTGATGTAGGCGACCTCGAAGAGGCCCGTGGCAATCACCACCGCCACGATGGTGCGCTCGGTGCGCGAGCCGCGTTGCGCGCGCGGCAGGTCGCCCAGCAGCCAGGCCGTGGTCAGCGCATACAGGCTCACCGATGCCATGAACTTCAGCGGCTTGACCCACACGCCCACGCCGTTCAGCGTGCGCGGATCGACAGTGGCCGCCACCAGCGCCGGCACCATCGCCACCAGCAGCAGGCCGCCGAACCACGCCAGCCGCGGCTGCCGCCGGTGCAGCTCGCGCGCCAGTGCAGCGCAGGCCGGCGCCACGCGCAGCGCCAGGAAAGCCAGCAGTCCGACCGGGCCGAACAAAAAAGTCAGCGCGAAGCAGGGAATGAGCAGCACCGGCGCAATGCCCGCGCGCTCGCCTTCGCGTGCGATCCAGGTGCCCACGAACAGGTCGAACGCGAGGTAGTGGAACCACCCCGCCGTGAGCAGGCCCGGGTGCTGGAACAGCGCATGCACCGCCGACAGCGAGCTGTAGCCGCCGCCCTCCGCGGAAGACCAGTAGGTCGCCATGAGCCAGGCGTAGGCCAGGGCAAGCCCCACCGGAATGACGATGCCCGTCAGCGCCCAGATGGCGGGCTTGGCGCGCCCCAGCCACGGGGCCGCGCCAAGGGCCGCCCAGGCGGGGAGGGCGACGGTGCTGCCCGCGCTGAAGAGTGAGTCGAACATGGTGGCCTTTCGTGCGGGAAGAGGGGCGATCCGGAATCGGATGGGCGTTATCTTGACGGTGTTTAGATAAAAAATCCAATGAAATTTAACGGTGTAAAGTTCCGATTCGAAAACGCACCCGAAAACGCCCCCGGAAACAGGCACTCCACCCATGGCAACCAGAAAGACAGCGAGCGCTCCCACGCCCTATCACCACGGCGACCTTCGCGCGGCGCTCATCGCGGCCACCGAGCTGCTGCTGGCCGAGCGCGGCATCGAGGGCTTCACGCTGCGTGAAGTGGCGCGGCGCGCGGGCGTGTCGCCGGCCGCGCCGCTGCACCATTTCGGCAGCGCGGCGGGCCTGCTGACCGAGGTGTCGATCCTCGGGTTCGACGAACTCACGCGCTGCCTGCGCGAAGGCACCGCTACCGGCGGCGAAGACCCCGCGGCAAGACTGCGCGGGCAGGGCATGGGGTACGTGCACTTCGCGCTGACCTACCCGGGGCGCTTTCACCTCATGTTCCGCAAGGACCGGCTGATGCCCGACGAAAGGCTCAAGGCCGCGGGCGATGCGGCGCTGATGGAGCTGGAGCTTGCTGTGCGCGACTACACCGGCTGGGGCCGCAAGAAGCCCCTGAACCACGCGACGCAGGCCACGCTGCTGGCGGCCTGGTCGTCGGTGCATGGCTTTGCGCACCTTGCGCTGGACGAAAAGTTCGGCCAGCAGGCCGGCACGGAATGCACGAAAGATTTCGTGGCGGGGATGCTGCCGGAGATATTGCGGCAGCTCTGGCCGTAGCAGGCAGTGCCGGGGCCCGGCGGGCTCGGCCGGATGGGTACCATCGGTCCATTGCGCCTGTGCCAGGCTCTCGAAAACAAGCCCCTCTCTCGCCGCCACTGCCGCGAGACAACCCGACCATGCAATCGACCGGAACCCTGCGCGGCATCGCCGCGATGCTGTTGGCTTGCGCCTTCTTCGCCTGCATGGATGCGCTGCTCAAGAACCTGGCCGGGCATTACCCGCCGGTGCAGGTGATGGCAATGCGCGGCCTTACCGCGCTGCCGCTGGTTTGCCTGTACATCGCCTGGCGGCGCGAGGCGGCCGGCGTTTTCAACCGCCGGCTGCGTTGGCGCCTGCATCTGCTGCGCACCGCGCTGAACATGACGATGCTCGTGCTCTTCGTCCACGGGCTGAAGACCCTGGGCCTGGCCGAGGCCTACACGCTCACTTTCATCGCGCCGCTGCTGATGGTGCTCATCGCCGTGCCGTTGTTGGGCGAGTCGGTCCAGCCGAGGCACTGGATCGCCATCGGGCTGGGTTTCGTCGGTGTCGTGATCGCGCTGCGGCCCGAGCAGGGGGCTTTTCTCTCGACGGGCGCGCTGGCGATTCTGGTGGCCGCCGTCTGCTATGCGCTGTCGAACATGCTGGGCCGGCTCGTCAGCCGCACCGAATCGAGCGCCGCGCTGGTCTTCTGGACCACGGCGGGCATGGCTCTCGGTGGCAGCCTGTTGGCGGCACCGCAATGGGTGCCCATCCAGCCCCAGCACACGTGGGTGCTTGCGGGCTTGGCCGTGAGCGGCTTCCTGGGCCAGATGGCCATTGCCGAGGCCTTCCGCCACGGCCAGGCCGCCGCCATCGCGCCCTTCGAATACAGCGCCCTCGCCTGGGGGCTCATGCTGGACTGGATGTTCTGGCAGGCCGCGCCCGATGCATGGACGCTGGGCGGCGGGGCGTTGATCGTTGCGAGCGGGCTGTGGCTGGCGCGAAGCGAGGCGCCCCGGCGGCAGTGACGCAACAAGACGCTTGAACGGCCTATGGGTCGGGCTTCGTCGCCGTCATGGGCGGCAGGCATACTTCGATGCCCAGGCCCATTGAATCGAGTGAATGGCGATGCCAAGGAGAGTTCTTTCGCATGAAACCCCAGCTTCGAATCGTCCGTCCGGTCAGTTCTCTGGAACACTCGATCGCCATGTACCGCGACGGTCTCGGCCTGCATGAAATCGAGCGCTTTGCAGACCGCCAGGGTTTTGATGCGGCCCTGCTCGGATTCCCGGGCTTGCCGTACCATTTCGCGCTCACCTACTGCCGCGAGCAACCGTTGGTCCCGACCCCCACGGCCGACGACCTCACTGTTTTCTATGTGCCGGACCTCGTGGAATGGCAGCGCCTGTCGGCAGCCATGCTCGCTGCGGGATTCACCGAGGTGTCCTCCTTCAATCCGTACTGGCAACGGCAAGGCCGCACGTTTGCAGACCGCGATGGCTATCGGGTGGTGCTTCAGCAGGCGAGCTGGGGGGCGCAATAAATGATTCATTCCAAGCGGGTGCCTGCAAGGTCATGCATGTTGACAGTCACGGGGTGGGACGAAGCCGTTGCATGGTTTCCCACCCTGGGAGGCTACGTGGAAAGACAGTTCTTGCGGTCACTGCAAATGAGCACGCCCATATCCCGCGCGGAGGCGAAGAACGTGGTGAAGAAGATCGCTGCCCGAGAGGTCTTCGAGGTGTTCATTGCCGATGACCGCTATGCGAGTGGCATGTGTCATTCTCTTGAGAGCATCGGAGGAAAAGTGTTTCTCCGTCGAGGCAATTGATGCTCGGCTCGAGGCCTCCTTTTGGGACGCCGCTCACGCTGCCCCGGCCCGTGTTGGACATGGCGAAGCTAGGCTGTTTCCTGTTGCAGGACGGGCGCCGGGCAGACCAGCAAGTGCTGCCTCCGGGATTCGCCGCGCAAATGGTCAGACCTCAAGATACGGGCGGGCCGCCCGTCGGCTTGCCATGCGGACTGTTCTGGTGGGCTGCATCTGGCCCGCCCCATATCGCCAGCGGCTACGCAGGCCAAGCCATGCGACTCATGCGGGGACGCAACTTCCAGGCTGCACAGAGGCGGATGGCATTGAATGGCAAGTAGATGGCACTCGGTTGGAAGCGCCGCTCGCTGCTTCGGCGGGGGCCGAACAGCAGCGAAAAAAATATGACGAACCAATATCCCGAAGTTCTGGCCAGACTTCGCACGGACATCTCGCTGACAGTGGAGCGTTTGCACGCGGGAACATCTCCGTCGGAGATCGCAAACGGGCTACTGGCACAGGGGCTGACCACGATGGAAATCGTCATCGTGTTCAGAGAAGCGACGGGCGCATCCATCCGCGATCTGAAAGGGTTCGGTCAGTGGTGGAGCGAGAGGGGAGTCACCGACCGAGACGCGTTCGACAGCTGGGCGGCGAAAGCGTTCTTGCAATGAAGGCGGCGATCTCGCGACGGGTCTCCGACACATCCCAAGCCATGAACCTGGTCAGCCTGTTAGCACTCTCACCCGAGGACGTTCGCGCGATCTGGCGCCTGGTCGCATCGCCTGGCTTGGACGTGCAAGGCACCGCCGCATGGTCGTTCGAAGGAAATGGCATTCGCACGCGCACGACGTTTCTGAAGGCATTCCACGAACTGAACCTCTCCGTCATCGAGTTGCCGAATCTCCTGAAAACCGACGAGCGAGTTTGCGATCTCGCAGGCTATCTCGACCCTTTCTATGACATCTACGTCATCCGTGAATCGAACCACGAACGACTCGCGGAGTTTGCGGCTTCATCCCGCAGGCCCGTTGTCAATGCAATGTCGAGCGCCGGCCATCCGTGCGAAGTTCTTACTGACGCCTACTTCATCGAGACGACCCTGGGCTCGATCCAGAAGGTACGCATCTGCCTTTGGGGGCCGCCGACAAACGTGTTCCGTTCGTGGCACGAGTTGGCCGGCGTGATGGGATTTTCGCTTCTGCACGTATGCCACGAGAGTTTTCACGAGGCCGTACCAAACGTATCCTTTTCATCGTCTTTGCGCGAAACGGTAGACGTGGTCATCACCGATGGCTGGCCCAGAGGCACGGAGCAGTTGAGCCGTCCGCTGTCAATCGAAGATCTGGCTCGGATGGGTCACCCTGTGCTGTTGCCAACGCCACCGTTCGTTGTCGGTGGCGAGCTTTCGGTGGACCCCCTTCGCTATCCGCGTTTTGCCGGCTACGAGCAGAAGAAGCTCCTCTTGCCAGTGCAAAGAGCGGTGCTTCGATATCTGCTTTCTCAAGCAGGCAACTCCCTTTCCTGAAATAGCTCGGTCCATCCCATGCCCATTCGATATCGACTCGTGTTGTGCTGCCTTGCGGCGCTTTCCGCTGGATGCGCTTCCATCCCGGACTACCAGCAGCCAGAGGGAGAAAGTTCAGCCAAGTTGCGCGTCGTCGTTCCCAATCCGGAGCAGTTTGCGCTTCGACTTGCAACGGCCGATCTGACCGCATGCAAGCCCGCGGCCGACATCGGTTGGGTTAGCGGAGGTGCAAGGATCGATACGGCACGAGTCGGCATGCTCGACACCACGATGCCGCGAGACGGCGTCCTTGAGAGGCGCGTTGCACCGGATCGCCCGATGGCGGTCATGCCGTGGATGACCGTGGCGCTGCTCGATGCAGGAACAATCCTCTTCTCGATGAATCCTGCGACGCACGGGGCTATTCAGAGCGCGCAGGCTGGCACCTGCGCGGTGCCGATCTTTTCTCCGAAGCCGGCCGAAGAATATGAGTTGTCGATCAAGATGGCGGCAGGCTCTGCGTGCGTCACAACGCTCAGCTTGCTCTCGTCGAACGGTGAAGGAAAAGTCTCACGCACCCCTGTGAAGGAGACGGGCCGGGTCCTGCTCCCGGCAGTAAACAAGCCGATGGAATGCGATAAGACGCAACCGCACGCCAACGCATCTTCTGCGTCACCGTACGCAATTGCGTCGGTGCCATCTCGCTAGGTAATCGGTCGGCAAGCTTGCCTCGGGAGCCATCGAGGACGCCGCTCACGCCACTCCGGCCCGCACCGGACCCCTGAGCAAGCTCACCACACTCCCGGCCAATGCAGCCAGCGCCGCCATCCCCAGGCCCCAGTGCACGGCGCCGTGTGCCGGCAGCAGCCCGAACATCAAGCTCATCAACAGGCTGCCGAGCGTCAACCCCGTGAGCCGGGCTGTGCCTTGCGCGCCACCTGCCGCTCCGCTGCGCTCCCTGGGAGCGGAGAGCAGCATGTTCTGGTTGTTCGGCGTCTGGAAGAAGCCGAAGCCCAGGCCGGCGAGGCCGGTGAACAGCGCGATCGGCAAGGTCGCGTTGCCATGCAACGGCCACAGGGCGCACAGGGCCAGGCCGCTCGCGAAACACGCACCTCCGACCGCGCACAGCCAGGCGCTGGGCACGCGCTCGGCCAGGCGTGCCGACAGCGGCGCCGCCACCATCACGGCCAAAGGCCATGGGGTCATCAGGAGGCCGGTGGTTACCGCGCTCTGGCCGAGTTCGTGCTGGATGTAGAACGGCAGCGCCACGAGGCTGGCCATCTGGCCGGTGAAGCAGCACACGGAGGCAATGACGGAGACCCGGAATGAATGCACGCGCAGCAGGTCGAGCGGGATCAACGGTGCTGCCTTCGGCATTTCGCGCCGCACCAGCAAGACCATGCAGACGACCGACAGGGCGAGCAACGCGGCGCCGTGCAACGGATGCGCCACCAACTGGTCGCTTCCGAGCACGAAGGCGGCAAACATGACCGCGTTGAGCGCGATGCTCCACACGTCGATGGGGCGCATCGAGCGCGCCGGGCCCGGCAACCCCGCGCAGGCGGCGAGCACGAGAAGGCCGATCGGCAGGTTCACCGCAAAGAGCCATGGCCAGCTCGCCGTGGAGAGGATGAAAGCGCCGAGGGTGGGCCCCGCCGCGGAAGCGGCCGCGATGGCGAGCGCATTCCAGCCGATCGAGCGCGCCAGCAATCGGCGTGGATAGGTGAAGCGCAAGAGCGCCAATCCGAGGGGCATCACGGCGGCGCTGCCAAGGCCCTGAAGGCACCTCGCGGCCACGAGCCATGGCAGCGATGGCGCCAGCGCGCACAACACCGACGCCGCGGTGAACAGCGCGACGCCACCCGCAAAAACGCGCCTGTATCCGAACCGCTCCCCGATGGCGGAAGCCGGCAACAGGAACATGACCACGGCCAGCTGGTAGGCGGTGATGATCCAGACGGTATCGGCGGGTGTCGCCTGCAGTTGCCCGGCAATGTCGGGCAGCGCGATGTTGGCGATGGCGCCGTCGAGCACCACCATCATGACCGCGCCCAGGATCGCGGCGACGGCTGCGAGGCGCCGCGGCAGGGGCAGGCCATCGGTGTCATGTGCTGCTGCGTTCACCTCCTGGGTCTTGGCGGTGCGGGGCAGGGTGGAAGAAGAGTTCGGCCGAAGCGTGGAGGACAACATGGTGGGCAACCGGGAGGCACGCTTTATTGCGCCGGGCCAGCTTAGGACCGCGCACACCGCTTGCCCAGCGCGTGGCGCGCAGCTTGTCCCTGCGCGCCACGCCTGTCGAAACCGCCACAACCATGCTAGGTTTGGGGCATGCCGACAGATGCCGACCTGAACCAGCTGCTTGCGTTGAATGCACTTCTTTCCGAGGGCAGCGTCGCGAAGGCGGCCGAGCGCATGGGCCTGAGCGAATCGGCCATGAGCCGGTCGCTCGCGCGATTGCGCGAATCGACCGGCGACGAGCTGCTGGTGCGCGCCGGTCGCGCCATGGTGCTCACGCCGCATGCGCTGGCACTGCGCGACCGCGTCAGGGAACTGGTGCAGGAATCGCGCGCGGTGCTCCAGTCTGCCGGCGCGGGCATGGACCCCCGCACGCTCCAGCAACTGTTCACCATACGGGCCAACGACGGCTTCATCGAGGGCTTCGCGCATCAGCTCGTGGCGCGTGCCGCGCACGAAGCGCCCGGCGTTCGCCTGCGCTTCGCGCCCAAGCCCAACAAGGACGTTCGCCCGCTTCGCGAGGGGTTGATCGACCTGGATGTCGGCGTTCTCGGCGAGTCGGGCCCGGAGGTGCGTGTTCAGGCGCTCTACCGCGACCGCTTCGTCGGCGCGGTGCGCGAGGGCCATCCCTTGCTCGCAGGCCCCGAAATCACCGTCGAACGCTACGCCGCCTGCGACCACGTGGTCACTTCACGCCACGGCCGCACGGTCGGGCCGGTGGACGACGCACTCGCGGCGATGGGCCTGGTGCGCAATACCGCGGTCGTGGTGCCCAGCTTCAGCACCGCCTTGTCGATCGCGGCCGCGACCGACATGGTGGCGCTCATACCGTCTTCGTACTTCGAACACCTGAGGGAACGAGGCACGCTGCGTTCTTTCCCGCTGCCGATGCCCACGGCGCAGATCACCGTGTCGCAGATGTGGCATCCGCGCCTTGATAAGGACCCTGCGCATCGGTGGCTGCGCGGGGTGGTGCTGGAGGTTTGCCGGCCGCTGAATGAGAAGACAGGAGAGGCGTGATGTCCTTGCGTTCGATATTTGCATCGCTCGGCAAGAGCAAGCTCGAGCTCAAGCCCAAGCCCACCGACCCGCACAGTGAGGTGGTTCACGCGACCGCCGGTTGCCAACGTTTCGGTCATCCCGAATTCCGGGTTCGTGTCGGCAACAAGGCCATACCGGACGAGGACGTGGCGTGGTTTCTTCGCTTCCTCGAGAGCCGGGTGGCAGAGGGAGAAAAGTTCAGTGGCGGCCAGAGTCTGCAAGTCGGCTGGATGTACACCATGCTCGAGAAAGCGGACGACGGCTTCCTGCGGGTCATGGAGCCGGACATGAAGCAGATTCCGGTGCACTTCATCGATTCCGTGGACAGCACCTTAATGCACTTGCGAAACCAGAAGGACGTCGTTCAAAGCCTTGTGCCGGAGATCGCGCCGGACTTTCCGTCGTTGCAAGAGAGTGCCGTCGTGCATCTGCAGTACAAGTCGGCGGCCAGAGTTCTGTTGACGCGCGCGGCGCCCCATGACGCGACCGATTCGGGCTGGTGGCTCACCGATCTTTCCGACGAGCATGGCGCTCAAGACCCGTCGCAATTCACGAAGACTTCTCTCTACCAACTGGCAATCGACAGGCCGGACCTGGTGAAGTTCTTCGCCGTTCCTCCGGGGCTCCAGGTTGTCGTCGATGGGCCGCTCATCGCTGTTCTGGGGCCGGAGGGGGAGGTTGAGCAGCAACCGGGCTCCTGCCTGAGCGAGTTGAACCGTGCCCGGCAGGCGCGAGCGGGGTGAGAAGGCCCGACGATTGAAAGAAGGACCAAAGACATGACCATCAAGCGAATGGACAACATCCTGATCGTCGTCGACGATCTCGAAGCGGTGAAGGCGTTCTTCATCGAGCTTGGCCTCGAACTGGAGGGCGAGACCACGGTGGAGGGGCCTGATGTCGGAAAGCTCATCGGGCTTGGAGACGTCCGATCGACCATTGCGATGCTGCGCACGCCCGATGGGCAGGGAATCGAACTGGACAAGTTCCACACGCCCGATGCCGTGAGGTTCGGGCCGGTGGATGCGCCGGTGAACGCCCTGGGTCTTCGCCGCATCATGTTTGCCGTCGATGGCATCGATGCCGTCGTCGCGCGGATGCAGGCGCATGGCGCGGATCTCATCGGCCAGATGCAGTACGGGGCGTCGTACAAGCTCGCCTACATTCGAGGGCCCGAGGGCATCCTCGTCGGGCTGGCCGAACAACTCGGCCAGGGATAAAAAAAGCCCCTGCCGCCCGACAAGCGGACGACAGGGGCAAGTGGCGTATCAGCCCTTCAGCCGAGCACCTCGGTCACGATGCCTGCGCCGACGGTCTTGCCGCCTTCGCGCATTGCGAACCGCATGCCGTTCTCGATGGCCACGGGCTTGTTCAGCTCGAAGCTGATCTGCGCCTGCGCGCCCGGCTCGACCATGCCGGTCTCGGTGTCGACGCGAATGACACCCGTCACGTCGGTCGTGCCGAAGAAGAACTGCGGCTGGTAGCCGGAGCCGAACGGGGTATGGCGACCGCCTTCGTCCTTGCCGAGAACGAAGATCTGCGCACGCCCCGTCCGGTACGGCTTCAGCGCACCGGGCTTCACCACGACCTGGCCTCGCACGACATCGTCGCGCTTGACCCCGCGCAGCAGCAGGCCGACGTTCATGCCGGCCCGTGCCTCGGCGACGTCCTTGTGGAACGACTGCACGCCGGTAACGACCACCTTCTCGTCGCCCACCGAGCTGAGCCCGACGATCTCCAGGCTGTCGCCAACGCGGATCATTCCGCGCTCGACACGGCCGCTGATCACCGTGCCGCGGCCCGTGATGGTGTGCACGCCTTCGACAGGCATCATGAACGGCGCGTCGTAGTCGCGCACCGGATCAGGAATGCGCGAGTCCAGCGCGTTCACGAGCTCGACGATGCATTGCACGTCGGGACCGTCGAGCTCGCCGCGTTCAGCGGCGGCCAAAGCCTTCAGCGCACTGCCGAAAACGAACCGGGCATCGTCGTATCCGTGCGCAGCCAGCAGCGCGCCGATCTCCATTTCGATCAGCTGCTCGATCTCCGCACGGTCGCTGTCGGCAACGAGGTCCATCTTGTTCACGAACACCGCCATGTGGCCGACGTTCACCTGGCGCGCCAGCAGCACGTGCTCGATGGTCTGCCGTGCCGCGCCTTCGGTGCCGTCCACCAGCAGGATCGCGCCATCCATCTGCGAGGCGCCGGTGATCATGTTCTTGATGTAGTCGGCATGCCCGGGGCAGTCGATGTGTGCGTAGTGACGGACATCCGACTCGTACTCGACGTGCGAAGTGTTGATCGTGATGCCGCGCTCGCGCTCTTCCTTTGCGTTGTCGATCTGCCCGTACGACAGCGCACGGCCGCCAGTGCGCGCAGCCTGCACGAAGGTAAGAGCAGCCGTCAGCGTCGTCTTGCCATGGTCGACATGACCGATGGTTCCGACGTTCACATGAACCTTGTTGTTCATCATTGTTTTCTCCAGTTTGAGAGTAAAAAACCGATCCGATTCGCTGGCCAGGCGAAACGGTCGGCGGGTTGTCGGTGCGCGCGCACCAAACTCGCGATGCCCGCCATGCGGGCGAAAAAAAAGCCTGCCGGGGTGGGCCACCCGACAGGCTTCTTTTCTTGCCTGAAGGATGGACCTCCAGGCGCACGAGGGCCTGGAGGCTTTACACGAACCACTCCACGGAGTCGACGCACAGCACCGCGCCGGCAGCGCGTGCGGCGAAAAGAAAAAGTTCTCGTTCGAAGCTCATGTCCAGGTCTCCAATGGGGCAGGCAGAAAACAAAAAACCCGGTGGCTCGAGGCCTACCGGGTCTTGTGGAACTGGGAGGCCGAGCCTCCGGGTGCGAAAGGCTCTAGTAAAGCAATGGGGCGCCAAAAGCGCGCAGCGACGTCGCCGCAGCTTTGCGGGTCATCGATGCGTCTTGCGGGGTCGGGAACTGCTTCATGGGTTTCTCGTGCGGCGAGCTGTTAGAGCCGCGGTGCGATGGTTGATATTTGGGGGTCGGAGGCTAACACTGCAATAGCAATCCGGCAACGAGAGCGTTGCGCGCATACCGCAGTCGTTGCCTGGCGCGCCAACAACCCGCGGCGGACAAGGGCCGGACAGGGCATCGATTGACACGCTTCGTGGATGAATCTACATTTATTGGAACGATCATTCCAAAAGTAGTCTTCCGATGCGCCCCAAGCTGTTCGAACCCGATGCCATTGCCGACGCCGCCATGCAGGTGTTCTGGCGTCGCGGCTATGCCGGTACCTCGATGCAGGACCTGATCGACGGTACCGGCCTTGCGCGCAGCAGCCTCTACAACGCCTTCGAGAGCAAGCACGGCCTGTACGAACACGCGCTGCGTCGCTACCACGCTCTCACGGTGTCGAACATCGAGCTGCTGTCCGAGCCCGGACCGGTGAAGGCATTGGTGCGCCAGCTGATGATGCGGATCGTCGAAGACGAACTCGGCGACGCCGACCAGCGCGGCTGCCTGGCTGCCAATGCCACGCTCGAGCTGGCGGGGCAGGACGAGGTGGTGGCCGAGATCGTGTCGCAGAACTTCCTGCGGCTTGAAAAGGCGCTGGAACGCGCCTTGGTGCGCGCGCAGGAAAGCGGCGAGATCGACGCGCACAACAGCCCACGCGCCGTCGCGCGCTTCGTGGTCGCGACCATCCAGGGCTTGCGCGTGCTCAGCAAGGGCAGCAGCCGCCAGGGACGGCGGCAACGCCTGCTGGATGTGGTCAACGTGGCCATCGACGCGATCTAGGCAGAAGACACCCCACGGCGCGCCGCCGGCTTCCGAAGGGAAGCGAGGCTGCGTGCCAAAAATTTACCCAGTTCTGTACTGATCGTTCCAGTACCCAGCGTGCGGCTTTCCTGTCGCTTTTCTTTCTTTTTTTCTTGATTCACTTGGAGATTCTTCAATGGCAAACACCTCTACCACCACCGTCGCCGTGCTCGGCACGGGCATCATCGGCGCGGCCGTGGCCAGGAACCTGCGCAAGCAGGGTTTCGTGGTCCGTGCCTGGAACCGCACGGCGCAGAAAGCACAGGCCCTGGAGGCATCGGACGTCCAGGTGTTCGGCACCGCGCAAGAGGCGGTGAAGGGCGCGCACATCGTGCTGACTTCGCTGAAGGACGGACCGGCCGTGCGCGAGGCACTGGACGCAGCGGCACCGGCGCTGTCGAAAGGCGCGACCTGGATTCAATTGAGCACGGTCGGCATCGATGCCAATGAAGCGCTCGCCGCGCTGGCCCGCCAGCACGGCCTCGGTTTCTACGACGCGCCCGTGCAGGGTACGCGCCAGCCGGCGGAGCAGGGCCAGCTGGTCGTCCTTGCATCGGGCCCGCTCGAAGGCCGCGCGGTCGTGCAGCCGGTGTTCGACGCCATCGGCAAGCGCACGCTGTGGGTGTCGGAACAGGCGGGCGACAGCAGCCGCCTGAAGCTGGCGCTCAACAGCTGGGCCTTCGCGCTGACGCACGGCATCGCCGAAAGCCTGGCGATCGCCAAGGGGCTCGGCGTCGATCCGGCGCTGGTGGTGGACGTGGTCAAGGGCGGCCCGATGGACAGCGGCTACTTCCAGCTCAAGGCCGCGGCGATCCTGGCCGACGACTACACGACCAGCTTCTCGGTCGCGAATGCGGTGAAAGACTCGCAGCTGGTCGTCGATGCCGCGCGCGGTGCCGGCGTCAAGGTCGATGCCGCTGCGGCGGGGCTCGAAAGATTCCGCCGCGCCCGCGACGCCGGCCATGGCGACAAGGACATGGCCGCGTCATACCTCGCCTAGCGGACGAAAGCGAGATGCAGACAACGACGACTGCGGGTGCCGATGAAGCGCGCACCGCAAGCACCGCCGCTGGCACCGCGCGGCTTCCCGCGCAGCTTCCCGTCTGGCGGTTGCTGGCGTTCACCATGGCGGGCTTCCTGGCGATCATGACGGAGACCATGCCGGCCGGCCTGCTGCCGCAGATCGGCGCGGGCCTCGGTGTGTCCGAAGGGCTGGCAGGCCAGCTGGTGACGCTCTATGCGCTGGGCTCGGTGGTGGCGGCGATTCCCGTCATCGCCATCACTCGCAACTGGCGCAGGCGGCCGCTGTTCCTTCTGGCCATCGGCGGCCTGCTGGTCTTCAACACGCTGACCGCGCTGTCGACGCACTACGCGCTGACGCTGGCTGCGCGCTTCGTCGCGGGCATGGCCGCGGGCCTGATCTGGGGGCTGCTGGCCGGCTATGCGCGGCGCATGGTGCCGCACCATCTGCAGGGTCGCGCGCTGGCGGTGGTGGGCGTGGGCCAGCCGATCGCGCTGTCGCTCGGCGTGCCGCTGGGCACCTGGCTCGGCACGCTGTCGGACTGGCGCGGCGTGTTCTGGACCATGTCGGCGCTGGCCCTGGCACTGCTCGTGTGGGTGCGCTTCGGCGTGCCGGATTTTGCAGGGCAGGAGGCGCACAAGCGGCGGCCGGTGGCGCGCATCTTCACGATGCCGGGCATCCGGCCGGTGCTGTTCGTCATCCTCGCGTGGATCCTGGCGCACAACATCCTCTACACCTACATCGCGCCGTTCCTGGCGTCGGTCGGGCTGGGGAAGCGCGTGGGCACGGTGCTGCTGGTGTTCGGCGTGGCATCGATCGCCGGCATCTGGATCACGGGGGTGTGGGTCGACCGATGGCTGCGGGCGCTCACGCTGCTGAGCCTCGCGATATTTGCGGTGGCTGCATTGGTGCTTGGCATCGGCAGCGCATCCCCGGCTGCCGTGTACGCCGGGGTGATCGCCTGGGGCCTGACGTTCGGCGGTGCGCCCACCCTGTTGCAGACGGCCATGGCCGATGCGGCGGGCGACGACGCCGACGTCGCGCAATCGATGCTGGTGACGGTCTTCAATCTCGCGGTGGCCGGCGGTGGCGTGGCGGGCGGCCTGCTGCTCGAAAGCGCAGGGGCAGCGTCGTTGCCATGGGCGCTGGCGGGCCTGGCATTGCTCGCGCTTTCGGTGGCGTGGTGGGCCAGGGGGCATGGATTCAAACCGGGGTCGCGTTCGGCCGTGCACTGAAGAAGGCAAGAAAAAGAAGCGGGAACGCACGCGGCGGCGCGGCGTTGCGTTGTCATCGCGCTGACACGCCATCGTCACGCCGCGGCGGCACCATGCCGGTCGTCCGGATCCGCGCCGATGAGCCGGTGCCCCGGACTTCCCCCCAACTGCGCCGCATGGATGCTTCCTCCTCCTTTCTCGATGCTGAGTCGGCATGCCTGTCGCTGGTCGGTACGCGCTCGCGGGACTGATGGCGATGGCGATGCTCGGCCTGGGCGGCATCGCGCGCGGCGCCGGTGCACAGCCGACGGCTGTGGAAGCCGAAGCGCCGGCCGTGCCCGCAGGGCGCCTTCGCTTCGACATTCCGCGCCAGCCCCTGCAAAGCGCACTGACGCAGTTCCACCGGCTGACGGGCCAGTCGCTGCTCTATGACGACCAGATCGCCGAAGGGCACATGGCGGGCCCGCTGCAAGGCGAGTTCACCCCCGAGGCCGCGTTGCATCGCCTGCTGGCGGGCACGGGCATCGAAGCCCGCTACACCTCGCAGGCTGCGTTCATGCTGATGCGCGAGACGGTACCGGACGGTGCGGCTTCTGCATCGGCGCCGCGGGACAACGGCATGCCCGACAAGGCTGCGATGCAGGCCTACTATGGCCGGCTGCAGGCCCGTGTGGTCGCCGTGCTGTGCGGCGATCCGAAGACGATTCCGGGCGCCTACCGGCTGGCGCTCAACCTCTGGATCGATGCCGGCAATGCCGTATCGCGCGTGTTGCTGCACCCGACCGGCGACGGCGCGCGAGACGCGCGCATCCGCCACCTGCTCCATGGCCTCGCGTTGCCATCCGAGCCGCCCGCCGGCCTGGCGCAGCCCGTCACGCTGCTGGTATTGCCGCGCCAACCGACGCAGACCGGCGACTGCAAGGCGGCGCCATGACCGTCGCGCCCTCCGAGCTGCTGCGCTTCCTGGTCGACCGCTACGAAACGCTGCGCAGCAAGCTGGTGCACCGGCTGGGCTCCATCGAGCTGGCCGAAGACGTGCTGCACGACACCTATGTCAAGCTCTCGACCCGCGCGCCCGCCACGCCGGTGCACAGCCCGCAAAGCTTCCTGCTGCGCACGGCCGTCAATCTGGCCATCGACCGCATCCGTTCCGAACGGCTGCTGCTGTCGGGCGACGAGGTCGATGCGCTGCTGGTGCCCGACGAGAAAGCCGTCGACCCCGCTGACGCCGCCGGCGCGCGCATCGACCTGGAAGCGCTCGCACGCGCGATGGACCTGCTGCCGCCGCTGCGCCGCCAGCTTCTGTTCGCGTCGCGCGTCGAAGGCGTTCCGCAGAAGGAACTGGCGCGCCGCTACGCGATTCCGCTGCGTCGCGTCGAGCGCGAGATCCATGCCGCGCACGAGTTCTGCGTGGCGCAGATGCGTAACAAAACCAAATAACCTGGCGGTCGATCGCCCCGCCATCCGTCCAGGTCTTGCACACGCACCCTTGCGCGCACCCACGCACACGGTGCTTCCCGAAAACCGAATCCGATGACTGTTGCTGCGAACATGGCCGTTGACGACCCCGATGCCTCCGCGTCCCCGCTGGACGAGGAAGCGCGCGCCTGGGTGCGCCGCATCCGCTCGGGCGAGGCCACCGGCCGCGACGCACGGCTGCTGCGGCAATGGTGCGCGCGCAGCACGCAGCACAGCGAGGCCTTTGCGCGCGCACGGCAGGAGTGGCATGACATCGGCGGCATCGCGGCCACCTACCAACGCCTGTATCCGGCCTCGTCTTCGATGCCGCACCGAGCGGCAGTGGCAGCCACCGCCGCCTTGCCCGACCCGCGGCGGCGCTGGATGCTGGGCGCCGGCCTGTCGGCCGCGGGCGCCGCGGCGGTCGTGGCGGCCATTCATCCGCCGTTGGCGCTGTGGCCCTCGTGGTCCGAGCTGGCGGCCGACTACCGCACCGGCACGGGCCAGCAGGCGAAGGTGGCGTTGTCCGACCACGTGGAGCTCACGCTCAACACGCAGACCAGCCTGGCGGTGCAGGGCACTGGCGGTGAAGCTGGTGAAGCGGGTGAAGGCGGCGACCGGGTCCGCCTGATTGCCGGCGAAGCGTCCGTCCAGCGCGGTGCCGGTGCCCGGCCCGTGGAACTGCTGGCGGGCAACGCGCGCATCGTGCCCGGCGTGGGCAGCGTCGAGGTGCGGCGCGCGGATGACGAACGCTATTGCGTCACCTGCACCGAAGGCCGTGCCGAGGTACTGCACACGGCGGGCAGCAACGTCGCGCTGCGCGAAGGCGAGCGTGTCTGGTACGGCCCCGCGGGCCTTGCGGCCGTCACGCCGGTCGACATGGAGCAGGCGCTGGCGTGGCGCCGCGGCGTGGTGGTGTTCCGCGGCACGCCGCTGTCCGAAGCGGTGGCCGAGATCAACCGCTACCGCGCGGGCCGCGTCGTGCTGGCGAACGAATCGCTGGCGGGGCGTCGGCTGAGCGGGCACTTTCGCATCAGTGCGCTCGACGAGGCCATCGTGCAGATCGAAAAGCTGTTCGGCGCCCACGTGACGCGGCTGCCGGCCGGTGTCGTGCTGCTGGCCTGAACGCACAGGCGAAGAGAGAAGAGAAGAAAAGAAACAAGGCGGGCGGCAGATTTCTTGGCGGGTCTTCGCCGCTGCAACGTCTAGGTAGCAGCCGGTGTCCCGGCGATCGCATGAACGCGGTCGCCTGGACATCCGAAGAACACCTCACGTTTCATACGGACCCGTCACCATGTCGTTCCGCCAGCCGTCGTCTTCCGTCTTTCCGTTACCTTTTCACCAACGTGCACGGCTGAAGCCCGTTGCGCATGCGATCGCACTGCTGGCCTTTTCGGGCATGACCGGCTTGACCGGCGCGGCCCAGGCGCAGCAGGCCTTCAGCGCGGGCTGGATGGCGCAGAAGAACATGGCACAGGGCGTGGCCGAGGCCACGGGCCGGCTGCCCAATGGCCAGCCGGCCTCGATGCTCACCAGCCCGCAGGCGCAGCAGCAGCGGGCCAACCAGGAACTGCAGCGTTCGCTCGGCAACCTGAATCTCGCAGCCCAGGGCATCGCAGCGCAGCAGGCGGCGCAAGCGGCCGCGCGCCGTGCCGCCCAGGGCGAGGCTTCGGTGCCCGACGGCCTGGCGGAAGGGGGGCTGAAGGTCGACAGCGCGAGCCTCACGGCGGGCTGGCTCAACGCAGAGCGTCCGCAGCAAGGCAGCACGCCCGATGGCCGCACGAGCGTGACCATCCGGCAGACCGGCGACAAGGCCATCCTGAACTGGGAAACCTTCAATGTCGGCAAGGCGACGACGGTGGAGTTCCAGCAGCAGAAGGACTGGGCCGTGCTCAACCGCGTCAATGACCCGCAGGCGCGGCCGAGCCGCATCCAGGGGCAGATCAAGGCCGACGGCACGGTGCTGGTGGTCAACCGCAACGGCGTGGTCTTCGGCGGCACGAGCCAGGTCGACACGCGAAACCTGGTGGTGGCAGCCGCGAACATGAGCGACGCGCAGTTCCAGAAGAACGGCATCTACAGTGCGCAGGCTGGCGGACAGCCCGCGCCCGCCTTCACCGAGGCGCTCGGCAAGGTCGAGATGCAACCCGGCGCGCGCATCGCGACGCGGCAGCCCGCGTCGGTGACGCAGGGCGGCGGCTACGTGCTGCTGCTGGGCACCGAGGTGCACAACGCCGGCGAGGTCGCCACGCCGCGCGGCCAGGCGCTGCTGGCCGCGGGCGACGGCTTCATCATCCGCAAGGGCGCCGGCACCGTCGGCAACACTTTTTCGACCACGCGCGGCAACGAGGTCGCGCCGCGCTTCGCGCCCGACAGCACGGCCGGCCTGGTGCGCAACAGCGGCCTGATGGTGGCGGCCGAGGGCGACGTCACGCTGGCCGGACGCGACGTGCGGCAGGACGGCGTGGCCTTGGCGACCACCACAGTCAACACGCGCGGCACGGTCCACCTGCTGAACGCGGCGAGCGACACGCGGGGAACCGTGACGGTCGGCCGCAACGCCGTGACGGCGGTGCTGCTCGATGCCGACCGTGGTGCGAACGCACTCGACAGCCAGCGCGAAGCCTTCATCAAGGAGTCGGCCGACCTCGACCGCCTGCGCGCCAATGCGGAGGTGGGCGTTTTCGACAACCTCTCGCGGCTGCAGGACCGCCGCGACCTGTCGCGCATCGAGATCGTGAGCGGCGGCGACGCGCGCTTCGAGGGCGATTCGCTCACGCTCGCCACCGGCGGCCAGGTTTCGGTGAGCGCGACGCGCCGGGCCTTCGTCGCGAAGAACGCGCAGCTCGACGTGTCGGGCGCGGTGGGCGTCAGCGTGGCGATGGCAGCCAACAACGTGCTGGTGAACATCCAGGGCAACGAGCAGCGCGACGCGCCGCTCAACCGCGACACCGGCAAGCTCAACAACGCCAGCGTGTGGATCGACCGGCGGCGGCTCACCTACGTGCCGGCCAAGGCCGGCGTGTACGACAAGGACCGCTGGTACACCGCCGGCGGCCTGCTCGAAGTGGGCGGCTACCTGGGCAACCAGCCGCACAGCCTGGGCGAGTGGATGGCGCAGGGCGGCACCGTGGTGCTCGGCGGGCGCGAGGTGGTGACGCAGGCGGGTTCGGCCATCAATCTCTCGGGTGGCACGCTCGACGTGCAGACCGGCTATCTCAACCAGAGCTGGCTCAAGGGCAGCGACGGCCGGCTCTACCGGCTCGACAAGGCGCCGTCGGACGTGGTGTTCGACGGCCTCTATCGCGGCTTTGAAGACGAGCACGCGCGCTGGGGCAGGAAGTCCACCGGCTACTTCTACAACCCGCTGATCGGCCCGCAGCGCCAACTGGAAAACGGCTACACGGTGGGCCGCGATGCCGGCCGGCTGGTCGTCAACGCCCCCACCGCCGTGCTCGAAGGCGACATCGCCGCGCAGGTGTTCACCGGCGCGCAGCAGACGCAGGCGCGCGGGGCGGCGAACGATGGCTACGTGCAGCCGCACGGCGCGGTGGCGCAGGCCGGCACGCTGGCGCTGCGGCGGCTCAACGGCGTGGGCGCGGACGGTGCGCACGACATCCGCGTGCGGATCGGCGACGTGGCCGACATCGGCGACACGCTGGGGCCGGACGCACCGCGCGCCGGCGCGCTGCCGGCCGACCGCGTGGGCACCGTGCAGATCGACGCCCGCCGCCTCGCCGGCTTCGGCCTTGGCGGGTTGACGCTGGTCACGGCGGGCGAGGTGTCGATCGAACGCCCGCTGCAGCTGGCCGACGGCGGGCGGCTCGACGTGCTGGCCGCGCGCACGCGCATCGATGCGGACGTGACGATCCGCAGCGGCGACATCAGCGTGGGCAACGTCGCGCCGGTCATGACCATCGGCAGCCCCGGGCCCGGCCAGTTGCTGATGCGCGAAGGCAGTGCCGCCTTCGTGCTGGGCGAAGGCGCGCGGCTCGACCTGCGCGGCCGCTGGACCAACCACGTGCGCGACGGCCGCCCCGAAGCCGACATGGCGTTCGCCGACGGCGGCAGCCTGACGGTGCGCATGATCGACGGCGCCATCGCGCTGGAGCGCGGCAGCGTGGTCGATGTGTCCTCGGGCGCGACGATGGGGCGCGACGGCAAGCTGCGCGGTGCGCGCGGCGGCGACGTGAGCCTGCAGGCCGGCGCCCGGCTCGTGAGCGACAGCGGCGTGGAGCCGCCCGGCAGCGCCACGTTGAGGGTCGATGGACTCATCCGCTCCGAGGGTGTGCTCGGCGGCGGCACGCTCACGCTGGAGTCTCCCGGCGGCCTGCTGTTCGGGCGCGACGATTGGCTGCAAGGCGGCGTGCTGGCGGCCGGTGCGCCGGCGCCCACCGCGCTGCGGCTGGCGAACCCCTTGCGCATCGGTGCCGGCGAGCGGCTGCCGATGGACCTCGTGCTGGAACTGACGGTCGCCTTCACCGATGCGCCGCTGCCCCCGGGGGCGACGCCTGTCCTTGCCAGGCCCCTGGACACGGCCGCCGCCTGGACCGTGCCCACCGGCTTCTCGGTCTATACGGCGCAGGGCTATTGCCCGGCCGGCACCTTGCTGCCGGCCGGCACGCGCATCACGGGCATGGGCCAGTTGCCCGTGGGCGGGGTGCTGCCTTCGGCGGTGTTTCCGCAGGGCATTCCGATCCAGGCGCTGCGCTTTGCCCAGGCGGCCGGCAAGATCACGCCGCTCGCCGTGACCTATGCGGCAGGCAGCGACGTTGCCCGCGGCACGCACTTTGCGCAAGAGATCTCGTTCCAGCCGGTGCAGCAGCTCGCACCCGAGCTGCTGCGCAGCGGTTTCTCCAGCTACCGCATCGCCAGTGCCAGCGGCGTGCGCGTTGCCGGCGATGCCGTGCTGCACCCGCAGATGCCGGTGCTGCGTGCGAACGCCGCCGCGCGCGACATTGCCACCGGCGCCGATCCGCAGGCGACGCTCGAAAGCTGGCTGCCGCCGCTGTATCTGGAAGACCCGGCGCGGCGCCGCCTGACCCAACGCGGCGGCGCCGACCTGTCGCTGCAGGGCGCGGTGCTCGAAGTCGCGCAGGGCGCGCGCATCGAGGTCGACGCGGGCCGCAAGGTGCGGCTGATGTCGGCCGGACAACTGACGATGGAAGGCCGCATCGTGGCGCCGGGCGGCGACATCGTGCTGGTCACCGAAGCCGTGCGCGGGCCCAGATACGCGCCGGGCCTTGCACCGGCCGACACCGCCATCTGGATCGGCGGCGATGCCGTGCTCGACGCCGCCGGTCGCGCCTACACGGCCATCGACAGCGCCGGCCTGCGCTATGGCGTGGCACCCGGCGGCGGCTCGGTGCGCATCGGCATGGACGACTTCACGCGGGCCGACCGCGACTTTCTTTCCGCGAGCCGGGCCTTCGTGGTGTTGCGGCCGGGCGCGCGGCTCGATGCCTCGGGTTCGGCGGCCGACATCGACGTGCCGGCCGACAGCGCACGGCGCTCGGCCGCGCGATCGCTGCAGCTGGTGGGCGACGGCGGGTTGATCCGCCTGGGCTCGTCGCGCGGCATCGTCAACGACGCCTCGCTGCGCGCCGCGGCCGGCGGCGAAGGGGCGGCCGGTGGCGTGCTCAGCCTGGCGCTGGACAACCCGCCGAGCAACCCGCACCGCATGGTCGTGTTCGGCATCACACAGGACCGCGTTAACAGCGGCGCGGCCGCCGGGCTGCGTCCCGGCATGGCCGACGCCTCGCTGGCAGACGGTCGCGCGCGCATCAGCGTGGCGCAGGTGCGCGAGGGCGGCTTCGGCACGCTCGATCTCTGGAGCCGCGACCTCTTCAGTTTCGAGGGCGATGTCGACCTGCGGCTGCCCGAGGCCCTGATGCTGCGGCGCGGCGTGCTGTCGGTTGCCGACACATCGCCGCGCGCCCGCGTGTCGCTGGCGGCGCCCTATGTGCTGTTCGACGGCAAGGTGCCGATTGCCATCGACCAGAACGAGTTCATGTCGGGGCTGCAGTTGAACAACGGGCTGGGGCTGCTGTCCGCGGCCCGCAACGACGCCCGGCTGTCGGTCGAGGCCGACCTGATCGATGTGCGGGGCCTCAATTTCCTCGGTGGCTCCGGCGCCACCCTGCGGCGGCTCTTCCCGAATTCCGACAACTTCCAGTACGAGGAAAAGCCGGTCGATGCGGCCGGCTTCGATGCGGCGTCGCTGACCAGCCGGGGCGACTTGCGCTTTACCAACGGCCTGCTGGCCAGCGGTGGCGACATGACCGTGACCGCCGCGCAGATCTATCCCACCACGGGGGCCAGCGGAGAGATGCGCGTGGGCATGCGGGGCCAAGGCAGCTCCGGCGATCCGTTGCGCTTCGACGAGGCGCGCACGCTCACGCTGCGCGCGTACGAGAGCGGCGGCAAGCGACCGGCCACGCCGCCCTCGGTCTTCGGTTCGCTCACGCTGGCGGCCGCGCAGATCGACCATGGCGGCGTGCTGAGCGCGCCGCTGGGCACGATCCTGTTCGGCATCAAGACGCGGGTCTTCGAGGGCAGCGTGCCTCCCACTACGCAGGTGATGAACGTGCTGCTGCGCGACGGCAGCATCACCTCGACCAGTGCACGCGGCCTCGACCTGCCGTACGGCGGCACCGTTGATGGCCTCAACTACCTCTACAACGGCCAGGCCGTGCGCTTCTCCGACCTGGCGGAAGTGGCGGGCGACCCGTCCGACCCGCACGACGTGTACGTGCGACCCGGCATCGTGTTCAGCCAGACGCGGCTCGACGCGCAGCCGGGCTCGCTGGTCGACATTTCGGGCGGCGGGCAGTTGCGCGGCGCGGGCTTCTTCACCGGCCGGGGCGGCTCGGTGGACGTGCTGCGCACGCCGCTGGTCAACGCCAACCCGGCCCATGCCTTCAGCAGCCCCGGCGCGGGCGTGTTCGCCATCGTGCCGGGCTTCGACGCAGGTTACGCACCGGTGTTGCCCGACATGGGCGCCGGCGCGCCGCGCGTGGGGCAGCAGGTGCGCTTCGACGCGCCCGTGGGCGGCCTGCCCGCGGGCACCTACACGTTGCTGCCATCGACCTTTGCGCTGTTGCCCGGCGCCTGGCGCGTGGAGCTGGGCGCACGCGGCGAGCAGCAGCAGTTCGATGCGCTGCGCGCCAGCGGTTCGCAGCGCGCGAGCGGCTACCTGGGCATTGCCAACACCGGCGTGCGCGATGCGCTGCCGACGGCCATGACGCTCACGCCGGGGCAGGCGGTGCGCAGCCTCTCGCAGTACAACGAAACAGGCTATGCCGACTTCGCGCTGGCCAATGCCGCCGCGTTCGACCGCGTGCGTCCGCGGCTGGAGCGCGATGCGCAAAGCCTGCACCTGCACTTCGGCAATGCCACCGGGCGGTTGCTCTCGTTCGCGGGGCGCGTCGACCTGGACGCCGCCCCCGGCGGCCTGGCGGGCAATGTGTTTCTTACCGGCTCGCGCCCGATGGAGGTGCTGGCGCCCGGCGCCGCCGCCACGTCCGGCTACGCAGCGTTCGACGCCGCGCAACTGTCGGCCTTCAACGCGGGCACGCTGATCGTAGGCGGCCTCTACGGCCTGCGCGAAGCCACGTTCTACGACCCCAACGGCGGCCTCGTGCAGCTCGGGCGCCGCGTGACCTTCAGCTCGATGGCCGCGGAGAACGTGGTCGTGCGCGAGGGCGCGCACCTGTCGGCGGGGCAGATCTTCCTGGTGGGGCGCAACGTGCGCGTCGAACGCGGCGCGCTGCTGGACACCACGCAGGGGCCCACCAACAGCCTCGACTCGTCGCTGGGCTATCTTTTCTGGGACAACTCGAATGCCTACCGGCTGGCCATCCTCACGGTGGCCAACGGCCGCATCGATTTCTCGGCGCCGGACGGCACGCCCACGGCGCCGTTCAGCACGATCCGCGTCGACGACGGCGCCATGCTGCGCACGCGCGGCACCATCGGCTTCCTGACCACCGGGCCGGTGTCGCTGGGCGAGGCGGAGTTCAATGCGCGCTACCTGAGCATCGCGGCGCCGACCATCAACGTCGGCACGCTGGCTTCGTTCGCCGCCGCCGAATCGCAGGGTGTGCTCGGCTCGGGCGTGCGCCTCAGCCAGGGCATGCTGGAGCGGCTGCTGCGGCCCGGCACGGCGGGGCAGGCGCGTGTCGAGCGGCTGAGTCTCACGGCGGGCGATGCGCTGCGTTTCTTCGGCGCGGTCGATCTCGACATGGGCGCGGCCGGTGCCGACGACGGCGCGTTGCTGGTGCTGGCCGCACCCGCCATCCAGGGTTGGGGAACCACGGGCGACACCGCGCGCGTCGTGGCCGACACGCTGGTCTGGAGCGGCCTGTCGACCGGACTCGGAACGCCCGGTTCGCCCTTCGTGAGCCGCCGGCCGGGCGCGGTCGTGCCGGGCGGCGCGGGCACCGGCAGCGGCCGGCTCGCGTTCGAGGCACGACGCATCGAGTTCGGCGATGCGTCCGGCATGCGCGGGCAGGACCAGGTGGCGCTCGACCGCCTCGTGCTGGGCTTCTCGTCGGTCTCGCTCGATGCGAGCGAGCGCATCACGGCCAACCGGCGCAACACGCTCTCGGTGTTCGAGCGCGGCACCGATGCCGCGACGGGCAGCGGGGGCGAGCTGTCGCTGCGCACGCCGCTGCTGACCGGCGAAGCGGGCTCGTCGATGGTCTATCGCACCGGCGGCGCCGTGCGCATCGGTACACCCGTGGGTGTGGCGCCGGCCGGCACTTCGGGCATCGATGCATTGGGGGCGGACATCCGCCTCGCGGGCCGCACGGTGGCGCTCGACACGGCCGTCGCACTGCCCGGCGGGCGGCTGGCAATCGATGCCGCGGAAGGCATCCGCGTGGACGACAACGGGCAGATCGACCTGGCCGGCCGCGCGCTGCGCTTCTTCGACGTGACGCGCCACAGCAGCGGCGGAGAGCTGGTGATGGAAACCGGGAACGGCGCCATCGAGCAGGCGGCGGGTTCGCGCATCGACGTGTCGGCAGCGGGCAAGCCGGCGGGGGCGGTGCGTGCCACGGCCGTGGGCAACGGTGGCCGCGTGAGCCTGATGGGCCGCGTCGACGGCGGCTCGCCGTCGGCGCGCGAAGCCGGCAGCATCGACATCCGCGCGGGCGTGCTCGACGATTTCAGCGGGCTCAACCAACGCCTCAATGCCGGCGGCGTGATCGGTGCTCGCCGCTTCGTGGTGAAGACGGGCGACATCGTCATCGGCGACGAACTGCGCGCCAACCGCATCGAGGTGTCCGCCGATGGCGGCTCGTTGACCGTCAATGGCCGCGTCGATGCGAGCGGCGACGACCCCGGCACGATTCGCCTCGCGGCGCGCGACGACCTGCAGCTGTCGCCGCGCGCGGTGCTCGATGCGCGCGGCACGCAACTGCGCCTGGACGGGCGCGGCCAGGTCATCGAGGCGATGAACCGGGGGCAGGTCGAGCTGGCCTCGGCGGCGGGCACGGTGCGGCTCGAACCCGGCGCCGCCATCGACCTTCGCTCGGCCGATGCGGTGCCGCGCGGCGAGCTGCGCATTGCCGCACGCCGCATCGGCACCGACGACGTTGCGGTGAGCGCGCCGGCAGGCGTGGTGGTGCAGGGAGCGGCGAGCATCGCGGTCGATGCCTTCGCCCGCTACACGCCGGCCGATGGCGTGGTCGACCAGGCTTACTTCGACACGCTGCATGCCGACAGCACGGCCTTCATCGACGCGGCCGGCGCCAACGGCGCGCTGCGCACGCGCCTTGCGGGGCTGGCCGCGCGTGGCGATGCCTTCCACCTGCGCCCCGGCGTGGAGATTCGAAGCACGGGCGACCTGACCGTCAGCCGCGAGATCGATTTCTCGGGCTACCGCTACGGCCCCGGTGTCGACGCGGCGGTGCGCGGCTCGGGCGAGCCCGGCACGGTGGTGATGCGCGCGGGCGGCAACCTCATCGTCAACGGCAGCATCTCCGATGGCTTCGAGCCGCCGCCGGTGACGCCCGACGACGGCGGCTGGACGAACCGCGACGACGGGCAGGGCCGCATGATGGCCGTGGCCGGCATGCTCGCGCCGGGCATGCGCTCGTGGTCGATGCGGCTGGTGAGCGGTGCCGACCTGGGCTCGGCGGACAGCCGCACGGTGCAGCCGAAATCGAGGCTGAGCGAGGGCGGCGACCTGCTGCTCGACGATCCGCACCAGCAGAGCCTGGCGGGCTTCCCCGACCATGCGCTGTCGGTCGTTCGCACCGGCACCGGTTTTCTTGAACTGCTGGCCGGTGGCGACTACCGGCAGAAGTCGCTGTTCGGCGTGTACACGGCCGGCACGCAGATCGCGGGCAGTGAAGCGTGGGACACCGAGCGCGCACGCGCCTACGACGGTTCGGTGCTGGGCGGCGGCAACGAAGGCTACGAGGCCACGCTGAACGCGCGCCGCATGTACTTCACGCAGGGCGGCGGCGACCTGCTGCTGTCGGCGCAGGGCGACGTGCGCGGCTTCATGACGGCCGATTCGAACATGGCACGCACCGGCAACGACGTCGGGCGCTGGCTCTGGCTGCAGGGTGGGGCCGGGCTGGGCCAGTCGGCCGCGTGGGGCATCAACTTCGGACAGTACCGCCTCGACGGACTGGTCGGTGCCGTCGAGATGGTCGGCTTCAGCGGCATCGGCACGCTCGGCGGCGGCCATCTCACGGTGCGCGCGGGCGGCGATGCCGGCTCCGACCGGAAGGTGACGATGGACGACATGCTGTCGCCCCTGACCACGCCGGCGCTCGACCTGGTGGTTGCGGGCACCGGCCGCATGACGGCCGATGGCAGGCTGCTGCAAACGGGCGGCGGCCGGCTGACCTACGAAGTGGGCGGGCGGGTCAACACCGGCGTCGATCCAGCCGACGTGCAGGCCACGGCGGGGCAGGTGGTGAACCTGCGCGGCGACACCTGGGTGCGGGCCGGCTCCATCGGCCAGACGCTGGAGACGAGCTACGGCCTGAGCCGGCAGAACGATCCGCGCGCGCCCGATCCGCGCGTGCCGCGCGACCGGCTCGGTTTCGGTCCGCTGGGCGTGATCGTCGGCGACGGCACGGTCCGCATCGAGGCGCGCGGTGACCTGAACGTGAGCACCGGCCGGGACGCGGGCCGCGTGCCCGCGCGCGGCGGCGAGACGCAGGCGGCCTTCGGCGGCATCGAAGGCGCGGCGAACAACTGGTTCACGCTGTGGACCGATCGCAGCGGCATCGAGCTGTTCGCGGGCGGCGGCGACATCCTGCAGCGACGCCCCTACGGCGGCAGCGAGATGCGCTACGACCCGGGCCGCTTCATCGCGGTGGCGGCGAACGGCTCGATCACCACCAGCCTGACGCTGGCGCCATCGCGGCAGGGCCAACTCGAACTGCTGGCGCGTGACCATGTGTTCGGCGACCCGGCGATGTCGGGCGGATCCCCCGACCTGCTCGCCACGCCGGAGAAGCCGCTCTGGCAGCTGGCACGCCAGGCCAGCAACTACTACCTGCCGGTCGGCACGCCCTCGCCCGAGGCGCAGGATTTCTACGAGGCGCTGTCGGACGGCGGCGTGCTGTTCGGTTTTGGCGCGGACCGGGCCACCAACCTGCACCGCGGCGATAGCGAGCCCATTCGCATCTACGCGAAGGACGGCGACGTGACGGTGGCTGTCGGCCGCCGGACGCAACGCACCGAGGCCGGCGTCGCGGTCGAGTTCCAGACCATCGCCGCCAAGCGGATGGAGGTGCGCGCGGGGCGCGACATTCTTCTGTCGGGCGTGGTGCTCAACACCGACGGGAGCGACATCACGCTGCTGAAGGCAGGGCGGGACATCCTGAACCTGACGCTCGACATCGGCGGACCGGGGCTGCTCTCGGTGTCCGCCGGGCGCAACATCCAGCAGCAGGGGCTGCCCGGCGCGGCCGGCACCATCAACAGCATCGGCCCGGTGGTGGAAGGCGACGCGCGCGACGGTGCCGCCATCGTGCTCGCGGCCGGGATGGGCGCGAAGGGCGGCCCCGACTACGCCGGTTTTGCCGCGCGTTATTTCGATGCGAAGAACCTGGCCGACGCGGCACTGCCGCTGGCCGACCAGGCCGGCAAGGTCGCCAGGACCTACGAGGCCCGCCTGCTCGAATGGATGCGCCAGCGCTTCGGCTATGCGGGCGATGCGGCGGGCGCGCTGGCCGCGTTTCTTGCGCTGGGCGAAGAGCAGCAGGGCGTGCTGGTGCGCGAGGTGTACTTCGAGGAACTGCGCCAGAGCGGGCGCGAGTACAACGACGCCGGCAGCCGCCGCGCCGGCAGCTACCTGCGCGGGCGCAACGCCACGGCGGTGCTGCTGCCGCGCCGCGATGCGCAGGGGCAAGCCGTCGACCACCAGGGAAGCATCAAGTTCCAGGGCGCGGCGGGCGTGCACACCGACTTCGGCGGCGGCATCCAGGTGCTGGCGCCCGGCGGCGGGCTCACGGTGGGGGCCAACGGCGTGCTGCCGCCGCCGAGCACCGGCCTGCTGACGCAGGGCAAGGGCGACATCGAGATCTACACGCGCGACAGCGTGCTGCTGGGCCTGTCGCGCATCTTCACCACCTTCGGCGGCGGCATCGTGATCTGGTCGGCCGAGGGCGACATCAATGCCGGCCGGGGCTCCAAGACCACGGTGGTCTACACGCCGCCCAAGCGCGAGTACGACATGCTGGGCAACGTGAAGCTGTCGCCCAACGTGCCGAGCACGGGCGCGGGCATCGCCACGCTGGCGCCGATTGCCGAGGTACCGGCCGGCGACGTGGACCTGATCGCGCCGCTGGGCACCATCGACGCGGGCGAGGCGGGCATTCGCGTGTCGGGCAACGTCAACCTCGCGGCGCTGCACGTGGTGAACGCGGCCAACATCCAGGTCAAGGGCGAGTCGAGCGGGCTGCCGGCCGTGGCCGCGGTGAACGTCGGCGCGCTGACCAACGCGAGCGCCGCCGCATCGCAGGCCAGTGCCGCCGCGCAGGACGTGATGCAGCGCGAGCGCAATGCCGCGCGGCAGGCGCTGCCCTCGGTCTTCACGGTGCGTGTGCTGGGCTTCGGCAACGAGCCGCTGCCGGGCACGGGCGGCGGCGGTGCCGATGGCGGCGCGCCGCGCGGCGGTGGCGGCAACGAGGCGGGCTACCGCAAGGGCAGCGCGGTGCAGGTGCTGGGCGACGCGGCCATGGGCGCGTCGGAACGCAACCAGCTCACGCCGGCGGAACGGCGCAGCCTGGGGCTTTGAACGGGGTCAGGCGGATGATGCATAAAATGAGAACAATTCTTATTTGCGCGGCCCCGGCCGCCATGTCCCGTCCGTTCCGTCCGCCATGGCCGCCGATTCCGCTGCTCTTCTTCATCACCCGCACATCCACGCGCTCTACAGCGACCACCACGGCTGGCTGCAGGGCTGGTTGCGCAAGAAGCTGGGCAATGCCTTCGACGCGGCGGACCTTGCGCAAGACACCTTCGTTCGCATCCTTGCCGCGCCGGAGCACACGCCAGAGAAGCAGGGCGACTGGCAGTTGCGCGAGCCGCGCGCCTACCTCACGGTGGTCGCCAAGCGGCTGCTGGCCAACCTGTACCGCCGGCGTTCGCTGGAGCAGGCCTACCTGGAAGCGCTGAGCGCGCTGCCCGAGCCGCAGGCGCCGTCACCCGAGCAGCAGGCGATCATTCTGGAAACGCTGCAAGAGATCGACGCCATGCTCGACGGGCTGGCGTTGCCGGTGCGGCAGGCCTTTTTGATGGCGCAGCTCGAAGGGCTGGGCTACGCGGAGATCGCGACCCGGCTGTCGGTGAGCGAGCGCACGGTCAAGCGCTACATGGCCGAGGCGATGGCGCGCTGCATCCTGCTGGTGGCATGAGCGCAACGAGCAGCGCACATGGCGCCCACAACACGCACAGCGGCGTGGCCGTGGACGAAGGCGTCGCCATGCAGGCGGCGCAATGGTTCTTCCTGCTGCAGTCGGGCGAGGCCACGGCGGCGGACCACGCGCGATGGACGTACTGGCGCGAGGCCGATCCGGCGCACGAAGCGGCCTGGCAGCGCGCCGAGTTGGTGAGCCGCAAGTTCGGCATGCTGCCGGGCGCGCTGTCGATGCCGGCGCTGGGCCGCAAGGTGCGCGCCGACCGCCGCACGGCCATCAAGACGCTGGCCGTCCTGCTGACCGCCGCACCGGCGGGCTGGCTGGCGTGGCGCGCTTCGCCGGCGCGCGAATGGATGGCCGACCAGCGCACCGCCACCGGCGAGCGCCGCGA
Organism: Variovorax sp. KBW07; assembly: GCF_003852515.1. Classification (GTDB taxonomy): domain Bacteria; phylum Pseudomonadota; class Gammaproteobacteria; order Burkholderiales; family Burkholderiaceae_C; genus Variovorax. Next base: position 7,507 of record NZ_QAJK01000012.1, on the reverse strand, counting down.
ACTGCGCTTGCCCGACGGCACGCGCATCCAGCTGAACACCGCGACGGCGATCGACATTGCCTACGACGCGAAGCAACGCCTGGTGCGGCTGCGCGCGGGAGAAATCCTGATCGACACCGCGCCCGATTCGGTGGCGTCGAGCGACCCGGCGTACCGGCCCTTCATCGTCGAGACCGCGCAGGGGCGATTGCGCGCGCTGGGCACGCGTTTCGTGGTGCGGCAGCACGAAGACCGGCGCAGCCATCTCGCGGTGCTCGAAGGCGCGGTGGAAATCCGGCCCGATGACGCGCGCGGGTTAGCCGTGGTTCTGAAGGCGGGCGAGCAGGCCGCGTTCTCCGCATCGGCGGTCGGCGAGATCGCGCCCGTGGGCCCGGAGGCCGACGACTGGTCGCGCGGCGTGCTGCGCGCAAGGAACATGCGGCTGCAAGACTTTCTTGCCGAGCTGGGCCGCTACCGGCCGGGCGTGCTGCGTTGCGATCCGGCCGTGGCCGACCTTCGCGTGTCGGGCGTGTTCCAGCTGCGAGACACCGGCCCGGTGCTCGACAGCCTGCCGCAGGCGCTGCCGGTGGACGTGCTCTTTCGCACGCGCTACTGGGTGACGGTAGTGGCACCGGGCGGCTGAAGCGCAGGCCCGCGCCGGTCGTCTGCGCGAATCGAAATCTTTTTGTCCCGGCGTGTCCCCTTTCTTTTTCTCGCGTGTGAAGCCTTGAGGAACAGCAACTTCACACCTTTCGCGAGAGATCACTTCATGGCCCGTCGCCGACCGCTTCTTCCCTTCGATTCCCACCAAGTCTCGCGCGCGGTGCATGGCGCGCTGCTCGCCATGGCCTGCGCCGCGGCAGGCACGGCCACCGCGCAGAACGCACAGAGCGCGCCCGCCACGCCGGCGGCACAGGCCGAGCCGCGCAAGGCCTACAGCATCGCGGCCGGTCCGCTCGACGAGGCGCTGTCGGGCTTTGCCGCCGCGGCGGGCGTGAGCATCACGATGCCGCCCGCGCTGGTGCAGGGCAAGCGGTCGCCGGGCCTGCAAGGCAGCCACGCGGTGCGCGAAGGTTTCGCGCGCCTGCTGGCTGGCTCGGGGCTCGAAGCGGCTGGCGGCTCGGGCGGTTCGTATGCGCTGCGTTCGTCGGCCATCGGCGGTCCGGTGGACAGCGAAACCAGCGGCTCCACGCTGGAGGCGGTAACGGTGACGGCGCAGGCCGAGCGCAGTGCCACCACCGAAGGCACGCAGTCGTACACCGCGCGCGCCGTGACGCTCGGCAAGGGCGAGCAGTCGCTGAAAGACATTCCGCAATCGGTGAGCGTGCTCACGCGCCAGCGCATGGACGACCAGGGCCTGGTCGACCTGCGCGACGCGGCCAACAGCGTCACGGGCATCGTGGGTGTGAAGGGCGTGGGGCCGGGAATGATCCTGTCTTCGCGCGGCTTCCAGATCGACGCCTGGCAATACGACGGCGTGCCGGTGCCGCGCAACATGTATTCGCTGGGCAACTGGGCCAGCGAAGACACGGTGTTCTTCGACCGGCTCGAAGTGCTGCGCGGCGCCTCGGGCCTGCTGCAGGGCACCGGCAGCCCGGGTGGCGCGGTCAACCTCGTGCGCAAGCGCGGGCAGGCCGAGAAGACGCTCACGCTGACGGGCAAGGCCGGCTCGTGGGACCGCTACGGCGCGCAACTCGATGCCGGCGGTCCACTCAACGCCGAAGGCACGCTGCGCGGCCGCGTGGTGATCGACGAAGACCGTCGCCATTCGTTCACCGACTACGAGTGGAGCAACACGCGCTCGCTGTACGCCGCGCTCGACTACGACCTCTCGCCCGACACCACCGTGGGCATTGGCGTGAGCAACGCCGACATGAAGGGCCGGCCGATGCTGCGCGGCTTTCCGCGCTACCCGGATGGCCGCGACATCGGCCTGCCGCGCTCGGTGTTCACGGGCGCGGTGTGGAACCACACCTCGGTCGAGCAGACCACGCTGTATGCGGACCTGGCGCACCGCTTCAACGACAACTGGAAGCTGAAGGTCTCGGCGTTGGGCATGAACGAGAAGAACAGCTCGCGGCACCAGCGCATGCACGGCGACGTGGAGGCCGATGGCAGCGGCCTCGACTTTGCCGACTGGGACACGGCCTTCAAATCGCGCAAGACCGGTTTCGACGCCTACCTGAACGGGCGCTTCGAAGCGCTGTCGATGCAGCACGAAGTGACCATCGGCGCGAGCTACATGAAGTTCTTGTCGAACGACAGGTACGCGCGCCGCTTCAGCGGCGGCGGCAACATCTTCGCCATCGACCACTACCGTCCGCCGCAGAACTACCAGACCATCCTCGCAGCCGGCGGGCGCGCGAGCGACCCGCACTACGACGTGCGGCAGAAGGGCATCTACGGCACCTGGCGCGCCAAGCTCGCGGAGCCGTTGACGGCCATCGTCGGCGCGCGCGTGAGCTGGTACGACTACCTCTACACCGTGCGCGCCCAGGATATTCGCAGTACCGTCAAGACGTCGGGCGAGGTCACGCCTTATGTGGGACTGGTGTACGCACTGAACAAGCAATGGTCGGCCTATGCGAGCTACACCGACGTGTTCGAGCCGCAGACCGAACGCACCGCAGCGGGCGACGGGCTCAAGCCGATCATCGGCAGCAACTACGAACTGGGCGTGAAGGGCGAGCTGATGGACGGGCGCCTGAACACCTCGCTGGCCGTGTTCCGCTACGACCACAAGAACCGCGCCGTGGCCGACTACGACGCGGGCTATGCCTGCGACGGCTGGTACTGCTCCAAGTCGTCGGGCAAGGTGCGCAGCCAGGGCATCGAGGCCGAGGTCAGCGGCGAGATCGCGCCGCGCCTGCAGCTCACGGCCGGCTACACCTTCAACACCACGAAGTTCCTGGAAGACCCCGACAACAAGGGCAAGGTGTTCAGCCAGTGGACGCCCAAGCACATGCTGCGCGTGTGGGCCAGCTACCAACTGCCCGGCGACTGGAGCAAGCTCAGCGTGGGCGGCGGCTTCACGGCGCAGAGCCACACGCTGGGCTACGACCGCACGTACAAGGTGCCGGGCTTCACGGTGTGGGGCGCGCGCCTGGCCTACCAGGCCACGCCCGAAGTCTCGCTGGCCGTGAACATCAACAACATCTTCGACAAGCGCTACTACATCCCGGCCTTCAACGAGACCAACGGCAACAACAACTATGGCGATCCGCGCAACGTGATGTTCACGGTGAAATACACGCCGAAGCTGTGACGCCGCGGGCGGCTGTAAAATGAGAACCATTCTTATTAAGTGGCGGCAGCCAGGCCGCCGAGCCGCCCGCCACCATGTCTGCCGCCGCCACCGAAGCAGCCTTCCAGCAAGTCCACACGCTGTACAGCGACCATCACGGCTGGCTCCAGTCGTGGCTGCGCAAGAAGCTGGGCAACTCTTTCGATGCGGCCGACCTGGCGCAAGACACCTTCACGCGGCTGCTCACCGCGCGCAACCCTGAAGCCATCGCGCAGCCGCGCGCCTACCTGACAAGCGTCGCCAAGAACATTCTGGTGAACTGGTACCAGCGCCAGGCGCTGGAGCGTGCGTACCTGGAGGCGCTGGCCCACGTGCCCGAGCCCGAGGCGCCGTCGCCCGAGCAGCGCCTGCTGATCCTGCAGACGCTGCACGAGATCGACGCCATGCTCGACGCGCTCAAGCCGCTGGCGCGGCGCGCCTTCCTGCTGTCGCAGATCGAAGGCATGAAGTACGAAGACATCGCACGCGAGCTTGGCGTGTCGCTCGTCACCGTCAAGCGCTACATGCAGCAGGGCTTTCGCGGTTGCCTGGCGCTGATGGACTGAGCGCGCCATGAAGCAGCTTGCCTTCGAGGCGCCTTCGGTCGCGCCGCCGTCCCGCGCGCTCGACGAGGCCGCCGACTGGCTGGTGCGCCTGAACGACAGCGCCGCCACCGACGAAGACCGCCGCGCCTGCGAGCGCTGGCGCCAGAGCCACCCCGACAATGCCCGTGCATGGGCCCGCGCCGAGCTGCTGATGAACAAGCTCGGCGGCCTGCCTTCGGCACTGGCGATGCCATCGCTCTCGCGGCCCACGCGATCCGCCCAAGCAGGCCGGCGCGCCGCCGTGGCCCGGCTGGCCGCGCTGCTGGCGGCCGTGCCCGCGGGCTGGGTCGCATGGCAGCTGGCCAGCGAACGCGGCTGGACGGCCGAGCACCGCACCGCCACCGGCGAGCGGCGCGAACTGCGGCTGGCCGATGGCAGCCGCCTCACGCTCAACACCGCCAGCGCCATCGACGTGCGCTTCGACGCCACGCAGCGCCTGGTGGTGCTGCGCGCGGGCGAGATATGGATTGCCACCGCGCCCGACAGCGGCGGCGCCCACCGCCCGTTTCGCGTGGCGACCGACAGCGGCACCATGGAAGCACTGGGCACCCGCTTCAGCGTGCGCCGCGAAGGGCCGGCCACGCACGTCGCCGTGCTCGAAGGGGCCGTACGCCTGTCGCCCGGCGGCTGGGGCGCGCCGGCGCCGCGCGTGCTGCAGGCCGGGCAGCAGGGTCGCTTCACTTCGGAAAGCATTGGTGGTTTCACGCCGGCCGACGAAGCCGACGTGGCATGGACGCAAGGCATGCTGCTGGCCGACAAGATGCGCCTGGCCGACTTCGCGGCCGAGCTGTCGCGCTACCGGCCCGGCGCGCTGCATTGCGATGCGGCCGTGGCCGACCTGCGCATCTCCGGCGCGTTCCCCATCGCCGACACCGACCGCGTGCTCGGCATGCTGGTCTCGACCTATCCGGTGGACGCGGTGACGCGGCTGCGCGGCTACTGGGTCACGTTGGTGCCGAAGGGCACATCCAGCGTGCCGAAAGCGTCCGCCAAAGTTTCTGAAAATATTTCGCCCAAGGGGTGAGACTTTTTTTCGTTTCGGCTGGCAAGGAAGGTGAAGAACCCTCCGTTGCCCAACCGAAAGGCCCGCTCCCATGTCCGCTCCCCGTTCGTCCGTTCCGCCGCATCCGCATGCCGAGCGCCGCCTGAATTCCGCCCTTCGCCATGCGCTGCTGATGCTGGCCCTGGGAGGCCTTGTCGGCGCCGGGATGCCCGCCACGGCCTTCGCGGCCGAAGCGGTGTCGCTGGACGCCGCGGCCACCCGTGCCTATGCCATTCCCGCCGGCCCGCTCGGCCGCACGCTGGCCAGCTTCGCGGTCGGCAGCGGCATTGCGCTGTCGTTCGACCCGGTGCTGACCGAGGGGCTCGGCAGCCTGGCGCTGTCGGGCCGCTTCACCGCCCGCGAGGCCATCACGCGCCTGCTGGCGGGCAGCGGCCTGCAGGTCGTGGCGCGCACCGATGGCAGCTACACGCTGGGCCGCCGCCCGGCAGGCAGCAGCAACGCGCAGGGCGGTGTCGACACGCTGGCGCCCGTCACGGTCACGGCCGAGGCCGACCGCAGCGGCACCACCGAAGGCACCGGCTCGTACACCACGCCGGCCACCGCCGCAGCCACCGGGCTGGCGCTGTCGCTGCGCGACACGCCGCAGTCGGTCACCGTGCTCACGCGCCAGCAGATCGAAGACCAGAACCTGTTGTCGCTCGGCCAGGCCATGAAGAGCGTCACCGGCGTCTTCTCGGTGAGCTCCGACACCGACCGCACCGACCTGTATTCGCGCGGCTTCTACATCGACAACTACCAGTACGACGGCGTGCCGACCACGGTCACGACCGACTTCTTCGGCGCCTCGAACAACGACCCCACGCTGTACGACCGCATCGAGGTCGTGCGCGGCTCGACCGGTCTGCTCAGCGGCGCGGGCAACCCGTCGGCCTCGATCAACCTGGTGCGCAAGCATGCCGACAGCAAGGTGTTCGCCGGCGCGGTGTCATTGGGCCTGGGCTCGTGGAACCAGCGCCGCGCCACGGTCGACCTGTCGACGCCGCTGACCGAAGACGGCCGCGTGCGTGCGCGCGTCATCGGCATGGCGGAGGCGCGCGATTCGTACATCGACATGTACCACGGCCGCAAGCGCGTGTTCTATGGCGTGGTCGATGCCGACCTCACGCCCGACACCACGCTGAGCGTGGGCGTGGAGTACCAAGCCAACCGCCCGACCGGCTCGACCTGGGGCGGCCTGCCGCTGGTGTTCAGCGACGGCTCGCCCGCGCGCTGGGACGCCTCCAAGACCGTGGGCACGCCGTGGACGAACTGGGACGCGACCAACACCATCGTGTTCGCCAACCTCACGCACCGCTTCGACAACGGCTGGAAGCTCAAGGCCAACCTGGCGCACCGCAAGAGCGAACAAGACGCCAGGCTGCTCTACCTGTACGGCGACATGGACCGCATCACCGGCACCGGCCTGCGCGCGCTGACCGGCCACTTCGAGCATGCCTTCCGCCAGAACAACGTCGACCTGCAGCTCACCGGCCCGTTCGAGCTGCTGGGCCGCAAGCACGAGGTGGTGGTGGGCATGAGCAACGCGCAGTCGCGCTATGTGCAGGCCAAGCACGCACCCGTCGGCGAGGTGGCCGACTCCGGCAACTTCTACCTGTGGAACGGCTCGTTCCCCGAGCCGGCGTGGGGCCCGCTGAAGGTGTCCGAGATCGACAAGACGCGGCAGACCGGCTACTACGGCGCCGTGCGCTTCTCGCTGGCCGACCCGCTCAAGCTGATCGTCGGCGGACGCCAGAACAGCTGGCGCACCAGCAACTCGAAGGCCACGCGGCGCCATGAGGTGTTCACGCCCTATGCCGGACTGGTGTACGACATCAACGACACGTATTCGGCATATGCGAGCTACACCGACATCTTCCAGCCGCAGAACTACCGCGACGCCACCGGCGCGTACCTCGACCCGGTGACGGGCAAGAGCTACGAGATCGGCATCAAGGGCGAGCACCTGGGCGGCAAGCTCAACACGTCGTTCGCACTCTTCCGCGCGCAGCAGGACAACGTGGCGCAGCGCGACGGCGGCCGGCTGGTGCCGGACTCGACCAACGAGGCCTACCGGGGCGCGAAGGGGGTGCTGAGCAAGGGGTTCGAGATGCAGGTGTCGGGCGAACTGGCGAGCGGATGGAACCTGAGCGCGGGCATTGCACGCACGCTGGCGCGTGAAGCGAACGGCGACCGGGTCAACACGGCGATGCCGTCGACGCTGGTGAACGTGTTCACGACGTACCGGTTGCCGGGCCAGTGGCAGCAACTGACGGTCGGCGGCGGGGTCAACTGGCAGAACCGCACCTACTACCGGTTCAGCGTGGACGACGTGGCGATGCGCTACACGCAGAAGTCGCTGGCGGTTGTGAGCCTGATGGCGCGCTATGCGTTCACGCCGAAACTGTCGTTGCAGGTGAACGTCGAAAACCTCTTCAACAAGAAGTACTACAACAACATCGACGGGCAGGCTTATGTCGGCATTCCACGCAATGTCGTGGCGACGCTGAACTACAAGTTCTGACTGCGGCAGGGGTGTCGATGTGGGGGCGCTGCTTGGGAGCGGGAGCGGGGTCATTCTTGGCTTGTGCGACTGACACC
>NZ_QAJK01000119.1 GCF_003852515.1 Variovorax sp. KBW07 | reverse complement strand
CCCCGAATGACCCCGCTCCAAAACAGCAGCGCCAAGAAGGCCCCGCAGCGCGACGGCTCAACGAGAGCCGATACAGCGCAAAAAAAGCCGGCAATTGCTGCCGGCTCGGAACCGAATCAGACCGACCACTTCTCGAGCAGCTTTTCAGCGCCGAGCGAGTCGTAGCCCTCGAAGGGCTGGTGAATCCAGGGGTTCGTTGCCAGGAACTCGACCGAGTAGTCCGGCGTGAACGTCGACAACGCCTTCGTCCAGATCACCGCGCTGCGCAGCTCCGTGATTGGCTTGTAGTTGTTGCGCAGCATGTCCATCACCGCGTGCAGCGTGTGGCCAGAATCGGCCAGGTCGTCCACCAGCAGCACCCTGCCGGCGATCTCGCCCTTGGGCGTTGTGATGAAGCGCGCGATGTCCAGGTGGCCCTGCACCGTGCCGGCGTCGGCGCGGTACGAGCTCGTCGACATGATCGCCAGCGGCTTGTCGAAGATGCGCGAAAGCACATCGCCGGGGCGCATGCCACCGCGTGCCAGGCACAGGATGGTGTCGAACTCCCAGCCCGACTGGTGCACCTTGATCGCGAGCTTCTCGATCAGGTTGTTGTACTCGTCGTAGCTGACGTAGAGATGTTTGCCGTCTTCGGTCAACATGGGTCTTTTGTTCCTGTTCAGTCGGCGAGGTAGGGGTGGCGCATCATGATCGTGTGATCGCGATCCGGGCTCGTGGAAACCATGTGGATCGGCACACCGGTGACCTGCTCGATGCGTTGCAGGTACAGCCGCGCGTTGATCGGCAGCTTGTCGTATTGCGTCACGCCCACGGTGCTTTCGGTCCAGCCTTCGAGGGTTTCGTAGATCGGCGTGCAGCGCTCGATTTCATCCGCGCCCATCGGCAGGATGTCGGTGACTTCGCCATCGAGCTCGTAGCCGGTGCACAGCTCGAGCTTTTCGAGGCCGTCCAGCACGTCGAGCTTGGTGATGCACAGGCCCGACAGGCCATTGACCTGCGCCGAGCGCTTGAGCAGCGCGGCGTCGAACCAGCCGCAACGGCGGCTGCGGCCGGTGGTCACGCCCTTTTCGGCACCCACGGTGCTCATGTGATAGCCAGGGGTGCCGGGCGTGGCCCAGTCGAGTTCGGTCGGGAACGGACCGCCACCGACGCGTGTGCAGTACGCCTTGGTGATGCCCAGGATGTAGTGCAGCATGCCCGGGCCCACGCCCGAACCGGCGGCGGCATTGCCGGCCACGCAGTTGCTCGACGTGACGTACGGGTAGGTGCCGTGGTCGACGTCGAGCAGCGTGCCCTGCGCGCCTTCGAACAGCAGGTTCGCGCCGGCCTTGTGGGCGTCGTTCAGCTCGCGCGACACATCGGCCATCATCGGCTTGAGCAGCACGGCGTGGCGCATGGCCTCGTCGAACACCGTGTCGAAGTCGATGGCGGGCGCGTTCAGCACTTGCGTCAGCACGTGGTTGTGCAGGTCGAGCAGCACGCGCAGCTTGGCGGCGAAACGGTCGGGGTGCTTCAGGTCCTGCACGCGCAGCGCGCGGCGGGCGATCTTGTCTTCGTAAGCCGGACCGATGCCGCGGCCGGTGGTGCCGATCTTCTCGATACCGCCCTTTTCGCGGTAGGCCTCGCGCGCGATGTCGAGCGCGGCGTGGAACGGCAGGATCAGCGGGCAGGCCTCGCTGATGCGCAGGCGCGAACGCACTTCGACGCCGGCCTTCTCCAGCCCTTCGATTTCCTCGAACAGCTTGGCGGCGGACAGCACCACGCCGTTGCCGATGTAGCACTTGACGCCGGGCCGCATGATGCCGCTCGGGATCAGGTGCAACGCGGTTTTGACGCCGTTGATGACCAGCGTGTGGCCCGCGTTGTGGCCGCCCTGGAAACGGACCACGCCCTGGGCGCTTTCCGTCAGCCAGTCGACCAGCTTGCCTTTGCCTTCGTCGCCCCACTGGGTACCGACGACGACCACGTTTCTTCCGGTGGTTACGCTCATGCTCGTTCCATTACTTCAAAAATTCAGATCGCTCGGACATTCCACTGGCCGGCCTGCTCGACGAGCTCGCGGTCGCAATGGAATTCATCGATTTCGCTGCCGTGACCCGGCAGCACGCAGACAACCGTTTCACCGGCCTTGCGCAATTGGGCAATGGCCTGGCGCAGGCCTGCCGCGTCGCTCCAGGGCGCGCGGATGGCGGCGCGCAGCGGGCGGGCCGGCAGCACGCCGACCAATTCGCGCACGTCCAGGCTGAAGCCGACGGCCGGACGGTTGCGGCCGAACACGGCGCCAACTTCGTCATAACGGCCGCCGCGCACCAGCGAATCGGCGGCGCCCGGCACATAGATGCCGAAGCGCATGCCGCTGTAGTAGGCGTAGCCGCGCAGGTCGGCCAGGTCGAAGCTGATCTGGCGGCCGGCCGTGCCGCTCAGGCCCGCGGCCAGCTGCTTCAGGTCGGCCAGCGCGGCGCCCACGGCGGGCGTGCCCTTCAGGGCCCTGGCGGCCTCGTCGAGCACCGACACATCGCCGTACAGCTGGATCAGCGCACGCAGCCCGTCGCGCGAGGCGGCGGGGAAATCCTTGGTGAGCGACTGCAGCTCGCTCGCATCCTTGGCGGCCAGCGCAGCATGCACACGGGCCAGCGTTGCGGCATCGACCGGCACGCCGGCGAACAGCGCACGCACGATGCGGGCATCGGCCAGGTCGACGATGACGCCTTCGCGCAGGCCGGCGGCGTCGAGGCAGTCGAGCGCCAGCAGCAGGGTTTCTGTGTCGGCTTCGAGGCCGGCGTGGCCATAGATCTCGGCGCCGAACTGGAGCGGTTCGCGGGTGGCATGCGGCCGGTCGGGCCGGGTATGGAGCACCGGGCCGCAGTAGCACAGGCGGGCCACGCCATCGCGGTTCAGCAGGTGTGCATCGATGCGCGCCACCTGGGGGGTGGTGTCGGCACGAAGGCCCATGCTGCGGCCGGAGAGCTGGTCGACGAGCTTGAAGGTTTGGAGGTCGAGCGCCTCGCCGGTGCCCGAAAGCAACGACTCCAGGTGCTCGAGCAGCGGCGGCATCACCAGCTCGTAGCCATAGCCACGGGCGGTATCGAGCAGCTGGCGTCGAAGTTCTTCGATGTGGCGCGCCTCGGAGGGCAGCACATCGGCAATGTGATCCGGGAGGACCCAGGCGGACATGGGGATCGGGGGCGTGGTTAAACCGGGATTCTACCGGGCCGCGCTACCCCAAGACCCAAAGGAGTGCCAAACCCAGCAGGATGCTGCAAAGTCCAAAGAAACGAAGCTGGCCGTCGCGCAGCTGCATGAGCTGCCCGAAGCCGCGCCGCCACCCTCCTGGCGACAAGAAAGGCAGGATGCCTTCGATCACCAGGACGAGCGCCAGCGCGCTCCAGAAAGTGTCGGCGCTCACGGCTCCGAACGAATCAGCGGCGAGGTGCGCTGGTGGCCGATCCCGAGCCCTGCATGGCCCGGAAGAAGTCCGACGACGGGTCGAGAACCAGCACGTCGCTCTTCTTGTTGAAGCTCTGCTTGTAGGCTTCGAGGCTGCGATAGAACTGGGCGAACTGCGGGTCGCGGCCAAAAGCTTCGCTGTAGGCCGATGCGGCCTGGGCATCGCCCTCGCCCTTGATCTTCTGGGCGTCGCGGTAGGCGTTCGCCACAATCACTTCGCGCTGGCGGTCGGCGTCGGCGCGGATCTTTTCGCCTTCGGCCGTACCGGTCGAACGCAGCTCGTTGGCCACGCGCTTGCGCTCGGCTTCCATGCGGCGGTAGACCGATTCGGTAATGGCTTCCACGTAGTCGACACGGGTGATGCGCACGTCGACGACATCCACACCCCAGGGCTTGGCGCCCTTCACGACGGCCAGCACTTCGCGCTGCACGTCGGCCATGAGGGCTTCACGGCGCACGGAGATCAGGTCGCGCACGGTGCGCTTGTTGATGTTTTCCTGGAACGCATTGCGCACCACGCGGTTCAGCTGCATGGCACCCGCGTTTTCGTCGAGGCCGACGTTGCGGATGTAGGCCTGCGGGTCGGAAATGCGCCAGCGCACGTACCAGTCGATCACCACGCGCTGCTTTTCAGCGGTGAGCATGGGTTCGGTGTCGAGGCTCGACAGCGTCAAGAGGCGCTTGTCGATGTACGACACGTTCTGGAACGGCGGCGGCAACTTGAAGTTGAGGCCGGGCTCGGTAATGACCTGCTTGATCTGGCCGAGGGCGTAGACCACGCCGAACTGGCGCTGGTCGACCACGAAGAGGGTCGAGCTCAGCAGCACGAGCAAGACGAGGATCGACGAGGCGATGAATCCGATTCTGTTCATGTTCTTCTAGGCCTTTTTCAACGCACGTCGCGGTCACGCGAGCGGCCGTCGCGGGCGCGCACGTCGCCCGTCACCGGCGCCACCGGGATCACCGAGGACTGGCTTGGCGCGGTGCCGGCCACACTGGGGCTGGCCGCATCGACGGGCGTTGCCGCCGCGCTGTTGCCGCTCATCTGCATCAGCTTGTCGAGCGGCAGGTACAGCAGGTTGGAGCCCTGCTTGCTGTCGACCAGGACCTTCGTGGTGCTGGCGTAGATCTGCTGCATGGCGTCGGTGTACATGCGGTCGCGGGTTACTTGCGGTGCCTTCTGGTACTCGGTCAGCACGGCGCTGAAGCGGCCGGCATCACCTTGTGCCTGCGCCACGATCCGCGCCTTGTAGGCTTCGGATTCTTCCTTCAGGCGCGAAGACGTACCGGTAGCGAGCGGCACCACGTTGTTGGCGTAGGCCTGCGCGTCGTTCTTGGCGCGCTCGCGCTCCTGGCCGGCCTTGAGCACATCGTCGAATGCGGCCTGCACCTGCTCGGGCGGACGCACGCCGCCCTGCTGCAAGTTGATGCCGACGACTTCGACACCGACCTTGTAGCGGTCGAGGATAGTCTGCATCAGGGCGCGCACGCGGGGTGCGATCTGGTCGCGCTCTTCGGCGAGCGCCGCGTCCATCTTCATCTTGCCGACCACTTCGCGCACGGAGCTTTCAGCCACCTGCACGATGGTCTCGGCCGGCGACTTGCTCTCGTAGAGCCAGGCGCGCGCGTCGCTCAGGCGGTACTGCACGGCGAACTTGATTTCGACGATGTTCTCGTCTTCGGTCAGCATGGCCGATTCGCGCAGGCCGGTGGAACGCACGATGGCGTCACGGCCCACGTCGGTGGAGCGGATCTGCGTGGTCACCACCACTTCGTGGCGCTGGATCGGGTACGGCAGGCGCCAGTTGAAGCCGGCGTTCACGGTGGACTTATAGCGGCCGAACTGGGTCACCACGGCCTGCTGGCCTTCGTTCACGATGAAGAAGCCGGTACCGAGCCAGATGAGCACCGCCACGGCCAGCACGAGGCCGAGGCCGAAACCTGCGTTCTTCATGTCGGGCTTGAAGCCATTGCCGCCACCACCGCTGTTGCCGCCATTGGGGCGGTTGCCGCCGCCCTTGCCGCCACCGAAGAAACCGCCGAGCTTGCGATTGAGGTCGCGCCAGAGTTCGTCGAGGTCGGGCGGGCCCTGGTTGGGGCCCTGGCCGCGGGGGCGGTCACCGTTGTTGTTGCCCGAGGGCGGGGGCGTCGGTGCGCCGGGAGGATTGGCATCGGGGGGGCGGTTGCCGGCTGGACGGTCGCCGTTGGAGGACGGCTCGTCGCCGCGCCCCCATCGGCCATCGTTCAGATTGAACATGCCTAAAAACCCACTCCGCGCTGGCTTTGAATTCATTCGCTTCGTTCTCTTGTCAGTGGCGGGATTGTGCCCAATCAATTGCCGGCATCGTGCAATTCAGCGTCTGCCTCAGGGGTCATCGTATCGGCTACGGAGCCCGATTGCCGGGCGAGCTCGGCGCGCAGCAGTGGCACGCCCTCGCCGCTCTTGGCGCTGAGGAAGATGCGGGGGACCTGCACGCCTTCGATTTCCATCTCGTCCTGCAGATGCAGCGGATGTTGCGCGCTTTCAAGGGCATCGAGCTTGTTGAAGATCAACAGTTGCGGCACGGCCTCGGCGCCGATGTCGCGCAGGACCGACTGCACCTCGGCCATCTGCTCGGGGTAATGCGGGTTGGAGGCGTCGATGACATGCAGCAAAAGGTCTGCATCCACCGCCTCTTGCAGCGTGGCCTTGAACGCGTCGACCAGGCCGTGCGGCAGGTCGCGGATGAAGCCCACGGTGTCGGAGATCGACACCTGGCGGCGCGCATCGCCCAGATAGAGGTTGCGCGTGGTGGTGTCAAGCGTGGCGAACAGCTGGTCGGCCGCATAGGCGCGGGCTTTGACCAGTGCATTGAACAGCGACGACTTGCCCGCATTGGTGTAGCCGACCAGCGAGATGTTGAAGGTCTCGCGGCGCTCGCGCTGCCGGCGTTGCGTGCCACGCTGCTTTTGCACTTTGGCCAGACGCTCCCGCGTGCGCTTGATCGACTCGTTGATCATCCGGCGGTCGAGCTCGATCTGCTTTTCGCCCGGGCCGCCGCGCACACCCGCACCGCCGGTCTGGCGCTCCAGGTGGGACCAGCGGCGAACCAGCCGCGTGCTGAGGTACTGCAGGCGAGCAAGCTCCACCTGCAGCTTGCCTTCGTGCGAACGGGCGCGCTGGGCGAAGATTTCGAGAATGAGGAAGGTGCGGTCGTACACCGCGACATCGAGCTGGCGCTCGAGGTTGCGCTGCTGCGCGGGGCTCAGGGACTGGTCGAAGATGACCTCGCTCGCCCTGTGCATGGCGGCCAGTTCCTTGATTTCTTCGGCTTTGCCGCTGCCAACGAACAATGCTGCATCGGGCGCCTTGCGTTTGCACGCAAGACGGGCGACAGGCGTCAGGCCCGCGGTCTGCGCAAGCAGGCCGAGTTCCTCGAGTTCGCTGTCGAAATGGGGCAGCCCGAAATCAACGCCGACGAGAACGGCGGCGCCTTCCTGGCGGGGGATCAGTTCAGACAAGCGGGGATCGGAATAGGGAAAAAGCGCGGCAGCAAGCTGCCGCGCTCCGCGCGATCAGGCTGCGGCGTCGTCGTTCTCGGCAGCCGAGAAGTTGACGGCACGACCCGGCACGATGGTGGAAATGGCGTGCTTGTAGACCATTTGCGTCACTGTATTGCGGAGCAATACGACGTATTGGTCAAAAGACTCGATCTGGCCCTGCAGCTTGATGCCGTTCACCAAATAAATGGAAACCGGCACATGCTCACGACGCAAGGTGTTCAGAAACGGATCTTGCAGAAGTTGCCCTTTATTGCTCACGATATTCTCCGTGTTCAAGAGTAGTTGTTGGAGAGATGACCTTAACACAGGGTTTCTGCGCTGCAGCAATCGGGGTCAAAAGCCTTGAGAAAATAACGGTTCTCAAAAGACGGAACTTCCGGTCTTGCTGCAACTCATCGGCCGCCATCGGCGGCCAAGCCCCGCTCAGTCGTCCTTGTCGACAAACGGGTTGGAGGAGCTCTTGAACTGGATTCGCAGGGGCGTTCCGACCAGGTCGAACTCCTTGCGGAAACGGCCTTCCAGAAAGCGCTTGTACGCCTCTGTCACGTGCTCCAGCGAATTGCCGTGGATGATGATCACTGGGGGATTCATGCCACCCTGGTGCGCATAGCGCAGCTTGGGACGGAACATGCCTCCGCGCTTGGGCGCCTGGAATTGCACCGCCTCCAGCAGCAAGCGGGTCAGCACCGGAGTCGACATCTTGCGCGTGGCCGACTTGTGGGCCTGCGCAATGGCCTGCCACACCGGGCCAAGGCCCTGGCGCTTGATGGCCGAGATGAAATGCAGCGCCGCGAATTTCAGGAAAGGCAGCCGGGTTTCGATCTGCCGCTGGATCTGCTCGCGCTGATAGCTGTCGACCGCGTCCCACTTGTTGATGGCGATCACCACCGCGCGGCCGCTTTCGAGGATGTAGCCCGCAATGTGGGCGTCCTGGTCGGTCACGCCCTGCGTGGCGTCGAGCAGCAGCAGCACAACGTTCGCCGATTCGATGGCCTGCAGTGTCTTGACCACCGAGAACTTCTCGATCGCCTCGAAGACCTTGCCCTTGCGGCGCAGGCCGGCGGTGTCGATCAGCTCGAAGCGCTGGCCGTTGCGCTCGAAAGGCACCGAGATCGCATCGCGCGTCGTCCCGGGCATGTCGAAGGCCACCAGGCGCTCTTCGCCGAGCCAGGTATTGATGAGCGTCGACTTGCCCACGTTGGGCCGCCCCGCCACCGCCAGCTTGATCGGCTTGTTGACGTCGTCCTCGTCCGCCTCGTCGTCGGGATCGGGCAGGTTCAGGGGCGCCAGTGCCAACTCGACCAGATCGCGCATGCCCTGCCCGTGCGCGGCGGACACGCCATGCACATCGCCGAAACCAAGCTCGTAGAAATCCACCAGCTTGGTGCCGTCGTGCATGCCCTCGGCCTTGTTGGCCGCCAGCACGCAGGGCTTGCCCAGCCGGCGCAGTTCGTTGGCAATGTCGTGGTCTTGCGCCGAGAGGCCTTCGCGGGCATCGACCACGAAGATCACCACATCGGCCTCGGCCACGGCCTGCCGCGTCTGCTTGGCCATTTCCTTGTAGATGCCGCTGCCGGCATCAGGCTCGAAGCCGCCGGTGTCGATCACGATGAACTCGTGTTTGCCCAGGCGGCCATTGCCGTAATGGCGGTCGCGCGTGAGTCCGGCGAAGTCGGCGACGATGGCGTCGCGCGTCTGGGTCAGGCGGTTGAACAGCGTCGACTTGCCGACGTTGGGACGGCCGACCAGGGCCACGACCGGCTTCATGGCCGGCCTTTCGATGGCGCGGTTTTCATGGTCGGGCCTTGAGAGTGGGAAAAGAAGAAATTATTCAGGGCGATAGCCAAACACGCCACCCTTGGCAGTCACGACCACGACCGTGTTGCCGGCCATGACCGGCGCGACGGTGATGGCCGAGCCATCGGGCGTGACGCGATTGAGCAGCGCGCCGTCTTCGCGAGAAACGAAATGCAGGGAACCGGTGTCCTCGCCAATGACGAGCGAGCGGCCCACCGCCAGCGGCGCGGTCAGTTCGCGGTTCTTGAAGCGGGTCGATGCCCAGGCGCGCTCGCCATCGGCACGGCGCCAAGCCACGACGCTGCCATCGGTCTCGGTGCCGTAGACGAAGCTCTCGTTGCCGCTGACGCCATCGGCGCCCACGGCCGGCTTGCTCCACACCAGCGTACCGCGCTGGGTTTCGACACAGCCGACGTTGGCGTAGTACGCCCGCGCGCAGACCGAGTCACCGACGCGGCTCACGCTGCCGGTCAGGTCGACCAGGCGCTCCACGTCGTTGGTGCCGCGCGGTGCCGCGATGGGCGATTCCCAGCGCGAGGTGCCGTTGCCCGGGTTGATGCCCACTAGGCGGCCGCCGATGCCGGCCACCAGCGTGTCGCCCACGGCGATCAGCACGCCCGACTTGCGCAGCACGAGATTTTCACCGGGGCGCTGCTGGATCCAGAGGCGGCGGCCGCTTTGGCCGTCCCAGGCGCTGATGCTGCGGTCGGCGGTCTGCACGAACACGCGGCGGCCAGCGACCAGAGGTGCGGTGAAGGCCTGGGCCGACAGCTTCTGCTTCCACAGGACCTTGCCGCCTTCGATGGCGACCAGTTCGTTGTTGGTGGTGACCACCGCGGCCATCGAGCCGTCGCTGCCGACACCGGCAGCCAGCGTGGCGCCGACGCTGGCGCGCCAGGTTTCACGACCGGCGCGAGCGTCGATGGCGACCACGGTGCCGTCGCTGCCTGCCACGGTCACCGTGTCGCCGCTGACGTCGGTGGTGAGCGGGAAGCTGACCGAGGGAATCTTCACCGTCCAGGCCTGGCGCACCCCGATCAGGGACGGGTTGGCGGGAAGCTCGGCCGGCTTCGGCTTGCTGGTGCCCGAGCAGGCAGCCAGGAGCGCTACCAAAACAATAGCTGATCCCGCACGCAGGGCGGTGGATTCAGGCATGAGACGCTTGAAATTCATGATGCGGTCAGGGAGTTTTGGGGGCTGCGGGAGTGACGGTGACGACGGGGGCCAGGCTCTTCGGGTCGACGCCGACCGCGTTGAGCTTGATCTCGATCAGGCGGCGATAGTCGGAAGTGGCGCCAAGGCCGGTCCAGGCCTTGCGGTACTCGGCCTGGGCTTCGTCGCGCTTGCCTTGTGCCAGGTAGATGTCGCCCTTGCGATCGGCCACCAGCGGTTCGAATTCCTTGGGCACCTTGCCGTCGAGTTGCTTCAAGGCTTCGTCGTACGACTTGCTGTCGAGCAGCTCGGCGGCGAGACGCAGCTTGGCAATGGCCTGGTAGCCCGGGTCGATGGCGCTCTGCGCCACCCAGCCCAGCGCTGCGCGCGATTCTTCGACCTTGCCCTTTTCGTACAACGTCTTGGCGACCAGCAGGCCAGCCTGTTGCGCGTAGGTGGTGCCGGCAAAGCGCTCCTTCATGTCGCCCAGCACGCGCTGGATGCGCTCGACGTCGCCGGACTGCGTGCTGCGCTCGACCTCGTCGTAGAGCGCCGCGGCTTGAGCAGCCTTGTTGCGCTGGAAGTATTGCCAGCCGTTCCAGGCCACGAAGGCGCCGGCGGCAAGCAGCACGACCCAGGTGATCAGGGTGCCGTAGGTATTCCAGAAATGCTTGAGCTGGTCGAGCTGTTCCTGTTCTTCGAGGTCGAGATGGGTTGCCATGCGCTGTCAGATGTTGGGAGCCGGCGATTGTAGGGTGGTGGCCCAGGTGGCCACTTCAGCAAGCGTTCGGGAAGTTTGCGCGCCACTTCCGTCGCGCAGCGCCTTGAGAGTCACTTCGCCGCGCGCAAGTTCATCGGCACCGAAGATGAGGGCGTAGGTGGCGCCGCTGTTGTCGGCCCGCTTGAACTGCGACTTGAAGCTGCCAAGGCCGTCGACCGTGGCTGCATGCATCTGCACGCGAACGCCAGCCTCGCGCAACTGCTGCAGCGTGCGCAGCACCACGGGCATGGCGGCGGCATCGGGTACGACCGCATAGACGTCGGGCACGGGCAAGGGAATGTGGGTGCCCTGCTCTTTCATCAGGTCGAGCACACGCTCCACACCCATGGCCCAGCCCACGGCGGGAGCAGGCTTGCCGCCGATCTGCACGATCAGGTCGTCATAGCGGCCACCTGCGCACACGGTGCCTTGAGAACCAAGGCGATCCGTCACGAACTCGAACACACTGAGGTTGTAGTAATCGAGCCCACGCACCAGCCGCGGATTGATGGTGTAGGCCACGCCGTTGGCATCGAGGATGGCCTTGAGGCCGTCGAAGTGCGCAAGCGATTCGGCGCCGAGAAAGTCGATCAGCTTCGGCGCCGATTCGACGACTTCCTTCATCGCCGGATTCTTGGTGTCGAGGATGCGCAGCGGATTGCTGTGCAGGCGGCGCTTGCCGTCGTCGTCGAGCTTGTCGGCGTGTTTCTCGAAGTGCGCAATGAGCTGGGCGCGGTGTTGCGCCCGCTCGGCCGGTTGACCCAGGCTGTTGAGTTCGAGGCGGACGTCGGTCAAGCCGATGCGCTTCCAGAGCGCGTTGGCAAGCAGGATCAACTCGGCATCGACATCGGGGCCGGCAAAGCCGAGCGCCTCGGCGCCGATCTGGTGGAACTGGCGGAAGCGCCCCCGCTGGGGCTTCTCTCGCCGGAACATCGGACCGATGTACCAGAGGCGTTTGCCCCCGTCGTAAAGCATGTTGTGCTCGATCACCGCGCGCACCAAGCCAGCAGTGTTCTCGGGCCGCAGCGTCAGGTGATCGTTGTCGCCATACTTGTCGGAGCGGTCATGAAAGGAGTACATCTCCTTCTCGACGATGTCCGTCACTTCGCCGATGCCGCGCACGAACAGCGCCGTGTGCTCCAGGATCGGCGTGCGGACGTTGCGGTACGCATAGCGCCCCATCAGGTCGCGCACGGTGGCCTCGAGCCACTCCCAGCGCGCCGATTCGGGCGGCAATATGTCGTTCATGCCTTTGACGGCATTCAATTTTTCAGCCATGGATCCTGCCGGAGGTGTCAGGCCAGGGCGGCGTGCTCGCCGCCGAAGCGCTTTTCGATGTAGGTTTCGACGAGTTGGTGGAACTCGTTGGCGATATTGTCACCGCGCAAAGTGAGCGCTTTTTCGCCGTCGATGAAGACCGGCGCGGCAGGCGCCTCGCCGGTGCCGGGCAGGCTGATGCCGATGTCGGCATGCTTGCTCTCGCCGGGGCCGTTGACGATGCAGCCCATGACGGCCACCTTCATCGTCTCAACGCCCGGATATTTCTTGCGCCAGACCGGCATCTGCATGCGCAGGTAGTCGTCGATCTGCTTGGCCAGTTCCTGGAACGTGGTGCTGGTGGTGCGGCCGCAGCCGGGGCAGGCAGTAACGCTCGGCACGAAAATGCGCAGGCCCAGGGCCTGGAGAATCTCGGAAGCGATCACCACTTCCTGCGTGCGCGATTCACCCGGCTGCGGCGTGAGCGACACGCGAATCGTGTCGCCGATGCCCTCTTGCAGCAGGATCGACAGCGCCGTGGCCGAGGCCACCGTGCCCTTGGTGCCCATGCCGGCTTCGGTCAGGCCCAGGTGCAGCGGATAGTCGCAGCGCTTTGCCAGCTCGCGGTAGACCGAGATCAGGTCTTGCACACCGCTCACCTTGCACGACAGGATGACCTGGTTGCCGGCCATGCCCATCGATTCAGCCAGCCTGGCGGACTCGATGGCCGAGGTGATCAGCGCCTCGTACATGACCTGCTTGGCATCCCAAGGCTCGGCGCGCTGGCTGTTGATGTCCATCAGGCTGGCGAGCAGTTCCTGGTCGAGGCTGCCCCAGTTCACGCCGATGCGCACCGGCTTGTTCCAGCGCATGGCGGCGTCGATCATCTGGCCGAACTGGCGGTCGTGCTTGTCGCCCTTGCCCACGTTGCCGGGGTTGATGCGGTACTTGCTCAGCGCCTCGGCGCAGGCCGGATAGTCGGTCAGCAGGCGGTGGCCGTTGTAGTGGAAGTCGCCGATCAGCGGCACGTCGATGCCCATGCGATCGAGCTGCTCGCGGATGTACGGCACCTGGGCCGCCGCTTCCGGCGTATTGACCGTGATGCGGACCATTTCGGAACCCGCGATGGCGAGCTCCTTGATCTGGATGGCCGTGCCGATGGCGTCGACCGTGTCGGTGTTGGTCATCGACTGCACGCGCACCGGTGCGTCGCCGCCCACCGTCACGATGCGCGGGCCCCAGACCACGCTGGCCTGGCGCGAACGGCGCGCCTTGGGGGCGGCCGATTCAATGGGTTGCGGAGTGCAATCTACGGGATTGGTCACGATGTCACCTCGAAGCGGGCCACGCCACCACCACGGGTGACAGGCTTCAGATCGTAGGCTTTTCCGCGCACCTGCACATCGACGGCCGAAGCACGCCCGACCACGACGGACAGCGGCAGCGCACCCGACAGCCCGACGGTTTCGCCGGCCTTCAGGCTGCGGCGCAGCAACTGCTTGCCACCGGCTTCGGTCACGGTGATCCAGCACTCTTCGCGTGCGACAAAAACGAGTTGCTGGCTGCTGCTTTCGGCAGCGGCCGCAGGTACGGCAGCAGTAGTGGCGGCGACCACGGGTGCGGGGGCAACGGCCGAACCGGCACTGGCCACGGTTGCATTGCCAGCGACGGGTCCGCTCGGCGCCACGGCTTGCGCGGGAACGGTTTCCGCAACCACGCCCGTTGCGCCCGAAGGCTGGCCATTCGCAGCAGCTGGATCGG
Organism: Variovorax sp. KBW07; assembly: GCF_003852515.1. Taxonomy (GTDB): domain Bacteria; phylum Pseudomonadota; class Gammaproteobacteria; order Burkholderiales; family Burkholderiaceae_C; genus Variovorax. Next base: position 27,346 of record NZ_QAJK01000119.1, on the reverse strand, counting down.
TAGCCGGAGCCGGCTCCGCCTCGCTGCGCGCGGTGAGGCGCGAAACAGAAGCACCGATCTGGTCGAAGACCGACTGGGGCAGCCAGAACAGCGCACCCGCGCCGACCAGCAGCAGCACCACGACCGTCAGCAGCGCGCGCGATGGCAGCCCGCTGGCACGGCCGTTGTTGTTCCAGCGCGGCGTGCCCGAGCTGATGTTCGTCTTGATGGTGCGATCGGCCACGGCCAAAGACACCTTCTGCGTGCTGGGCAGCTTCGCCAACACCGGCGCGGGATCGATGCGCAGTGCGCGACAGACGCTGCTGGCCAGCGCGCGGGCAAAAACCGGATCGGGCAGCGAGGCGATGTCGTCCGCCTCGAGCGCCATGAGCTTTTGCGGCGGCACCTTCAGCGCCGCCGCCACCATCTCGATGTGCAGGCCGTGGGCCTCGCGGGCCTCGCGAAGCATGTCGCCAGCCGTCTTTTGCGTGATGTCGCCTTCCTCGAGCGGCTGCGCCGCGGAAGTGCCGAACTCCGAAACCCGATCAGTCATTGAAATTCCCGCGCTCGTACGCTGATGCCTCCCGCGACTGGGGGAAACGTCGCTGAAGTTGGCCTCCCAACTGCGCGACGGCCTCGCGGTTGTTGAGCTTCCGTTCGATCTTGATGCCGAGCCAGAGCGTCTCCGCACTGGCCGAGGGGCTGTTGTTGACGCGGCGGATGTAGAACTGCGCGCGCGACCATTCTTCGCGCTGCGCCAGCACCGAGGCCAGGTTGAAGCCGACCACCGGGTTGCCGGCATCGATCTCGTAGGCCTGCATCAGGCTGCGCTCCGCTTGCGGGCGCAGGCCGGCCTTGAGCTCGCACACGCCCTGCGTCATCAACGTCTTGGCGCGGTCGGTGTAGCTGGGAATGGCAAGCGCCTCGGCGAACTGCTGCGCAGCGTCGCCATAACGGTTCTGCTGGCACAGCAGCCAGCCGTAGTTGTGGCGGGTGTTGGCGTCACGCGGGTTGATGGCCACGGCGCGGCGGAAACTGTCCTCGGCCATGCCGGGGTCGTCGAGCCGCATGTAGACCAGGCCGCGCAGGTTGTAGGCGTCGGCGTAGTTCGGGTCGGCCACCAGCGCCTGCTTGATCTCGTCGAGCGCGATGGTGGTCTGGCCTTGCTCGAAATAGCCCGAGGCGAGTTCCATGCGCAGGCGCGCACGGCGCTGGCGGTTGGTCTCGTCGGACTCGGTCACCATTTCGGGCCCTCTGCCCGAGTTGCTGCTATCGGCCAGGCTGGTGCTGGTGGTGCGCGTGTTGACGCAACCGGCGAGCAAAAACACCACGGCGACGCCGGCAAGGCTCGCGGCCAGCATTCGCTGCGCGCTTGCGGTCGTCATCGAAAAGGCCATGCTCATTGCTTCAGTGCTCCTGGGAGACGGTAGAGGTCTTGCGGACCGGATGCAGAACAATGGGGCGCTCGCTGCTCGCACGGCGCTGTGCCATGCGCTCGGCGGCGCGGGTGCGGTCCTTGACGTCGCCGGCGAGCTGCCCGCAGGCGGCATCGATGTCGTCGCCGCGCGTCTTGCGCACGGTCGTCACCAGGCCGGCTTCGCTCAGCGCCTTGGCGAATGCCAGAACACGCGGTTGCGGCGAGCGCAGCAGGCCCGAGGCCGGAAACGGGTTGAAGGGAATCAGGTTGAACTTGCACGACACGCCATGCGTGCGCACGAGCTCGATCAGCTGCTTCGCATGCTCGGGCTGGTCGTTCACGCCGTCGAGCATGCAGTACTCGAAGGTGATGAAGTCGCGCGGCGCGTGCACCAGGTAGCGCTTGCAGGCCTCGAGCAGTTCGGCAATCGGGTACTTGCGATTGAGCGGCACGAGGTCGTCGCGCAGTGCATCGTTGGGTGCGTGCAGCGAGACGGCCATGGCCACCGCGCAATCGGTGCCCAGCCGATCGATCATGGGCACGACGCCCGAGGTCGACACGGTGACTCGGCGGCGCGACAACCCGTAAGCGTTGTCGTCGAGCATGGTGCGCAATGCGGGCACCAGCGCCGAGTAGTTCTGCAGCGGCTCGCCCATGCCCATCATCACCACGTTGGAGATGACGCGCTCGGTGCGCTTCAGGTGCTTGCGCAGGAAATGTTCGGCAAACCACAGCTGGGCGACGATTTCGCCCGTGCTGAGATTGCGGCTGAAGCCCTGATGCCCCGTGGAGCAAAAGCGGCAACCGACCGCACAGCCGGCTTGAGACGACACGCACAAGGTGCCACGGTCGTCTTCGGGAATGAATACGGCTTCGACGGCATTGCCGTCACCGACGTCGAACAGCCACTTGATCGTGCCGTCCTTGGATTCGTGCTGCGTGAGAACCGGCAAGGCCTCGACGCGCGCGGTGGTCGCGAGTTTTTCGCGCAGCGACTTGGCCAGATCGGTCATCTGGGTGAAGTCGCTGGCGCCACGCTGGTGAATCCAGCGGAACAGCTGCGTGGCGCGGAATTTCTTCTCGCCGAGTTTTTCGCAGAACGCGGCCAGCCCCTCGAGATCGAATTCGAGCAGATTGGCCGTGGTCATGAAATCAGTCGGCAGACGGCTTCAGCGTGCGTAGACGTTGAGGCCGGCGAAGAAGAACGCGACTTCGTTCGCTGCGGTTTCAGCGGCGTCCGAACCGTGCACGGCGTTGGCGTCGATGCTGTCGGCGAAGTCGGCGCGGATGGTACCGGCGGCTGCCTTCTTGGGGTCGGTGGCGCCCATCAGGTCGCGGTTCTTGGCGATGGCGTTTTCGCCTTCGAGCACTTGCACGAACACGGGGCCGGAGATCATGAACTCGACCAGGTCCTTGAAGAAAGGACGTTCCTTGTGGACCGAATAGAACTGCTCGGCTTCGTTGCGCGAGAGGTGCACCAGCTTGGCGGCGACGATCTTGAGGCCGGCAGCTTCGAAGCGGGAAACGATCTTGCCGATGACGTTCTTTGCGACGGCGTCGGGCTTGATGATGGAAAGGGTACGTTCGATAGCCATTGAAATGCTTTCTGAGCTTTGATTTTGAAGTGTTTTGTCACAACTGCAACGAGTTTGTTGCGCCACATGTCGACAAAGCCTCTGATTTTAACCGGCGCAGCCCTCGGGGTTGGTGAAAACCCCGCGAAAGGCCGCGCTGCAGCGGCAGGCTTTTTTCAGCGCCCGCGGCGGCGGCCACCGCCGCCTCCACCACCCTGGCCGCCGAAGCCACCACCACCGCCTCCGCCGCCACCACGCCGGCCACCCGGGCCGCCGCGTTGCTCCTTGCGCTGGCGCGAAAAGCTGTCGGCGCCGATGTAGCCCAGCGAGGTCTTCATCGGATCCGGCTGGTTGGCGCCGCTTGGCTGACGGTCGTCGCCCTGCTGGCGATTGCCGCCGCCCTGGCGGTTGTTGCCACCGCCGCCACCGCGGCGTCCCTGCCCTTGCGGAGGACCGCCATTGCCGCCACCACGATTGGCACGGCCACCGCGGTCACCGCGCGGCGGACGACCGTCGCCCAACGGGCTCGGGATGGGCGCTTCGCGCCCTTCGTCGCGCGGGTCGCGCATCTCTCGTTGCTGCTGCGGCTGGCCACCACCGGCACCGCCGTTGCGGTTGCCGCGGCGCTTCTTGTTGCGGCCGTTGCGGCCACCGCCTTCGGGGCCACCCGGGCCGCGCTGCGGCGGACCCGCGGGGCGCGCAGCCGCACCACCGGAAGCCTGGAACAGCGCGCGGATGTCGCGCTCGTCGAGCTCCATCCAGGCACCGCGCTTCAGGCCGCGCGGCAGCACCATCGCGCCGTAGCGGATGCGGATCAGCCGGCTGACCGCATGGCCCACCGACTCGAACAGGCGCCGCACCTCGCGGTTGCGGCCTTCGGAAATGGTCACGCGGTACCAGCAGTTCGAGCCTTCGCCACCGCCCTCTTCGATCGTGCCGAACTGGGCCATGCCGTCATCGAGGCGAACGCCGTCGAGCAGCTTCTGCTTTTCTTCGCTGCTGAGCTTGCCCAGCACGCGCACCGCGTACTCGCGCTCCAGGCCGAAGCGCGGATGCATGAGTTGGTTGGCAAGATCGCCGGAGCTGCTGAACAGCAACAGGCCTTCGGTATTCAGGTCGAGTCGGCCGACCGATTGCCACTTGCCCTGCTGCAGGCGCGGCAGCTTGCGGAACACGGTGGGCCGGTTCTGCGGATCGTCGTGCGTGACGACTTCACCGGTCGGCTTGTGGTACGCGATGACGCGCGGCGGCGGCGGTGCAATCCGATAGCGGATCGGCTTGCCGTTGATCTTGACCTGGTCGCCGTACTGAATGCGTTGCCCGATATGGGCCGGCTCGTTGTTGACCGAAATGCGGCCCTGGAGAATCAGCGCCTCCATTTCAAGCCGCGAGCCCAGGCCGGCCTGCGCCAGCACCTTGTGCAGCTTGGGCGAATCGGCCTCGGGCAGCAGCACGCGCTTGAGCGGTGGGACTTCAGGGCTTTCCTCGTCGGCGTCGAACTGGCCGGAAATGACGTCGGCAAAGCGGATCGGCTCCGGCGGCAACGCATTGCGTTGCTCGCGCTCGGCAGCGCGGCGGGCACGGTCGAGGTCGTCTTCTTCCTCGTCGGGCTCTTCTTCGTCCTCGTCGTCGCCATCGTCCTGGTCATCGCGGCTGTTGTCGCGATCGGCTGCCACTACTTCTGGCTGGGGCGCCTGACGCGCTGCTTCGACCGGCGCGGGGGCTCGGTCTTCTTCAGCCGCCTCGGCAACGACCGGCGCGGCGACTGCCACGGCAGCGGCGGGCTCGATCACTTCGGTGGAAGCCAGTTCCACCTGCGCCGCTTCAGGCGCAGGTGCGGCTTCGTCGGCCACGGGTTGCTCGACCGGTTTCTTCTTGCGCGCGCGCGGCTTCTTCGGCTCCTCGGCTTCCACCGGCGCGACGGCCTCAGGCGCTACCGATTCGATAGCACCGTCCGCAGCCTTCTTGGGCGCGGCTGCCCTTTTCTTCTTTTTGACTTCGGGCTCGACCGGCGGCAGTGCCGCGTCGTCGGTGTCGGATGGGCTCATGAGGTTTTTCCGGGAGAAACTGCGTGGGGATCGACCTCGTCCGGAGACGTGGTGTCGGGTTCTGGCTCTGTGGTGAGCTCTTGCTCTGGGGCGAACTCTGGTTCTGCCACGAGCTCTGGTTCTGAAGCCGCCTCGGCTTCAAGCGGCGCTTCGGCAACTTCTGCCACTTCGGCCGCAGCGGCGTTGTCGGCAACCTGTGCCTCGACGGCTTCGATGATTTCAGGCGCCGCTTCGACAGCCGCCGATTCATCGGCTGGCGCATCTTCTTGCTGCGACGCAACAGGAACAGGCTCTTCGTCGGTCACTTCGCCGGCTGGCAATGCCACTCCCGCCTCCGCAACCGCCAACAGGACTTCTTCCTGGCCCGCCCCCGCAACAGCATCCAGAGATACTTCTGCGTCACCCGCGCCATCGATCGGCAGGTCGGCCTGATGGCCAGACGCCTGCTCGAGCGCATCGACCAGCGCAGCCTGCTGCGCCGGCGTTTCGATCAGCGGCAACTCACCGAGCGAGGCCAGCCCCAGGTCGTCGAGAAACTGCCGCGTGGTCGCGTAGAGCGCAGGCCTGCCGACCGTTTCGCGATGGCCGATCACCTCGACCCAGCCGCGGTCTTCAAGCTGCTTGAGGATCAGCGAATTGATCGTGACGCCACGGATGTCTTCCATGTCGCCGCGCGTGGCCGGTTGCCGGTAGGCAATGATGGCCAGCGTCTCGAGGGCGGCGCGCGTGTAGCGCGGCGGCTTCTCGGGGTGCAGCCGATCGAGGTGGTCGCGCATCTCGGGCCGGCTCTGAAAACGCCAGCCGCTGCCGACGCTCACGAGCTCCAGGCCGCGTTGCGCCCAGTCTTCCTGCAATTCAAGCAACAGCACCTTGATGGTGTCCACGCCCAGCTCGTCGTCGAAAAGCACGCGCATGTCGCGCACCGGCAGCGGCTGGCTCGAACAGATCAAGGCGGTTTCGAGAATGCGCTTGGCATCCGCCGTATTCATGGTTCGCGTTATCCGGGAAAAGGCGCCTGGTCGACGCTTGTTCAGAAGGATGAAAGAAGAAGGAGGCGTTGCCGGCACGCGGCGAGTGCAACGCAGGGCCGGCATCGAGGGGCCGGCGAGGCCCTCGGGCCGTCAGGCGCGATTGTAGTCCAGCCCCCAGGACTGCAAAGCCTCGGCAAGGTCGGGCGGTGGCGGCGAGCGGAACTCCATCGCCGCCTGCGTGACCGGATGCACGAAGGCCAGCCTGAAGGCATGCAGCGCCTGGCGCGTCAACCCGACAGCCGGTGCGCCGCCATAAAGCGCGTCGCCCACCAGCGGATGGCCGATGGACGCCATGTGCACGCGGATCTGGTGGGTGCGGCCGGTTTCGAGCGTGCAGCGCACGGCACAGCCGTCGGCATGGCTGTCGAGCCGCTCGATCAGCGTGCGCGCGGTCTTGCCCGAATTACGTTCCAGGTCGACCACGGCCATGCGCAGCCGGTTGCGCGGGTCGCGGCCGATGGGCGCATCGACCTGCCGGGCGGCGGCGCCGACCCATGGCTTGTGCCCCATGGCCAGGTACTGGCGCTTGACCTCGCGCGCGGCGATCAGCGCCACCATCGCGTCCATGGCGGCCCGTGTGCGCGCCACCACCATCAGGCCGCTGGTATCGCGGTCGAGCCGGTGCACGATGCCGGCGCGCGGCAGCAGCACGGCTTTCGGGTCGAGCGCCAGCAGCCCGTTCAGCAGCGTGCCGCTCCAGTGGCCCGGCGCCGGATGCACGACCAGCCCGGCCGGCTTGTCGATGATGCGCAGATGCTCGTCTTCATGCACCGTGACGAGATCCATCGCCTCGGGGCGGAAGGCCTGGCTCTGGGGGGTGGGCCGCAATTCGATGCGGCCGGCCTGCCCCGCCTTCACGGTGGCCGAGACCTTGGTGAGCGTGCGCCCCTGCAACTCCACAGCGCCGGCTTCGATCAGTTGCTGAAGGTAACTGCGGGAAAATTCGGGCACCAGCGCAGCGAGCGCCCGGTCGAGCCGCTGGCCGTGCTGGGCCGGGTCCACCACGAAAGGCCGCAGTTCGCTGGGCTCGATCGGGTCGGCGCCGTCCTCGTGTTCGGCCGCCTCCGCAGTTTCAGGGGTATTGCCCGAAGGGCCGGTCGATATAATTGAGGGCAACTGTTTCACGAAAGCCGTATGTGATGTTTCGCGCCAAATTATCGGTCCCTACCTGGATCGCGCTCGGCTTAGCGGCCATGCTTGCAGCCGGCTGCTCTTCCACCAAGGAAGACAAGACCGCGAGCTGGAGCCCCAACCGCATTTATTCCGAAGCCAAGGACGAGGTCGGATCGGGTGCCTACGACAAGGCCGTGCCGCTCTACGAGAAGCTCGAAGGCCGCGCCGCCGGCACGCCGCTCGCGCAGCAGGCCCAGCTGGAAAAGGCCTATGCCCAGTACAAGTCGGGCGAAAAGGCGAACGCCATCGCCACCATCGACCGCTTCATGAAGCTGCATCCGGCCAGCCCGGCGCTGGACTACGCGATCTACCTCAAGGGCGTGATCAACTTCAACGACGACCTGGGCATGTTCGCGTTCCTGACGCGCCAGGACCTGTCCGAGCGCGACCAGAAGGCCGCCAAGGAATCGTTCGAGTCCTTCAAGGACCTGGTCACGCGCTTCCCCGATTCGCGCTATGCACCCGACTCGCGCCAGCGCATGAACTACATCGTGAACTCGCTCGCGCAGTACGAAGTTCACGTAGCTCGCTACTACTACACGCGCGGCGCCTACCTGGCCGCCATCAACCGGGCGCAGATCGCACTGGCCGACTACCGCGAAGTGCCGGCGCTCGAAGAAGCCCTGTACATCATGGTGAAGTCGTACGACGCACTGGGCATGAAGGAACTGCGCGACGACGCGCAACGCGTGCTGACCACCAACTACCCGCAAAGCACCTACCTCGCCAACGGCTTCCGTGGCAAGGACGATCCGTGGTGGAAGGTCTGGTAAGCCGGAACAGCCTGCCGGCTTGACACCCGGCATTGCTTGCCTCTGAATTCAGCCTCCTTCGGGAGGCTGATTCGTTTCAGGGCTTGAGTGCTTCCAACGCGGCGTTGAAATCCGATTCGTTGTCCAGGCGCCGCATCGGCGGCAGTGCCGCCAGCAGCCGGCGCCCGTAGCCCATCGCGACCAGGCGCGTGTCGCAGATCGCCAGCACGCCGCTGTCGGTTTCGCGCCGGATCAACCGCCCTGCCCCCTGCTTCAGCGCCACGGCCGCTTCGGGCAGCGAGTAGTCGCTGAACGAGCTGCGGCCCTGCGCTTCGAGGCGCTGCGAGCGTGCCTCGACCAATGGATCGTTGGGCGGCGGGAACGGCAGCTTGTCGATCACCACCAATTGCAGGGCATCGCCCGGTGCATCGAAACCCTCCCAGAACGAGGCCGACGCCACCAGCACGCAGCCCGCGCGCCCCCCGCTTGCGCCTTCGCGAAAGCGGTCCATCAGCACGCGCTTGGGCAACTCGCCCTGCACCAGCACCTCAGGCCGCAACTCGGCTTCAAGCAGCTCGAACTGCTGCTTCATTGCATCGCCAATGGTGCGCAAGGCACGCAGCGTGGTCGTCAGTACCAGCGTGCGGCCACCCAGTTCGGTGGCGCCATGCGCGGCCAGTTGCGCAACGCGCTGGCTGTGCGCGGGATCGTTCGGCTTCGGAAACGCACGCGGCACGTACAGCGCGGCCTGCGATGCGTAGTCGAACGGGCTCTGCACGCGCAGCACCTCCGCATCGCGCAGGCCGCATGGTTCGGTGAACCAGCGCAGCGTGGGCTCGTCGCCCAGCGTGGCCGAGGTGAAGACCCAGGCCCGGCCACCATCTTCCGGCGGCGGTGGCTCCTCGCGCGCGATCTCCTCGCCATAGGCATCGACTTCCAACTCGGCCTCGGGGTCGGCGATCTTGAGCACGCGCTTGCGCATGGCATCGGCAATGTCGAGCGGCGACTCGATCAGCCGCAACTGCGAACCCACATCGACCCAGCGCACCGAGTCGACCTCGCAGGGCAAGGCAAAGCGCGCCGTGCGCTTGGCGAGCTGCCGCGCGCGCTCGTGCAGGCGCACGAAGTCGGGCGAGATTTCGCTCACCGTGTCGAGCCCCTCGGCCGCCAGCTCGAAGGAATGCTGCAGGTCGTCGAGCGATTGCTGCCAGGCATCGGGATCGATGCCTTCCGGCGAAGGCCCGAGCCAACGCAGCTTGGTGCCGGGCCATTGCTTGCCCACAACCAGCCGCAGTTCGCGAGCGGCGCGCTCGACACCCGCCACCAGCTGCTGCCAGTCGACCAGCCCGCGCGCGTGCTGCAGGCCCGCACCGAGCATGTCGCGCGCGAAGTCGAGTGCCTGGCCGCTGCCGAGCTGCGCGCCGAGAAACTGCACGCCGGTTTCGTTGAGCTGATGGGCTTCGTCGAACACCACCACGCTGACCGTCGGCAGCAGCTCCGCCATGCCGGTCTCGCGCACCGCGAGGTCGGCAAAGAACAGGTGATGGTTGATGACCACGATGTCGGCCGCCAGCGCCTCGCGCCGCGCCAGGTTGACGTGGCACGGCTTGAACTGCGGGCACTGCGCGCCCAGGCAGTTTTCGCGCGTGGACGTGATCAGCGGAATCAGCGGCGAACGCTCGTCGAGTCCCGGCAGTTCGGCCAGGTCGCCGGTGCGCGTGGCCTTCGACCATTGCTCGATCTTGGCGAGCGTGCGCAGGCTGCCACGTTCGGGCAGTGATGCATCGTGGCGCGCCGTGTCGAGGCGGTGCAGGCACAGGTAACTGCCGCGCCCCTTGAGCAGCGCCGTTCGCACGGGCAGCCCGAAAGCTTCGACCAGCCGCGGCAGGTCGCGGCCGAACAGCTGGTCTTGCAGCGTCTTGGTGGCGGTCGACAGCAGCACGCGCTCGCCGCTCAGCAAGGCCGGCACGAGGTACGAAAAAGTCTTGCCCACGCCGGTGCCCGCTTCGACCACCAGCACGCCGCCCTGGTCGATGGTGCGGGCCACCGCCATGGCCATTTCGGTCTGGCCCGAGCGTTCGCGGAACTGGTCGGCGGCACGCGACAGAGCACCTTCCGGCGCGAAGGCTTCGCGCACCTTGTCCTCGAGGCTTTCGGTCACGCGGGTTCTCTCGGGTCGAGCATGTTTTCGACGCGCGTGATCTGGTCGCGCAACGCGAGGCGGCGCTTTTTCAGGCGCCGCAGCAGAAGCTCGTCTTGGGGCGAGGCCTCGGCCAGCCGGTCGATGGTGGCGTCGAGATCGGCATGCTCGATGCGCAGTTCGATCAGCTGGCGGGAAAGGGAGTGAAGATTGGAGTCCAACGGTGGGGAGCGAACGCAGTTTTCGCGTCGCATGTTCATTCGATAATACGTCCTGACCCGAATCTCCGAGAAGACAGAAAACGCGCTACAGGCGCATATGCCTCATGACTCAAGGCTTTCGACTTGCCGCGGCCACCGGACTCCACAAGGGTGACCGCCCCTACCAGCAGGACCAGGTGCTGCTGATGAGCCATCCGCGCGTGCCCGGCTGCGTGCTGGGCGTCGTCGCCGATGGCATGGGCGGGCGCAGCGGTGGGCGCAAGGCGTCCGACCAGGTGCTGATGACGGCACGCCAGCTCTTCACGCGCTACCAGCCCGGCCGCGACGATCCCGAGCTCGTGCTCAGGCAGATGCTGGAAGACTCGCACACGGTCATCAAGCTCACCGCCATCTCGAGCGAGCAGGAGCCGCACAGCACGCTGGCAGCCTTCCTGATGAACCCGAAGGGCGACTGCGCGTGGATTCATGCGGGCGACTCGCGCATCTATCACTTCCACGACGGCCAGCTCATCAAGCGCACGCGCGACCATTCGTACGTACAGGCACTGATCGACCGGGGCCAGATCAGCGAAGCCGAGGCCAACATCCATCCGCAGGGCAACATCCTGCTCGGCTGCCTGGGCATGACGACCACGCCGCCGCCCATCGACCCTCACTACATTCCGAAGATGGAACCGGGCGACCTGCTGATGGCCTGCAGCGACGGGCTCTGGCACTACTTCAGCCCCGAGGAGCTGGCGAGCGTGCTCTACGCGCAGCCGCCGCGCGATGCCGTTGAAATCCTGGTGGGAGAAGCACGCCGCCGGGCCCGTGGCACCGGCGACAACATTTCGATTGCCGTGCTGAAGCTCGATACGCTGCCAGCGGCCGTCGCCTGATCGACGCGCCGCCCCGCGCTTCGCTCAAGGCGCTGGCGGCGGTGGCAGCGGCGCACCGCGCGGCTTGCTGCGGTCGATGTTCTGGCGCTCGCGACTGGCCCGGTGCTCCGCGGCCCTTCTCTGCTTGTCTTCATAGCGCGACACCGCGGCCGGCGCTTCGGCCTGGCGCTGCGCGGCCTTGGCCTGCTCGTCGGCGTTGGCCTGCTTCTTGGACTCGAACTGGCGCGCACGCTCGGCCGACTCCGCTGCCGTGGCGGCCCGGCTGGTCGCATGGTCCGTGGAGCGTTGCTCGCGGTCTTTCTGGTTCTGGATCGACTGGTCGCGCTTCTCGCGTGAATCTTCGGGGCGCGGCGTGCTCGCCTTCTTGTCCAGCTTCTGCAACTCGGCAGCACCACTGCGCTGGCGCTGGATGTCGTTGATCGCCGTTTCCTGCCGCTTGATGTTGTCGGTTTCCGTGCGGCGCCGGTCGCGGCTCTCGCGCAGGCAGTCTTCGACCGCGAACTTCTTGTAGCAGGCGGTTCGCTCCTGCACGAAGCGCTGCTCGATGACCGCGCGCTCGGCGGAAAGCCTGTTGCGCTCGGCCGCCAGGTCGGCGCTGCCCGACGCCGCATTGGACTGCGCCCAGAGCGGAAGGCTGGCCAACGACATCAACAGGGCAAGTGCGATTTTTTTCATGTGAGTCGGGTGTCGACGATGCGGCGTTCGAGGGCAAGGAACTCGCTCGACTGCATTTCAGTGAGCCGGGAAACCGTGCGCGGAAACTCGTGCGCCAGCGGCCCCTCGGTGTACAACGCCTCGGGCGGAACCTCGGCCGACATGATGAGCTTCACGCGGCGGTCGTACAAGACGTCGATCAGCCAGGTGAAACGGCGCGCCTCGGAAGCCATGCGCACCGGCATGTGCGGCACGTCGGACAGCAGCACCGTGTGGAACTGGCTGGCAATTTCAAGGTAGTCGTTCTGCGAGCGAGGACCGCCGCACAGCGTCTTGAAGTCGAACCAGACCACGCCACCGGCCTTGCGCCGTGCGCGAATCTCGCGCTGCTCGATGTGCAGCACCGGGTTTTCGTCGGCCGTCTCGGCCAGCTTGTCGAAGGCCTTGCGCATTTCCTTTTCGGCCGACGCGTCGTTCGGCGTGAGGTACATGCGCAGTTGCTCGAGCGTGCGGCGCCGGTAGTCGGTGCCGTTGTCCACGCTCAGCACTTCGAGCTTTTCGTTGAGCAGCGCAATCGCAGGCAGGATGCGGTCGCGGTGCAGCCCGCCGGGATACAGGTCGTCGGGCTTGAAATTGGAGGTGGTGACAAAGCCCACGCCGTTCTCGAACAACGCCACCAGCAGCCGATGAAGAATCATCGCGTCGGTGATGTCCGCGACGTGGAACTCGTCGAAGCAGATCAGCTTGTAGCGCTTGGAAATTCGCAATCCAAGCTCGTCGAGCGGATTGACCGTGCCCTGCAGCTCGCGCAGCTCGCGGTGCACTTCGCGCATGAACTCGTGAAAGTGCAGGCGCGTCTTGCGCCGAAGCGGCACGGCGTTGAAGAACAGGTCCATCAGGAAGCTCTTGCCCCGCCCGACGCCGCCGTACATGTACACGCCGCGCGGCAGCTCGGGCCGGTTGATGAACTTCTTCAGCGCATTGGAACGCTGGGCCTTGTAGTCGGCCCATTCGCGCGCGCAGCGGTCCAGCGCCTCCACGGCGCGCAGTTGCGCCGGATCGCTGTGGAACCCGCGCGCGGCGAGTTCCTTTTCGTAAGCCTCTTTGACGCTGGTCAATGGATCAGCGCGTTCAGAAGTTGAGCGTGCGCTTGTCCACGGCGAGTGCCGCTTCCTTGGTGGCTTCCGACAGCGACGGGTGCGCGTGGCAGATGCGTGCGATGTCTTCGGCGCTGGCCTTGAACTCCATGGCCACCACGGCTTCGGAGATCAGCTCGCTGACCTGCGGGCCCACCATGTGCACGCCCAGGATCTCGTCGGTCGTGGCATCGGCCAGGAACTTGACCATGCCGGTCGTGTCGCCCAGCGCGCGTGCGCGGCCGTTCGCCAGGAACGGGAAGGTGCCAGCCTTGTAGGCGCGGCCTTCGGCCTTGAGCTGCTGCTCGGTCTGGCCGACCCATGCGATTTCCGGGTGCGTGTAGATGACCCACGGCACGGTGTTGAAGTTGACGTGTCCGTGCTGGCCGGCAATGCGCTCGGCCACGGCAACGCCCTCTTCTTCGGCCTTGTGCGCCAGCATCGGGCCGCGCACCACGTCGCCGATTGCCCAGACGTTCGGCAGGTTGGTCTTGCAGTCGCCGTCGACGTTGATCGCACCGCGCTCGTCGAGCGCAAGGCCCACGGCTTCGGGGTTCAGGCCGATGGTGTTGGGCACGCGGCCGATCGAAACGATCAGCTTGTCGGCGTCCAGCGTCTGCGCTTCGCCCTTGGCGTTGGTCCAGGCGATGGACACGCCCTTCTTGCCCGACTTGATCTCGCCGACCTTCACGCCGAGCTCGATCTTCAGGCCCTGCTTGTCGAACGCCTTCTTGGCTTCCTTGGCGATCTGCTCGTCCACCGCGCCCAGGAAGGTCGGCAGTGCTTCGAGCACCGTGACTTCCGAGCCGAGGCGGCGCCACACCGAGCCCATCTCCAGGCCGATGACGCCCGAGCCGATCAGCGCGAGCTTCTTGGGCACGGCGCCCATGCGCAGCGCGCCGTCGTTCGACAGGATGTTCTCTTCGTCGAATGCGGCACCCGGCAGCGCGCGGGCATTGGAGCCCGTCGCCACGATGATGTGCTTGCCGACGATGGTTTCTTCGGCCGCACCCGCGACCTTGATTTCGTAGCCGCCTTCAGCGGCCTTCACGAACGAACCGCGGCCGTGGAACGAGGTGATCTTGTTCTTCTTGAACAGGTAGGTGATGCCGTCGTTGTTCTGCTTCACGACCTGGTCCTTGCGGGCCAGCATCTTGCCGATGTCCAGCGACAGGCCCGACACGTTGATGCCGTGGTCCGCAAAGCCGTGGCCGGCGTGTTCGAAGTGCTCCGACGATTGCAGCAGCGCCTTCGAGGGAATGCAGCCGACGTTGGTGCAGGTGCCGCCGAGTGCGGGGCCGCCCTTGGCGTTCTTCCACTCGTCGATGCAGGCCACGTTGAAGCCGAGTTGAGCGGCGCGAATGGCGGCGATGTAGCCGCCGGGGCCGCCACCGATGACGATGACATCGAATTGCTTGGTGGTCATTTGATTTCCGAAAATTTAGTGATGAATGCGCCGCACCATTTCGATGTGCGGTATCCCGTCTTCGTCGTAGGGCTCGCCCACTGTGGCAAAGCCTGCCGACTCATACAACTTTTGCAGATACGCCTGTGCGCCAATCCGCAACGCGGCGTTTGGCCAGAACCGGTCCGCATGCAGGAGCCCCTTGTTCAAAAGCTCTTGCCCGAGGCCCCGGCCACGGTACGCAGTGCCCGTGAGCACGCGTCCGATCGAGGCCTCTTCGTACGACACGCCGGGTGGCAGCAGCCGCAGGTACGCAGCCAACTGCGGCAGGCCCTGCGCACCGTCCACGCCGTCCACACTGTCCATTGCGAAGAGGTGGTGCGCCTGCGCGTCCTTGCCGTCCGGATCGAGGTACACGCAGCGCTGCTCCACGACAAAGACCTCGCTGCGCGCCGACAGAATCGCGTAGAGCTCCGACGCCGTGAGAGCGTCGAAAGGCTTGCAATACCACTCCATCGGCAGCGCGCGTGGATCAGATGTCGAACAAGAGGCGCGACGGATCTTCCAGCGCTTCCTTCATGGCGACCAGGCCCAGCACGGCTTCGCGGCCGTCGATGATGCGGTGGTCGTAGCTCATGGCCAGGTAGTTCATCGGGCGGATGACGATCTGGCCGTTTTCGACCACGGCGCGGTCCTTGGTGGCGTGCACGCCCAGGATGGCCGACTGCGGCGGGTTGATGATCGGCGTCGAGAGCATCGAGCCGAAAGTGCCGCCGTTCGAGATCGAGAACGTGCCGCCGGTCATTTCTTCAATGCCCAGCTTGCCGTCTTGCGCCTTCTTGCCGTACTCGGCAATCTTCTTCTCGATGTCGGCAAAGCTCATCTGGTCGGCGTTGCGCAGGATCGGCACTACCAGGCCACGCGGCGAACCGACAGCAATGCCGATGTCGAAGTAGCCGTGGTACAGGATGTCGTTGCCGTCGACCGAGGCGTTGATCACCGGGTACTTCTTGAGCGCGTGCACCGCGGCCTTCACGAAGAAGCTCATGAAGCCGAGCTTCACGCCGTGTTCCTTGGTGAACGCGTCCTGGAACTTCTTGCGCAGGTCCATGACCGGGGCCATGTTCACTTCGTTGAAGGTCGTGAGGATGGCGTTGGTCGATTGCGATTGCAGCAGGCGCTCGGCGATGCGGGCGCGCAGGCGGCTCATCGGCACGCGCTGTTCCGGGCGCTCGCCCAGGTCGGGTGCGCCAGCCGATGCCGCGACTTGCGGCAGCGCGGGCTTGGCGGCCGGCACGGCAATGGTGGCCGCGGGCTTGGCGCCAGCAGCAACCGCGCCGAGCACGTCGCCCTTGGTGACGCGGCCGTCCTTGCCGGTGCCTGCAACGTCGCCGGTCTTCAGGTTGTTGTCGGCCAGCAGCTTGGCGGCGGCGGGCATGGCAACGTCGGACTTCGAACCACCGGTGGCAGCGGCTGCCGCGGCGGCCGGCGCAGGTGCGGCTGCAGCCGGTGCTGCTGCGGCGGCGGGTGCTGCTGCCGGCGCGGCGGCTGCGCCCTTGCCTTCGGTGTCGATCTTGGCGATGAGCTGTTCGGCCACCACGGTGGCGCCATCGGGCTGCACGATTTCGGTCAGCACGCCGGCCGAGGGGGCAGGCACTTCGAGCACGACCTTGTCGGTCTCGATCTCGATCAGGATTTCATCGACGGCGACGGCATCGCCGGCCTTCTTCTTCCAGGTGAGCATGGTGGCTTCGGCCACGGATTCGGAAAGCTGGGGGACTTTGACTTCTACGATAGACATTTGGAGTGAGCTCCGTTTTGTTCTTGAAGGTGTTCGTGTGAAAAGGGACGGGTTTTACTTGGTCAGCACGAAGCCCTTGAGCTTGCCAAATGCGCCATCGACGAGCGCCTTCTGCTGTTCCTGGTGCAGGTGCGAGTAGCCGACCGCGGGCGATGCCGAAGCGGCACGGCCGGAGTAGCCGAGCTTCTGGCCTTCCTGCATGTTTTCGTGGATGTAGTGCTGCACGAAGAACCAGGCGCCCTGGTTCTGCGGTTCGTCCTGGCACCAGACCACATCGACGAGGTTCGGGTACTTCTTGATTTCGGCGGCAAACGCCTTGTGCGGGAACGGATACAGCTGCTCGACGCGGATGATCGCCACGTCGTCGGTGCCCTGCTCTTCGCGCTTCTTGGCCAGGTCGTAGTAGACCTTGCCCGAACAGGCGACCAGGCGCTTGACCTTCTCGGCCTTCAGGCCCTTGCTGTCAGGAATGACGGTCTGGAAGCTGCCCTTGGTGAACTCGGCCAGCGGCGAGGTGGCGTCCTTGTTGCGCAGCAGCGACTTGGGCGTCAGGATGATCAGCGGCTTGCGCAGGTTGCGCACCATCTGGCGACGCAGCACGTGGAAGATCTGGCTGGCCGTGGTGGGCTGCACCACTTGCATGTTGGTGTCGGCGCTCAGCTGCATGAAGCGCTCCAGGCGTGCGGAGCTGTGCTCGGGGCCCTGGCCTTCGTAGCCGTGCGGCAGCATCATGGTCAGGCCGTTGACGCGGCCCCACTTCACTTCGCCCGAAGCGATGAACTGGTCGATCACCACTTGGGCGCCGTTCACGAAGTCGCCGAACTGGGCTTCCCAGATGACGAGCGTGTTCGGGTCGTTCGAGGCGTAGCCGTATTCGAACGCGAGCACGGCTTCTTCCGACAGGATCGAGTCGATGACGACGAACGGTGCCTGGTTTTCAGCGACGTTCTGCAACGGCGTGTAGGTGCCGGTGTCGAACTTCTCGCGGTTCTGGTCGTGCAGCACGGCGTGACGGTGCGTGAACGTGCCACGGCCCGAATCTTCGCCCGACAGGCGCACCGGGTAGCCGCTGGCCACCAGCGAGGCGAAAGCCATGTGCTCGCCCATGCCCCAGTCGACGTTCACGTCGCCGCGGCCCATGGCGGCGCGGTCGTCCAGCACCTTCTTCACGAGCGGGTGCACCGTGAAGCCGGCCGGCACCGTGGTGATCTTCTCGGCCAGGCGCTTCCATTCGGTGGACGGAATGGCGGTGTCGCCGGCGTCGGTCCACTTCTTGTTGAGGTACGGGCTCCAGTCGACGGCGTACTTGCTCTTGAAGTTGGTGAGCACCGGGTCGACGGTGTTCTTGCCTTCGTCAAAAGCCGCGCGCTGCGCCTTGACCATGTCGTCGCCGAGCGTGTCGCCCAGGCCTTGAGCGGCCAGCTTGTCGGCGTACAGCTTGCGCGTGCCGGGGTGCTGGGCGATCTTCTTGTACATGAGCGGCTGGGTGAGCGAAGGCGTGTCTTGCTCGTTGTGGCCCAGCTTGCGGAAACAGATGATGTCGACGACCACGTCCTTCTGGAATTCCATGCGGAAGTCCAGCGCGAGCTGGGTGGCCAGCACCACGGCTTCGGGGTCGTCGCCGTTCACGTGCAGCACCGGCGCCTCGATCATCTTGACGATGTCCGAGCAGTACAGCGTGGAGCGGCTGTCGCGCGGGTCGCTGGTGGTGAAGCCGATCTGGTTGTTGATGACGATGTGCACCGTGCCGCCGGTGGAATAACCACGGGTTTCGGCCAGCGCCAGCGTTTCCATCACGACGCCCTGGCCTGCGAAGGCGGCGTCGCCGTGAACGATCACGGGCAGCACCTGCTTGCCCAGCGGATCGCCGCGGCGGTCCATGCGGGCACGCACCGAGCCTTCGACCACGGGGTTCACGATTTCAAGGTGCGAGGGGTTGAACGCAAGGCTCAGGTGCACCGGGCCGCCGGGGGTGGTCACGTCCGAGCTGAAGCCCTGGTGGTACTTGACGTCGCCGCTGGGCAGGTCTTCGGGGGCGGTGTGATCGAACTCGGCGAACAGGTCGGCCGGCATCTTGCCGAGCGAGTTGACCAGCACGTTCAGGCGGCCGCGGTGGGCCATGCCGATCACGATTTCCTGCACGCCCTTGACGCCTGCCTGGTTGATCAGCTCGTCCATCGCGACGATGAAGCTTTCGCCGCCTTCGAGCGAGAAGCGCTTCTGGCCGACGTACTTGGTGTGCAGGAAGCGCTCGAGGCCTTCGGCCGCGGTCAGGCGGTTGAGCACGTGCTTCTTCTGCTCGGCGTTCAGCTTCGGGTTGGTGCGTGCGCTTTCGAGCTGCTGCTGCCACCAGCGCTTGTGGTTCTGGTCGGTGGTGTACATGTACTCGGCACCCATCGTGCCGCAGTACGTTTCACGCAGTGCATTGAGCAGGTCGCGCAGGGACATGGTGTCCTTGCCGAAGAATGTGTTGCTGGTGTTGAACACCGTCTCGAGGTCGGCATCGGCAAAGCCGTAGAACGAGGGCTCGAGTTCCGGAATGGCGGGACGCTCGGCACGCTTGAGCGGGTCGAGGTCGGCCCAGCGGGCGCCGACATTGCGGTAGGCGGCAATCAGCTGCTGGACGGCGGTGCGCTTGCGGCCGAGTTCGGAGTCGGCACCGCTGGCCTGCACGACCTTGGTCGTGCCCTGCTTCGCGCGTTCGGCGAAAGCATTGATGACCGGCAGGTGGGGCACGTCGCGGGTGTTGGTGCCGTCGGCCGCGGGAACGTTCTGCAAGGCGTCGAAATACGAACGCCAGTTGTCAGGCACGCTGCCGGGGTTGGAGAGATAGTTTTCGTACATCTCTTCGACATAGGGCGCATTGCCGCCGAAGAGGTAGGTGTTGCCTTGATAGGCGGTGTACGCCGTGGGCGTAGATGAATCGCTCATGATCCGCTGACCTTCGCTTCCCTGAAGGAAGCACTAGCTGGTTAAGAAACCTTCCGCGACACGGCTGAACCGGTTGGCGGATGCGACTGTGGCTGGGGAAGGGCCTGAGTACCTTGGCATTGTGCCACGTCAACCATATGACGGTTCACGCGGGCTTCGCAACCCCATCCCCTGCTCATTCAGACCGAAGAAAGTAACTGTTTGATCTGCTGCAGCGTGGCGGGGTCGTCGATGGTGGTCAGGTCGCCCGGGTCGCGCTGCTCGCACACGGCCTGGATGGCGCGCCGCAGCAATTTGCCGCTGCGGGTCTTGGGCAGGCCGGTGACGAAGCGCACGCGGGCCGGCCGCGCCAGAGCGCCGAGCTGGTCGGCCACGACTTTCATGATCTCGCCTTCGAGCCTGAGTGCCGCGTCGGCATCGGTCGCGGCGAGCCCGTCCTTGGTCACCACGAAAGCCATCGCCACCTGGCCCTTGAGCGCGTCGGCCACGCCGACCACCGCGACTTCGGCCACGTTGGCATGACCCGAAATGCTCTCTTCGATCTCGCGCGTGCCCAGGCGGTGGCCCGCCACGTTGATCACGTCGTCGGTGCGGCCCAGGATGTAGAAGTACCCGTCTTCGTCGCGAATGCCCCAGTCGAAGGTCGAATAGACCATCTTGCCCGGCACGCTCTTCCAATAGGTGTTGACGAAGCGCGCGTCGTCTTTCCATACCGTCTGCATGAAGCCCGGCGGCGTCGGGCCTTCGACCACGACAACACCCTTCTCGTTGGCCCCCGTGAGTTCTTCGCCGGTCGACTCGTGCAGGATCTTGATGCGGTAGCCGTACATCGGAACACCCGGGCTGCCGAACTTGCTGGCCTTGGGCTCGACACCGTTGGCAATGGTGATCATCGGCCAGCCCGATTCGGTCTGCCAGTAGTTGTCGATGATCGGCACGCCCAGGCCCTCGCTGATCCAGCGCGCAGTCGGCTCGTCGAGTGGCTCGCCGGCCAGGAACAGCGCGCGCAGGGTCGACAGGTCGTATTTCTTCAGCAGCGCCGGGTCTTGCTTCTTGAGCACGCGCACCGCGGTGGGCGCGCTGAACATCACCGTCACCTTGTACTTCTCGACCAGGCGCCACCAGATGCCGCCATCGGGCTGCTGGTCGATGCCCTGCGTGGGCAGCCCCTCGTACATGATGGTCGCCATGCCCGCGATCAGCGGGCCGTAGACGATGTAGCTGTGGCCCACCACCCAGCCGATGTCGCTGGTCGAGAAATAGGTTTCGCCCGGCCGTCCGTCGAAAATGTGCTTCATGCTCGCGGCCAGCGCCACGGCGTAGCCGCCCACGTCGCGCTGCACGCCCTTGGGCTTGCCGGTGGTGCCGCTGGTGTAGATGGTGTAGCTGATGTCGGTGGACGCCAGCCACGTACAGGGCACCTGGGCATCGAGGTGCTTTTGCCGGAGTTCGCTGGCCAGGTGGTCGCGGCCCGCAGTCAGGTCCATGGGCGCCAGGCCCCGGTCCGTCAGCAAGACGGCGTCGGGCTTGTGCTTCGACAACCGGATCGCCTCGTCGAGCAGCGGCTTGTACGCAATGACCTTGCCGCCGCGCGAACCGGCGTCGGCACTCACGACCACCTTGGGTTCGGCATCCTCGATGCGGGTGGCCAGCGAGCCGCTGGCGAAACCGCCGAACACCACGCAGTGGATCGCACCGATGCGCGCGCAGGCCAGCATCGCGAAAGCGGCTTCCGGGATCATCGGCATATAGATGAGCACGCGGTCGCCCTTGCCCACCCCGAGCTCGATCAGGCTGGCGGCCGTGCGCTGCACCTCGGCGTGCAGCTCCTTGAAGCTGTAGCTCTTCTCGACGCCGGTTTCGGTGGAAACGAAGATCAGCGCCGCCTGGTCGCCCCGATCGGCCAGATGCCGGTCGACGGCGTTGTGGCACAGGTTGGTGGTGCCGCCGACGAACCAGCGTGCAAATGGCGGCTGGCTTGCATCGAGGATCTGCTGGGCGGGCGTTCCCCAGTCGATCAGCCTGGCCTGCTCGGCCCAGAAGGCCTCGGGCGCATCCACGGACTGGCGGTAGAACTCTTCGTAGCGGCTCATCGGGATCTGTCTCCTGTTCTGTATGTATTCCGTTCCGGCGACCTCGCCAAAAACTGAATTCATAATTATGGAGACCGATCTTGCAGCAAGCTGACGACCGGAACAATCCGGCCCAGCCCCACATTCCGGGGGCGGACCCGACTCAGTGGATCAGCGGATCAGGGCTTGCAGATCGCGGAATGCCGGATGTTCGGCGGTGCGCAGCCATTCGAAGCCGACCATCTCGGTGGTCACCAGTTCGGCGCCGGCACCGGCCAGCCGGTCGAAAGCCGCATCGCGGTTGCGCTCGGTGCGCGAGCTGCAGGCGTCGGTGACGACCCAGACCTCGAACTCGTCTTCCAGCAGATCGAGCGCCGTCTGCAGCAGGCAGACATGGGCTTCGCAGCCGGCGATCACGATGGTGTTGCGCTCTTCCGCCGCGGCGGCGGGCTTCTGCAGATGCTTGGGCAGGCTGCGGGCATTGCCTTGCGGCACGGCCTTCGCCGGGGCGCGCAGCCATTCGCCGAGCCCTTCTTCCACGCCGCTGAAATGCATCTTGGCCAGGGTCTTCTTGCACAGCGCGCGGATGTCCGGCAGGTTCTCGCCCAGCTTGGACGGGTTCTGCTCGGTGCCCCATACGGGCACGTCGACCCACTGCGCCATGGTCGCGAGGCGCACGGCGTTCTTCGCAACAGCCTCGTTCTCGAAGACCGCCGGCATCAGGCGCGCCTGGTAGTCGACCAGCACGAGTTGGGATTGCGAGGCATCGAGCAGCATGAACAGTGTCTTTCAGGTATCGGTTGAGTTGGGCTGAACCGTACCACCGAAAAGATCGGGTTGGCCGGCTGCCGCGGGCTCCGCCGCATCCTCGTTGATCGCAACGGTGGCTGATCGCAGTGTCAATTGCGCCAGGTATGTCTTGAACAAGGCATCGGCCGACTGCCTGAACATGCGGATGCGGCCGGTGTACTGCATCAGCAGCAGGCCGACACCGTGCGCAAAAAGCGCCGTGTTTTCCTGGAGCGCGAGCTCCGCGCCGAGGCCCAGCGCCCGAAGCGCTTCTTCGCAAGGGTGCAGCGCGTCATACAGACGGTCGTTGAGTTCGTGGTCCAGCTCGCTGGTCAGCCCGCGGGGCCGCATGCCGTGCACCAGGTAGAAGCCCAGGTCGAGGTCGCGCGGGTTCGCCGCATAGAAGTCGAACCAGGCCTGCGCCTTGGCCGCCAGGGTCTTGTCGGGCCGGCTGCTGAACACCTTCGCTTCGGCCACTGCGGCCTGCAGGCGCAGCAGCGATTCGTCGAGCAAGGCCGCATAGATCGCCTCCTTGCTCTCGAAGTACGAGTAGATGGCGCCCGGCGTGTAGCCCGCCTTTTTGGCGATCTCGCGGATGCTCGCGCCCTCGATGCCGGCCTCCGCAAACACTGCTCGCGCGGCATCGAGCACCAGCGCGCGGCGGGTGTCGGCAAGGGTCTGGCGGCGCTGGAGCTTGGCATGCATGGGCGGCACTATAGCGCCGAGATTGAGCTGTCGATCAATTTTTCAAACGTTGATCTAAGTATTGAACGATGTTCAAATATTTGTGTCTACGATCAATTGAACCGAAAAACACTGGAGACAACACCCGATGAACGCCCCACTTTCCGCCGCCACCCTCATGTCCGGCGCCGACTACCGCGAGTCGCTGCGCCGCTACCGCCCCACCGTGTTCGTCGACGGCCGCCGCGTCGAGAGCGTGGCCGACGAAGCCGCCTTCCAGCCCGGCATCAATGCCATCGCCCTCACCTACGACTACGCCCTGAAAAAGGAATACGAGCCCCTGATGACCGCCGTGCAGCACACCAGCGGCAAGCGGGTGAACCGGCTCTCGCACCTCAACACCAGCTCGGGAGACCTGCTCAACAAGCTCGAAGCCGTGCGGCTGGTCTGCCAGGAAACCGGCTGCGCCCAGCGCTACCTGACGCACGACGCGCTCAATGCCATCGCCCAGGTGTCGGCCCGCATCGACGACGCGCGCGGCAGCACCGAGCACACGGCCCGCTTTTACGAGTACCTGCACCGCATCCAGGACGAAGACCTGACGCTCGGCGTCGCCATGACCGATGCGAAAGGCGACCGCAGCCGGCGGCCGCACGAGCAGGCCAACGTCGACAGCTACCTGCACGTGGTGGAGCGCAACGCGCGCGGCATCGTCATTTCGGGCACCAAGGCCATCGTGACCGGCGCGCCCTATGTGCATGAACTGCTGGTCATGCCCTGCCGCAACATGGGCAAGGAAGACGCCGACTTCGCCGTCTGCTGCGCCGTGCCGCTCGACGCACCCGGCCTCACCATCGTCGCGCGCCCGGCCGGGCGTCCCGGCGAAAAGCTGGAGCACGGCGACGCCCTGTTCAGCCGCAAGTACGGCCAGAGCACTGGCGTGTGCATGTTCGACCGGGTCTTCGTGCCATGGGAGCGCGTGTTCTACGCCGGGGAGTGGGAACACTCGGGCCACCTGACCTACAGCTACGCCACGCACCATCGCCACAGCTGCATCGGCGCCCGCGCCGGCTTCGGCGACCTGCTGATCGGCGCCGGCGCGCTCATGTGCGAGGCCAACGGCTTCGACCCCGGCAAGGAAAGCCACCTGCGCGAGCAGATGGTCGAGCTCATCACCATCACCGAGAGCTTTTTCGCCTGCGGCGTGGCGGCCAGCGTCTACGGCAAGGCCGACGAGCACTGCGAAGTCTTCATGCCCGACCCGGTGTTCAGCAACATCGGCAAGCTGCTGCTGGCCACGAAGATCTACGACATGCACCGCATCGCCCACTACGTGAGCGGCGGCCTGATCGTCACCCTGCCCGGCCCCGACGAAGACCACAACCCCGAGACCGCCGCCCGCTTGTCCGACGTGCTGCGCGCCAACCCGGCCATTCCCTATGAGCAGCGCATCGAGACGGCGCGCTTCATCGAAGACCTGACGGCCGGCTATCAGGGCGGCTGGTACAGCGTGATCAGCCTGCACGGCGGCGGCTCGCCGGCGGCCATGAAACAGGAGATCTGGCGCAACTACCCGGTCGGCTCGAAGGTCGAATTGGTGGAACGCATCCTCGAACGCGGCATCGCGGCCGACGGATCGCCCGCCGCCGCGCCGCACGACCCCGCACGCGCCATCACCCGGAACCGCCAGCCCGGCAAGTGCTGCGACACCGGCTGCACCACGCCGGGCCAGCCTGTGATGGTCGACCTGCCGGCCTCGCTGCGCACCTAAACTGCGCCGGATGAAGACCTTTTTCTCGAAGAAGCGGCTCAGCCTGGCGGCCCTGGGGCTTGGCGCCACGCTGCTGGTGCTGGGCTGCGGCGGCGTGCGCAAGACCGCGGTGCCCATGGCGACCAGCTTCGAGAAAAGCAGTTGCGCCCGCAACATCGACACGCTGCTGGTGATGCTGCCCGGCGCCTATTCGACGCCCGACGAGTTCGAGCGCGAAGGCTTTGTCGCGGCCTTGCGCAACAACCGGGTGGCGGCCGACGTGGTGCTGGTCGATGCGCACCTGGGCTACTACAACGACAAGTCCATCCTCGAGCGCCTGAGCGCGGACGTGATGACGCCAGCGCGCAGCCAGGGCTACAAAAATATCTGGCTCGTCGGCATTTCGGTCGGCGGCTTCGGCGGGCTGCTCTACGCGCAGACGCACCCCGGCGAACTCGCGGGGCTGGTGGCGCTCGCACCCTACCTCGGCGAACGGGGGTTGAGCACCGACATCGCCAATGCCGGTGGCGTTGCGCGATGGAAAGGCCCGCTGGTCGACCCCGCCGAAGCCGCGCCGCGTACGCCCAACGAAACACAGCTGTGGCAATGGCTGCGCGGCTATGTCGGCTTCACGCAGACCGCGGCGGCCAGGCCTCCGCTCTACCTGGGGTATGGCACAGACGACCGCTTTGCCTTCAGCCATCGCCTGCTTGCCGGTGCGCTGCCCGCGGAGCGCGTTTTCACGACCGAAGGCGGCCACGACTGGCCGGAGTGGAAACGCCTGTGGCTGCGCATGCTTCCCACGCTGCCGCTGCCGGGCTGCCCCGTCTAGAGGGACATTCGCGCTGGTTCAGTTCGGTCGCAGGCGCAGCAGCTTGCCGTCAGCCTCGTCGGTGAGCACGTAGAGCAGCCCGTCCGGCCCCTGCTTCACATCGCGGATGCGCGCCCTGCCCTCGGCCAGCAGCTTGTGCTCGGCCACCACCTTGCCACCCTTGAGCTCGATGCGGTCGAGATAGCCGAACTTGAGCGAGCCCACGAACAGGTTGCCCTTCCACGCCCCTCCGTAGCGATCGCTCGTCAGGAACGCCATGCCGGAAGGCGCAATCGACGGCACCCAGTAATGCAACGGCTGCTCCATGCCGTCCTTGGCGGTGATGCCGTCGCCGATCTTGCCGCCGCCGTAGTTCTCGCCATAGGTGATCACGGGCCAGCCGTAGTTGCGGCCGGCTTGGGGAATGTTGATTTCGTCGCCGCCTTGCGGGCCGTGCTCGGTCATCCAGAAACGGCCGTCGGGCGCGAGCGTGCCGCCCTGCCCATTGCGATGGCCGTAGCTCCAGATCTCGGGCAACGCGCCGGGCTTGCCGACGAAGGGGTTGTCTTTCGGCACGGAGCCATCCTTGGCAATGCGCACGACCTTGCCCAGGTGGTTGTCGAGCTTTTGCGCGTCTTCCTTGCGGCTGAAGCGATCGCCGAGGGTGAGAAACAACGTGCCATCGCGCGCCTCGACGATGCGGCAGCCGAAATGGTTGCGACTGGCCACCTTGGGCTGCTGGCTGAAGATGATCTTCAGGTCTTCGAGCCGCGTGCCGTCCGCTGAAAGATTGGCGCGCGCGAGCGCCGTGCTGTTGGCGGAACCGCTGGCATCCGGCTCGGAAAAGCAGAAGTACAGCGTGCGGTTCTTCTCGAAGCCGGAATCGGCCAGCACGTCGAGCAGGCCGCCTTGTCCGCCTGCCGCAATGGCGGGCAGCCCAGTGATGGGTGCGCCGATCTTTCCGTCGGCACCGACGAGTCGCAGGCGCCCAGGCCGCTCGGTGAGCACGAAGCGGCCGCCCGGCAGGAAAGCCACGCCCCAGGGGTTTTCAAGGCCGGAAGCGACGGTTTCTGGGCGCACTTGCGCCATGGCAGTGACACAAAACCCCAGGCTGGCAACAAAGACAAGACGTCGTACGACACCAAAAGGCACGGGGCTCTGCAAGTTCATGGGTTTTCCGGGTAGTTGACGCGATCTTGGCGAGAAATAGCGACCGAATCCAGCATGCCAACTATTTCACACACCACCGCGAGGCCCATTGGCAGCCAATCACTTATGGGCCATAAACGTCCACCGTTACATTTTTTCTTCCGCGGGATCGAGAATTTCCATGTAAATCAATGACTTACATATGCAATCGCTAATTCAGATTAAATTGACATAACCGCGCGTCATCAATATCCTACGCGCCATGCGTTTTTTCGTCCTACCCGCGTCCCTCCTGTTTGCTCTCGCTGCCCACGCAGCCCCTCCACAGGACCGATCCGATGACGAGATGGCCCGCGTGCTCGCCGACAGGGGTCTGGTCGGGCAATTCCAGCAGGTCCGTCAAACCGTCGCCGAACGAACTTCCGACCTGGTGGTCACGGCCATCGGTTTCCTTGGCGTCCCCTATCGCCGCGGCGGCAATACGGCGGAAGCCGGCTTCGACTGCAGCGGTTTCGTTCGCGCGATGTACAACCAGACGGTGGGCCACATGCTCCCGCGCCGCGCCGAAGAGCAAGCCGCCGCAACCGAAAAGATCGATCGCAGCCAACTGAAGCCGGGCGACCTGGTGTTCTTCAACACGATGCGTCGCGCGTTCAGCCATGTCGGCATTTATGTCGGCGAAGGCAAGTTCATTCACTCGCCCCGCTCCGGCGCACAAGTTCGCGTGGAAGACATGAACGGCAGCTACTGGCAACGTCGCTTCGACGGTGCGCGTCGTGTGCTCAACGGCCCGACGGAAGAAGTGAAGGCGGCAGCGGTCGCGAACACCGGCAACTGAACGGTCCTTGCTGACTTGTCCCGAAACCCGCCGCCAGCGGGTTTTTGCTTTTGTGCTCGGGCGTTTGGAACGTTGCTGCCTGGGTTCGGGAGCGGATGCGGGGTCATTCTTGG